>JAGAYS010000006.1 GCA_017940385.1 Ruminobacter sp. | reverse complement strand
TTTAACTCAGAAACAGTACGAGAAAATCATGAATTACCGATTCAAATAACTGGTATTTTTAAAAGTGAATCACGATGGCAAATTCTTTAGTAATTTTAAAAGTTCTCACAAGGATTTGGCGAAAAACTCGAAAGTCAGGTAATATTACTAAAAGCACGGTGTGGCAATGTCTGTAAGAGGTTTTGCAAATCCGTTGGTACGGTTCTTTTATTATGTATGTTTCGGGGGGAAGTAATGGGTGTTTCAGCGGACAAATTAATTATCGGAGTCTGTTTGTCACTGTTTGTCATTACCGGCTGTCACTTGAACGAACGGGAACATGCAAGTGATTCGGATGAAATGGTTATAAAGGAGGAAACGTCTGTGGTCGGTCTTCCAAATCCTTTTGCCAAGGTTAATTCCATTCCCGAAGCTGAGGACGCAATAGGGAGAAATATTCCGTTGCTCAGGTTTATTCCTGAGGTATATCAGGACTCGCCGGACATTTTTGTTATGAATGAGAGCGAGATGGCTCAGCTTATGTACAGCTCAGCCGACGGCAGTGAAAGAATGCTGTATCGTATATCTGAAAAGTTTTCGACGGAACTTCTTAATGGTGATTACACCAAGTATGCCATAAACAAAAAGATCATAATAAGAGGCCATGCCGTTCTTGTTAAGGGAAATGGTGACGGACAGGGGTACTTTACGGCAGAATGGTCTGTCGGCGGACTTAATCTGTGCATTCTTTCAGATGTCCCGCTGACCGAAGAAGATCTGAAGAGGATGATCAACTGACATATTCCGCGTGTCCGAAGGTCATCATTTTTTTTGAACAGCCATGAAAGCCCCGTTCTCTGCACATTTTGGTGTAACTATGGAATAGTCCAAATCCTCAGCACTCCAATGCTGAGGATTTTTGGCGTTAAATCCTACAGTCCGCTGCTTCCGTGGCTGTATCTTCATCATTCGTATTCATCTCAGGTTCCTGAAAGGGATTATCCGGCCTTCCCGAAAATCGAGCTTATTTTTTTTTAACAGGGAACCGTTTATCTTATTTTTCCGAAAGCTGTGTAAACGTTTGTCAGCAATAATTTGAAAGAAATCAGTGTTAATTTTTATAGTGTGTTTTGTGAATAGGGGGTAAATACCAAATGTTTAAATTGTGATCTTTATGGAATTTTTGAAAACGTTTTATGTTATTATTTGTCATGCAAAATCAATAAAAAAACATAAAATAAATCTATATTTAAGTCGATAAATACAGTCATCAGCAAAGTCATTATCAGGAAAATTTTTTCCGAAGTTGTATGTGTGAACAACCTTTATGAAGGAAAAAGGATAATGAACTTAAAAAATCATAAGCGGCTTAAGCTTCTCTCTTCCGCTGTTGCCCTGACGCTGTCGGTTTCAGCTTTCAATACCGCCCGTGCGGATTCTTACGAACAGGAAATGGTTATTGTACATCCTTTCCAATGGACCTATAACAGCATTGCTTCAGAATGTACCGAATATCTCGGACCTGCGGGTTTTGACGGTGTGCAGATTTCCCAACCTGCAGAACATATTAACCGCAGTGACGTGTGGTGGGCCGTGTACCAGCCGGTAAATTTCTATAACTATACTACCATGACCGGCAATGAATCGGAACTCAGAGCCATGATCAAGGCCTGTAACGAGGCCGGCGTAAAGGTGTTTGCGGATGCCGTTTTCAATCAGAGAGCTTCAGGTTCCGGAACCGGCATAGGCGGCAGTTCCTATTCGGACTACAGTTATGCTGACGGTTTTAATTCAGGTGATTTCCATTCATCATGCTCCATAAATTCATATACTGACGCCTATCAGGTACGTTACTGTGCCTTAAGCGGAATGCCTGATACCGCCACCGACAATGATTCCACCCAGACCAAGATTGCCTATTATCTTGCCAATCTCATGGATATGGGGATTTACGGTTTCCGCATTGATGCTGCCAAGCACATGGGGTATACCGATATTGATTCAATTCTTTCCAAGACGGCGAACATTGCCGGAAAAAGACCACCGGCATATCTTGAGGTTATCGGCGCCTATGGGGAAGCCGATGACATCCAGCCTTCAAAGTACACCTATATAGACAATGCGGTGGTTACCGATTTCGATTACGTAAGTCAGATGACCAATGTTTTCGGGAACGGAAACTATGGCGGAGCCTTCGACCTCTATACCTCAATAGACGGAGCCAGTGCCGAGGTGTTCGTAAATAACCATGATAATGAAGCATACCGCTGTTCAGCCGGAACATGTTCGATGAACACCCAGAATAACGATAACTACAATCTGGCTCAGTCATGGCTGGCAGTATGGCCTGTAGGCACCGTGAGACAGGTATATTCAGGTTATTCATTTACGGAACACGATACCGGAGGGCCTTTAAGTGCCGCCAGATGCGAGGGTGGCTGGCTGTGTCAGCACCGTGTTCCTTTTGTGCTTAATGCTCCGAGATTCGCAAGAGCCACACGAGGCGAGGCTGTTACGACCAAGGGATATGATGACGGTATTCTTTGGTTTAACAGAGGGGCAAAGGGGTTCTATGCAATGAACACCACCTCAGGTTCCGTAACCCGTACGTTCAGCGTGGCCATGTCTGACGGAACGTACTGTGACATTCTCGGTACCTCCGATCCTCTTAATAATCCGTGCGGTGATGACGTTACCGTTTCAAACGGAACAGTTACAGTTACCATTCCGGCAAAGACGGCAATGGCTATCTGTTCCGATGAAACATGGTGCGGAAGCGTGGCGGATCCCTGTGAAACCGATCCGACCGGAGCAGCCTGTCTATGCCGTAATTCATCAACTGATGCCAACGGACTCTGCCTTTCATACTGTGAAGCCAACTCTTCTGATGCCAGCTGTGAATGTATTCTGAATTCCGACAGTGATGAATGCTCCAATCTTACGGCCAATACAAAGACGGCTCTGTGCTACGCAGGAACCTCGAATTCATGGTCTTTTGAAAAGATGACATACAATGCGAAGACCGGTTACTGGTCATTAAACGTAAGTCTTGACGGCTCGGAGAATCAGCGTTTTAAAGTGGCAGAGAACTGCTCATGGAGCGGTACGGTCTATGGGGCTTCCGGAACCAGTGGTCAGCTTGCCGTAAATAATTCAACCTCAGGTGACGAATATGTTTCATTAAGCGGTGATTACGTGCTGAACATTAAGGACTCAGACATGACGTATTATTTTGAGGAGCAGCCGGCTGCAACTGAAAATACGGCACCGTCTGCCTCATTCACCCATACAGCTGACGGTCTGACCGTAACCTTCAGTGATGCTTCGTCAGATGCCGACGGTGACAGCCTGTCTTATGCATGGGATTTCGGTAACGGAAACTCCTCTTCCGAAAAGAATCCGTCAGTAACCTATGATGAGGCGGGAACGTATACGGTAAGTCTTACCGTAACCGATACTTCCGGGACAACTGATTCCTACTCAGAGACTATTACCCTGACCGCCACAACTGAGGTGGATACGGAAACCTATGTTCAGACAAAGGGAAATCTGTGCTATGCAGGAACCTCTAATGAGTGGACCTTTGATGCCATGTCCTATGATTCCTCTACCGGATACTGGTCCGTGGATTTGTATCTTGACGGTTCTGAAAATCAGCGTTTTAAGGTGGTAGACGGCTGTTCATGGAACGGAAGCACCATTTACGGTTCTTCCGGAACCAACGGTCAGCTTGCCGTAAATACCTCAACTTCAGGTGATGAATACACGTCTCTGTCCGGGTACCATACTCTTTATGTAAGGGATTCAGACATGACTTATCAGTTCGTTGAGTCCGGGACTGCAGCTTTACCTGACGTATCATTCAGTTATACATCCGATGGTCTTACGGCAGAGTTTGCAAACACCTCAGTGATACCTGACGGGGCATCAGCCGAAGAAATCAGCTGGAGCTGGGATTTCGGAAATGGTACGACATCAGATTCATCTGACGCTGTTACCGTAAATTATGCTGAGGAAGGTGATTATACCGTGATGCTTACAGCCACGGTATCCGGTAAGACAGTGACCTACACCGGAGTTGTTACGGTGAAAAATGAATATGCCAAAACCAGGGGCAGTCTCTGTTATGCCGGTACTTCAAACAACTGGACCTTTGATGCCATGACCTTTGATTCCTCTACGGGACTATGGAATATAACGGTAACGCTTGACGGTTCTGAAAATCAGCGCTTTAAGGTGGTGGACGGCTGTTCATGGAGCGGAAGCACCATTTACGGTTCCTCCGGAACCGGCGGTCAGCTTGCCGTAAATACCTCCACTTCGGGGGATGAATACACAGGTCTCTCCGGAACTTATGTTCTCAGTGTAAATGATGCTGACATGAGTTATGCATTTACCGAGGTTCAGTAACGGTTTACGACGATTTCCCTGAAAATGTGTGTACGCGGGTTCCCCAAAAAAGACGAAAAGCAGAATACATAGGGAACCAGTCCGATAACGGTTCTGTTGAAACATCCTGTATGACGGAACCGTTATTATTTGCTCTAATATTCAGAGAATGGGGAAAGAGAGACTGATGCAGTCTCTCTTTTGGTTCTGACGGAGATTCATCACCGTTTATTCCGTGTATGTCATATATACCGTACGGGCACTGTGAACCAAATATCCGGCCCGGCGTAAAATGTGGTAATGATTACAATTTTTAAACGTACGATATGCTACCATGAAAACATGTCAGACTTTAAGAATAAAAGTCATGAGCATGAAAGCGTCGAATGATTCATTGGAATATTTCATTTAAATGTCCGATTCGCTGGAGAGTATTATGTCCGTTCTTGCTGCATTTATGGTCCCTCATCCCCCGCTGATTATTCCGGAGATCGGTAAGGGTGAAGAAAAAAAGATTCAAAAAACCGTAGACTCATATGAAGCAGTCGCCAGGGAAATAGCCGCACTTAAACCCGATACGATAATTATATGCAGTCCGCATAAAGAGACATTTTCTGATTATTTTCTGATCAACGGGGAGGACAATGCTGAAGGTTCATTTGAAGAATTCGGAGCGGCTGATATCAGAATAAGAGTCAAATGCGATACGGAATTCGTAAAGGCTGTTGAAGATGCGTGTCTGAAGGAAAATGTCATGGCCGGAACAGCCGAAAATGATGTCCGTCAGCCATTGGATCACGGAACCATGATACCGCTGTGGTTTATCGGCAGATATCTCGATAAATTTAATGTGGTGAACGTGGGGATTTCAGGTTTTTCCCTGCTTGAACACTATCATCTCGGGGTAATAATGGCACGTACGGCCGAAAAACTCGGTCGCCGTACGGTGTTTGTGGCAAGCGGAGATTTGTCCCATAAACTTAAGGAGGATGGACCGTACGGTTTTGATGATGACGGTCCCGTTTATGATGACAGGCTTATGGATTTGTGTAAGCGCGGAGCTTTGGGAGAAATGCTGGATTTTCCTCAGCTTCTGTGTCAGAGATCGGCTGAATGCGGACATCGTCCTTTCTGCATGATGTCAGGTTTCCTTGACGGTAAGACTGTTAAAAGCAGGGTGTATTCCCATGAGGACGTCACCGGCGTCGGGTACGGAATCTGCAGTTTTTATCCGGACGGAAACTCTGACGAAAGAAAATTCAGGGATATTAAGATCAGGGAAGAGGAGCTTTCCGTTGCAGGTCTGCCGCTGAGTGACGATCCGTATGTGCGTCTTGCCCAGCGGGCAATATACGGTTACGTGATTTCAGGAAGGCATATTCAGATCCCGGATGATGTTTCGGAAGACATGCTTGGTAAACATGCGGGGGTATTTGTTTCAATCCATCAGTTTGATCATCTGAGAGGTTGTATCGGAACAATTGCTCCTACTCGGGAAAATGTTGCTGCCGAAATCATAAGAAACGCTGTTCTTGCCGCTTCAAGTGATTACAGATTCCTGCCGCTGCGTGAGTTCGAGCTTGACAGTATTGAAATCAGTGTGGATGTTCTTGGCGAGATTGAGGATATATCTTCACAGAAGGAACTGGATGTCAGACGTTACGGTGTGATTGTCAGAAAAGACGACAGGGAAGGTCTGCTGCTGCCAAATCTTGACGGCATTACCTCGGTCCGTCAGCAGGTTGCCATTGCAAAACAGAAGGCCGGTATCGATTCCTCAGAAAGGGTTTCTCTGCAGCGCTTCGAAGTAGTACGTCATTATCAGGATCCTTTTGCGGCCTTTGAGCATGAACATGAATAATCGTTGCAGTGTCTGTTTCAGAAAGTGCGTCGTTCAGGAAGGAAAAAAAGGTTTCTGCGGTGCCAGAATCGGTCGTGACGGCAGGATGGTATCATTAAACTACGGCAGGATTTCCTCAATTGCCCTTGATCCCATAGAGAAGAAGCCTTTTCGTCACTTTATGCCCGGTTCCGTAATTCTTTCTGTAGGGAGTTTCGGCTGTAATCTTCGCTGCCCGTTTTGTCAGAACAGCTCGATTTCCTGGTCTGAAGAAGCAATGAATCTGGCGGCTGTAAGTCGTTACATGTCGCCGGAAGAGCTTGTATCTCTTGCAGTTGATCTTGAATCCCGCGGAAATATAGGAGTGGCATTTACATATAATGAACCTGTTATAGGTTATGAGTATGTGAGGGATGCTTCGAGGCTACTTCATCAGCATGGTCTAAGGAGCGTTATGGTCACTAACGGTACGGCTTCCCTTTCCGTTCTGGCTGAACTGGACGGTCTGGTTGATGCCATGAACATTGATTTAAAAGGATTTACGGACAGATACTACCGAAAGGTTCTTAAAGGTGATCTTGAAATGTGCAGGAACTTTATTTCGGAGGCCGTCAGAATGTGTCACGTTGAGCTTACCACGCTGATAGTTACCGGAGAGAACGATTCGGAAGAGGAAATAAGAAAACTTTCGCAATGGATTGCGGGGCTTACGGATGAAACGGGCAGGATAATCGGTACCGGTGTGCCGCTGCATCTTACAAGATTTTTTCCGTCATTCAGGATGAAGGACCGCGAAGCATCCGATGTTCGCAATATATATCATCTTGCCGACGTGGCCCGGGAGTACCTTGAGTTCGTTTATACCGGAAACTGCTGAGGTACGGAATAAGCTGAACAGCGTTTTGTTTTCTGATAAAGGTTTATTTCTGTCATAACCGGAGTTGTAAAAGCCTGCCTGCTGGCATACCGGAAAACGGACCGGCAGGCTTTTATGTCCGGTTATCTGCGCTCTTTTTTCAGGGCTGAGTTGATTCTGGCAATAAAGCTTCCTGCAGGAAGATAGCCGTTAACTGAAGATATCAGTGTATGGTTCCTGAATATCAGAATCGTCGGGGCTCCGGTGATTGCCGAATTGTACTTTTCTATTATGTCTTTGGACGGACCGTTGTCTTCCGTAATATCAACGTAGACATTTTTATAACCTGACATGTATTCAATCACGTTTCTGTCAGCAAAAGTCGTGTCCTCATACTTTTTGCAGGAGGCGCACCAATCGGCTCTGACGTCCACAATTACAACATCATTATCCCTGATTACGCTTTCAAGTTCATCAAGTGTTTTCACCTGCTCAAAAAGTCCGCTGTGGCCTTCATCCGGAGTCATGAAGAGTGAGGATACGGCCATTGCCGCCGTTACCGTCATGGTGAATATGGCAAATGGTCCACGCTGCTTTTTCATGACAAGGAGTGTTAGGTAGCAGATAAGGGAGCCGCTCATCAGTATGGCTATGGCAGTTATGATTTCGGTGCTGAGATAGTTTCTGAGAAGGTACAGCGGTATGGTAAGCATGATGAAACCGCAGATTACCTTTATGTTTTTCATCCACATTCCTGATTTTGGCAGGAACTTCTGACCTAAAACGGCTATTATCGCCAGTGGTACTCCCATGCCGAGCCCCATAACGAACAGATAGGCTCCGCCCCTTACCATGTCACCATCCTTCATTATGAACATCAGGGCTCCGGCAAGCGGGGCCGTGGTGCACGGGGAAGCTATTACGGCACTGATGACGCCCATCAGGAAAACACCTGTTACCGTACCGCCTTTCTGTTTATCGTTGAACTGCTGCAGTCTGTTTATCCATGAGCCGGGAAGCGTCATTTCAAAAAGACCGAACATGGATATTGCAAGGATCAGGAATATTATTGACATTATGATGAGAACGGCCGGCTGCTGCAGAAACATCTGAAATCTTGCACCGGCGTAGGCGATACCGAACCCGGCAAGCATGTACGCGACGGCCATGCCAAGAATATAGACAAATGTGTATGCGGCCGTGGTTTTTACGTTTTTCTGCCTGCTGCCGAGAATTATTGAGCTCCAGATTGGATACATCGGGAACATGCATGGAGTGAGACTCAGCAGAACGCCGAAGCAGAAAAAGGCAACCAGACCGAAAAGAATGCTGCTGCCCATCATTTTGTATATGGAGCCGCTGTCGCTGCTGATGTCGATGAGCGAGGTGAAATCGCTGCCGGGGATCTTTTCGATGGTGTCTCCGTTCCCGAAGTCAGCATTATGCGCATCCGTGTCTTCTCCTGATTTTTGAGCGGCACCGGCAGGGCCTGCGGTTTCCGTTTCATCGATGGTCAGTCGGTCAATGGCTATTTTTTTGGTGATTGGTGGGTAGCACATGCCGGCGGTGCAGCCCTGGTATCTTATGCTGATTTTCGGGAAGGGATCAGTGCGTGAAACCTTCAGCTTCACCGTAACCGCATCGTAATAAATATGGCTCGGTCCCATGTATTCATCGTCATGATACAGACCTTCAGGAATTATGATGTCTGATATTTCGCAGTTTATCGGAGTGATGGTGAATCTTTCCTGATAGAGGTAGTATTCCGGTGCTATGGTGAATTTTACGGAAACATCCTGTTCGTTCTGTTCAAGTTCCGGAATGAAGGCTTCGTCGGCATCAAGATAGTGAGGTTCAGCCTCATCCTGTATCGGTAAAGATGATTCTGAGTAGCCGGCAGCCGGCTCATTAAGTTCATCCGAAAAGGCCGGTGATCCGCTGAAAATGAAAAATGCCACGGCTGTAAATAACAGAACTGATAATTTATGCATGATTGTTCTTTTTGGTGTTTGTTATATGAAAAAGTGTTGTGCGTTCATTAAATCTTTCTGCGATTTTATCACAACAGTACACGTTAGGTTCTAAACTATGACCGATTTAATGTTCCTTGTTCACGTTGGATAACATTTTTCCATAAGGTCGGTGAGCCCGGTCCTGAGAAACGGCGGAAAGTACCGGAGGAGGCGGACTGGTTCGCTGGGGATTTCTTTTCGTTTTGGAAAAACACAGAAAAAAAATCCTCCCCGTCATGATTATCATAAGAGGGAGGGTGATGATTCAATGGCACCGCCGGGTGCCGGTGCGTGAGGTGGAATCCCGCACTTATAATGATTTACTTCTTCTGTTCCTTCAGAAGATCGCGGATTTCGGTAAGAAGTTTAATGTCGGCTGAAGGTTCTGCTGCGGCTTCCGCGGCTTCTTCGGCTTTTTCTTCCTTGATCATTGAGCGCTTGAGATTGTTAATGAGTTTCATTGACATGAAAATTGCGAAAGCAATGATTATGAAATCAACAATGGTCTGGATGAAAGCACCGTATTTTAATACCACGGCTTCGGCGGTATCTGTTTTTTCCTGAAGGGTGATTGCCAGATCCTTAAAGTCCACGTTGCCGCAGATTACACCGACGAGCGGCATGATGACATCGGCAACAAGAGATGACACAATCTTGCCGAAGGCGGTACCGATTACGACACCGATAGCCATGTCGAGTACGTTGCCCTTCATGGCGAAATCCTTGAATTCTTTAAGCAGTGAAATACCTTTTTCTGTAACGGCCATTTTTTTCTCCTGACATGCGTGTTTTACGATTTTATAAAAATTATTCTGACAGGATGTCTTTCAGGTTGCCGGACTTGCGGAATGCTCCCGTATAAGCTACGGCAGTCATAAGATGTTCTGTCGGAAATAGACGATATTTACGCTACAATTATCGATTTTAACGTTTTCTTTGTCTAGATTTTTTAAAATTTGAAGGAAAAATGACGTGTTTATCGCACAGTTTCAGCATGAAATCCCATATTTATTTTTATTCTGACCGCTCTGTCCGGAATTGCCACGGATAGAGCTTTGTGGTATATTTGGCAACGGTAAAAAGTTGCCTGGAGAACAGAAAATTCCCGACATGAAAGGTTAGTCATACGGGGATGAGGGTTCTTACGGCTCTTTCCGTGTTTTATTCAATTTCATAAACATTTAAATGTAAGGTCAATATCATGAGACAAAAGCTCGTAATGGGTAACTGGAAGTTAAACGGTACCAAAGAATCAGTTAACGCTCTTGTTAACGCTCTTCTTGCTCCTGTAAATGCAGCAACCAACGTAGAAGTTGCAGTATGTGCTCCTGCAATCTTCATCGGTACTGTTGAAGCTCTCGCAAAGGGTTCAGCTCTTCAGTACGGTTCAGAAGACTGTGACGTTCACACTAGCGGTGCCTTCACCGGTGAAAACTCTCCTGTAATGATCAAGGAATTCGGTTGTAAGTATGCAATCGTTGGTCACAGCGAACGTCGTGAATACCACAACGAAACCAACGAAGTTGTTGCCGCTAAGTATGAAGCTGCTCAGGCTGCAGGTCTTATCCCAGTACTCTGCATCGGTGAATCTCTTGCTCAGTTCGAAGCTGGTGAAACCGCAAACGTAGTTAAGACTCAGCTCCAGGCCGTTATCGATAAGTGCGGTATCAAGTCTTTCGAAAAGGCTGTAATCGCTTACGAACCAATTTGGGCTATCGGTACCGGTAAGACCGCAACTCCTGAAATCGCTCAGAACGTACACGCTCAGATCAGAAGCTTCCTCGCTTCATTCGATGCTGACGTAGCTGCTAAGGTACAGGTTCTCTACGGTGGTTCATGCAATGCCAAGACTGCTCCTGAACTCTTCAAGCAGCCTGACATTGACGGCGGTTTAGTTGGCGGTGCTTCATTAAAGCCTGCTGATTTCGCAGCCATCATCGAAGCTGCCAAGTAATTTTTTTCGGCACGCTGATTTTAGAAAAGCATTTTCTAAGACAGTGAAGGAATCAACCCCCGAGTTTCGGGGGTTTTTTTGTTTAATGCGGTAAAAAATACCTTCTGACGTTTTCATGAAAGTTACGCTGAATATATGACATAACGTTAATCTTGTCTTTAAAAAGGCTGATTTCTATTGTAAAAATAAATGCCTCATGATAGAAAAGAAACCGAATTATGAGTTGTATGTAGGAAACTGCAGAATTTGACAGACTGAATTCGTCTGTAAGAGACGACTGCGGGTCGGAATGAAGCCGACAGGCGGTATTTGCCGTAAATGTTTGTCCGTATGGTTGCAGTACAGGTTTAAACAGATTTATTTTTGGATATATATGATTAATCGCATAGGTGTTTTGACCAGCGGCGGGGACGCGCCGGGTATGAACGCGGCAGTAAGATCGGTTGTAAGAGCCGCAATAAACGAAGGTATTTCGGTTTCAGGCATCAGGGACGGCTTTCTGGGGATGCATCAGGATCGCATCGTGGAGCTGGACAGAGCCGACGTGAATGACATTATTACACGCGGAGGTACCTTTCTCGGGACAGCCAGATTTACTGCTTTTAAGGAAGAATCCGTACGTCGCGAGGCCATAGAAAATCTGAACAAGAGACATATTGACGCGCTGGTGCTTATAGGCGGTGACGGAACCTACACCGGAGCCCAACGTCTTCACGAAATGGGGATTCGTTGCATCGGTATTCCGGCAACCATAGACAATGACGTGCACGGAACGGAATTTTCCATAGGATTCGATACCGCGGTCAACAATATTATGCAGAACATGGATCGTTTAAGAGATACCTCCAGTTCTCACCACCGCGTTACGATTGTTGAGGTTATGGGGCGTCACTGCGGGGACCTTGCCATGGTTGGCGGTATTGCCGGCGGGGCTGACTATATAATTGCTCCTGAACTTGAATTTAAAAAAGAGGATCTTTTTACAAAGATCTCCCAGGCTTTTGCCGCAGGCAAGAGACATGCACTCATCTGCCTCTGTGAGAACATGGTTAATGCAGATGCGCTTGCATCCGAGCTTGAGGCAACCACCGGCATTGAATGCAGGGCAACCGTGCTCGGCCATATTCAGAGAGGCGGTACGCCAACCGCGTACGACCGTGTGTTGGCCAGCAGACTGGGGGATTATGCCGTGAGACTTCTTATTGACGGCGCGTACGGCAAATGCGTAGGTGTTGAAGGCAGTGTCCTGATTGCCACCGATTTTGCCACTGCAATTGAGACGCCGAAGCTTTCACGCATTCGTGAGTACAACTGTCTGTCAAACAAGATATCCTGACGGACATACCGTTGGATGAGCGGTATTTTCATGATTCGGACCAATATCCGGTCAGATGGGAGACTGAGCTTAAAGACGGAATAATTCAGTCTCTTCATCATGTGCACATGCCGGTTGAAAATGGTTAAAAAAGATACCGCAAATGGCGTTAGTGCTTGACTTTTTAGCCTAAATTTGGGATCATGAGACAAATTTTACTGCATGGTGCACATACATAGGATATTTATGTCGATTACAACAGAAACCATTGTTACCACAACAATTACAACAGCATTATGGAATAAGGGCTGTTAATTTTTGTTTCTGTTACGTGATTGACATTCAGAAAGCCCAGGATTCTGTGAATCACGGGCTTTTTTTGTTGCAATGGAGAATTTAATGCGAGTTTTAAAGTTTGGTGGTACCTCTTTAGCCAACTCTGAACGTTTTTTAAATGTATCAGACATTGTTGTGAAAACCCACAGAAAGTCACAGGTGGCTTTAGTTCTGTCAGCTCCGGCAAAAGTAACCAACTACCTTGTTGAACTGGTTTCTGAAGCTGTCAAGGGTAATGATGTTCAGTCAATTCTGGACAATATCGAAGCTATTTACGTCGAACTGATTCAGGGAATCAAGCTCAAGTATCCTAACGTTGACGATGATGCTTTACACCAGATTTTAAATGAAGAATTTTCATTAATTAAGAAGCGTGTTCAGGGCATAATGCTTCTTGGTCAGTGTCCTGATAATGTTCAGGCCAAGATCCTGAGCCGCGGTGAAAAGCTTTCTGCAGTGTTCATGGAAAACCTGCTCAAGGCCAGAGGTGAAAACGTAACCCGTCTGTGTCCTGTCGAAGTTCTTAAGACTTCCGAAGGCAGTTACCTTGAATCAACGGTTAACATTGATCTTTCCAGAAGCCTGTTCGCAAAGCGTCCGAGAAATGACTCAACCATCTATGTGATGATGGGCTTTACCGGCGGTAATGAAAAGGGTGAACTGGTTCTTCTCGGCCGTAACGGCTCAGATTATTCCGCCGCATGTCTTGCTGCCTGCGTGAACGCCGAATGCTGTGAAATCTGGACTGACGTTGACGGTGTATACAGCTGTGATCCGAGAATCGTTCACGATGCTCTGCTTCTCAAGCGTTTAAGCTACAAGGAAGCCATGGAGCTTTCTTATTTCGGCGCCAAGGTTCTTCATCCGCGCACCATTGCTCCGATAGCTCAGTTCCGTATTCCGTGCGTTATCAAGAACAGCCTGAATCCTGATTACGAAGGCACCACCATTGCCGAAGAAGGCGATCTCAATATCCCTATCAAGGGTATTTCAGATCTTACCAACATGTCTCTGGTAAATATCTGTGGTCCGGGAATGAAGGGTATGGTAGGTATGGCCGGCCGTATTTTTAACTGTGTGTCACGTGCTAAGATTTCCATTGCCCTGATTACCCAGTCATCATCAGAATACAGCATCAGCTTCTGTATCCACACCTGCGATGCGGAAAAGGCAAAACAGGTTCTTAATGAGGAATTCAAGCTTGAACTTAAGGAAGGCCTGCTTGACGGTATTGACATTACCCATGACAAGGCAATTATCTCCGTTGTAGGTGACGGCATGCTCACTGCAAGAGGCATTGCTTCCAAGTTCTTCACTTCACTGTCACTTGCGAATATCAACGTAAACGCCATTGCTCAGGGTTCATCTGAAAGATCAATTTCTGCGGTTGTGTCAAAGAACAAGGTAAGCGAGGCAATCAGAATCTGTCACCAGAACTTCTTCAGTTCTCTGCAGTTCATCGACGTTCTCCTTATCGGTATCGGTGGCGTGGGCGGAGCCCTTGTCGGCCAGATCAGAAGACAGCAGCAGATTCTGCAGCAGAAGCACGGTGTTAAGATGCGCATCGTCGGTATGTGTAATTCAAGACACATGCTCCTTAATGAGGAAGGCATTGATCTGAATTCAGACTACAAGGCAGCCCTCGAAGCTTCAACCATGAGTTTCTCAGTTGCGGCCGCAAAGAAGTTCATTACCGATACACATCTTATTAATCCGGTTATTGTTGACTGTACTTCCGATGCGAATGTTGCCGCTCAGTACAAGGACTTCCTGCTTGCAGGTTTCCACGTGGTAACTCCGAACAAGAAGGCCAACACCAGTACCATGGAATACTATCGTGACCTGCGCAAGGCTGCACAGCTGCGCCGTCGTAAGTTCCTTTACGAAACCAACGTAGGTGCCGGTCTTCCGGTTATTGAAAACCTGCAGAATCTGATTGCGGCAGGTGACAATCTTCAGGAATTCAACGGCATCCTTTCCGGTTCTCTGTCATTCATTTTTGGTAAGCTTGAAGAAGGTCTGTCATTCAGTGAGGCAACTCTCACCGCCAGAGCCAAGGGCTTTACCGAACCGGATCCTAGAGATGACTTAAACGGTATGGACGTTGCCAGAAAGATTCTGATTCTCGCCCGTGAAGTAGGCATGGAACTGGATCTTTCAGATATAGACGTGCAGATGGCTCTGCCTCCTGGATTTGATGCTTCAGGTACCACTGAGGAATTCCTGCAGCGTCTGCCTCAGGCTGATGAATACTTCAGAAAGGAAATAGCTGCCGCAAAGGAAAGAGGAGAGGTTCTCCGTTATGTTGGCAGTATCGTAGACGGCAAGTGTCATGTTGCAATCAAGGCAGTTCCGGAAACCGATCCGCTGTACAAGGTTAAGGACGGTGAAAATGCTCTGGCATTCCTCACTGCATATTATCAGCCTATTCCGCTGGTGCTCCGTGGTTACGGTGCTGGTACTGAAGTAACCGCAGCCGGCGTGTTTGCTGATATTTTACGTACTTTAAACTGGAAGAGAGAGGCTTAATTTAAAATGGGTGTTAGTGCATTCGCTCCTGCTTCAATCGGTAATGTAAGCGTTGGTTTTGATATTCTTGGTGCCGCTTTAAAGCCGATTGACGGACAGATTCTGGGTGACAATGTAGATGTTTTACCGGGAGACAGTGAGTTTGATTTAAGTATTGAAGGCTGGTTTGCCTCAAAGCTTCCTGCCGATCCGAAGAAGAACATCTGCTATGATGCCTATGTCGGTTTCAAGGCTCTTCTCGAAGAAAAGGGTATTGCCGTAAAGCCGGTAAAGATGGTTCTTAAAAAGAATCTGCCTATCGGTTCCGGTCTCGGTTCATCAGCAGCCTCAATTGTGGCTGCGGTTGAAGCCTTAAATGCCTTCCATGACTATCCGTTATCAAAGGATGAGGCTTTAACTCTCATGGGCAGACTTGAAGGCAAGATTTCAGGTTCTGTTCATTTTGACAATGTTGCTCCATGCTATCTCGGCGGTATTCAGCTGATGGTTGAGGAAGCCGGTATTATTACCGAAACCGTTCCTAGCTTTGCAGACTGGTACTGGGTTTCATGTTATCCGGGAATTACCGTAAGCACTGCTGCCGCGCGTGCCATCCTGCCAAAGGAATACAGCCGTTCTACCTGTATCACCTTCGGCCGTCAGATTGCCTCATTCATTCAGGCTTCCCATACCGGTAATGAAAAGCTCGCCGCTGCCGTTCTTAAGGACGTGCTTGCCGAACCTTACCGCAAGGAACTTATTCCGGGATATGATGATGCCATGGCCAAGGGAATGGAACTCGGTGCGCTTGCAGGCGGTATCTCAGGTTCAGGCCCTTCAATCTTCATCGTGATGAAGGATCTCGCCAAGGCGGAAGAACTGCAGGAATATCTCAAGAAGAATTTCATTCAGAATGATGACGGTTTCTGCAACATCTGCAAGATCGATACTGCAGGTACCGTGGTAACCGGTATCTAAACATCCGAACACCGGTTTTTGATTAAACCGGTGTTTTATGATTTTATGAATGTCCTGATGCGTCAGGCTTGCCGCGGGGCGGAATGTCGGGACGGAAAAATTTAAAAAGAACACGGGGTTCCCGTGCTGAAATTAAGTGGTGATAATATGCAGCTTTATAACATTAAACATAATGAAGAAAAAGTTTCCTATGCCCAGGCGGTAAAGCAGGGTTTAGGTAAGGATCAGGGTTTGTTTTTCCCTGCATCAATCGAACCTTTAAAGGACGTTGATGCCCTCCTTGCTCTTCCTTTCGTTGAACGTTCTGCCAAGGTTTTACGTCATCTCATCGGTAACGATGAAATCGAAAATCTTGAAGAACTCGTAAAGAACGCTTTTGCTTTCGGTGCTCCTTTACACAAGGTTGACGACAGCAACTATGCCCTTGAACTGTTCCACGGTCCAACCCTCGCATTCAAGGACTTCGGTGCCCGTTTCATGGCTCAGTGCCTCGGTGCCGTTGCCAACGGTAAGAAGATTACCATTTTAACCGCTACCAGCGGCGACACCGGTGCTGCAGTTGCACATGCTTTCTATAACCTTCCAAACATCGAAGTTGTAGTGCTTTATCCGAAGGGAAAGATCAGCAATCTTCAGGAAAAGTTATTCTGCACCTTAGGCGGTAACATCCGTACCGTTGCCATCAATGCTGCATTTGATGACTGTCAGTCTCTTGTCAAGGCCGCATTTGACGATGAAGAGTTAAAGCAGGCCATCGGTCTCAACAGTGCCAACTCAATCAACATCAGCCGTCTGCTGGCTCAGGTTTGCTACTACTTTGAAGCAGTTGCCCAGCTTCCTGCAGAAAAGCGCAACAGCGTAGTGGTTTCAGTACCTAGCGGTAACTTCGGTGACATCACTGCCGGTCTTATTGCCAAGGCTCTTGGTCTTAAGATTAAGAAGTTCGTCGTTTCAACCAACGACAACGATACCGTACCTCGTTACCTCGCTTCAGGCAAGTGGGATCCTCATGCAACCGTTGCAACCCTTTCCAATGCCATGGACGTGTCAAAGCCTAACAACTGGCCGCGTGTTGAAGAACTGTTTAAGGTTAAGGGATGGAGCCTTTCAGAACTCGGTTATGGTAAGCTTTCTGATGCCGAAACCATTGATGCCATGAAGGAAACCCATGCAAAGGGTTACATCACCGAACCTCACGGAGCCATTGCCTACAAGGTTCTGCAGAACAATATGGAAGCTGGCGACACAGGTATTTTCTTATGTACCGCCGCTCCTGCAAAGTTCAAGGAAAGCGTTGATGAAATCCTCGGTATTGACTTACCTTTACCGGAAGCCCTTGCTTCAAGAGCAGACTTAAAGATTTTATCAGACAACATGGACGCTGACTTTGCTGTTCTCCGTAACTATCTTTTAAAGAAGTAACGGGTTTTAAATCCTAAAACTCTGAAAGCATGAGCCTTTAAGGCTCATGCTTTTTTATTTCGTCATTCATCAGAAATGGAATACCAGCGATGCACCGGTCTCGGTCAGGTGCCTGCCGGGATATCCGCGTTTGGGTGCGGAGTCGTTATGTCCGAGTTTATAGTCGGTAAATTCTGCATTTACGGAGAAGTTTTGCGTAATCGATTTGCTCCAGGTGGCTTTATACCTGTACATGTAGTTACGGTAATACTGATGGGTTGTCAGTGGTATTTCATAACTTAAGTTTATTTTGCCGACGGTTCTGTCCCAATAAAAAATTCCGGCCTCAGGACGCACAAATACATGGTTGTTGCTGTGCGGAACGGCATAGCCGTAATATGCGTGAGCATAAGGGATAAAGTTTCCCATACGGTAGGAAACAGCATTTCCCAGAGCAAATTCCGGATAAAGACCCACTTGTTCGGTATCAACGTTATTGTGCATTGCGGCAAAGACTGAAAGTGCCGAAAATTTTCCCAATCTGGCATCAGGAATGGGATTCAGATTGATAAGTTCCAGGTCTTTAATATGGAACCTGCCATCGATGTATCTTCCCGTAAATTCCAGAAACTTGGATTCGGAAAGGGCCGGTGAAAACGTGTTGTCATCCTTTATGTTGTTGAGTGTAGGGGCAAAACGCAAACTCATTCCGTTACCGTATATTGAACTGTGGAGACCTCCGGTTTCCAGACGGATGCTCATGGGGCTGTTTACCGGTGTTGACATCATGTTCTGGGAAAAATATAGGTTTTCGCTTTCTGAAGGCAGAACCTCAATTCCTGATACCAGACCGGGTTTATGGTATATTTCACTGATGTATTCCAGCGGGGTTTCAAATAAAACCATACTCCGGCTGTCCAGACGGTCATCGGCAACTGCAAGTGCCTTAGACATTCCGGAGGCACAGTTGATGTTAAAAAAAGAGTACAGTGTATTATGGTGTCTAAGCTCTATAACGTGCAGATAGAAGAGTTTCTTCTGCTCATCGGTAAGGTTTATTTCAAACTCCCACAGTGATCTGTCGCTCATCAGATAATCAGTGGCGTTTACGTAATACGGATTTAAGCTGTATATGCCGTCTATGGAATTACTGAAAAACTTCAGAAACAGATCAGTTATGCTGGTTTCTGAAGCTGAAAATGAGAGTCCGTATTCCCGATAGTTACCCTTTGCGTTTGTGCCGGCCAGCTTGGTAAAGATGTGGCCGTTTGCTGAGATGGGAACGACCACATCCTCTGATACGTAGACAATGTAGAGCTTATCAAGGCCGACGTTGTCAGTGTAGTCCCTGAAGATTCTGCATTTTTCCTCCTGAACCAGCTCATGGGGAATGTCCTTTCCGTAAATAAGATAGAATCTTGCAGGATAGAAACATATGTTATGAATGTCTTTTTCGAAGAACTGAACAGTGGCATTATATTCCGCTTCCGGATCGGAATGGCCTTCAGGAGAGAGAAAAAAAGAACTTTCAGCAGAGATCTGACTGATGTTGCCATTCAGGTCGTAATGCAGAAGTTTTTTCCACATATGCATTTTTTCGGACGAAAGATCTTTATAAGCATGGGGCTTGTCAGACAGCAACCCGGAAAAATGCGGTTCCCGGTAATCAGTCGCAAGTACCCGGGAGCATAAGAGAATTCCGGTAACGGGAAGCAGTATAAGCCGGTATTTAATCATTTTCTGAATGAAGTGACCAAAAGAAATAATCATATGCACGTGTATTTAAGGAAGGGCAAATTACAAAATAATTCCCGCGGTCATTTAGTTATTCGGATAATACCGCGGGATACAGGTTTCCCCCGAAAATCCCGTTTTCAGGGAAAGGTTTGTTTGGAGAACCGTGCCAATCAGTCATAAAGACCTGAGATATTAATTTCTTCTTCATATGCCGGTTTAGCAGGATTCAGCTGCTGTATCCTGTCTGAAGGATTAATGGTTTTAATCTGTTCGGTCGGGTCAAGCTGTCGTATCTGCTCGGTCGGATCAAGCTGTCGTATCTGCTCGGTCGGGTCAAGCTGTCGTATCTGCTCGGTCGGGTCAAGCTGTCGTATCTGCTCGGTCGGGTCAAGCTGTC
>JAGAYS010000005.1 GCA_017940385.1 Ruminobacter sp. | reverse complement strand
GACTTCAGAACAGGGAATATCGTATAAGACTTATTTGAAAAGAATCAGCAAATTGAGAGAACTCGGTCTTATCAGCGGTGGTTCCGGTAAATGTAAAGAGTCGTCTGCTGACGATAACACTGAAGACAGAAATATGGATGAGTGAAAATTTTTCTGTAAATAGAAAAACATCCTGGGAATTTATGGGAGTGACATAAAATTCGGGAGAGACATAAAATTCGTGTATTCCTGTTAAGTCTGTTAATATGCTTCGGCGGAGTGACAAAAGCTCCCCCGGGGAACTGACTTTCGGCAGTTCCGGCATCTGTGTTATTCATGATTTTTTTTCCTGAAATGCTCCGGTGTGTCAGATGTTGCACCGGAGTTTAGACTTACCGCGGACCGTAATTAACGTCCGCGGTTTTTAAGATACGCCTGATTAGCGCTTGGTGGCAGCCTTCATTTCTGAAACGAACTGCTTCAGAGCCTCGTACATGGCGTCAGTATCATCAAGGTGCTGAGCCAGAATTTTTACCAGGGCACTGCCGCTGATGGCACCGTCGGCACCGTCTGCGATAGCCTGCTTAACGTGTTCAGGCTTGCTGATGCCGAAGCCGAGAAGTGCAGGAGGAGCACCGTTTTCCTTAAGGAACTTCACGATGTGGGAAATAGGCTTGCCTGCTTCCTTTTCAACACCGGTAACGCCTGCTCTGCTTAAGAGATAGATGTAACCGTGACAGTTTTTGGCAATCTTTGACAGGGTTTCATCATCGGCATTAGGCGGAGCGAGCATAACGAGGTCAACACCGTTCTTCTTTGCTTCTTCCTGCCATACAGGTTCCATTTCAATCATCTGGAGCGGAACGTCAGGAATGAGTACTGAGTCAACGCCGCTGTCGGCGCAGAGTTTGAAGAAGGTATCGATTCCCGGTGCAAAAACCAGATTTACGTACATTAAAAGACCGATAGGGGTATCAGGGTACTTCTGTCTGATCTTCTTGATTACTTCAAAGCAGTTAACGGTATTGGCACCGCTGTTCAGAGCCCTGCGGTCGGATTCCTGAATGGTAGGACCGTCGGCACCCGGATCAGAGAATGGAATACCTAATTCAAGGGCATCGGCACCGCCGTCGATTAAAGCACTGAGTACCTTGAATGAATCTTCAACGGTAGGATCGCCAATGGTCATAAAAGGAACGAAAGCACCTTCGTTCTTAGCCTTTAAATCGGCAAATAATTTTTCATAACGACTCATTAAAATTCTCCACGTTCCTTAAGAATGTTAGCTACTGTAAAGATATCCTTGTCACCTCTGCCTGACAGGTTAACGAGAATGGTCTGTTCCTTGTCAGGATTTGCCCTGGCTTCCTTAAGTGCCCATGCCACGGCATGAGAGGATTCAAGCGCAGGAATGATACCTTCGTGAAGTGACAGTTCCTTGAATGCGTTAAGGGCTTCTTCATCGGTCACGGAGTTGTATTCGGCACGGCCGCTGTCCTTGAGGTACGCGTGTTCAGGGCCTACTGAAGGGAAGTCGAGACCTGCTGAAATGGAGTGTGATTCGTGAATCTGACCGTATTTGTCCTGCATGTTGTATGAACGGGCACCGAAGAATATACCCTTGTCACCGTGTCCTAAAGGAGCACCGTGCTTGCCGGTTTCAATACCGTAGCCCGCAGGTTCAACGCCCACGAGACGCACGCTTTCTTCCTTTACGAAGTCGGTGAACATACCGATGGCGTTTGAACCGCCGCCAACGGCAGCCACAACAATGTCAGGAAGCTTATCGTTTTCAAAACCCTTGAACTGCTGCTTGGCTTCTTCACCGATAATCTTCTGGAAGTATTTAACGATGGTAGGGAACGGATGAGGACCTGCTGCAGTACCTAACATGTAGTGGGTGGTTTCGAAAGAACCTGACCAGTCGCGCAGTGCTTCGGTGCAGGCTTCCTTCAGGGTGGCGATACCGGTGGTAACCGGTACGACTTCGGCACCCATGAGTCTCATTCTGAATACGTTAGGTTCCTGACGCTTAACGTCCACGGCCCCCATGTAGATGCGGCACTGTAATCCGAAGAGCGCACATACGATGGAGGTGGCAACACCGTGCTGACCTGCACCGGTTTCAGCAATGATGCGGGTTTTACCCATTCTCTTTGCAAGGAGTGCCTGACCCAGAACCTGATTGGTCTTGTGGGCACCGCCGTGCATGAGGTCTTCACGCTTCAGATAGATTTTGGTTTTTGTTCCCTTGGTGATGTTGCGGCAGAGAGTCAGCGGAGTAGGACGGCCTGCATAGTTGTAGAGGAGGTCGTTCAGTTCAGCCTTGAACACCGGGTCATCCTTGTACTGCACAAAAGCTTTTTCCAGCTGCAGAAGAGCAGGAACCAGTATTTGTGGTACATACATACCGCCGTATTCCCCGAAAAACGGATTTAAAAGAGTTTCTGTTGACATTTCTTTTTAATTTCCTTTCTGTAAACAATATTTTTATGGCTCACGCAGCATATCAGGCGTACCTGAGCCGTTATTATCAATCATAATCAGGCCTGATGGGATAAGCCGTTAACCGTCAGTATGCGGTTACGGCCTCCATGGCTTTTAGAATCTTTTCCGGATTCTTGATTCCCGGAGCATCCTCAAGCCCGCTGTTGAGATCCAGACCTACGGTTTCACTGAGATCCCTTGCCTTTGCGGCATTGTCCGGATTAAGTCCTCCGGCAACTATGATTCTGTTTCTGTGGCCGGTAATCCGGCTCCAGTCAAAGGTCTGTCCGGTACCGCCGAATCCTGAAGCGTTTCCGGTGTCGAGAACAATTCGTGAAACGGCACTGTTCTCAAGATAGTCCGTGACTGCTTCTTCCGGATATACGTTGTCTTTTACCGGCAGAGCCTTCCAGATCCGCACGCTGAGACTGTGCTGTTTCAGCAGTGCTTCAAGTCCGTTTACGTATTCCTTATCCTCACTGCCGTGAAGCTGAATAACGCTTATGCCGGTTTCTTCGGCGATTCGTACGATTTCCTCTGCGGGACTGTCTACGAACACGCCGACAAATTCCTGACCGCATCCCGCTTCACGAGATGCAATTATAAGACTTTTGGCCGCTTCAGGCTTTATATATCTCGGTGATTTTTCCGCAAAAATCAGACCGTTGTAGAAAATTCCCGCCTCATCTGAGGCTACCGCGTCCTCAACGCGGGTAATGCCGCAGACTTTGTTTTCACCGTAGATGAGTCTTCTGCAGGCTCTTTCTATATCAGGTTCCGAGGTAAGACTGCTGCCTACGAGGAAACCATCGGCATAATGTCTTAAATTAAGCACCTCGTCATGGGTGTAGATGCCGGACTCACTGATGATTACCCTGTCATCAGGTACCAGAGCCGACAGGGTTCTGACCTGATTCAGATCCACGGTAAGGGTTCTCAGATTACGGTTGTTTATACCGACAATTCTGGCGTTGAGTTTTATGGCTCTTGCGATTTCGTCCTCATGGGAGGCTTCCGTAAGTACTCCCATACCCAGACTGTGGGCCAGGTCCCTGAGCTCGGTGTAGGCTTCATCGGTAAGCACTGAAAGCATCAGCAGTACCGCGTCGGCCCTGTTGTGCCTTGCCAGGTATACCTGGTACGGATCGAAGATGAAGTCCTTGCAGAGTACCGGAACGTCCACGGCTGCACTTACGTCAGCAATGTATTCGTATCTGCCCTGGAAGAACGGTTCATCGGCCAGTACGGAAATGGCGCTGGCGTATTTGCGGTAAACCGATGCTATTTCAACGGGATCGAATACCGGTCTGATGAGCCCCTTTGACGGAGAGGCTTTTTTACATTCCAGAATGAATACGGTCCTGTCTGAGGTAAGGGCATCATAGAAGCTTCTTTCAGACTTTTTAAGGGTGTCCTTAAAGGAGTCCAGCGGAAGCTCCTGCTGTTTGCGGAAGAGCCAGTCAACCTTCGCATTAAGAATGGTTGACAGAACGTTGCCGTCAATGGATGCCGCGTTGATGCGCGGATTGCTTCTGAGAGCATCGCAAAGCGGCTGTCCTTTTGTTCTTGGTTCTGACATCGTTATTCTTCCCTGGTTGAGGCGATTACGTCGTTTAGGGTCTTTATGGCCTGTCCGCTCTTAAGGGCTTCAAGAGCCATGGCAACGCCTTCCTTAAGTGATGAAGCCTTCTTTCCGAGATAGAGCAGGGCCGCGGTATTGATTGCCACGGCGGCATTCTGTGCAGGAGTACCGTTACCGCTCAGAATCCTCAGGGTGATTTCCTTGTTTTCTTCAGGTTCACCGCCGCGGATTTCGGTGATGGAGTATGTTTCGAGACCGAGTGCTGCAGGAGTTACGGTTGCGAATTCAATGGAGCCGTTTTCCTTTAACTCCGCATAGTAGGTTTCGTCGTGAACCGCAAATTCGTCAAGTCCTGAACCGTAGGCGACGAGTGCTCTCTTTACGCCGTTCATCTTGAGTACGTTGGCCATTACTTCAACCAGATCACGGCAGTATACGCCGATAACCTGATATTCGGCGTGAGCAGGATTGGTTAAAGGTCCGAGAATGTTGAAGACGGTACGGGTGGACAGTGTTTTACGGATAGGTGCGGCGTACTTCATGCCGGTGTGGTATACCGGAGCAAAACAGAACGTGAAGTTGTGATCCCTCAGGGTTCTGAACGCGGTGTCCGGAGACATGGTGATGTTTATGCCAAGGGCATTAAGCAGATCGGATGCACCGGTCTTTGAGGATACGCCCCTGTTGCCGTGCTTGGCAATGTGCAGTCCCATGGATGCGGCCAGAAGGGCGCTCATGGTTGAGATGTTGATGGTATGCTGACCGTCACCGCCGGTACCTACGATTTCACCGACTTCAAAGTCCCTGTTGAGTTCAAACGGGGTTGCGGCGCCAATCATTGCGGAAGCCGCACCGGCGATTTCACTGATGGTTTCACCCTTTAACTTCAGGGCGGTAAGGATTGAACTTACCACTATCGGATCAAGTTTGCCCGCAAACAGGTCCGAGAACACTGAGTAGGCTTCGTCCTTGGTAAGATCCTTGCCGTTATAGAGCTTTTCAATAGGATTCTTTTCGCATACGTTCCTGTTCACTTCCATGTATTCGAGACTCTGAATGAGAAGTTTGGCACCGTCGGCGGTCATGACTGATTCAGGGTGGAACTGGAAGCCGAGAACGTTGTTCTTGCGGTCAAACACTGACATGATCATGCCGTTGTATTCAGCTATGACTTCAAGTGACTTAGGTACTGAAGTGGCCACGAGTGAATGGTAACGGGCAACAGGCATAGGGTTCGGGAGATTCTTGAACATGTCGGTGCCGCAGTGTCTGATATGGGAGGTTTTTCCGTGGACGATTTCTCCTGCAGGTCCTACGGTACCGCCGTAGTACTGACAGATGGCCTGATGACCGAGACAGATACCGATAATCGGGAATCTGCCCCTGACCTTGCCGATGAGTTCGAGCATGCAGCCGGCTTCGGACGGATTGCCCGGTCCCGGAGAAAGCACAAGGATTGGATTTTCATCGCAGGCAGTCATTTTTTCAATAATGGTGTCGGCGCTTATTGAGTTGCGGTAGACGCTTACGGCGTAGCCGAGGCTGCGGAACTGATCAACAAGGTTGTAGGTGAAAGAGTCAAAGTTGTCCAGTAAAAAAATCTGTTTCATTTATCAGAGCTCCTGTAAGTTGGTGCCGTGTGAAAGGGCAATTGCGTTGAGAACTGCCGCTGCCTTCTTTCTGGTTTCGTCAGCTTCAGCCATAGGCTGTGAGTCGTATACGACGCCGCATCCGGCCTGTACGAATGCCTTTCCGTCCTTAACGAAGGCGGAACGGATGACGATGCATGTATCCATGCTGCCGTTACCGCTTAAGAAGCCTATGGCGCCGCCATAGCTTCCGCGTCTGCATTTTTCGGTGAGACGGATGAGCTCTGATGCTTTAATCTTAGGGGCTCCGGTCAGGGTTCCCATGTTCATGCATGCCTGATAGGCGTGCAGAGCGTCGAGATCCTTTCTGAGGGTGCCTATTACTCTTGATACGAGGTGCATTACGTGACTGTAACGATCAACGTTCAGCAGGTCCTTAACGTATCTGGTGCCCGGTTCGCTGATTCTTGCAAGATCGTTTCTTGCCAGGTCAACGAGCATTAGGTGTTCAGCGTTTTCCTTCTTGTCCTGACGGAGTTCAAGTTCAAGACGGCTGTCCATGTCCGGATCTATGCTTCCGTCCTTTCTGCGGGCGCGTCCTCTGGTACCGGCGATAGGATACATTTCAACCTGACGGTTGGAGCTGCTGTATTTAACTGAGCTTTCAGGTGAGGCCCCGAAAATTATGAAATCCTCATCCTGCATGTAGAACATGTAGGGAGACGGATTGGTGTGCTTAAGTTTATGATAGGCATTTATTGGAGAAGGGCATGGAAGCATGAAGCTTCTTGACGGAACAACCTGGAAAATATCGCCCCTGAAAATATTCTTTTTGAGTTTTTCAACGATGTGACAGAAATCCTCATCACTGATGTCGGTTTCAACCTTTGACCCCTTGATGGAGATTTCGGCATGGCGTTCAGGTTCCTGGTAAGCATCCAGTTTCTTTTTAATGGAGTAGACTCTTTCTTTTATGTTTTCAGCTTCGTTCTGACTGAAGATGACGCCGTGAATAACCGAATTCTGACGGATGTGGTTTATTGAAACAACGGTGTCAAGGAGATAGAAGCAGTAGTCAGGGCAGGTGTTTGCTCCTTCCTGAACCTCCGGAAGTTCTTCAACCGAAGCAATGAGATCGTAACCGAAGATGCCTGCAAGGAGGTAGTCGTTGGGATCGCTGATTTCAGGAGAAAGTCTGAGAGTCTGTCTCAGGGTGTCGATCACGGTGAGTGAACGCAGACGTGAATCCTCGTCAAGATTGGTATCAACCTTAGGATAGGTGAACACCAGACTGTCTGCTGATTCCCTTACGGTAACTTCCTTCGGAGCCGCATCCTTCAGCATGGCAGCAGCGGCACGGCCGTTCTCGTTCAGAATCTTTACGGTCACTTCCAATCCTCTGCAGCTGATTCTCAGTGCCGAACTGATACCGAGAAGTGACTGGGTTCCTGCCTTTGTATGAATTTCCATTGATTCGAGAAGAATGCTGTTCCTGGAACCTGAGGTTAATTCATAGAAGAGGGCGAGCGGATCCTGAATGTGTCCGCTTTCCGCTTTTATTAAGCTTATGGTCATAATAAAACTTCCTTTGTTTCTGATAAATCCTGTATAAAGAAAGGCCCGCATTATGCGGGCCTTTCAATGAATCTTGCTGTTATTTAAGCATGTCTAATTCCACCCGCTTTATTTATCGAGTGTGCCACCAAGAGAATGCGTTAAATAACATTGAAAATACCATTTTTACCTAATTCCTAGTAAGGTTTGATTTACTGAGCTAATTCTACTTTCTTTAAATGGTGTTATCAAGAAAATTTTAAATTAATTTGATAAAGATCATTGTGTTGCGGGGTGTGGTTGGGGCTCCGTCGGACAGAAATCCCCGGTTACGCCGGAAACAGACTGTTTTATGAGCGTTTTTGATGCGTTTTGCCTGCGTAAATCAGGCAGGTCGGTTTAATCATTTAACTTCAGGTTCACTGTTACCTTTAATAAAGTTATAATTCCGTAATAAGGTTAAAAGGCAGATTTCAGTTCAGAAAAGGTCCGGCAGGCTATGGCAAGAACAGACATGAACATGCTTAGCGGTTCATTATGGGACAAGATATTCATTTTTGCGATTCCCCTGGCGTTTACCGGGGTGATTCAGCAGATTTTTAATGCGACGGACGTAGCCATTATCGGCAGATATGTCGGAAAGGAGGCCATGGCCGCCGTGGGCTGTAATACGCCGGTGATAGCCCTTATGGTCAATCTTTTCACGGGAATAGCCCTCGGCATCAACGTTACCGTTGCCGGTTTTATAGGCATGAACGACCGGGAAAGAATCAGCCGGACCATACATACCGGCTATACAGTTGTTTTTGTCCTCAGCATCATCATTTCGGCCGTGTCCGTTCTCTGCTCCTCCTTTGTCATGGATCTTCTTTCCGTACCTCCGGAGGTTGCCGATCAGGCATCCCTGTATTTTAAGATTATCATGGCAGGTCTGCCTCTTACCGCCCTTTATAACTGCGGTGCGGCGATATTTTCTAGTCACGGTGACACCAGAACCCCGCTTCTCTGTCTTACCGTGGCGGGAATTCTGAACGTGGTTCTCAATCTTTTTTTCGTGACGTGTCTCGATATGAAGGTTGAGGGGGTGGCCATAGCCACGGTAACGGCATCCGCCATAAGTGCCGTGATGCTGCTTTTTCTTCTGAGAAGGGATGATTCCTTCAGATTTTCCGTAAGGGAACTGAGACCTGACAGAACCATAATGAACAGGATTCTCAGGATTGGACTTCCCGCCTCCCTTCAGGGGATGGTTTTTTCACTGTCCAATACCTGTATCCAGTCGGCAATAAACAGTGTTGGCGCTGACGTGATGGCGGCCTCCGCGGCTGCCTTTAACATCGAGATTCTGGTATATTTTCTGCTGAATTCGTTCGGACAGGCCGCCACCACGTTCATCGGTCAGAACTACGGCCGCGGCAACGTCAGACGCTGTTTTGAGATTACCAGGATATGTATGTGGCAGAACATGATTCTTACCCTGATTCTGTCAGCATTCCTGCTGTATTTTGCCAGAACATTCCTCGGACTGTTTACCGATGACGCGGAGGTAATTGAGTATGGCAGACTGCGACTCATGTTTATCCTGCTTCCTGAGGGGATAAACGTCGTTTTGGAGGTCCTGTCAGGTGCCATGAGAGGATACGGAAGGTCTCTTACTCCGGCCATGACGGCGCTTGTCGGCATTTGCGGCATCCGTATCATCTGGGTTTATGCGGTATTTGCCGCCAATCCGGGGTTTGACGTGCTGATGACGTGTTATCCGGTGAGCTGGTTCATTACGACAGGAGCACTGACAGTTTCATACATACGGTTCAGGAACAGACATCTGATAAACCTTAAAAACCGGAGGAAGGCCGTGACGTGTGCACTTCCCTCCGGAAAGTGAGAGAAACATTAGTCAAAAGGCATGAACTGAAAACAGAGGATGAGTTATTAAAAAATTATGAAATTCACATCAAGATACATGTCGGTTATGGTGGTACTGGTAACCGTATTTGCCTATTTTGCGGAAAACAGTTTTACTTCATGGGTCGGCAATGCCGGTTTTCTGAACGGGCAGATTAACGTAACCAATCTCCTGATTGTGGTAATGTGCGGAATGGGCATGACCATGAAATTCAGCGATTTCAGGATCCTGATACGGCATCCGCGCAATATTCTTCTGGGCGAAATTGCCCAGTTTGTCATCATGCCCCTTGCGGGATTTCTGCTCAGTCTGGCCTTTTCCCTGCCTCCGGAGCTTGCCGTCGGCGTTATTCTTGTCGGCTGCTGTCCTGGCGGAACAGCCTCCAACGTCATAACATACATAGCCCGGGGAAACGTGGCGTTTTCGGTCGGAATGACTTCCGTGTCAACGCTGCTGGCACCAGTTTTAACTCCTGTTCTTACTGCCTTCTACGTCGGTCTTTATACCCGCTCCCAGAGTTTTGGCGGGATTGAGGTTGATTCGGTGAAAATGTTTACGGACATCATAAAGATTGTGATTATTCCGGTGTTTGCAGGCTGCCTTTTCAATTATTTCTTCAGCAGGATTTCATCACGGGTGGTAAATTTTCTGCCGTACATATCGTGTGCAGCCATCTGTATCATAATAGGCTTTGTCATCGATGCCAACAGCGGCAGACTGTTTGAGCACGGATTTATCATTATTCTGGTTGTCATACTTCATAATCTTACGGGATATCTGTTCGGATTTCTGGCAGGTGTTCTGGTACGGATGTCGGTTCCGGAAAGAAAGGCTCTGGCCATTGAGGTGGGAATGCAGAATTCCGGCATGGCCACGACGCTGGCATCAACCTGTTTTCAGGGGCTGGCGCTTGCCACGGTTCCCGGTGCCGTATTCAGCGCATGGCATAATATCTCCGGTGCCGTTGTCGCATCGGTGATGGTTCGTTATTCAGAAGGGAAGCCTGCCGGAAAAGACGATAACGCCTAATAGCCTCCGATTCCGGAACATGAAAAACCCCGTCATTTCCGTATGGGAAAGACGGGGTTTCTGCAAACGCTCCGCGTCAGCAACGGTCTGCGGATGTTTCCGGTAAGTCCGGTATCTTCCGCAGCTTCATGTTAGTCGGTAAAGAGACCAACCTTAAGATCGGTTGCGTGATAGATTGGGGTGCCGTCAACGGAAACAATGCCGTCACCGATACCCATGATAAGCTTGCGCATGATAACGCGCTTGAGGTTGATGGTGTAGGTTACCTTCTTTGCGGTAGGCAGTACCTGACCAGTAAACTTAACGTCGCCAACGCCTAATGCGCGTCCCTTGCCTGGGCCTCCCTTCCAGCCGAGGAAGAAGCCGACAAGCTGCCACATTGCGTCAAGCCCAAGACATCCAGGCATTACAGGATCCCCCGGGAAGTGGCACTGGAAGAACCAGAGATCAGGATTGATGTCCAGCTCAGCAACAATTACACCTTTGTCAAATTCACCGCCTGTATCACTAATTTTAATAATGCGATCAATCATCAGCATGTTTGGTGCCGGCAACTGGCTGTTACCGGGTCCGAATAACTCACCGCGGCTGCATGCGAGAAGGTCTTCCTTAGAGAAAGAATTTACGCCTCTGTCACACAGAGACAGCTTATTTGAAGTGTCTTCCAAAATATAATTCCTTATTTGTTTATCCCAATATGACGGGAGTCAGATTGCACTAGGGGGTATTCTATCCTATTTGACTGCATATTTACAGTGAAAGCATGTAAATTTAAAAAAATAATGAGATCATCGATGTCATAAGCCTGCACGGAATCTGAGCACCGACAGCGGCTGACGTGTCATTGTACTCAGACCTGATGTTTTGTGCGGAGACTGTTATCTTCCGAAGATTCTTGCCAGAAAACTGCGTTTTCTGACCTTCGTTTCATTGTCACCGAGGCTGTCAAGGTATTCCCTGATGATGTTGTAAAGGGTATCAGGTTCCTCCGTGGCGGCTCCGTTTTCTCCTGAAACGTCACTGCGTTCACCGTCAGCCTGACGGCGGCCCTCGATAAGTCCGGCCTTTACACCGGTGAGAAGTTCTATGGCTTCGTCAACCGTTTTGACGGGATATATGTGGAAGGTGCCGTTTCTTACGGCTTCGACAACCTCATCCTTAAGAACCAGTGACTGTCTGTTGCTGTCAGGGATGATGACACCCTGAATGCCTGATATGCCCTGAATCTTGCACACGCGGTAGAAGCCTTCGATTTTTTCGTTAAGGCCGCCGACCGGCTGAACGTTTCCCAGCTGGTCGAGGGAGCCGGTGAGGGACAGATTCTGTCTTATCGGCTTGTGGGACAGGGCGGAAAGTATGGCGCAGAGCCCCGTAAGGGAGGCGCTGTCACCGTCAATCTCGCTGTATGACTGTTCAAATACCAGATTGGCACTTACCGGAATGGCTTCCTCCCGGCCGAAGGTGTTGGTCAGATAGCCGTTGATAATCATCATGGCTTTGGTGTGAATCTGTCCTGCAAGATCCGCCTTGTGTTCGATGTCGGAGATGTCTCCGTCACCGCCTGAGTGAATGGTGGCGGTAATTCTGGTAGGTTCGCCATATTCAAAGTCCTCGGCATAGGTGCTGATTACCGACAGACCGTTAATCTGACCTATGACTTCGCCTGCGGTCTGCAGCAGCATCTGCTTGTCCTTTACGAAGTCTGAAGAGCTTTCCTCGGACTGATTGCTGCGGAAGTTACGGTGCTCAAGCGTTTCCTCGATTATTTCTTCAGAGATTTCCCCAAGGCCTTTTCTTCCTGCCAGTCCGGATGCTTCACAGATAACGTTGGTCAGGGGGGTTTCGTCAAGCACGAAGTCCTTCTGACTTTCTGCCTCGCGACAGCTGAACTTAAGCAGACGCAGTGCGGCCGTGTCATTTACCGGCAGGAATCCGTTGTATGAGGAAAGGGACTTTATGAATGAGAGATAGTCCTTTCCGTGTTCCTTAACCGAGAAGAACGTGGATATGTCTGTTCTCAGATAGAATGATTTTGCGCACAGGGGATCAATGCTGTGGAGTTCGGCAATTTCAAAATAGGAACCGGCAATGATTACCTTGACGTTGATTGGTGTCGGTTCAGGATTGAAGAACGGCACGACGTTTGTGGCCATTTCCGCCGGGTTTTCCCAGTCAAGCAGTCCTGAATCCAGACTGCTCTTAAGCTTGAACCACAGAATCGGATTATGAATGAGCTCTTCAGCCGGAATTATGAGAAAACCTCCGTCTGCCTTTCGCAGAAGACCGGCTTCAAGCAGATGGTGATGCGAGTATGTGGTGCCGTTTTCCGTCAGGTAGTTGACGCCGCCGAACAGCTTTTTCCAGGTAAGATCCCTGGCATAGATGACGGGGGCCTTGCCCTCGTCATGACAGACCATGAGATTCATGAGCACCGGGTAGGTGAACTCACCTCCCTTGGCCATGAAAATGGACAGGTCGGACAGATAGGTTTCGAGCTTTTTGTTTCCCGGCTGCTTTTTCATAATCTGCAGAAAATCTTCTTCCGCATTAATTTTGTGGTTAATTTTGTTTAAAAGCTCGATGATCTGTTTGTTGAATTCCTCGGCAGTGCCGGAAAGAATATGCAGCCATGTCGGTGCAAGTTCATTGTTCAGATTTTCGGCATAGATGATGTCGTTAAGCTGTCTGTCGGGATGTTCGCACGCAAGAAGCAGATCCTTGACGCATTTCTCCTGATTGCATCCTGCAGTGTTGAGCAGCATGATGGGATTCGGTCTTGAAGTATAAACCAGTTCCTGTACGGCATTCTGAGCCCTCTTCTGAAAAGAGGCGAATGTTATGCCGTCCGTTTTTTCACCGTTCTGAAGTTCCTGAAAGTTCGGTAACAATTCTTCGTATTTTAATTCTTCCATGATCATCTGCTCTTTCTTATTATTCTGCTGGTCAGGAATCTCCCGGAGTCTGACGGTTAGCCGTGTTCCAGGAGTGTTCTCTTCCGTATGTCGTTACAATATTAGAGAAAAATTTTTATCTAAAGAGGACTGTCTTTAGAGGATTCGTTAAATAATTTAATAAAACTGTCCGCATCATTTTACATCAGAGCGGTAAAACAATAAAACCGTTTGGTAAGACGCCAATCGGTTCTGTCAGACTTAATCGAAGAAGGAATCAACGCTGAATGACGCATAAATGACCCCGTCATGTTCGTAGATGTTTACGTCTCCGTTTGAAGGTTCGATGTCAAGCTCGGGAGAATCCTCCTTCAGTTCCCCGTATTCGATATAAAGCTCACCGCAATACATGATAAAGTATGCGTTGGGATATTTTTCAAATACGGCTCTAAGGGTTTTGTATTTTTCCATTTCAGAACACCTCCATGCTTTATCATTAAATCCAATGCTGCCGTTGTGCGGGCATAAGTGCCCGGAACAATACGCAGGCCCGTGCAGACACGGCATGGTCATATCGTCGTACGGGGCGGGGCGATTGGTTTTCATATTATTCATCATACAGTTTTGCAGGGATAAAGTCAGAGAATAATTGCCGGAAATGCGTTGTCCGTATCTCAAATCCGTAAAGACGCCAAAGGATATGCCGCATACCTGCACGCATGCATTGTGAAAATTCAGCATCCCTGCCGGTATTCCGCATTGCGGTTAAGGCTTTTGTATGACGTGACACTCATAAAATGCATGCGGCACTTTGTAAAGAGCCCGTTAGTTATTAAATTGAAGATATGGGGTGTAAATACCGGTAAAGTCATTCATGCGGATTCCGTCGTTACTCATAAGGAACCTGATTTCGGAAAAACGGGCGGGATCCGGCAGAGGAATGAGCAGGAAATCAGAGCGAAACAGATAAGGCGGGACGGCGTTATGTTTTTGGAAAGAATTGAGATAACGGGATACCGCGGTATTTCCAGACTGGCGGTAAACCTTAACAACCAGACCGTTCTCATAGGTGAGAATTCCTGGGGTAAGAGTTCGCTGCTGCGTCTTCTCTGGTGTGTGCTAGGTAACGGAGAGGTGCCTTATGAATTTGTGGAGGATGACTTCAGGAAGGAGGTGACGGATTTTCCGTCCGGCCGTACGGAAGATGATTTACGAACCAGGTATCTCCGTGACAAGGATATTTCGGTTGTGCTGGTGTTCAGGGAGGTGGCCCTCGGTTCGGCACTCAAGGACACCAGACTCCGGAGGCTGTATCCTGCCTGGGTGAGATGTCGGGATTCATATAACAGGGTTTTTTACTATCTTCACGGTCACATGAACCGTAACGGTTCCGTGTTTACGGATCATTCATTTCTTGATGCCTCCGGAGATCCCCTTAATCAGAACATCAACATGATGAAGCAGGTTGTGGCTCTGCTGGCCATGAATCCTCTTTTCAGAATAAGGGACAGAAGACGCGGCAATCACGGGCTTGATTATCCGGGAGAGGATGAGTCTGCTCCGCTTCGGAACGGCAATTATGAGGCCGAACCGGATTCGTTCGGTTTCAGAAACGGCAACGGGGAGGAAGGCTCATCGGGAGATTTGGGTAATCCGCCGGGGCTTTTCGGAAAAAAATATGCCGGCAGGAAAGACTGGGATGCCCTTGAAAGAAGGCTCCCGAAATTTCTTAAGAACATTATTTCACCTAACGGAGAGGTGCTGACAAACGGCAGGCTTTCTGAAAATCTTGAGGCAATAAACACTCTTTTGGAACACTATTTCTCCATTGTGCCTCCGCTTTCAAGACCCGTTCGCAGCGGCAAGAACAGGAAAACTGGCAGGGACATTCAGGAAATCGTGCTGAAGCCCGTGTCAAACGACGCCTTCAGTTCCATAAGCAATCTGCTCATGCATTCGGGAAAGCGCAGCATAAAGATAATTCTGGCACTGATTGTGGCCGCCTTCGTCGATGATCTGGAGGGACGCAGGATAGACAGTCAGGCAAGACCAATAGTGGTTTTTGAAGACATTGAGTCACGCCTTCATCCGACTATTCTCCTCAATGTGTGGAACATTATTGATCTCATGCCGGTGCAGAAAATAGTCACCACGAATTCAGGCGATCTGCTTTCAGCGGTTGCTCTCGGAGACATTAGGCGCATGCGCAATCTGGTCAGCGGTGTGGACTGCCGGTTCATTGATGAAAAAAAATTCAACAGTGACGAGCTCCGCCGCATAGCCTTCCATATCCGCATCAACCGTCCGATGAGCCTTTTTGCCCGCGTATGGATATTCGTGGAAGGGGAAACGGAAATATGGCTTCTCAATGAATTCGCCTCAATCCTCGGAATCGGACTGCAGGCTGAGGGGATTAGGCTTGTTGAATACGCACAGTGTGGTGCCGGTCCGCTCATAAAGCTTGCCAATCAGCTGGGTATTTCCTGGCATCTTCTGGCAGACGGTGACGAGGCCGGGGTGAAATATGCCAAAAGTGCGGGTTCGGGAGATGCCACGGAGAATGTTACGCTTCTTCCTTCCGTTGACATAGAGCATTTTCTCTATGATTTCGGCTTTGCCGACGTCTACAGACAGAACTGCGGTGTCAGCAACACGCGAAATCTCAGCCGTAATAAAATCATCGACATGGCCATCAGAAGACGCAGTAAGCCGGGTATGGCCCTTGCCGTGGTGGATGAGGCAAGAAGACGCGGCAAGAGAAGCATTCCGAAACTCTTTCAGCGTATACTCCTCAAGGCGAGGAGCGATGCCAACAACAGACACTGACAATATCCGGATCATGATTATATCCCGGAAATTTTTTCCGGATTGGAGCAGTCCGGAAAGGTCAGTGTTTCACTTATAAAAATAACCAATTTTTATGGTTAAAATATCCGTTTTTTCATGACGTTCAATATAGGAAATTAATTGAAGCTGCTGCAAATTCAGTAAAATTCTTTCAGAAAAAAGGAAATTTTATGAAATTATATTTACATAAAAGTGTGATTTTTAAAAAATTTTTAATTTTATTTAACACAAAACCCGATACATACGTCATATTTTATAAATTTTATGATGATTTTATATGGCCTGGCTGTTATGATGTGTTTATCAGACAGTTTTACTGTTTGACCGAAAACACGGAATAAAAAAACGATATATAATTATAATAAACAGGCGATAGGTACGCTGTACCTCATCAACATGCAAGGCAAAAAAAGACATGGTTTTTAAAAGAAAGTCATGTCTTTTTTTTTGCTGTTTCTGAAATTTTTTACGAGTTTTTCTTCCGGCCTGATTTTTTCTGCTTTTCTGTCTGCGGTACCGCGCCCTCGACGTTCAGCCGCGAACGGCCTCATAATGATAACGGAAACGATAACTCCCGTAACTGAACACGGTATTTCCGAAGATGTTTAAAGTGGTGAATCCGTTGTCTTTTTTGTCTGGAAGTTGTGGTAAAATCCCTTTGTGTTTTAATTTAATCATTAATGCGGAAAGCTCGGTGTTTCCGCGTCTTTTTGTAGTTTCGGACTGAGTCATGCGTAAGATCATAAATATTGCGGCCGTAGCGGTAAACACTACGCCTCTTGATACGGACAATAACATTGAATTAATCTATCAGGCCTACAGTGAGGCCGTAAACGGCGGAGCTGACGTGGTTCTCACTCCGGAACTTGCGGTCACGGGATATGGAATGGAGGACATGTTCTATGTGTCCGAAATCATGCACGAGGTTCCTTCACTTGTCGTTTCACTGGCCGGCAGATTGCGTGAAAACACTTATCTTGCCGTGGGATTTCCTTATCTCGTTGACGGCGGTCAGCTGTATAACGCCGTGGCTCTGCTTACGAAGGACAGGGTGCTCGGCATCGTGTTCAAGCAGCATCTTGCACGCAGCGGAATTCATTACGAACCGAGATGGTTCAATCCGTGGCAGGCCGGTTCAAGAGTGGAACTGGATTTTGCCGGACAGAAGGTTCCCGCCGGTGACATCGTGATTGTTGTGGACGGAGTCCGTATAGGTTTTGAAATCTGTGAGGATTCCTGGGTGGCTGATCGCCCGGGGCGTTCACTTTATCTGCGCAATACCGACATCATTCTTAATCCGAGTGCATCCCATTTTGCCATCGGCAAGCAGCAGGAGCGTTCACATTTCATAATCGAGGGATCAAGAACCTTCGGTACCGTGTACGTGTATGCAAATCTTCTCGGATGTGAGTCAGGCAGGGCCGTCTATGACGGAGACTGCATGATTGCCTCCGGAGGCAGACTGGTGGCCGTAAGTGAGCGGTTAAGCTTTACTCCATACAGAATTCTTCATGCCTCCTGTGACCTGCGGGTAAACCGCAATTTAAGGGCTCTTTCAGGCATGCTTCTCAACGTGGCTGACGCCTACTCCGACGGAGTGGTGTTCACTGACTGCGTTTTCGGACCGGAAAACGATTCAACACCTGTTTCCGGTGCCGTATATCTTGCTCCGGAAAACGAGGAGGAGGCCGTTACCAGAACGGTGGCTCTCGGTCTCTGGGACTGGATGCGCAAGACCCATACCGGCGGTTTTGCCCTGAGCTTAAGCGGCGGTGCCGATTCCGCACTGTGCGCCGCCATGGTCTACTATGCCATGGCAGAGGCGCTTAATGCCAATGGTTACGAAAACTTCATGAAAACCATGGCAGGATGCGGTCTCCGCTTTGAGGACAGACCTGAAAGCATGTCACATGAGGATTATCTAAGAACCGTGATTATGCCAAAGGTGCTGGTTACCCTGTATCAGGGCTCACAGTACTCCGGCGACGTAACCTTCAATGCCGCCAGAGGGCTTGCCGAGGAAATCGGAGCCACCCATAACCACTGGTCAATTGCGGAACTCGTAAAGGAATACATACGGCTTGCCGACAGTCTGACTCCTGATAATCCGATGACCTGGGAAAAGGATGACCTGGCACTGCAGAACATTCAGGCCCGTGTACGTTCACCTGGCATATGGCTTCTTGCCAATCGTACAAACAAGCTTCTCATTGCCACTTCAAATCTTTCTGAAGCTTCCGTGGGATACTGTACCATGGACGGTGATACTTCAGGCGTGATTTCTCCTATAGGCGGTATCAGTAAGTCAAGAGTACTGAAAATCAACCGCTACATAATGGAGCAGGGACTGTCGGTTCTTGAAAACCGTCTTTATGCCGGTGACAGACTCAGACTTGCTTCAATGAGCGCCATTGTGGCTCAGGCGCCGACTGCCGAACTGCGTCCTGTTGAGCAGACAGACGAAAACGATCTGATGCCGTATCCGCTGCTTGACGAGATTCGTTCCCTGACTCAGAACGGTAATCTGACTCCAAAGGAAGTGTTTATTGAGCTTTGCAGAAGCAGATTTGCCGAAAGCATGAGCAGACAGAGTCTTCTGAATTCTGTTCGTCGGTATTACAGGCTGTATACCCGTAACCAGTGGAAGAGGGAAAGAATAGCCGCCTCATTCCATATTGAGAGGGACAGTGCCGATCCTAAGACATTCAGACGCTTCCCGATACTTTCATCTGCTCTTTCCAGGGAAATGGCCGCACTCAACGCTTATGCGGCCGGTCTTGGTCTTGAGTAAATGAGTAGTCGGAAGGACTGCGTTCCGTTTCCCGACACTGACAGCCGGCCTCTCAGGCAAATCGGCATTTGTTTTATGGATAACTAATCCGGAGGATTTAGGATGACAGACTCTAAATTCAGAAAATCACGTTCCGTTTTTTCCGGAATGGCGTCATGTCTTGTGGCGGCCTCATTGACCGTGCTTACCGCAGGATGCAGTCTGGTGGCACTCGGAATTGCCGGGGCTCTGGGTAATCCTGACATGAAAAAGATTGATAATGCCAGGGAGGTCGGATATGCCGTGAGCTTCAGACTGAGGGACGGAGAAGAGGCTTCTTCCGAAGGTGATGCCGCACCGGCGAAGGCTTCAGTGAATGGCACGTCATTTACAATGCTTACCACCGGGGAATACATCATTCTTGACATTGTCAGGAAGAACGGCGGCAGTGTCACCCGCAGGATGAGGGTTGTTGAGCATCCTGCCAGATCTCTTTACGCACTGGAGCTCAGTGTTCCTGCGGAAAAGAATACCCATAAGAGGTATGCTTATGCCTTCCCTGATGAAAGCACTCTGAGCCGGGCCATCGGGTTTGCTGATTTTCACAGCGTGAAGGGGCTTTCCGGATACCTGCTTTCCGTAAAGGATGCCGACTGTACCCGTCCGTCAAATGAGAACTACAGGGATCTGGAGCTTCTAACCTCCTGTAAAGGAAAGGATTTCCGCTATGTCGTCAATGAATTCGCCAACTTTGACAACGGCTTTATTTTCCCGAAATATTTTACCTACCGCGGGCCGGCATCCCTGTCCCATGATTTTGTGATTGAAGGCGTGAAGAACGTAAATGCCTCCAAGGTAAAATCATCCAACAAGCTCCTGTCCGAGTTGGACAGGGACTTCAGACAGAAGCTTAACAGGGGGCTTGCGAAGGAAGCTGACGCATCTGATGTTGAGTTTATAAGAAAGCTTGCAGGTGACTAGTCTGATAAAGTACGTATGCGGCAGTATGCCGCATGTTACGTCATCTTTACGACTTTTGTAACATACATAAAAAATCCCGCAGTCTGTCGGACTGCGGGATTTTGATATGGTATCTGCCGGTTACTGACCTCAATCTTCTGGTTCAGGATCCTTCTCGTCAGCTGTAACTGACTCGGCATCAATAATTGCGTTGTTTACAGGTCTGCCCTTTTTGACGCTCTTGCTGCCTTCCTCAAGAGGCATGTTGAGAGAATCGGCCATGCTTTCAGCGATTGTTGCTCTGCAGGCGTAAAGCATTGAAAGCAGATGCTTCAGGAGTCGGTCTTCCACTGCTCCGTCGCTTTCTTCATCCTGTTCCGGTACGTTGCCGTCATTTTCCGTCTTTGTTCCGAACAGCTGATCCTCAATGTTCTGCATTGACTTTGATGAAGCATTGTTAAACCATTCTGAATCAGGATTGTCAAAGTCCTTGATTAGAACGGATTCCGTGCTAGGCATGTTAATCTGCTGTCTCAGGTCTTCCTTAAGGTAGATGTTTTTGCCGGTGCCGGTGTCCAGTTCATAGAGAAGATCAGGATCAATGTTCTGACCGATCTTAAGCTGTCTGACGCCTTCATCATTCTGCAGTTTGTTATCCTCGAGAATTCTGTCGATTGAATCTCTGGTTGAAACGAGTATTTCTTCGGCGAATTTTGCAATGTCCTTGCGCATGTTGTTAAGGGAATTGTCAAGATTACGTATTTTCAGCGTGCTTATGAAGGATTGCTTCAGCTGTGTTTCCCCGGCGGTAAACGGATACTGTTTGTTTCGTGCCTTATACCATGTGACAAACTGTTCAGCGGAATCGTTAAGTTCTTCAAAATGCTTGTCGATTTCGGTTGAAGCTGTTGTCATAAGCTGGTGAAGCTCCTTCAGTCCGTTGTTTTTAACTGACTGAATTTCCTTAAGGGTGCCAAGCTTGTATTTGACGCCGCCGATAAGTTCGGCTTCAATCTTCACCTGTCCCGCAGCGCTTAATCTGGCCATTTCCAGGTACTGCTGGTAGCGAGGGTATCCGAATACGTATAACGCAACCATGAATACGGTCATGAACAGCGGAAGCATGATGGTCTTCCAGTTGCGGACAAGGAAACATTTTCTCTGCTTTACCCATTCCTGCTTTGAGTTTATCATCTTGAACTCGTCCCACGGCATGGTAAGCATGCCGAGCATCATGGCAACATGTGCGCTGAACACGGCCATCGGCATGCCGATGAGCAGGGCTTTCAGAATTCCGTACCATGTGGTGTCCGTGAGACTGTACAGTGCCATATCAATAAGTGCAACGGAGTAATTCAGTCCCTGAATGAGAATTACGAACAGATTGTTGTGGTAATCAGCGTTAAAGCTGCCGAAGATTATGTCGTTTGCCTCACTGAGGGATATTGAAGGTTCATACAGGAAATAACCTGAGGCGAATCCTGCCAGACCGCATATGAGCGCAACGGCGAAGCGTCGGTTGAATCTGAAGAAGCTGATTTTGCTGTCCGCCTTCATAAGTCTGCTGCATCCCGGAATGTTAAATACGGTATTAAGCAGGGCAAAGAGGATGAATGACTGCAGGAAGATCAGTCCTCCGTTTTTGGCATGTGCTACCAGAATGTAGAAAAGGATTGCTCCTGACAGCAGAAACATGAAAAGTGACGAAAGGTTCTTTCGTGTTGAATAAATGAGTCTGTCAGTAAATGAATGCGGACTGTAGTCGTTTTTTATTTCATTGTTTCTGTACACCCGGTAGTATCTGATGTAGAAGAAACGCGGAACGGCACCGAAAATGAAAATTATGAAGAAGGAAAAGGTGCATCTCGCGGAAACATCTGATATGAAACCGGTGATTCCCCAGGAAAGCATTATGGCAATAATGAGCAGGCCGTATCTCAGCAGGAGACCGTAAAATGATTCCTCGAGATAAATCTGTTCATAGGATCTGGTAAAGAAGTTGAGAAGGGCGCTGTCTCCGGAGTAAGAACGGGAATAAAGAGAATGTTCCTTGCCGCCGAGAGACGCATCCTCGTTTATGATGTTCAGCGAAGTGGTTTGGTTTTCAGCATTTTTTTCTGTGCCTGCGGAAGCAGGCTCGTTTTCCGGATTCTGACTGATTTTCACGGTTTCTTCAGCCGCAGTGCCGTTTTCGGACGCGATGTCGTCCTGACTGTTGTCTGTTGGTTTATTATACATGGCAGAACTCTGGGTATCTGATTTCTGGTTTAGCTGTTTATCGCGGATGTAAGGACTCTGTGACCCTGTATGAACGCAGTAAACAGAATGTTAATCACTTGAGATGTATTTTATACTTATTGGCGACTTTTTACAAAAAAAGGATGGTTTTTGCTGTTCAAAATACGAGGAAGGTTATACCTTATGTACGGTTAAAAAGGCATTCCGGAGAAAACACCATTCTTTATGCGGAAACGGGGTCGTGCCGGTTAAAGGCAAAAAAAATCCGGTCGTATCAGCGTGCATGACCGGATTTTTGCAATTAAGACATTCCGTTTCCGTTATAACTCAGAGGGAAATGTTGTCATCATTTACTTGAGCAGAGTTTCGAGTTTGTTCTTTTCCTCTTCGTAAAGTTTAACTGCCGCAACAATCTTTTCCCTGCGTTCTGAGATGTCCTTCAGCTTTCTAGCATTGACGCTCTTGTCCCAGTCCGTAGCCTTGCGAAGATAAAGCATCCGGTTGGAGTTCTTTACTCTTGCGTAACTTTCGGTAACGTCAATGGCTCCGTAGGCGTTCTCATGAGAAAAAGCTTTCTGACAGTCGGTGCGGCAGGAAATGATTTCCTGTCTCTCTTCTCCCGGTTTTAACGGAGTGAGGAAAGGATACTGGATGTTTTTAACACTATAGTACGGAACATCCCTTCCTTCGCCCTTGATTTCAATGGTCATGCTGATGTTCGTGAATGACAGCAGGTCGGTCTTGTTGCTGAACGTAAGGGAAATGGATTTCGGATCATCCGGTATTTTATCCAGTTTCACGTTTAACTGTCCGAGTTTGCTGTTTACATAGTCCTGATAAATCAGATTATCCAGATCGTAGCTGCGTGCCGGAAAATTATTTGCAATCTTTTCGGCTGCCTTTTGCAGCTTTTCAGTTGCATCAAGAATTTCCTCTGCCTTCTTACCATCATTGATTTTCTGAGTAACGTCACCGATATTTTCCATGTTGCGTCTGAGATCGCCCTTGGCTACATTGATGAGTTCGTCATCGCTCATGTTGCCCATGGTTTTGTTTATGAAAGACGTGAATTCTTCGTTAGGTCCGAAAAAGGCCATTAGTTTCTTTACGTCATCATTGTGAGCCTTTTCTGAGGTAAGCATGGCGGCCTTGATTTTGGAAATCGTTCTAGCGTTGATTTCTTTGTTTTCTGACTCCTTAAGCTTTTTTTCAAAAGCCTTGTATTCGCTTTCGATCTGCTTAAGTTCCCGTTCTGCTTCTTCTTTGTTACTGTCTGCAAAAGCAGGAATAGTTAGTCCGGACAGAAGAGCTGATATTGTCAGTGAAAGACCAAAATTTCTGATATTCATTATTTCTGCTCCTCATTAATTGAAATGCCACTAAGTACTTCTGCCTTTTTAATGGCTTCAGCAGATAATTTTCCGGTGGCTTCACCGATAACTGCACATGCTTCTTTTTTGCCGGCCAGTTCTTCGTAGTAGGCGGTTCTTTCCTTAACAAAATCCTCATAGTCCGGAAGATCCCAGATTACATACGGATCATGGTATTTATTATAGACGTTGATGCCGTATGTGCTGCCGTCAGCTTCATAGAAGGTTAACGAGCTGAGATGGCATTCATAACCTTCTTTCATTTTCCTTGCTGCATATGATTCAATTTCCAGTGTGGATGTTTCCCCCGGAGCAATACCGCCGGATATTTTGGTTTCACCTGCGTAGCTGTCGTCAACGGACAGGGAGAAACTGCTGAGGGACTGAGTGTTGCCGTTCTTTATGGTAACCAGCAAGGATTGGGCTTTGTTAGGATTGAGTACACAGGAAAAATCGATATTGCTGAAGAGCTCGGCATCCTTTTGGGCTTTCTGGCGTCTTTCTATTTCGAGCTGATTAACGTTTTCCTGAGGTTCCTGAGGTTCGCATCCGGTTTTGACGTTATCGGATAGCATGTGCATCTGAAAATTGATATGCTTCGAATTGAACTGACTGCTGATATAGTCTTTCTTCCAGTCATCCCTAATGATTTTCATGATTTCGGAAGCTTTTCTTCCATCTATGATCCTGTTCTGAGAATCGGTGCCTTTGTACCATGACAGGAAGGCTATCTTGTCCTCACTGTCATAGCTTTTCACCACGTCAACAAGACTTTTATTCTGTTCTTCCTTATTGCCGCTGAGGTCAAGAGTCGGATCCCCGCATCCTGTGAGAAAAAGCGGCAGGCATGCACCGAACGCAGGTAATAATTTACTGATGTTCACGTTTTTTCCTTTGTCGTTTTATAATCTGTTCTAATCTGTTGTGTTGAAGTTTGCCGGACATCAGAGACTGATGTTTCTGCGGACTGCAGTTTTTGGCTGTTCAGCAGTTGAGGCGGGGGCCGGTACTGCCGGAGTTGCGGTTATTTCGGTTTTTACGGTTTTCTGTACCGTTCCTGCAGTGACGGTTCCTGCTGATGCGGCTTCCGACTTCTTTTTTACGTTTGCGGCTTTAGCCAGAGCAAGACGTCTTTTTCTTTCTTCATCAGCTTTTTTCTGTTTTTCGGCAAGGAGCTGTTTCTGTTTTTTATCCTTGATGATAGCTTTTACGTCCTCATTGAGTTTTTTCCAGTCCTCAACGGCGTATTTCTGCTTTTCTGATTCAAGAATATCCTCACATCCCTTTTGAGTAAAACATGTGTATTCGGCTACGTCTTGCAGAACTCCGTTAGGTGTGTATGCAAAAATGTTAAGCTCAAAATATGCGTTATCGTGGCTGAGTAAAGGACTGAAACTGAATGTGTATACGCCAAGTCTGTGAATGTAGTCTGATGTATTGATTTCCGGCAGATTTGAGATCGCCTCCTTCATTTCGTCCTCATTTACGGCCTTGAATGTTTCCCAAGGCTCCCCGAGCTTTGATTTTACAGTAGCTTCGGTGTCGTGATTCAGACTGAACTGATGAACTTCCTCAGTTGAAAGATGTGTACCTGCGCATCCGGAGATAATGACGGATGAAGCCAGGGCGCACAGCAGTGATGTTTTTTTCATGTTGTTATCCCGATTGAAAAATCAATGTGTTAATCATAATTTCTAAATTGTTGGCCATATCATAGCCGTAATATTGTATATTAAATGTGTTTTATTTGTTAATATTTTGGCATTAAAAACAAATAAATTTTTATCTGTTAAAACATGAAACGTTTTCATATTAAGTAAGTGAAGTCATACGCTGCAGGTAAATATGCCTTCAGTACCGTTAATCCGGAAAAATCATTTCAATTCAGCGGAATTTACCTTGTTTTATCCGGCATTTTGCAATGCGTTGATACAGGTGCGTTATCGTTATGGTACAATCAGAACAGGATTTTTATACTGAGTAGGGAATTCGGATGAATACCATTAAAGAAGTAGTGGAAAAAGAAATAGAACATCTTAAGGTTATGGCCGGTCATCTTGATGAGCCTGAGTATCAGAAGGCTCTGGATCTGATTCAGTCATGTGAAGGTAAAATAGTAGTTACCGGCGTGGGTAAATCAGGTCACGTGGCTTCAAAGATTGCGGCCACCATGGCAAGCACCGGAACACCTGCGTTTTTCGTTCATCCCGGAGAAGCCTGTCACGGTGATCTCGGCATGATTCAGGAAAAGGATCTGGTGATAGCAATCTCCCATTCCGGAGAAAGCTCTGAAATCATGACCATTCTGCCTATCGTAAAAAGCAGGGGAATTAAGGTTATCACCATTACTTCTAAGCCTCAGTCATCCATGGCGCTGATTTCGGACGTACACCTGTGTACCTACATTACCGAAGAAGCGGGCAAGCTTAATCTGGCTCCGACATCCAGCACGACCGCCACCATGGTTTTGGGTGATGGTCTGGCCATTGCTCTTGCCGAAAGAAATAATTTTACTCCGGTTGACTTCGCGGCAAGCCATCCCGGCGGAGCTCTAGGACGCAGGCTTCTCGTGCATAACGAAAATGTAATGCACGTGGGTGCAGAGATTCCGTTCACCGGACTCGACAATACTCTGGGTGAGGCTGTTCTGGAGGTCAGTGAGAAGAAACTCGGTTTTGTCATCGTGCTTGATAAGGATGGTAAACTTTACGGCGTATTTACGGACGGTGACATCAGAAGAGCGCTTACACGCGGTTTTGATTTCAGAACTGCACTTGTAAGTGATTTTATCAGAAAGGGATGCTATACGGTAAAGCCGGATCAGATGGCTTATGATTCTCTTGTCCTCATGGAGGAAAAAAAGATCACCGCACTGGTTGTCGTGGATGACGACAATAGGGTGGTGGGAGCCTTCAACATTCACGACCTGTTCCAGTCAGGCATAAGAAAATAGTGTTTTAAGACAGGGTATTTCCGGCCGGATTATCTCACATTTAAGCGTTTTCCGGTTCCGGAAACCGACAGGGTATAAAAAAGAGCGAACACAGCGGTGTTCGCTCTTTTTGCAATCATGTAAGTATAATTCTTAACTTACTGGATGTAGATACTGTCCGGATTGACAATTTCAGGAGTGGTTTTGTACCTGGTAATCACGCCGTCGGCACATACGTGCTTTGACTTGAATTTATGCAGGTTACCGTAACCGTTCTGATTAATGTAAACGGTAAAGGTCTGATTCGGATAGTTTCTGTCAAAGTTGATGAATGTCTGATGTCTGCCCGGAACCACATCGGCCACATAACCGCACACGGTCTGGAATTCCCCGATATGATGTTCGGCATCAACCGTGGAAATTCCCGCCTGAGCCGTGGAACTCAGCAACAGGGTTGAGAATATTAGTTTGTTTTTCATGTAAGTTTCCAAAAGGAGATAAATATATATTTGTAATTATTATTAAATAGATATCATGTGTTATTCATGATGGCGCGGATTATAGCATCTTTTATAAAAACGTGATACACGTAAACTTATTATTTTTGGAAAACGTGTGATATCAAACAAAACATATAATGATGTGGAATATGTGTTAAATTGCACTGAAAACAGGACTTTGCGGGGAGGCTTGCCGGTGGCGGAAAATCAGGCTCTCCGGGCGGATGCTGACGGTTTGTACCCGTGTTTTAAAGTGGCGTAATTTTTTACTTGATTACGTTCGGAACAGCCCCCATGTCTTTATATGTGAAACCAATTCAGGAGAAAAAATATGTCTGAAGCAAAGAATCTGCAGAAAGAACTGTTATGGGATTTTCCCGTTGCCTATAAAAACAAGGATAATGATGCAGAAGCCGTAAATGCTTTTGCCGAAAAGTATAAGGTTTATCTGGATAACTGCAAGACGGAAAGGGAGTTTGTAAACTATGCCGGTTCATTCCTTAAGGATTACGGTTATGTTGAATTCGGTTCCGTGGCTGAAGAACTGAAAAAGGGAAACGGTAAGCTTAAGCAGGGGGACAAGCTCTTTTTCATAAACAGAAAGAAATCCCTCATTATGTGTACCGTCGGTTCAAGACCGATAAACGACGGTTTAAGAATTACCGTGTCACACGTTGATTCCCCAAGACTGGATCTCAAGCCTTTTCCTGTTTCTGAAGACAGCGGCATAGCTTATCTTAAGACACACTACTACGGCGGTATAAGAAAGTATCAGTGGGTGACAATCCCTCTTGCACTTCACGGTGTGGTGGTAAAACCTGACGGTTCATCAATTAATGTATCAGTAGGTGAAGATCCTGCGGATCCGGTTCTCTATATTACCGACCTTCTTCCTCATCTCGGACAGGAACAGAACGAACGCAAGCTCAAGGACGGCATAAAAGGTGAGGAGCTCAGGGCAATTGCCGCAACCATTCCTTTCATCGATGACGAGGAAGAGGAAATTAAGGAAGGAGTGAAGCTTAACCTGCTGCGTCTCCTGAATGAAAAATACGGCTTTACCGAAAAGGATTTCCTTACCGCCGAGCTTTCTCTTGTTCCTGCATATAAGGCAAGAGACGTTGGCCTTGACAGAAGTCTTGTGGGATCATACGGTCAGGACGACCGCGTATGTGCCTTCGGTGCGTTCATGGCAGAGCTTGAAACCGAAAAGCCGGAATTTACCACTCTTACCGTTTTTGCCGACAAGGAGGAAATCGGTTCATACGGTCCTACTGGCATGAGCTCAGACTTCATGCTTAATTTCATTGAGGATCTTACCGAGTTAATGGGCGGAAACGTCAATACGGTACTGCGTGCCTCAAATGCTCTATCAACCGATGTTGATGCCGCCTATGACCCTGTGTTTGCCGGGGTTTACGACAAACAGAACAGCTGTCAGCTGAACAGGGGTTGCGTAATCACAAAATACACCGGTGCCAGAGGTAAGTCAGGAAGCAATGACGCCAGCGCCGAGCTGATGGCTCTCGTGACCGGTATTTTTGACAGAAACAACGTAAGCTGGCAGATTGGTGAGCTTGGAGCGGTTGATGCCGGCGGTGGCGGAACCGTGGCACTCTACATTGCAAAATTCGACATCAACGTGGTTGACCTCGGCGTGCCTATTCTTGCAATGCATTCTCCGTTCGAGCTGGCTGCAAAGTACGACATTTACAGTCTCTACAGGGCTGTTCTTGCCTTCTACAAGTAGTCTGAATTATCTGACGTCAGCCTGTACGGCTTATGCAGACAGTTAATCCGGGAATTCGTCCTGCCCCGCAGGTGTCGGATTCCCGGATTGTTTTCATGTGCGTGAGCATGCGGCGGATCCGGTTCCGACTTCCCGTCTGACGTCCCGTTACTCAGAGTATCAGCATTCCTTTTTTTACTGCTGTCCGAAAAATGTATGCGGTCACTGTTTACCTTTTCTGACTGTCGTTCAAAAAAACATAAAACGTGAAGCGGTTTGCATTTTTATCTTGATAAAAATAGTTAATAGTATAAAATGCTTAAGATTTAACAAGATTTTTGTTATTGACGCATTCTTTTATGCCCAATAACAGAAATTTTATTTCATAAAGTAGTAAAAATAAGTATTCCGGAGGTCATCTTGACTCATTCTGCATTACTAGTGTTGGAAGATGGCACAGTATTCAGGGGTGTTTCATTTGGCGCTAAAGGCTGCGCCGTAGGTGAAGTAGTATTCAATACTTCAATGACTGGATATCAGGAAATTTTGACCGATCCTTCATATTCCAGACAGATAGTAACACTCACATATCCTCATATCGGTAATTATGGTTGTAACGAAGAAGATGAGGAGTCTCCAAAAATTCATCCTCAGGGTTTAGTAATCCGCGATCTTCCTCTGTTAGCTTCTAACTTTAGAAGTCAGAGCTCTCTTTCAGATTATCTCGTTAAGCACAATGTAGTAGGCATCTGTGACATCGATACCCGCAAGCTTACCAGAATCCTTCGTGAAAAGGGCGCTCAGGCCGGTTGCATTTTATCATGTGATGATCTGAATGAAGAAGAGGCCTTACGCCGCGCCAAAGAATTCCCTGGACTTAAGGGAATGGATCTTGCAAAGGAAGTAACATGTGACGCTCCGTATGAATGGACTCAGGGTACCTGGTCACTCGGCCACGGTCACAAGGAACAGAAGGCTGAAGATTTACCTTATCACGTTGTTGCATACGACTTCGGCGTGAAGAGAAACATTTTAAGAATGCTTGCCGACAGAGGCTGCCGTTTAACAGTTGTTCCTGCAACAACTCCTGCTTCTGAAGTTCTGGCAATGAATCCGGACGGCGTATTCCTTTCAAACGGTCCGGGAGATCCTGAACCATGTACCTATGCTCAGAATGCAATCAGGGAAATCCTTGATCACAACATTCCTACATTCGGTATCTGTCTCGGTCATCAGCTTCTCGGTCTCGCCAGCGGTGCCAAGACCGTTAAGATGAAGTTTGGTCACCACGGTGCAAACCATCCTGTAAAGGATCTTGCCGACAATACCGTAATGATTTCATCTCAGAACCACGGATTTGCCGTAGACAAGGATACTCTTCCTTCATGCCTGAAGGTAACGCACGTATCTCTCTTCGATGGCAGTTTACAGGGTATTGAACGAACCGATAAGCCGGCATTCAGCTTCCAGGGACACCCTGAAGCAAGCCCAGGTCCTCATGACGTGGCAGGTTTATTCGATCATTTCATAGATTTAATTAAGGCAAATCGTCAGGGTAAGTAAATGGCAAAGCGTACAGACATAAAAAGCATCCTTATTTTGGGTGCAGGTCCAATAGTAATTGGTCAGGCCTGCGAATTCGACTACTCAGGTACTCAGGCCTGTAAGGCTTTAAGGGAAGAAGGTTACCGCGTAATTCTGGTTAACTCAAACCCAGCTACCATCATGACTGACCCGGAAATGGCTGATGCAACCTATATCGAGCCAATTACCTGGCAGGTAGTTGAAAAGATTATTGAAAAGGAAAGACCTGATGCGATCCTTCCTACCATGGGCGGTCAGACCGCACTTAACTGTGCCCTTGACCTCGAAAACAACGGTGTACTGAAGAAGTACGGCGTTGAAATGATCGGTGCAACTGCCGATGCAATCGACAAGGCTGAAGACCGTGAACGCTTCGACAAGGCGATGAAGAACATCGGTTTAAGCTGTCCTAAGGCCGGTATCGCTCACAGCATGGAAGAAGCATGGGCCGTACAGAAGGAAGTAGGTTTCCCATGTATCATCAGACCTTCATTCACCATGGGCGGTTCAGGCGGCGGTATCGCTTACAACCCTGATGAATTCGAAGAAATCTGTAACAGAGGTCTGGATCTTTCTCCAACTCATGAACTTCTTATTGATGAATCATTAATCGGTTGGAAGGAATACGAAATGGAAGTTGTACGTGACCGTAACGACAACTGCATTATCGTATGTTCAATCGAAAACTTCGATCCTATGGGTATCCATACCGGTGACTCCATAACTGTAGCTCCTGCTCAGACTCTTACTGATAAGGAATACCAGATTATGCGTAACGCCTCCATGGCGGTACTGAGAGAAATCGGTGTTGAAACCGGCGGTTCCAACGTTCAGTTCGGTATCAATCCGAAGGACGGCCGCATGGTTATCATTGAAATGAACCCTCGCGTATCTCGTTCATCAGCTCTCGCTTCAAAGGCTACCGGCTTCCCAATCGCAAAGATTGCCGCAAAGCTTGCCGTGGGTTACACCCTTGATGAACTCAAGAACGACATTACCGAAGGCAAGACTCCTGCATCATTCGAACCTTCAATTGACTACGTTGTTACCAAGGTACCTCGTTTCAATTTTGAAAAGTTTGCGCAGGCAAATGATCGTCTGACCACTCAGATGAAGTCAGTAGGTGAAGTTATGGCAATCGGCCGTAATTTCCAGGAATCACTGCAGAAGGCTCTCCGCGGTCTTGAAATCGGTAAGAGCGGTCTCGATCCGATTGTTAAGCTTGATGCTGAAGATGCTCGTACCACCATTGAACATGAGCTCGAAGATGCCGGCGCTCACCGCATCTGGTACATCGGTGATGCTTTCCGTCTCGGCATGAGCCTTGAAGAAGTTCAGTATCACACCGACATCGATCCATGGTTCCTCGTTCAGATTGAAGAACTCATCAAGTACGAAGAAAAGATTGTTGAACTCGGTATTTCAGGTCTTGATGAAGATTTCATGCGTGCCATCAAGCGTAAGGGCTTCTCTGATATCAGAATCGCCAAGCTGGTTGGTACTACCGAAAGAGAAATCAGAAAGTTACGTAACAGACTCGGCGTGCTCCCTGTATTCAAGCGTGTTGATACCTGTGCTGCAGAATTCTCAACCAATACTTCATACATGTACTCATCATACGATGAAGAATCAGAAGTAGCTCCTTCAAACAAGAAGAAGATCATGATTCTCGGTGGCGGTCCTAACAGAATCGGTCAGGGTATCGAATTCGACTACTGCTGTGTACACGCAGCCATGGCTTTACGTCATGACGGTTACGAAACCATCATGGTTAACTGTAACCCTGAAACCGTATCAACCGACTACGATACTTCAGACAGACTTTATTTCGAACCTGTAACCCTCGAAGACGTACTGGAAATCTGTCGTGTTGAAAATCCTGACGGCGTTATTGTTCAGTTCGGTGGTCAGACTCCGTTAAAGCTCGCACTTTCTCTGGAAAAGGCCGGTGTACCTATCATCGGTACCAGCCCGGATGCAATCGACCGTGCGGAAGACCGTGAACGTTTCCAGCAGTGTGTTAACAGATTACACCTGTTACAGCCTAAGAACGCTACCGTGTTCGCTCTTGAAGAAGCTGTTGAGGAAGCCAAGAAGATTACCTATCCTCTGGTTGTTCGTCCTTCATACGTGCTCGGCGGCCGTGCAATGGAAATCGTTTATGATGAAGTTGACCTCCGTCGCTACTTCAAGGAAGCAGTTAAGGTTTCAAACGAATCTCCTGTACTTCTGGACAAGTTCCTTGACAGTGCTACCGAAGTTGACGTTGATGCCGTATGCGACGGTAAGAACGTTGTAATCGGCGGTATCATGGAACACATCGAACAGTGCGGTATTCACTCTGGTGACTCAAGCTGTTCTCTCCCTCCATATCAGTTAAGCGCTGAAATTCAGGACAAGATTCGTGATCAGGTAAGAAAGCTTGCTCTTGAACTTGGCGTAGTAGGTCTTATGAACACCCAGTTCGCGGTTCGTGAAAACGAAGTTTACCTCATTGAAGTAAACCCTCGTGCAGCTCGTACCGTTCCGTTCGTGTCTAAGGCTACCGGTGTACCTCTTGCTAAGGTTGCAGCCCGTATCATGGTAGGTCAGTCACTTGAAGAACAGGGATTAACCAAGGAAGTTATTCCTTCATACTACTCTGTTAAGGAAGTAGTTCTTCCGTTCAACAAGTTCCCTGGCGTTGACCCTCTCCTCGGACCTGAAATGAGATCAACCGGTGAAGTTATGGGTATCGGAAGAACATTCCCTGAAGCGTTCGCTAAGGCTCAGCTCGGTGCCAACTCAAAGATTCAGAGAAACGGTCATGTTCTGCTGTCCGTAAGAAACTCAGACAAGCACCGCCTGCCTGAACTCGGTAAGAGACTTATCAACGAAGGCTTTACAATTGATGCAACTCACGGTACCTATCAGGTTCTTTCCGCAGCAGGCATTCCTTGCCGTCAGGTTAAGAAGGTATACGAAGGAAGACCTAACATTCTGGACTTCATGAAGAGTAATGAGTATAACTACATCATTAACACCACTGAAGGCAGAAAGGCCATTGAAGACTCCAAGACCCTCCGTCGCGGTGCTCTTCAGTACAAGGTAACCTATACCACTACCATGAATGCTGCTTTTGCTTCATGTATGGCTAACGATACCAAGGTTGATGAAACTGCATCAGTTCACTCAATCCAGGAACTTCATGAATTGGTTCATTCAGGACTTAACATCAAGAAGTAATCCGACGGTATCAGACGTTATCTGATATAGAGTAAAAGGAGTGCCTCAGGGCATTCCTTTTTTATTTGTTTTTTCTGAATCAGGCGTCTGTCAGTACATGATCGTAAATTCTGAAAATTAAAATTGTGTAATCCTGCCGATGTGTTAGAATTTTCGGAAATCAGTTCGGGAGCGTTACTGAAAGATGTTACGTCTGGCTGATGTCTGAACAGAGTGTCTGGAGTTCAGACCAGGACGTGTTTAATCTGACTGTTTCCCGTGATAAGTGTTCCGGTGTTGTTTATTGGGGATGTATGAGAGATTTTTTTAAGTCAGCGACTGCTGCCGTAATGCTTTCTGCCGTGTGTGCAACCTCTCTTTATGCTGGAGAAGGTTCGGAACCTGCGGCAAACTATGATTTCGGCGGTCATAGATTTAATGTGTCAAGCGGTGAATTTGATAACGAGGGTATATGTTCTGTTGAATTGGATGACATGCATCCTAAAGAATATCAGATTACGGTTGAAACAGTAAGCAGACCGTCTCTTGAGGATTTTACCGTTACGTTTAAGGATATGAAGCAGAGATGCAGTTCAGTAACGTTTATTGACAGTCAGGGCAACATCTCATCAGAACCAAAGGAAACCGAAGATCGCATATACCGCTTTGAGGCAAAGTGCTTTAGGGGAAATGGTGCCGTTAACGGATATTACGATTCAAAGCATAAGTTCTACAAATATACCCTTATCTATGCCATGAGTGATGAAGTTGTGAAAAAGCTGGCATCAGCAGGCATTACGGATCACATGGACAGGGTTCTCGTCAGAACATGTCCTTTCTACACAAAATAAATATACTTAGTATACCGGCACTGTTTATGATGCCGGACTATCAGAGACAGGTCTCATTACATTAGCGTTGTGAGGCCTGTTTTTATTAATTCCGGAATTCCGTTCTTTCATTTTGAATGCGTGGCATCGCCTTAAAAGGTCTGTTTGGAAGACTGTATCTGCAATTGCATCCAACCAAAGAAAATTTGAACTGGATGTTATTGTTTCAATCCTTCTAAGCGATGGCCTGCCTCTGCAATAGAGTGTAGCAAGCATCATTTCCAGATTAGAGATATTAATTGTTTCAATCCCTCTAAGCGAGGGCGTACCTCTGCAATCTTGGATTTATGCAATACGGATAAGACTATCACCATTGTTTCAATCCCTCTAGGCGAGGGCCTGCCTCTGCAACTTGGAATGGTTTCTTGCGTTTATAAGTTCCAGAACAAGGTTTCAATCCCTCTTAACGAGGGCGTGCCTCTGCAACCTTATGAAGATAAGAACGGACAGAAGAAGACTGTTACCGTTTCAATCCCTCTTAACGAGGGCATGCCTCTGCAACACCACTGAAAATGAATGGATTTACAGCGGAATAGAGCTGTTTCAATCCCTCTTAACGAGGGCATTCCTCTGCAAAGTGGCTATTCTGAGGCCTTGATTATCAATGGTTTTATGGTACTGTTTTTCTAACCTGATAATTCACACACGGAAATTATCATATAAAAAATATTCATGCAACTAAAAATCCAGTAAAATCAGGCATTCTTCACATTTCCAACCTACGGGGTTTTTGCCCCAAAAAACGGTTAGAAAAAGGCAGTTATAAGTAATATTATGTTTTTTATTTAGGTTTTAGTAGTGTATTTAGTGATTTATGTTGTTTATTTTTATGTTTTTCTAAAAAAGTAATATTTGCATTATGCAAAAAAATATGAAATATAAATTTTGGTCTGTGTTATGACTAAAACCTACACCTGTCAGTGCACTTCTAGATTGTTTTCCTTTATACGGCTTTGTCATTTAAGCATGGGCGGCCGGAGAATTTATGACTTCCTGGTATGCATGGCGAATCCGTAAATCAAAATATATCCATTGCCGTTACTGATTATTATATTGAGTCCGGTAGGGCGGCTATAACTGAAGCAGAGGCTGCGAGTTCATGGTCAATATGTTCTGTATTACGGGGAATGAATAATGATTTTGGTTCTATAAGTATTGCAGTATCCCCGATTAGGTCTGTATCTGGTTAAAGATTATCCTGAAAACCTTTTAATTTCCGTCAAGTTAGGATAGATGTCTCATTAAATGCCGTTTCGTATGGTTTTATCGGAAGTCGTAAGCTATTATTATATGGGGTTCGTGCGTAATGTCCCGACATCCGTATTAAGCATGGTACGGGGTTTTCTCATATATTCTGAGAAAGATTGGTTAATATTTATCCTCAGAAATACGGCTTGGAGGAATCATAATGAATCCGTTATGTTTTTCAGACGCGGTGCGAACATCCACAAATGATAGATTTGGATAATGAATTACTCATGGAGCTGAAGGCGATAAGATGATATCTCGTCTTTACCTTTTTTTATTTCTTTCTTTTCTGCTGCTGTGCGGTGCCGGAAACTGTTTTGCAGATACCGCATATGACGCTGATTACAATGTGCACAGACAGATTGAATTTAAGAATGAATATACCCGTCAGGAAGAGGATCTTAATGAAGGTGTTCCTGAAGAGGTTCTTAACCGTGCTGTAAAATACAGGGTTGAATGCCGCAAGAGCAAGGTAAGGAATAATATAGAGGCTTCTCTTTCAACACTGCCAGAACTGAAGCGCATAAGCTTCAATACCCATCACTCATCCGTTTCTAAAATTGAAGAAAAGGTAAAGAGTGCCGTAAAGGTATACGGCTACTACCGTCCGGTCATAAAGATGACTTTTAAGTCAAAGAATTCCTCAGTTCTTTACGTGCATGTTGATCTCGGCAAGCCGGTATGGATAAAGGATACGCATATCGAGGTGCTGGGTGAGGCTCTGACCGATCCGGGGTTTATGCGGGTATTCAGAGAAAACAAGCTGAAGCCTTATACTATACTGTCTCATGATGCGTATGAAACAATAAAGGCCAGGGTCATGACCACTGCTCTTACCCGTGGCTACTTTGATTCTCATTTCATAAAATCCCACGTATACGTGGATCCGACTGAGAACAGTGCGGAAGTGTATCTCGTGTTCAACAGCGGTAAGAGATACAGATTCGGAGCCGTAACATATAGCGGGGATACCCAGTATGTTCCGGCCATAGAACCTGTTATGGACATAGAGGAGAGTGACAGATTCAATACCGACAAAATTTCACGTGTAAGCGGTAATCTTTATGATACAGGATATTTTGCCGATGCTGAGGTACATCCGGTTCTCGAGGAAACGGAGGATTATGAGGTACCGATAAATATCCACCTCAAGAGAAAGAAATTCAACGTGGTTGAAACCGGTATAGGCTATGCCACCGATGAAGGTGTTCGTGGAAAGGTCAGATGGAACATGCCTCTTCTTAATGAAAGAGGTGATTCCCTAATCATGCAGCTGCAGCTGTCTGAGGTTAAGCAGGAGTTTCTCGTAAGATATAAGATTCCTTACAGAAATCCTCTTACAGATTATTTCTATCTTCAGGCCCAGCAGACTCATGAGGAGCTTAACGACACCAAGGATGACGTGACATCGTTTCAGGTGCATTACGTGACCAAGGAACATCGTCCGTGGTCAGTTGATTACGGTTTTAACGTTCAGTACGAAGATTATACTCAGGGCATGGAAGACGGAAATGCCTGGACAATCGGGCCTAATCTCAGGGTTAATTTTGCAAGAGCGTTCCCTCGTGTTGATGCCAGAACCGGTGAGAATTATAACTTCAGGGTTGCCACATCCGGTAAAAATCTCGGTGCTGACGTGACGTTTGTTCAGCTGTATTCATCTGCGAAGTGGCTGTTCAGTCCTACCCGTGATTCCAGATTTCTGATGCGCTTTGAGCAGGGGGTAAATGTCGGCCCTGACGCCGAGAGTGCTCCTCCTTCATACAGATTTTTCGTGGGCGGTGACAATTCCGTGAGAGGTTTCGGATACAAGACCGTTTCAGACAGGGACAGAACCGGCAAGCTTGCGGGTGGCCGTTACATGACCACAGGGTCAGCGGAAGTTCAGATCCCGGTAATTGAGGACCTGCGCTCAGCCTGGTTTGTTGATGCCGGACAGGCAACAAATAATTACAAGAGTGACAATACCGTGGTAGGTGTTGGTACAGGTATAAGATATGTAACGCCAATCGGACTTATCAAGGTGGATCTCGGCTTCGGTGTGTCAGAAACACACATTCCGTTCCATCTGCACTTCGGTATAGGTCCGGATATCTAGTGATTTGAATTTTAGTTTTTGGCTCAGACAGCGGTTTAGGTTTAACAGTTATGCAGAATCCAGAAAAACCATTGGAAGACAGTGAAAAAAATGCACCTGAGATACTGAAGAAGTCTAAGGGCAGAATCATAACCATTCTGTTGAAATTATTCAAATGGTTCACCGTGGTGTTTTTTTCGCTGCTGAGTATTCTGATTTTGTTAACGGGGTTTTTCTTCTTTACCCATACTGGTTCAGAATTTCTGTGGAACCGCGTGAGGGGAATGGTTTCCGGTCTTGATGGCGAGATGTACGACGGTAATCTTGCCAACGGTTTCCGCATGAAGAACTTCAGGCTTGACATTGAGGACACCATTCATGTCGGAGCCGGTAATCTGGAGATTAAGTACTCCGTGTGGGATTTGCTGTACGGCCGGCTCAACGTAAGATATCTTAAAACTTCAGACGTGCTTCTGGTTCTTGGCAACAAACCGGATAATCTCCCCGTAATCGGAGAATTTCTGGAACGGCGTCTTTACGAAAATTATTCATTCGCCCCGAATGAGCAGGGGGATATGGTTAGAATCCGTGAATCCGCACCGGAGCCTGATCCAACGCTTATATACATGCCCGCACCTACTGTCGGCCCTGAAGTTCAGGAGCCTGAAGATGTTGAGGAGGATGACGGAGAAAGATTTGTTCTGGACATGCCGGTAAACCTCAGTGTAAAGAACATTGAAATCGATCGCTTCCTGATGCTTTCCGACATCATCGACGTGGCCGTGGAAAAATGTGAGGCCTCAGCCTCCATGAACCATTCGGTTCTCAATGTTGACTATCTGTCCATCACCTACGGTGATTCACTGCTTCACGGAGAAGACCGTGAGGCTCTGCTTGCAAAGAGGGCAGGGGGTGAGGAGATAACCTATGATTCTCTTCTTTCACTTCATCCTGAATATGTATCCCGAAACGCAAATAAAGATGAACTGAATGATGAAGACAATGGCGCTTCCGCTGCTGATTCCGATGAATCCCCAGTTACTGACGGCGATGTTGTCGCGGAGACGGCAGTCGATGCGGAAATAAATGATTCATCTGCGCAAAAGAATGACAATGCTTCAGATATCGTGAGCTCCGGGGCGGAACAGGAGCAGGTGGCTGAGCTTGAGACCATGCTTAACAATCCGTATGACCGAAAGGAGATTGAGGCCAGAATTGAGCCGCTTTATACGGTTATTCTGCCTTTTGATCTTTATGTTGAAAAGGTAACACTGAAAAATTCAAGATACCATATGGACTCCTTTGATACCGGGATTTTCAGTGGCGGATTCAAGATGACTTTCATCGGTCCAGACATTCATGTGGATCGCCTGTACATTGATCACGAACTGGGACATGCCGAACTCATAGACAGTGACATGACCCTTGACCGATATTATCCTATTGATGCTCATCTGGTGGCTTCATCCAATAATCCTGAATGGTACGGTCTGCTTCATAACCATACTCTGGAAGTCAATGTTGTAGGTGATCTGGCAGATCTCAGTTCCGCGGTGCACGTCAGGGGCTCCATTGATGCGGACATAAGGAGCAGAAGCAATGTACTGGCTCCGGGACTTCCGTTTAATGCCGATATTGACGTTAAGCATGCGTTCTGGCCGCTTGATTCCGATAACATTGATTATGCTGCCGACAGCGTTAAGTTTCATGCTGACGGATCCCTGAGGGAGATTGCCGCCACCTTTGACGGAATGGGGATCATCGTGCATGATTATCCAGTCCTGAATCTCAGTACCGGGTTCGTAACCGACTTCGGTTCAATTGACGTCAGTAAGTTTGAGGCAACCTCTGAAGTCGGAGACAAAGTTTCGTTTTCGGGAAAGGCTATCTGGCAGGGGCAGTATTCCTTTGACGGAAAACTTGATGCCGAAATTGTTGAGCTCGGGAGATATCTGCCTGAGTACGAAGGACATTTCAAACTCGGGATTACCCCGTATCTGCACTACCAGAGTCTGGATGAATGGTTCGTCAGACTGACGCGTCTTGAATCATCAGGAGAGATTCTCGGATATCCTCTGTCCCTTACTTCCGGTGACTTTGAGATGAATTCTTCCCTCAGGGGAATAATAGAAGGCGTTCATCTTGTCGTCGGCAATGATAACAGGGTGGATGTTTCCGGAAAAATCAATAAAAAGGCTGACATTCTGGTAAATATTGATCTTCAGGACATCAGTACCATATTCCCTGATTACTACGGGGTTATCAGCGGTACCCTGAAGGTTGACGGAGAGCTGTATTCACCTGTCGTTTCACTTAAGGCCTTTGCCAATGAGTTCGTGGCACATCACTTCCATGTGGCGAACACCGATCTGGATCTTCAGGCCTCCTTTAAGGATCTGGTTCTTACTGACAGCAGACTGAAACTCTACATGGAAGAGCTCAGAAAAGGGAAGAACTCCTATATCAAGGATCTTGACGTTACCTTCAGCGGCAGCGAGGCCAAGCACACGCTTAAGGTTAAGACCGACAGCATGGCAGGCCCCGTCAGTCTGAGACTTGACGGCGGAATGAGCAGCGGTCGCGATCTCTATACCGGTACCCTGCAGGATTTCAGTGCCAGGGCAAGGGACGTATCCGTCGGTCTGAAGAGCCCGGTAAACTTCAGACTTAAGCTGAAGCCGGAATTTTCCGCTGTCGTACATTCTCACTCCTGGATTGTGAATGACGTGAAGCTGAACATTTCCGAAGGCCGGTATTCGTCAGCCAGATCTGAAATCAGACTGGAGATCCCGGAGCTTGATTTGATGCATTTCAGGAAATTCATGCCTACCGGCTTCATGATTGACAAACCTCTGGGATTTTATGTCCATGCCGGCATTGACCGCAACAGTCCGTTTGCCTCCCTTAAACTGAAGGAGGGAGCCAACGCCCTCTACTACAACAGGGAAAGACTTGATATCAAAAATCTGGGATTTACCGCCGACTTCCGCAACGACAACCTTAAAACCTCACTTATTGCCGATTTCGGTAAGCTTGGCAGAATTAACAGTCTGTTCAACATTAATCACCTTTCATCAGACCAGACGCTCGGCGGCAGTCTTGACATAACAGCCCTTGATCTGATTATGCTGCAGAAGTTCTCCGAAGACATCAATTCATCGGACGGCATTCTGAATGTCCACGGCCGTTACGCCGGAAGTCTGGGTAAACCAGCCTTCTACGGACAGCTGAAGATCAACGAAATGAGCGTCAATCCGTCAGCAGGCATCGGCTCCATTGAACACATTAACACCACGATGGATGTGGACGGACGGAGCGCTCTGGTAAATTCAAGTTTCAGCTTCAATGATAAGTACGGCAACGTCAACGGGCAGTTGTCCTGGGAAAACGGCTTTAGGGCAATGGTAACGGTTAAGACCGATGAACTGCCGGTTCAGCTCATGGGGTATGGTGATGCGCTGGTGAAGCTTGATCTCAAGGGAAAGTTCACCGACAGGTTCAGCAGTATCACCGGTGATGTGGAGGTTCCGTCAGCCAGAATCAGGATTAAGGATCTGCCTGCCAGTTCCGTATCTGCATCATCCGACATAACCGAATATACCAAAGACAAGGACGGTCTGGTGATAGAAGATGAGCAGTATACGCTGCCGTTCCTCATGGCTGTAAACGTGAAGCTTGGACCTGAAATCAGGATTAACGCACTCGGACTCAAGACCAGACTTCAGGGTAATCTTAAGGTAAGACAGCGTGCCAACAAGCCGCTTTCCGTACTGGGTAAGATTGAACTCGAGGACGGTACCTTCAGGGCTTACGGACAGAATCTGCTGATAGAGCAGGGCGTGATTGCCTTTATCGGAGATCCGGCAAGTCCAAACCTCAATATCCGTGCCATAAGGAATCCTCAGTCAATGGAGGATGACAACATTACCGTAGGCATTAACGTGTCAGGCAATGCCAACAGTCCGAACGTGAAGATTTTCTCCCGTCCTGAAATGAATCAGAGTGAGGCGCTTTCATATCTGCTCCGCGGCAGGGGACTTGATCAGACCAACGGCAGCAGTGACATGGCTACCCAGCTGCTGCTCGGTGTGGGCCTGATGCAGACCAACAGCGTGCTCGGAAGCATGGGTGAGGTTATGGGACTCGAGGAAATGTCTCTGGATTCCAAGGGTGAGGGTGATGATACCTCCGTGGAGGTTTCAGCATATATACTTCCTAAGGTTCAGGTTGCTTACGGCTACGGCATATATAATGCAGTGTCAGAATTCCGCATCCGTTATGAGATGTTCCCGAGATTCTACATAGAAGCACTCAGCTCCATTGAACAGGCTGTGGATGCAGTATACAAGTTTGATTTTGACTTCTAATACCTCCTTCCATTCATGCCGTACCTGAGGTTCGGTATTCTGAAATCAGCGGGCCTCCCCGGAAAGAACATCCGGGGAGGCCCGGTTATTTTCCGATAAGCGGAATGTGGGATTGATCAAAAAAAAACGATGTGTAATAATGCAGGCAGAATTGTAGTGCGGACGCGACTGCGACTGACAGCAGTCATCTGCCTACCGGATTTTTGGAACATCCGCGGTTCGGATTTGGCCGTTACCGCATCAGAACAGAGATAACTATATGACCAGCAGCAAACAGATTCTCCTGATTAATGATATTTGCGGTTACGGTAAAGTGGCTCTTTCAGCCATGATTCCGGTACTTACCAATATGGGGTACCATATTTACAATCTTCCTACGGCTCTGGTTTCAAACACGCTGGAATATGGGAAATTCAGTATTCAGGACACCACGGACTACATGCGTGATTCCATCCGCGTATGGCGTGAACTAGGTTTCAGGTTTGACGCCGTGTCAACAGGTCTCATTACCTCAACGGCGCAGGCGGATCTTCTTATTGATTTCTGCAGCAGTGAGGCTGAAAAAGGAGTTCTTATTTTTGTTGATCCGATAATGGCTGATAACGGCTCCCTTTATAACGGCATGACCATGGAAACAGTGGCCAACATGAAAAGGCTCATGTCCGTCGCCTACTGCAGTGTTCCGAATTATACCGAAGCCGTATATCTGGCAGATGCCGAATACAGGGAAGATCTTACCAGGGCCGAGGTGTTTGATCTTATTGACCGGCTGAGGGCGCTCGGTTCCAAATCCGTTGTAATCACAAGCTGTCACGTTGAGGGAAGCGAGGCCGTTGCGGGCTACAGTGCCGAGCAGGATGAATATTTCGTGCTTCCTTATGTTTCCGTGCCGGTATTCCTTCCGGGAACCGGGGACATCTTCCTGTCAATTCTCATGGGCAGACTGCTTCAGGGCATGTACCTTAAGGCTGCGGTTTCCGATGCAATGGTTTCAGTAAAAAAGATGGTTATCAGAAACAAGGACAACGATGACAAGTTCAAGGGAATCAGAATTGAAGCCTGTCTTGACGTGCTTCAGTAGTGCTATTTTTTTGAAGATGTCTGCATAAAACACCGCTTTATGCGACATGTAACGGTTAAAGATCTTAAAATTATCCGGAAGGAAGCTTTTTAAACCTTCCGGATTTTATTTTTGTTCCGGATACTTTTTTCCGGGTTTTTATCATTGTCCGCACTTTTCCATCACGGGGGCCGGATTATTTGAACGGGACTGCTGAATGATTAATGTTATTTGGGGATGGATGATTCTTCTGGGAATCATTTCCGCACTGATAAGATGTTTTTTCGGAGAGATGCAGATCGAAGACTTTCTTCGGGAATTCTTCAGTTCGGCAGAACTGTCCGTCAAGGTCATAACCGGGCTTCTCGGTATGACCTGTCTGTGGATGGGGATTGCCTCAATCATGGAATCGGCAGGACTTACATCAAAGCTTGCCACGCTGCTTGAGCCGCTCTTCAGGATAATAATGCCGGGGATACCAAAGGGGCATCCTGCCATCGGCAGTATTACCATGAACATGTCCGCCAACATGCTGGGACTTGATAACGCCGCCACTCCGTTCGGCATCAGTGCCATGAAGGACATGCAGACGCTGAATCAGAATCCGGACACCGCCACCGACAGCCAGATTATGTTTCTGGTGATAAACACGTCTGCCATAACCATATTTCCCGTAAGCATCATCATGTACAGAACACAGTTCGGTTCGGCAAGTCCCACTGATGTTTTTCTGCCTCTTCTTCTGACTTCGGCGGTTTCGACGGTCGTAGGTTTCCTGGTTACGGCCTTTATCCAGAAAATCAATATTGTGAAGCTGCCGGTTCTTGCGGCATTTACCTTCCTTCTTGGTCTTATCGCCGGGCTTGGCGTCTGGGCCGTGCGTGCCGGGGAAAATCTGGCTCATCAGGCCACGGTGTTCAGTGATGTCTGCATGGTAGGTTTTGTGGGGGCGGTGATTGCCTACGGACTCTTCCTCAGAAAGAAGGTTTTTCAGGATTTCATAAACGGGGCAAAGCAGGGGTTCGGTATCTGCGTGGACATTCTTCCGTATCTTGTAGCCATGCTTTTTGCCATTGCGGTATTCAGAAGCAGCGGACTTCTGGAACTGGTACTTAACGGTCTGCGATACTTCTTCAGTCTGTTTTTAAGTGAAACATCATTTATTGACGCTCTGCCGGTAGGCCTTGTCAGACCTCTGTCAGGAAGCGGCTCAAGGGCGCTTCTTCTGGACATTTTCAATGTCCACGGACCGGATTCACTGGCGGGGCACATTGCCTCCATTATGCAGGGCTCCACCGAAACAACTCTGTACGTTATAGCGGTATATTTCGGGGCCGTGGGCATTACCAGGGTACGTCACGCCGTATTCTGCGGGCTTCTGGCGGATTTTGCGGCCGTAGTGGCGGCCGTGGTCATCGGGTACATGTTTTTCGGTCAGTAGAGACGGTTTTCCGCCGTGATGTTTGAGGGAAAGTCCCCCGTACTGTATAATCTGTCTGTTGGCGGTGCGTATGCATCGTCCGATTCAGGTACTGTTTGAGGATGCGTCGTGAGCTTCAGATTTAATTTAAGACGTGCATATTTCGTTTCCGGTTATGCACATACGTATGAAGATTTAAAAAAGATTCAGGGAATCAGTTACAATCATCATGATGACAGTTCCATAAAGGATCTCGACATCGTAAAAGCCATTCCCATGATGATGCGACGCCGCCTCAACTCCTCAGGCAAGATGGCGGTGGCTGTTTCCATGGAGGCCTTCAGACATTTCGAAATTGACAAGGTGATTTATGCAAGCCGTACCGGAGAAACCAAAAGATGCATATCACTGCTTCGTGACGTACGCATGGACGGTGGCGTTTCACCGACGGAGTTTTCCGCTTCGGTACATAACGGCAATATCGGCGTTTTCTCCATAATAAGCGGATTTCACGGTGAAACGACCGCCGTAAGTGCCGCGGAGAATACCCTCGGAGCGGCCATGGCCGAAGCCTATGCCTCTCTCTGCGGCGAGGACAGAACCAGAGTTCTGGTGGTCATCTATGAAGAGGATCTGTCAAACAACATCATGCCAATACCGCAGAAGGTGTTCTATAACGGATCATTCGCCTGCGCCCTTGTTCTTGAAAAGTGGCAGGCTGACGTAAGCTCGGTGGGGGATTTTCTGACGGCGGACAGCGCACGTGGACAATCTTCCGATGCGGAGCGGGAACATTATTTTGAATTTGATTACGTCAGGGACGGCTGTACGGATCCCGTGGATTTCTTCAGGGATCTGAAGTTTGTCAACCCGGATGAGAGTGATAATCACGACGGAAAAAGGTAATCGTAATCGGGACCGGTGAACCATGAGCAGAATGGCCTGTCTTTTAAGAAGTGCGGCAACCCTGATTGCCTTCGGTGTGTTTTCCTTCGGGGCGGTTTTTTTCGGAGTGCCCGTTTTTTTTCTGCTGACTCTCGTTATCAAAAACAGAAGACGGCGCTGTCTGGTGCTTCGGCTTCTTGTAAAGACGGGGTTCCGTTTTATAATATTTATTTCCGGGCTAATGAATGTCTTCAGGGTACGCTTTGCCATTTGCGATGAAGATCAGGATGCAGCCGGGAATGACGGCTTCCGCTTCGTTTCCGGTCGCGAACTTTTTTCGGACATTCCGGAAAACCGCTCTGTCATAATCGCCAATCATCCGACTCTGGTGGACTATGTCATTCTTACGTCGGTAATGAACACGAATGTCAATTCGATGGTAAAGAAATCTCTTACCGAAGGATTTATGAGACAAGTCATCAGCCATCTGGGATACGTTAACAACCAGTCCCCGTTTGAAGATGTCGCGGAAGCTGCGAAAAGCGGAGACAATCTGCTGATATTTCCGGAAGGCAGCAGAACCCGCGGGGATATCTCTTTCAGACGCGGGGCAGCCAATCTGGCGGTCCGCCTCGACATGGACATTGTTCCGGTTTTCATATACTGTTCGGAGCCCGATTATCTGAGCAGGGGATTTTTTAATATTTCCGCACCTTCACGCGTGCCGTGTTTTTACGTTACCAGGGGAAAAAACATCCGTGCTTCCGATGTCACTGCGGAGGATTCCCTTCCTCCTGCCGTAACGGCCAGACATTTCAACCGGTATCTTGAGGAACTGTACCGCCGCAGGCTTCCCCGTTTTGCCGAAAGAATGAACAGACGGTCAGGCTGAAGCAGCTGAGCAGGTACCTTATTATTTGACTGATGATTACTTTTACGACGGTAAAAAATGGTATAAATTGCTCAAAAATCAGCTTAAACCTAAAATAGAAAACAGAATTGTGCGGTTTGTTTTTATCCGTTCATTCTGAGTCTTTCGTCCCTGAATGATCGTCATGAAAACAGGCCTTAGGAATTATGTATCGTTATTAAGGACTGATGACAGATGAATTTATCAAAGTTAACTTTGTCTCTTACCGCTCTGATGTATGCGGGATACGGTGTTGAGGCCCTGGCTGATGAACCGGAAATACTGAGGGTCATTGATCAGAATCAGGCCGGTTCCGCAACCTCCTGTCTGGTGATGAGTCAGAATCCTGACACTTCAGGCATCACCGATAAGGCCCTGAAAAACCTTGTTGATGTTGTGAACCTGGCAACCGGTAAGAAGGTGGATGCCGGCGTACTGGTCAACGGCAGAAATCTGTGTGTTTCCGCTCTTGATTTTGGAACGGATTACCGCGTTACCGTAAAAGCCGGACTGAAAACGGCACCGAATAACCGACTGACTCACGATCTGTCCGTGGAATTCAAAACAGCCGATCATCAGCCCGTGATAAGTTTCCGCTCAGGCAACATCATTTCAGCGGCATCCAAGGAAAAGAAGGTGGCCGTTGAGACAGTTAATCACGACAGATTCAGGGCAACGCTCTACCGCATTTCCAAGAATGACCTTCCCGGGTATGTTTCAAAGGCAACCTCCGAGCTTGAATACCGCTGGGAGCTTACCGACTATCTCCGTAATCACGGTATTTTTGAAGGTTCCAAGGTTTACAGTGTAAACAGTAACGCCAATAAGACTCAGGTTACCATGGTAGATATCAACGATATTTCCGCGGGAGCCGGAGCAGGCGTCTACGTGCTTATCATAACCGACAGGGATGAGTGTGCCGACGGGAATGAGTGCATTACCTATGCCTCTGATCATTATGATTCCATGTTTCTGGCAAAATCAGTTGTCGTCACGGATATCGGCATGACAACCTACCGCAGAAACGGTGGTATTGACGTAGCCGTAAGATCCTTAAGCACGTCCAGACCGCTGGCAGGTTTCAAGGCCTCGCTCCTCAGTACAAGCAGTGAGGTTCTTGCCACCGCGGTTACCGACAGGGACGGCTATGCACACTTCGACAGAAAGGCTGTATCAGGTGCCAATGCTCTTACGCCGGCCGTCATCAACGTCTCCGGAAACAATGATTTCTACAGTCAGGACCTGCGTCTCAGTCCGCTGTATCTTGAGGGCGTGAAGACCTACGATGAGGATGCCGTGGATTCCGACTACAATGTCTTTGCCTACACCGACAGAACCATGGTACGTCCGGGTGAAACCGTAAATTATCATGCCATTGTCCGCAATAAAAACTTCAGGGCGGCGGATCTCAAGGCGCTGAAGCTCATGGTATACAGACCTGACGGGCTTCTCTATCAGGAAATACCTTTAAGCAATCCTGCGGCCGGAGCCTTTGATTATGACTTCGCCTTTGACGAACATGCGGGACTCGGAAACTGGAAATTTGTTTTGGGTTTTGACAAAAAGGTCATTCTCGCCAGTACAAGGGTTCTGGTGGATAATTTCATTCCTTCCTCAATCGAGACCGAAGTTTCGGACGTGGGCAGTGTACTGCCTGATGACGGTAAGGTAAAGGTCAGCGCAAGGTTCACCTACGGAGCTCCTGCTCCGGACATCAATGTGTCCGGATATTACAGCGTGGAGCCGGACAATCATCCGTTTGATGCCTACAAGGATTATTATTTCGGTGTGAACAGCCGTCAGTTTTCCGAATATACCATCCCCGGAAACATCGAGGATGCCGTCACCGGAGCCGGCGGCGAGCTTCTCATAAACTTTAATCCGTCAAACTTCTCCGGAGAATATCCGCAGAAGATAAGGTCGGTAATCAATTTCCTTGACCCTAATTCAAAGGTTCACGGCAGGGTTGCCGAATTCCGCGTTCCGTTTAAAAAAACGATCGCAGGCATAAAGACGAATTTTGACAAGGGTGATCAGCTTACCTCAGATTTCTCCGTGATTCTTGCGGATCAGTCAGGCAAACTTCATGAAGGCGTGGTTGAGTACTCCATTTTCAGAAGAAACGTTTCATATCAGTACGTGCGCAACAGCAACGGCTGGTATTATCTCAGAAACGAATATCTCTCTCCGGTAACCGCAGGTACGCTGGATCTGAAGGCTGATAAGGAATCAGGCAGAATAAAATACAGATTTGACGGCGGCAGCTACGTCATCAGACTTAATCATGACGGTCTGGAGACCTCCACGGATTTCTATGCCGGTTCCTGCTCCGAACTGGATTCCAGATATCCTGACAGATTCGAACTCTATACCGACAAGAAAGTCTATAAGGCCGGTGAAACGGCATACCTCGAGTTCGACAGCGGTTATGACGGTTATGCCGATCTGATGTTCGACACTCCTGTTCCGGAGATGGTTCATTATGAGGTTAAGAAGGGGCACAACAAGCTTCCGCTGAAGCTCGGCAGCGGTTTTGTGCGCGGCAGTTATGCTGTTCTTTCCACTTATGCGTCTGCCGAAAGCAGACATCTCGGAACCCTGCGTTCCGTCGGTGTCGCCTACATAGAGCCTGATACTTCCGCCGCGACCCTCAATGTTTCCGCGGATGTTCCGGAGAACGTGAAGCCAAACTCAGGTCTGGACATTACGGTAAAGGTTGACAATGCCGACAAGGATACCTACGTGGCCGCTTCACTCATTGACAGGGGGATTTTAAGCATTAATGGTCAGAAGGCTCCTCATCCTGAAAAAACGATGTACAGCCACAGATATTTTGATACGTCCATCCTGGATCCTTATGCCTATGTCATGAAGAACGTAAACCGCGACGGTCAGGGTTATGGCGATGACGTGGATGAATTCTCCGTTGACAGCGTTACCCTCAGCAACATTACCGATAACATGCTGTCTCACCATATTGCCAGGGTGAAGGTTGAAAACGGTCAGGCAAAGCTCCATTACGATCTCAATGACGTAAGCAGTACCGCCGCACTCATGATTACTGCCTGGTCTCCCGACAGACTGGGTTCCTATGAAAGGGACGTGGTAATCAGGGACAGCGCTGTAAGCAGACTGATTATGCCTTACTATCTCCATAAGGGGGATTCCGTTGAGGCTCAGCTTTCCATAAACAATCTCAGCGGTAAGGCCGGCACGTATACCTACGGTATAACCTGTCGCGGAAGCTTAAAATGCGGAGCCGAAGGTAAGGTTGACGTTGCTGACGCCGGAATCGGCACCGTCCCGGTAACGGTTGCTGCTGAAAACACCGAACCGGGCTACATAAAGCTTGACGTGAAGTCTGACGGCTACAGCTTCACAACCGAGAAGGAGGTGAGTGTCATCAATCCTCTGACCAGGGCCGGTGAAAATAAAATCATTGTTCTTGCTCCGGGGCAGAAGAAGAACATTGTTTTTGTGAATCAGTATGCCGACGGTGCGGATGCCGTGGTGAAATTCGGCAGGTTCCCTCTTTCCGACACCTCTGAAATCGTGAAGGACGTTCTTTCCGACAATTCCATGTTTGCCGGCATATACACCCAGGTTTCAAACGGACTTACACTGCTCTCCGTCCTGAACGGCATGGAAAAATCAGGAGCAAAGGATAATGCCGAGACCCGTGAAATCAGGAAATACCTGAACGACAGGGTTTCGCTCATTGAGTCAAAATTTGACCCATACGGCTCATTATCCGACGTGCCATATTCATATGACGAAAATCAGTATGCCTACGCCTATGCATCCCTGTTCCTGATCGAGGCCAACAACTCAGGGTTCGGCGTCAGCAGAACGGTGCTGGACGTTGCCAAGACCAAGCTCATGGAACTGCAGAACAACGGAAATGAAAACGTTGCTTCCCTGTCCATGTACGCACTGGCCAGAATGGGTGTCAACGTCAAGACCAATGCGGTTTACAGGTTTGATGCCTCAGGCGAAAAGGAAGATCTTCCGGTGGAAGCATTCGCCTATTACGCCGATATTTTCGGACTGTACGGGGATAAGACAAGACGTACCGCCGCCCTTGAACGCGGTATCGCTCTTCTTGCCTCAATCAATGCGAAGTACAACAACACCCGCACCCTGTCAGCACGTATACTGGATGACGTCGGGCTTGCCAAGAAGCTCCTCGGTTACTTCCCGTTCAATATCAACTACATGAATCATGAGGTTCTTGCCCTTATAAGATCCTCAATGAAGGCGGGATATTCCGAAGGCCTTGACAGTCTTTACGGCTACCTCAACGCTGACGAATACTACACTGCGGCATGTCAGTATCTGATTGCGGACATCTCAACCATAAACAGGACTCCGGCATCAACCGAACGGATTAAGGTTGCCAACAATACCGTGACCGTTGAGAACAAGTCCTCCGAAACCGCAATTGCCACGGTAATCGTGGATGATTACGTGCAGAAGCTGCCTATTGCCACCGGCGGCATAACCGTAAGTCAGCGTTACTATGACAGCACCGGTAAGGAGCTCCGCGGTCCGATAAGTCTCAAGGTAAACGAGGAGATTCTTGTTGTTAAGGAGTTTAAGTCAAACACCGTCTTCAGGGGTGTGGTTACTTCCGAAAACAAACTGCCTGCCAATACCGTTCTTGTAAGGGTGTATAACGGCAGCGAAGAGGATCGCCTTGCCGGAAAGGTACAGAAGGGATCCCTGGGTTATCCGACCGTTACCAAGGGAGATACGGGCTTCGTGACCACACACTCCGTATACGGCACTCAGTCCGTGACCGTGGCCTACGTGATAAAAGGCGCTCATAAAGGCAGTTCCGTGGCTCTCATGAACGGCTCATATCTTGATCAGCTGGGAACCAGAATGTATCTGTCTTATGACCCGGCCGTAACTGTGACCGTCAAATAGCGGAGCTGACTCAATGCCAGAAGGGGATGCTCCTTCAGGAGTAATCCCCGGAAAACGGAACGTCAGAGAGAATGAGTCCGGCTGAAGCCGGAAATAAAAGCCCCCGAAGTTTTGTTCAACTTTCGGGGGGCACTCTAATTCGGGGGCTTTTCGTATTCAGGCATGCCGTCTTATTTAAGCAGAGCCTCCACTGCGGCTCTCACATCATTCATGTCATCAGTCGGTTCAAAGCGAGCGATGACGTTTCCGTTACGGTCAATGAGGAACTTGGTGAAGTTCCAGCCAATATGGGTTTTGTCACCGAAGATTTTGTTATTCTTATCGGCGTACATTTCCAGAGCCCTGTTCTTGATGCCGTTGCCAAAACCCTTAAACGGCTTTTCACCGGCCAGAAAAACAAAGAGGGGATCAGCCGTTTCGCCGTTGACGTCGATTTTTGCAAACTGCGGAAATTCGGTACCGAACTTCAAGGTGCAGAATTCATGAATTTCATCGTCGGTGCCCGGAGCCTGTCCGGCAAACTGGTTGCACGGAAAATCCAGAATCTCAAATCCCTGATCCCTGAGATCCGCATACATTGCCTCAAGCGGATCGTAGTGCGGTGTAAAACCGCAACCGGTTGCCGTGTTGACGATGAGCAGAACCTTGCCTGCATAATCTGACAGACTGACATCGTTTCCGCGTCTGTCCTTTACGGTAAAGTCATATACGTTTTTCATAAAATCTCCTTAATGTTTATGCATCAGTATCGGTTATTTCCCTGAATTATTATTGTCGGAAAGATTTCCGGCGTATCCCTGATCATGAAGAATCTCATACAGCAGGTCGTACAGCATGCGGGCTTTTTCCGGTGAAAGATTTACGCATTTTCCCATTTTTGCAGGAATGTCGGCAGCTTTCTCCCGAAGTTCGCGTCCTTTGTCGGTAAGGGTGATTACCACCACCCGGTCGTCATCCGGACTTCTGTGTCTTTCGATAAGCCCTGACTGTTCCATTTTTCTGAGCAGCGGGGACAGCGTGCCGTTGTCCAGCATCAGTCTTTCACCGATTCCGGAAACGGAAATGCCATCCTTTTCCCACAGCACCATCATGACAATATACTGGGTGTAGGTGAGTCCCAGAGGCTTCAGCAGCGGCACGTAAAGTCCGGTGATGTTTCTTGACGCCGCATAGAGCGGAAAGCACAGCTGGTTTGAAAGCCTCAGTGCATCGCGGTAATCGTCTTTCATTTTTGATTTCCAAAATATGTTGTACACAAATATATTGTATAAAACATATTTTATTTTTTCAAACGGAAAATTAAATTACGTGCGGAAATGATTATCCGGAAGGGCGTTTGGTCTGCACGGGCTTTGCGGTAAAAGGCGGCAGTGAGGTTATGAATGCTTCCGTCACTGCCGCCTTTTCGGGCTGCGTACATTCGTCAGAGTGCATATCCTCCTATTCTTATGCGGATGCTTCTGTTAAGGTTGTCCACGTCTATCGGACATTCACTCTTTATGTTCAGAATGAAAGAGTCGTCAGCGGATGCACGTTCCGCATAGAAGGCGGATGTGTATATCATAAAGTTACTGTCATAGCTGAATGACGGCCTTTCATTATGCATGGTGCGGGCATTGAAGTCCCAGTTGGCATAAACGGACTTTATAAGGGACATTGTTCCCTCAGGAGATTTCATTTCAATCTGCAGCAGACTGTTGGCATGGGCTATACCGTTCTGATTCGCATTTGCGGCCTGTACGCATTTGCCTGAGTCCGTATTACCGTCATAGACGAGGGAACTTAAGTTGACGGCGATGTCCTCTATCTCCATGAGTGGACGTGACGGCCCGTAGTTATCCGTGCTTTCAAAATCCGTAAAGCTGCATGTGATGTTTTTTCCTCCGTCATCCAATGAGCACGGAGTGTCATTGGTGCTAACGTAATCTGATGGAAGCTCCGCTCTTCTGGAGCAGTACTCGTCCTCTTCGCAGTAAAGAGCCTTTGATACTGCCGCAGCCGCATTAACCACTCCGAAACCGTAGCGGTTGGAGAATCTCAGCCCTGCACCGTTGGTGAACCATCCCGGATCATGAGTTATCGTACTGCCGCCGTAGGCTGACACCTTTGATTTCACCGCTGAATATTTCAGACCTGACCACCCCGGACTGGTGTCGCTGTTTGCGGTTGATGCCAGGATATATCTTATCTGTGGTACCGTAACGTCCGGTTTTGCCTGAATGATCAGCGCCGAAACACCGGTGACGGTAGGAGCTCCTGAGGAGGTACCGTTCATGATATGGGTATAGTAACGGCGATCCTTATATTTATCCTTATTCTTTCTCCATGGAGTGTCTCTGTCCCTGAGATCCTGATACTCGTAAGGCTCGTGACTGTATTTGGTGGTTACGATTGCTGCAGATGAATTCTTATTTCCGTTATATCCGAATTCTCCGCCCATTCCGGTTACCCACAGATGGGCGCCCGTGGAACCGTATGATGACTTTTTCCCCATGGAGTTAAGTGCTCCGGCGGTAATTACGTATCTTCCCCTGTTGAAGGATGAGGTCTGGTTGAACTGACAGTCCGCCTTTACGGAAACACAGTTCAGAGGATAGACGGTTCCGTCATGGAATGACACGCCGGTGTATTCGTTTCCCGCTGCCCTGATGAACGGTATGCCGTTTTCAAACATGGCCTCGAAATAGCTTTCCTTGTCCGGTGAATACACGTAACTGCTGTCCAGGGCAATGCTGGCGTTGATTGTATTTATGTCCTGATGTTTCGTCAGATAGGAAAAGACGGTGTTGTCCTTGTGGTACGCCGTGAGTTTCGCGTTGTACGCGATGCCGCGCACACCTTTGCCGTTACCTGCGGTTGCTGCCAGAATACCGGCAACCTTTGTGCCGTGAAGCATTGTTTCGTTATAGATGACGTCGGTGAGGGAAAACTCCTGGTTTATGAACGCTGCTTTTACCGAAGGCGTGTACCTGCGGTCCGAAAGATCCTCGTGTCTGAAATCTATGCCTGTGTCGAGAACGGCAATCTTCACGTCTTTTCCGGTGATGTTTTCTCCGTTGGCATCGGTCATGTGCCATGCCGGGATAACGTTAATGTCTATTCCCTCAACCGGGGAGACGTCTACACCGAACGGATTCTGTCCCACGTTCTTAAGATTTCACTGTTCCGCAAAGAGGGGATCTCCGTCCGGAGATTTTGCTCCCAATTCAAGGGTGAACACGTTTCGGCTTCCGTCTCCGTAGACTATCGTAAACTTTTCAGTCAGGGAATACGGTGATGACAAGCCGTTAAGCACGCTTTCCGGAACGTAGTAGTATACCGAGCCTGACGGAGCAGGTTCTCCGGTGTAGGGATGAACACGGCTTATCTCGCCATATTCGGCATATATTTCCGGAGTGTCTGCGGATTTGACGGCATCAGCCGCTGCCGGGTATCTGATAAGGTACGGTTTGCCGCTGTACAGGTCTCCGTATTCCGCAAAATCCAGTGTGCCTTCAGGTTCGGCGATCCTGGTGCCCGCGGAAGGGCTTCCGCCGCCACCGCCGCCACCGCATGCCGTCACGGCTGAAACAAGGAGAACACTTAATAAGCGTAAGCGGAATATATGTGCTTTGTTCATTTCTGGTTCCTCCTTCAGGCAGGGCGTCTGATGGCCGTATTGTCCTGCCTAAGGTTGGGTTTTACGTATTAACATTGTCCAGGTTCTTATATTTGTTATTAAATTATTATGTATTGTTATTATTCGCAGTGTTTGCGTTAATGCTCCGGAGTTGTCGTTACTTCGGATGTTTATGTGACGTGGATGTTCCGAGAAGGTATGACGGGGATACCTGTCTGACGCCGTTGCCGTATGGCAGTTCGGTCATGAGTTTTTCCCACTGGTCATAGGTTTCCGCGGTTATTTCATAAACCGAGGTACTCAGTTTACTGATATGCAGATTGGGAGGCAGACTGCAGTCATTTTTACCGCACCGTACCAGCAGTTTTCCGGTAATGATATAGTTGTGATCGGTGGAGGTTTTGACAAATGCCAGATGATCGGGAGCTCTTTCTCCAGTTACGACGATCCTGTTGCCGAGAGTGCCGAGCACTTCATTTGCAGGAACTTCGGCTTCGGCCGCATCCATGATTCTGAAGTTTTCGGTGATAATATCCTGAGCGGTTCTTCTGTGAACGCCGGCATCGGCCGGCGTGCAGAAGAGCAGTGCCGTAACGGATATTATGATTGACGTGACCGTTAGTTTCATTTCAGTTCTCCATGTGTCCGTCGTGCGCCGCGGTTCCCGTCTGTCCGGAAATGAAAAGGGACAGGTATCCCGGCGGAAGCGGATATTTCTTATACTAAAAAGTATAAGCAGAGACACCGTGACATATCCTTTAAACGTGAACATATCAGACGGTGATCAATTAATAATCCGTTAAAAAACAGAAAATTAACCTGCGGTTTTAAATAAATTTAACAATAAAACAATAAAATAACCTGTTTTGTATTTATATTGAGATAACCTGAAAAGCGTTATGAAAAAGAAGCGGATTCGGAACACGTATTTCCGGGATTATGGCTGCAGTGTGTTATACTTTAATGAATGTCAGGACTCTGTTCCTGAGCCGGTTCCGTCGTAAGTCCCGGTTATTTCCGTCAGTAAGGAGTATAGCCCATGACCATGTGGTTCATCATTCTTCTTGTCATAATCGCTCTGACCATGCTGGCACTCTTTTATGCCGCTTACGGGGTCCGGTGTTTTTTCAGGCCGCACTTTTCCGAAAAAACGGCTTTTGCCGCATCATTGTTATCGGTTTTCATGCCCTTTGTAATCTTTGGGCTGTGTCTGCGTTTTATTAACGCCGCCATAATTCTCTGGCATTTTGCGGTATTTCTTCTGGTCTGCAGTCTGTTCCGTTCGGCCGTTTCGGCATTGTTCGGAAAGAAGCTTCCGGAAAAGACAGTTCCGGTTCTGGGATTCATTCTGAGTTTCGCCGTGCTCTGCGGCGGCTGGTATGCCGATCATCATGTATGGAGAACCGAATATAACATTGTTACGTCCAAAATCGTAAAGCCGGTGAAGTTTGTTATGTTTGCCGATTCGCATATCGGCACCACCTTTGACGCCGACGGTTTTGCCGGACTGGTTAAGGAGATGAACGCCGAGCGTCCCGATGCGGTTTTTATTGCCGGTGACTTTGTGGATGACGATACGTCGCGGGAGGACATGATTGCATCCTGCAGGGCTCTTGCGGAGTTTAAGACATCCATGGGAGTGTATTTCGTGGCGGGAAATCATGACAAGGGGTATTACGGTGCCGCCCGCAGAGGTTTCAGCATGAGTGAGCTGACGGAAGAACTCAAAAAAAACGGAGTGACGGTTCTGAGCGATGAGTCCGTTGATCTCGGTGAACGTCTCACCGTTTTTGGACGCAAGGATCTTTCCGTCGTAAGGGAACGTCACGCCTCGCGTAAGGCTCCGTCAGAATTCATGGCTTCAGTTGCTCCGGAGAATTATACGATTGTACTTGATCATCAGCCTGCTGAATACGATCTTCTTGCGGGAGCCGGTTCGGATCTCGTTCTGTCCGGACATACGCACGGCGGTCAGCTTTTTCCGTTTAATCAGGTCGGAAAAATCATCGGAGCCGTGGATGCCGTATCCGGCCGTGAGCATCGCATGGCTTCGGACTTTATCGTTACCTCCGGACTTTCCGACTGGGCGATAAAGTTCAAGACCGGGACAAGGTCGGAGTACGTGGTCATCAGCCTGAGAGGCTCTGATTCCGGAGACAGGTGATTATTTCTTCTTCAGTTCTTGTTTCCGGCTTGTCGGCTGTCTCGGGAGAAGACGTCATCACCGTCGATTTTTCTTATTGAGCAGATTCCGAGCTTCATGATTATTCTTCTCAGCAGCGGATTCATGATAAAAGGCCTTTTGATAATTTTCAGAAAAAGTTTCAGTCTCATCATCAGTGTGGCTTTTCTGTAGTCAGAGGCGGTAACATCATCTTTAACGTTGAAAAGCTCACTCAGCCTGTAGGCACTTTCAAAGGAATGGCTTATGCCTTCAAGTGAAGAAGGACTTATGAAGCCTGCCGCTTCTCCGAGAAAAAAGCATTTGTCCTTTCCCGGGAATAACTGCCACGGATGCGTCGGGCTCAGTACCATGCAGGCCTCGGTTTTTACGGGGTTTTCAAGTAGGAAGCCGTAGTCCTCCAGCTTTGTCTTCATGCTTTCAAAGCGCTCCCTGGCATTTTTGACAGGAAAGGCTCCACCAAAAATAAAGTAGCCGTTTTTTGAAAGTCCCCAGGCATAGCAGTCGGTAAGTTCCCTGTCAAAGATACAGGAATAGAACGGTTTTGCGTGTTCATCCCTGAACCACTGCTGCACCGACATGTATGTTTTAATGCGGTGCTTCGGAAAGAGATTTCTTCTTACAACTGAGTTTGCACCGTCGGCGGCCACGATGTGTTTCGCAAGATATCTTTCGTGAGAACCGTTTTCGGTAACATCGATTTCGTACAGGTCTCCGTTTTTAGTGACGGCGGTGCATACGGTTCCGTCATGGATTTCCACCGTGTCAGGAATGAGAGATTTAAGCCATTTGTCGAAGGCGTGTCTGTCCATGTTTATGTAGAAGCGCTGGTAGTCACGGATCATTTTCGAGCCGAGATCTATTGTCTGCACGGAGAATATCTGCGGAGTTACAAGTACGTCGGATGGCAGGGTGAGACTGAATCTGGCACACAGCTTCTGGGCGTCCGGTGAAAGTAGTCCGCCGCACGGCTTTCTGAAGCTTTCTTCCGTATCATTCTTTTTGTCAAAGGCCGCAACCCTGAGTTTTCGGCTGTCGACCAGTCTTGCAAAGGTGGAACCTGCCGGTCCCAGACCTATTACCGCAATGTCATATACAATTCTGTCCAAAATAATATCCTGCCATAACCGTTCCGATTAATGGCGGTTAGTATAAGACAGGGATAGCTTCACATCAACATTAACGTACTGCAATACGGTGACAGCACTCGGAAAATCCGCATTAGGGATTCCCGGATTTCTGTTTGGGCGAAAAGCCTCCCGGATAAACGTAAAAGTAAGATAAAACGTGCTGACGCCACGTATTTGCCGCAATCCCCGGTAAAAATTCAGTGCAATGTCAAAAATAGCCGATAACCATAATGCGGCACGTGATGAATTACGCTAATATTCGGTGGAGCATTAAGGGAATTTACGGCATGACGGCCGCATTCCCACGCCACGGGAGGAAAATTTCTGTCATGAAGGTTTTTCAGATTGTCGGGGTGCGTAAATCCGGTAAAACCACAACCGTTGAACGTCTCATAGGAAAACTGAAACAGAAGGGCTACAGTGTAGGCACCGTAAAGTGCATCAACTGTCCGGTCTTCAGTCTTGACGGAAGCACCGGATCCAATACGGCAAGACATGCTGCGGCAGGCGCAGACGTTGTGGCGGCTTTCGGCAGAAAGGAGACGGATTTTATTTTCCCGGGCGGTCAGGATATGGACAGAACTCTTTCCATTATGTACTTCTGCAACCCTGATTTCTGCATAGTGGAGGGCGGCTATGAATATAATCTGCCGCGCATCGTGTGTCTCAGGAGCGAGAGTGAGCTGTCTGACCGTCTCACGGAAAAAACCTTTGCCGTATCCGGAGTTCTGGCCGATACCGTTTTGTCCGTCGGAGAACTTCCTGCTTTAAGCGCACTTACGGATGACGGTCTGGATAAGCTGGTTTCCATGGCTGAAAAAAACGTTCCTGAGCTGATTCTTCCCGTCGGAAGACTTCCGCGTCCGGAGTCCTGCCGGAATTTCTGCCGCGGCTGCGCAAAGCACGCTGCGGAATGTCCGGAAGAAAAGTGACCACGGTAAGCGGTGGCACCTGAAAATATAATAAAAAACATAACATACAGTAATTAAAAGAGACTAACAATGAACACCATAACCGGTACTGTCGGCAGTATCTGTATCAGTTCCCGCAGGGGAACTGCCAAAAAAGCGGTCGCGGAAGCCAGGCTTGTTGCGGGCTGGGGGCTTGAAAATGATGCCCATGCCGGCAAGTGGCACCGTCAGATAAGTCTGCTCCCCAGAGCCGCAATCAGTGATTTCAACCTTAAGGGGGCCGGCGTTCAGCCCGGAGCCTTCGGCGAGAATCTTATCATTGACGGCATCGACGATCTTAAGGCACTGTCCTCGGGACAGCATCTTGAAATCGGTGAATGCCTGCTTGAAATAACCCAGATAGGCAAAAAGTGTCACAGTCACTGCGACATCTTCAAAAGAATGGGGGACTGCATAATGCCCCGGGAGGGAATTTTTGCCAGAGTTCTGAGGGGCGGAGTCATCAGAGAGGGGGACAGGGTCATGGTCACGGATTACGAACCGCTTACGGCTGCCGTAATAACCTTAAGCGACAAGGGGGCCGCGGGGCTTCGTGAGGATCTCAGCGGGGCATTGCTGAGAGAACGTCTGTCGGCTGAAGGCTACAGGATTGCCGAGTACCTCCTGCTTCCTGATGATGAGGAAAGGCTGAAGGGAGAACTCATACGTCTTGCGGACGAGGTGGGGGTTAACCTCATCATTACCACCGGAGGCACAGGCTTTGCGGCCAGGGACGTGACGCCGGAGGCTACCATGGCCGTGGCTACCCGCAATGCCCCAGGCATAGCCGAAGCCATTCGCGCGGAATCCATGAAGATAACCCCGAGGGCCATGCTTTCAAGAGCGGTATCCGTCATCAGAAACAGAACTCTTATAGTAAATCTTCCCGGCAGCAGCAAAGCCGTAGGGGAATGTCTTGACGTCTGCCTGTCTCAGCTTGCTCACGGTCTTAACATTCTTCTCGGCCGGGATGGTGAATGCGGACGCTAACATGATAACTGCGTATTGCCGGGCATTGAACGGACTACTGTATCGGATATTATGATTGGAAAAAATATTTTAGGTATTGAGAAAACTTCATTACTGATTTCATCTGTTTTTCTGCTGTTTGCCGCAGGATGCGGGAACGGTGATGAAGCTTCTGAAGGGAAAGCTTCCGCAGGTGCGGATTTTAAGAAAACAAGGATAACCTTTTTTGCGGCTGCCTCGATGACGGAAACTCTTTCAGCCATTGAGAAAAAATACGAAAGAGCACATCCTGACACGGACATCGTATTCAGCTTTGATTCCTCCGGAACGCTTAAAACCCAGATAACCGAAGGTGCCTACTGTGACATTTTCATGTCCGCGTCACCAAAGCAGATGAATCAGCTTGATAAGGACGGGGGCGGATACGTACGGAGAGATACCCGTACCGACCTGCTGGAGAATAAACTGGTGCTTGCCGTTGCCGACGGGAATCCGAAGAAAGTCGCAGGGTTTGAGGAACTTCCCGCTGCCGTCAGAAGCCACAGCCTGCTTCTTGCCGTGGGAAATACGGATGTTCCCGCAGGACAGTATGCCATGAAACTTTTTGATTATTACGGCATGAAGCCTGAGGATCTTTTTGAATCTGGAAGCGTTACCCTCGGAAGCAACGTTAAGGAAATTACTTCTCAGGTCAGGGAAGGCACTGCCGATGCCGGGATCATTTATGCTACCGATGCCAGGGCGGCCGGACTTGCCGTCGTCGACGAGGCGGATACGGGGATTGTCGGCCGGGTGATTTATCCCGTGGCCGTACTGAAGCAGTCCGTGCATGCGGACGCGGCCATCAGGGTGGTTGAGTACCTGAAGAGCCCGGAAGCCGCTTCAGTCTTTGAGGAGGCCGGGTTTACCGTAATCAGATCGACTCCGGCAGGTTCCGGTGACGGAAAAAAGAGTCCTGCAGACGTTTCCGTTGCGGAACCGGAGACCGGTGACAGATAACCCGCATTGGAGGCAGACAACAGGTGGAAGGAATGGATCTCTATCCGTTATACAACTCGGTGAGAATCGCCCTTATTTCGACGGTGATTATTTTCTTTGCCGGGACGGCTGCCGCCTATTACATTTCCAGACTGCCGCGGGCGGTCAAGGGTTTTTTGGACGTGATTCTCACGATTCCTCTCGTACTTCCTCCGACCGTCATCGGCTATCTCCTGCTCAGGGGGCTGGGTCCGCACAGAATTTTCGGGGAATTCTTCATGAATGCCTTTGACATCAGGCTCACCATGACCTGGTGGTCAACGGTCATTGCCACCTCGGTCGTGAGTTTTCCGCTGATGTACCGTTCCTGTCGCGGAGCCTTCGAGTCATTTGACGTGAACATTGCCGATGCCGCCAGAACGCTGGGACACGGCGGGACATTCATCTTCTGGAGACTGATGCTGCCCGTGTGCCGTTCCGGGATAATAGCGGGTATGGTGCTGTCCTTTGCGAGAGCTCTCGGCGAATACGGAGCCACCAGCATGGTGTCGGGTTACATTCCCGGGGAAACCGCCACGGTGTCCACCACCGTGTATCAGCTGTGGCGCACGGAGAATGATGAACTGGCCATGAGGTGGGTTTTCATCAATCTGCTTATTTCATTTACGGTGCTGTTTTTTATGAACATGCTGGAAAACCGCAGGAGGAAGATTTAAATGTCCCTTACTGTGGATATAGAAAAGAAGCTTGATAATTTCCGCCTGCAGGTCTCGTTTGAGGCCGGTGACGGCGTGACGTCAATTCTCGGAGCGTCAGGATGCGGCAAGAGCATGACACTGCGCTGCATAGCCGGCGTGGCAACGCCGGACAGAGGAAGAATCGTGCTGGACGGCAGGGTGCTTTTTGATTCTGAAAAAGGCATCAATATTCCGCCGCAGAAACGGAACACGGGGTTTCTTTTTCAGAACTATGCACTGTTTCCCAACATGACGGTGCGGGAGAACATTCTGACTTCCGTCAGGGGCGGGCATGGTGCCGCGGAAAAAAGAAGAATTACTGATGAGGTCATTGAAAGGCTTCATCTGACCGACGTGAGCGATCTGCTGTCCTCTGAAATTTCCGGAGGGCAGATGCAACGTACGGCTCTCGCCAGAATCATGGTTAACGGGGCTGAGATAATTCTGCTGGACGAACCGTTCTCCGCACTTGACGAACATCTGCGCTTTGCCGTGGAGAATGAGCTTTACGGCATCATGAAAGAATTCAGGAGACCGGTCATACTGGTATCCCACAGCCGCGACGAAGTTTACAGACTGAGTGACCGCGTGGCCGTAATGAACGGCGGCATAATCGAAAACTCAGGGCCAGTGCGTGAAGTGTTCAGAAATCCCCGTACGGTGTACGGAGCCCGGCTGACCGGAGTAAAGAACATTGCCCCGGCAACGGTTGAAGGCGGCAGAATGCTGCATGCTCCCGCCTGGGGAATCAGCAGGGAGCTTCCTGAAAATACCGACGTTTCGGGAATTACGGCCGCGGGAATCCGCATGAACGATCTCAGGGCCGAAAGACCTGACGGCGTGAGCGGGCGTTTTTATGATTTTGACATTGTCAGTGTTACGGAGAACCTGTTCAGCCGGATGGTGGAGCTCAGAGCGGCAGGCTCCGGGAATCCCGCACCTCTCTACTGGCAGGTTGCGGGTGACGGTCTGCATTATGACGTCAGAAAGAGGATAAGCCTTTTTGTGCCGGATGATGCGGTAATGCCTCTTCGTGGAAAAATTTGAGGAGAAGGGAATGAAAGAGTTAAAAAAACTTTTCTTTCGGGAAACAAGAGACATGCTTCTCGCCGAAACCGGAGTCATCGATACTGAAACAGCGGATATATCCGGTGTTTTCGGCAGGGTGATTGCCGGGGATGTCATCGCCGGAATGATGATTCCGCATTACGACAGATCTCCGTTTGACGGTTATGCGTTCAGAAGCTCAGACACGGCAGGAGCTTCGGAAGACAGCCCGGTTAACTTCAGGGTTATTTACGAGACCAGGGCAGGTGATGTTTCCGGCAGGGCTCTCGGAAAAGGCGAGGCCGTAAAGATTCTGACCGGGGCTCCGATTCCTGAAGGAGCCGATTGCGTGCAGATGTACGAGAAAACGACATTTGATGAAAATACCGTGACCATTACGGAGCCTCTGGAACATAACCGCAACGTAATAAGGGCCGGAGAGGACGTAACCGCAGGGACCGTTCTTGCGGAAAAGGGAACCGTCGCCGATGCCGGGGTGGTCGGAATGCTTGCCTCTCAGGGATATGCTGAGATCCCTGTATACAGAAAACTCCGCATTGCCGTGATGAGCACCGGCAATGAGCTTGCCGAGGTGGGAGAACCTCTTCAGGGCAGCTGCATTTACAATACGAACCGCCATATGTTCCTTGCCGAACTTGCTCGCTGCGGTTTTGATGCGGGATACGCCGGCACGGTCGGTGACGATACCGGAAAGACGGCGGCTCTCATTAAGGCCTGCATGAATGAATATGACGCACTTGTCATCACCGGCGGTGTTTCCGCCGGGGACTACGACGTGGTTCCGGATGCGATGGAAAAAGCAGGCGTGGACATCCTCTGCCGCGGAGTGAAAATGAAGCCCGGCATGGCATGCGCCTACGGTTTTTCGGGAAAAAAGCCGTGTATTGCCCTTTCCGGCAATCCGGCTTCGGCCATGACTAATTTTCACTGCATTGCCCGTCCGCTTCTGCGAAAGTATGCCGGGGAAAGGAATTATCTTCAGGAAATCATAAAGGTCACAATGACCGGTGATTTCGGGAAGGGGGCAAAGGGCGAGCGTCTCTTAAGAGGCAGAATGAGCATTGAGGACGGAGTCGTCTGCATGAGACCGTCTGCCTGTCAGGGCAATGCCGTGATAAGAAGTCTGGCGGGAGCGAATCTCATGGTGATTGTTCCCGCGGATCACGGCCCCGTACGAGAGGGAGACGTGCTTGAAGGTTTTATGATTTAACACCGGCCCCGTTTATCCGTGCGGAAAGGGGGCACTCTATGAAATGTTTTTATGAAAAAGATTGATGTAAGGGACGCCGTCGGCATGAAGCTCTGTCACGACATTACCGAAATGCGTGACGGTTTCAAGGGGGTGGCGTTCAAAAGAAACACCGTTATCAGGGATGAGGATGTCGAGCATCTCTTAAACATAGGCAAACGTCACGTGTTCGTCTGGGATGAATCCGTCATGGAGGTTCATGAGGATGACTGTGCACTGAGGCTTGCCGCCGCAACGGCGGCTGACGGAACTCATTACGAAGGTCCTTCTGAGGGCAAGACCGTAATGACTGCAGACAGGGAAGGTCTGTTTATTGTGGATACGGATCTTCTCAACGAGGTGAATCGTATCGAAGACGTAACCGTGACATGTCTTCCGAATCATTATCCCGTAAGTGAGGGAATGAAGCTTGCCTCCATGAGAATTGTACCTCTCACGACGAAGGAGGAGAATATTCTCAGGGCCGAGAGTCTCTGCGGGCAGCGCCACCTTTTTGAGCTGCTGCCGTACCGGAAAATGAAGGTCGGCATCATCATTACCGGATCAGAGGTATACCACGGCAGGATAAAGGACAGATTTGAGCCCGTGTTGAGGGCCAAGCTGAAAAAATATCCTGCTGAGATACTGGGGGTCACGCTGTGCGATGACGACGTCTCAATGATTGCGGATGCCGCCCGTGACCATCTGGCAGGTGGCGCTGATTTTCTGATATTCACGGGAGGCATGTCCGTGGACCCTGACGATCTGACTCCCTCCGCCGTAAGAAGCCTCGGAGCTGAGGTTCTTTCCCACGGGATGCCGGCGCAGCCCGGAAACATGACCCTGACGGCATACCTTGGCGACGTGGCCGTGCTGGGTGTTCCCGGAGCCGCCATCTCACTTCCGGTTACCACGCTTGACGTGCTGCTGCCGCAGATTTTTACCGGCAGGAAATTCACGCGCGGGGATCTGATAAGAATCGGATGCGGCGGCCTGTGCCAGCGATGCGTGACCTGTCATTATCCGAACTGCACCTTCGGCAGATACTGAGTTAAGGTTGAATGCTATGGAAGATCAATATTCCAGAAAGATTAACTATCTGCGTCTCTCGCTGACCCAAAGATGCAATTTCAGATGCCTATACTGTCATGCGGGACGGAACGGCTGTTCCGCCCCACATGAGCTTTCGCTAAGTGAAATTGCCGTGATTGCCAGGGCAGCGTCCGAGCTTGACTGTACCGCAATACGTCTTACCGGGGGAGAGCCGCTGGTAAGAAGCGATATTCTGGACATCTGTGAGACAGTGCATGTGATTGCGGACACCCGGAAGCTTGGCATCACCACCAACGGCTTTTTTCTGGGGAGACTTGCCGGAAGCCTGTACGATGCCGGCGTTACTCACGTCAACGTAAGTCTTGATACCGCCGATGAAGCCGTTTTTGAAAAAATAACGGGCATGGACGGTTACAAAACAGTACTGAAGGGGATTGAGAAAGCCGTGGAGACCGGTTTTAAGCGGGTAAAAATCAATGCGGTTCTTCTTAACGGCGTCAATGACAGTGAGGAGGCGGTCAGGAAACTGACGGAGCTTACTGAACGTTTTCCGGTGGATCTCCGCTTTATAGAGCTGATGCCGTTCGGACTTTCCGGCAGTGACTATCTTAAAAGCTTTGTTTCCAAGGAACTGGTGTTCAGGGCGCTTCCCGACCTTGAAAAAATTCCGGATTACGGCGAAGGTCCCGCGGTGATGTACCGCCGCCCGGGTTCTATGGGTAACATCGGCATTATCTCTCCGATGACGTCGTGCTTCTGCAAAAGCTGCAACCGCATCAGAATTCTTTCCGACGGCAGGGTGCGGCCGTGCCTTCTCTGCAGCCGTGAGTTCAGCATCCGGGGGCTTGACGTGAAGGACACCGTAAATGTCCTGCGCAGAGCGATAGTCTCCAAACCCGCAAGCTATCGCGACGGATCTGACAGTCTCAGAATAAACTGTGAAATGAAAAGAATCGGAGGATAATCCGCATGGGTGATTTTACTCATTTTAACGAACACGGAAGATGTCACATGGTTGACGTTTCGGAGAAGAGCGACACGTCGAGAATGGCGGTGGCCGAAGGTTACGTATACGTAAATTCCGAAACGTTCTCGCTCATACGAAGCGGCGGAGTCAGAAAGGGCGATGTGCTTACCGTGGCCCAGATTGCCGGAATAATGGGAGCCAAGAGAACTTCCGACATTATTCCGATGTGTCATCCCCTGATGCTTAGCGGCGTGAATCTGGAGCTGACCCTTGATGAGGGCAAATCTGCAGTTAGAATTGAGGCCGTCGTAAGAAACCGCGGCTCCACCGGCGTTGAGATGGAGGCTCTTACGGCAGTGTCCGTGGCCGCGCTTACCGTATATGACATGTGCAAGGCGGTACAGCGTGACATGAGGATTGGGGACATCAGACTGCTTCACAAGGAAGGCGGGGTACACGGGGTATTTCATGCGGAATGACGTAAAGGCGGGGATGCCGGGATGTTTTGACGGAAAGATTGGCGTGGCGGTTCTTGCAGGCGGAAAATCACTTCGTATGGGAAGAGACAAGGCCGGACTTTCCTATGATGCCGACACAACCTTTTTGGAAAAACTGTGCAGAAGTCTGGATTTCTTTCCGTACCGTTACGTATCACGAAACGTCAGTCAGCATTATCCGATTGACGGTTTTGAATCCGTAACTGATGATTATCCGGAGTGCGGACCTGCCGGAGGCATTCTTTCGGTACTCCGTAAAACCCTGGCCGATGCAGTGCTTTTTGTGGGCTGTGACATGCCTGATTTTTCTGAGGCCGAGGCTAAAAGACTGGTTTCCATTTATAACGGTGAGGATGTGCTGGTTCCGGTAACCGGAGATGTGTGGCAGCCCGTGTCAGCGGTTTATTCCGTCAGGGTATGCCGAATCTTTGAGGAGTCTTTAAGAAGGGGAGATTATCGTCTCAGAAACATCATCATGCAGACGGATTTCCGCACTGCCGATGTTCCGGAAGAGTGTTTTTTCAACTACGTAAACATCAATACTCCGGGAGAACTTGAGAGTTTCAGAAGAGGACATTCCTGACATTTTAGGCCGCCTCTGCGGGGGGCTTTTTCCCGTAAAAGCTTCTGATTTCCTTACCCGCCGTTCTCCGAAAAAGCCTTTTGGGAGAATGCATTGCCGCTACTCCGTAAAAACAGTGATACATCTTGGATTTATTGAATTCCGTAGTGATTCTTTTTCTCTTTTTTTAACCCTGTCAAACCCCATAAAAAACGTCTCTGTATAATGATTAGGCAGTATAACGTCACGCGTGCGGATTTTCAGAGAACACGCGGGCCTGCGGTATTACGCATGAACGGACGGTCAACCCATGTTTCCCGGAAATATTATGAACTAAGCGCAGTCACCGGCATTCTGCCGTGTCGGGAACGGATGGTCTGTTAAATGCCCGGTCATGAAGGGGGCAGTGCCGTACGGCATAGGGGGCTAAAATGTATAAAAAACAGGAATTAAAAAATACCCAGAGAAGCAAACTTCTGAACAGCTTTCTGACGACCTTTCAGAAAAGGGTTCTGGCAAACCCTCCGGGAGTCTGCTGTATCTCTACCCACATAGCATATCTGCGTACCGCACGCAGTCAGACCTGCGGTAAATGCGTTCCCTGTGCCAAGGGACTCGAACAGCTGGAAAAAATGATGCAGAAGATTCTTGACGGCTCCGCCGACATGGATCTTTACGTTGACATGCTGTGGCTGGCACAGACCATTAAGGATACTGCGGACTGCGCCATCGGCTATGAAGCCGCCTACATGGTGCTGGCGAACATCAAAAACTTCAGGGACGAGTATCTCTATCATATTGAACATCACAAGTGTCAGGCTAATGTTTCGGTAAAGGTTCCGTGCATGTACAACTGCCCGGCCAACGTCAACATTCCGGGATATATCGCCCTGATTGGTGCCGAGCGCTATGCCGATGCCATAAATCTCATCAGGGAGGATAATCCGTTCCCTACTGCCTGTGCATTTGTCTGTGAAAGACCCTGCGAGCTGCAGTGCCGCAGAAAACTGATTGACTCCGCCATCAATATCAGGGGACTTAAGAAGTTTGCCGTGGATCAGATTCCGGTGGATGTTGTTTCAACTCCTCCGAGAAACGTTCCTACAGGCAAGAAGATTGCCGTGGTCGGCGGCGGACCGTCAGGGCTCACCTGTGCTTATTTTCTGGCGAGAATGGGGCATTCGGTGGTTATATACGAGGCCAAGGAAAAGCTTGGCGGCATGTTAAGGTACGGCATTCCAAACTACAGACTGCCGAAGGATCGTCTTGATCAGGACATCAGGGCTCTTCTGGCCGTGGGTGGCATAGAGGTGCGCTGCAATTCTCCTATAGGTACGGAAATTACCGCCGAACAGCTTGAAAAGGAATATGACGCCGTTTATCTCTCCATCGGTGCCCAGAAAGGCAGGGTCATTCCGATCAAGAACTACGACAATCCTAACGTGGCGTCCGCAGTTGAAATGCTCGACCGCATAGGTCACGGAGATCTTCCTGATTTCACCGGCAAGAACGTTGTCGTAATCGGCGGCGGTAACGTGGCCATGGACTGTGCCCGTTCCGCAATCCGCTGCGGTGCCGCATCCGTGACGCTGGCCGTACGTGAAAGGCAGGTGGACATGACTGCTCTGCCTTCGGAGATTCAGGGAGCGATTGAGGAAGGCGTGGAACTCATGACCATGTATGCACCATCAGAAATAAGAATTGATGAGAACGGTGACGTGGTGGGACTCATAACCAAGCCGCAGATTACCGGACACTATGACGAGCATACGGGGTTGCCTTCAGTGCGTGATGCCGACAAGGAACCGTACGAGATTCCGTGCGACATCATATTCATGGCAATAGGTCAGGCCATCGTTTCCGAACCGTTTGCCGCATACGGGGTAAGTCCGCGCGGAACCCTGATGACCGACAGTACCACCGCCATCAAGGATCATCCTGGGGTATTTGCCGGAGGAGACTGTGTCAGCGGCCCGGCAACGGCCATCATGGCAATCGGTGCCGGTAAGGTTGCGGCGGCCAACATTGATGAATATCTCGGGTTCCATCATGCCTACCGTCTTAACATAGAGATACCTGAGGTAAAAAGTAACATGCGCAGCCATTACGGCAGGGTAAACCTTACCGAAAAGTCAGCAAGGGAAAGAAAAAAGAGTTTCTGTCCGGTTGAGAACAGCATGTCACACGAGGAGGCAATGCAGGAATGCAGCAAGTGTCTCAGATGTGACGTTTTCGGCAGCGGAACCATGAAGGGAGGACTTTTATAATGGCTGAGAAGGTTAAGATTACTATTAACGGCCACGAATATGAGGCCGAAAAGGATCAGACAATACTTGAGGTGGCCAGGGCAAACGGCATCTACATTCCGACACTGTGCTATTTAAAAAACGTAAATGAAATCGGCGCATGCAGAATGTGCGTCGTCGAAATTGAAGGTCATTCCCATCTGTTCCCGTCATGTAATACCAAGGTCTGGGAAGGCATGGCCGTGAGAACCGATTCCGAAAAGGTGAAGCTTTCCAGACAGTTTGTGCTGCAGCTTATGCTGGCTCATCATACCGTCCGCTGCCTAAGCTGTTCCAAGAGCGGCGACTGCGATCTGCAGAAGCTGGCGGTTGAGCTTGAACTGCCTACCGTCGAAGCCAACCCTTACGAGGCCGATACCGCAAAGCTTCCAGCAAGAACGGACAATCCGTTCCTTGCCTATTATCCTGAACTGTGCATCGGTTGCCAGCGTTGCGTGAGTGTCTGCAGCCGCCGTGTCGGCAACGGGGTTCTCAACGCCTCCAAAATCGGTACCAGAACCTATATCGAGGCTCCGTTCGGTCCTGACTGGAAGAATACGGACTGTGAATTATGCGGAAACTGTGCCTCAGTATGTCCTACCGGAGCTCTGGTGGCAAAGAATATGGGTAAATACCAGACCGGTAACGTGAACAGGGTACTTACCACCTGTCCGCACTGTGCCACCGGCTGTCAGTTCTACCTCATGGTCAAGGATAACACGATTGTAGACGTTCACCCTGCCGACGGGCCTTCAAACAAAGGACTCCTGTGCGTGAAGGGACGCTTCGGCTCCTTTAATTTCGTGCATTCTCCCGATCGTCTGAGACATCCGCTGATTAAAAACAGGGAAACCGGAAAGTTCGAACAGGCTACATGGGACGAGGCGCTTAACCTCATTGCCGAAAAGTTCGGGAAGATTAAGTCAGAATACGGAGCTGACGCGCTGGCGGGCTTTGCCTGCTCGCGTGCACCTAACGAGGACTGCTACATGCTGCAGAAGATGGTGCGCTGTGCGTTCGGCACCAACAACGTGGACAACTGTGCCCGAGTCTGCCACTCCGCAACCGTTGCGGGTCTTGCCATGACACTGGGCTCCGGAGCCATGACCAATCCTATAGCGGACATAACCGAAGACGTGGATCTTATTCTTCTGGTCGGTTCAAACCCTGAAGAAGCCCATCCTGTCATCGGCATGCAGATAAGACAGGCGGTTTCGAAAGGTACCCATCTTATCGTGGTGGATCCGCGAAAGATAAGACTTTCAAGAGAGGCCGACATTCATATCAGACTTAAACCGGGAACCAATGTTGCCTTTGCAAACGGCATGATTAACATTATCATCAGCGAAGGACTTGCCGACGAAAAGTTCATCAGCGAAAGAACCGAGGGGTTTGAAGCACTGAAGGAAATGGTGAAGGATTACACTCCTGAAAAGGTTGCCGAAATCTGCCACATCGATGCCGACCAGTTGCGTGAGGCTGCAAGAATGTACGCCACGGCGAAGAAGGCACCGATTATCTACTGTCTCGGCGTAACGGAACACTCATCAGGAACCGAAGGCGTAATGTCTCTTTCCAATCTGGCCATGGTTGTCGGTAAGCTTGGCAGAAGCGGGTGCGGCGTAAATCCTCTCCGCGGTCAGAACAACGTGCAGGGAGCCTGTGACATGGGGGCTCTTCCGGGGGATTTCCCGGGATACCAGAAGGTTACCAATGAAAGCGTCGTGGAGAAGTTTGAAAAGGCCTGGAACGTAAAACTTTCCCGCAAGCCGGGGCTTCATGCCACCGACGTGTTCCCGGCTGCCGTCAGAAAGGAGGTTAGGGGACTCTTTATTTTCGGGGAAGATCCGGTGGTGTCGGATCCTGACCAGGGACATGTGATAAAAGCCCTTGAAAGTCTGGATTTTCTGGTTGTGTGCGATCTCTTCAAAACCAGAACGGCTGAATATGCCGACGTCATTCTTCCGGGAACCAGCTATGCCGAAAAGGAAGGAACGTTCAGCAACACGGAACGCCGTGTTCAGAGGGTGAGAAAGGCGGTTACCGTTGAAGGTGAAATGCGTCTGGATACCGACATCTTCACCGACCTGATGAACCGGATGGGATATCCTCAGCCGTATCTTCGTGCCGATGAAATCATGGATGAGATTGCGTCACTTACCCCGAGCTTCGGCGGTATAAGTCACAAGCGACTGGATGCGGGAGAATCCCTGCAGTGGCCGTGCCCTGACAAGAATCATCCCGGTACCCCGATACTCCATGTCGGAAAGTTTACCAGAGGTCTCGGCCTGCTGCGTCCAATACCTTACCGTGCCAGTCAGGAGCTTCCTGATGATGAATATCCGTTTATTCTGATGACCGGCCGCATTCTTTATCACTATAATGCCATGGCCATGACCGGAAGAACAAAGGGGCTTGTTGAAAAGGCAGGGGCATCATTCATTGAAGTCAATACCGAAGATGCCGCAAGGCTCGGCATTGCCGAAGGCGACAGAGTGAAGCTGTCCTCAAGACGCGGCAGCATAGTTACCACGGCAAGAGTTGGAGACAGGGTATCTGTCGGAGAAACCTGGATGCCGTTCCATTTTGCCGACGGCTTTGCAAATGTTCTTACAAATGCGGCGCTGGATGAGTATGCACGTATTCCGGAGTATAAGGTCTGCGCCATAAAAATGGAAAAGGCTGCGGAATGACGATGATCTTTCTGAAGGAATGATTATTTGTCACCATGACGGTGAAGCCGGACTGAATTGTCCGGCTTTCATATGGCGAATCATGCTGAAACTGAAACGCGTACGGAACTAATCCTTACAAAAGCATGAATATATACGAAATTCCGCGGAAAACACATGTATTCCGCGGAATTTTCATTAGAGGAGGATACGGCCTGCCGTATTCGGCGAACCGTTAAATAAAGGTCAGAAACTCGGATACGCCGGTAAGTTCCAGCACCTGCATTACGGAGTCGCTCACGTCCTTGAGCACCAGCTTGTTTTCACGTGCCCTAAGAGTCTTATAGAGGCTGATGATGATGCGAATGCCGGCTGATGAGATGTAGTTGAGCGCGGCACAGTCAAGTTCGTAGTCACCTTCTTCAGGCAGTCCTGCCATGATTTTCTTTTCCCAGTCTTCAGCATTGGCGCTGTCAATTCTTCCATCAAGTATCATAGAAATTCCTTATATACCTTTGTATTCTGCTTTGTTTTCCTAATTTAACCCGTAACCTGAATTCCATCTGAGGTCTGTATCCGTCGGTAGTTCAGAATACCTAATCTGATAAATGTTTACGCTGATTTTAGCATTTGCATGCTGCCGGTGCAGTGAATTTGTAGGCAATTTGTTAAAAAACCGTGGGCTTTTACCCAAAATTCAGCGTTTAACCGTCCGGAATATTCTGTCGGCATTACATGCATCCGGTCAGATGGCAATGGTGAAGATGTTTGTATTGCTTTCCCTGCTGTAAGAAACTTCTTTCATCATCTTTTTGACAAGGAACACGCCGAGCCCTCCTATCCCTCTTTCCTCAGGAGGCATGGAAGTGTCCACCTCCTTTGTTTCCAGAAGCGGATTGAACGGAATTCCGTCATCCGTGAAGGAGATGACGACCATGGCGTTGCTGCCGCATGATACTTTTACGGAAATCAGGTGAGCCTTGCTGTAGTGGACTATATTGGAGATTATTTCGTCAGCGCAAATGTTTATCTTGACGGTTTTTGCGGAGTCGACACTGCATTCGATGCAGTGCTGCTCAATAAAATCATGAATTTTGTTAATACTGTCCTTTTCATTCGTAAAGTTTTGCTCAAACTGCATACATCATCCTCACGTTTTATTTTCTTCTGAACGCCATTACAGTAATATCATCGAATCTGTCAGCTTCGCCTTTGAATTCGTCTATGGAGGCGAGAAGGGCTCCGCATATTTCCGAAACGGAGCGATCCCTGTTCCGGTTAAGAACGTCAGTGGTTCTGTCAAAGCCGAACTGTTCATTTGAACTGTCCGTGGCTTCGGGAACACCGTCCGTGTATATGAAGAAAGTGTCTCCTTTTTCAAGAATGAGTTCATCGTCTCTGTAGCTGATTTCATCAAGTGCTCCGAGCACGAAGCCTGTTTTGTTCTGCATCATCGTGAATTCTTCGCCGGCTTTGGCAAGAATCGGGTGATCGTGACCTGCACTTGCATACTTCAGAAGTCCGGTCTCAAAATCCAGAATTCCGCAGAATACGGTGACGAACATTTCCGCCCGGTTGTTTCTGCACAGTTCCCTGTTTGACAGGGTGAGAGCCTGTCCCGGAGACATGTTGGAAAGCAGGTTCTTTTTGATGATTATCTTGGACGCCATCATGAAAAGGGAACTCGGAATGCCCTTGCCGGATACGTCGGCAATGACAAAGCCGAATCTGTGTTCGTCGATTTTGAAATAGTCATAGAAGTCTCCGGCAACTTCAAGTGCCGGTTTCATGTCGGCATACAGATCCATTCCCGGAAAATCGACATGAGCGGGGAGCACCCCCTGCTGAATGTCCCTAGCGATTTTCAGCTGGGTGGAGACTCTTTCCCTGTCCTTTGAGACGTTGGTAAGTCTTACCACGTATTCGTCAATCCTGTCGGCAAAGGTGTTGAAGGATCTTGCAAGGGCTCCGGTTTCGGAAGGATAGTCGCAGTACGTGCCGACAATGGCCTTTATGTCGCTTACTTCCTCCTGAATGTTGTCCTTGAGACCGAAGTCGTTACCGATGTGAGCCATTCTTTCCAGCGGTGAGGCGACGTATTTCTCCACAAAGTGAAGGAGCAGGAGTCCCGGCCACAGACAGATGTACATGGCGGATCCGCTGATGAGGAACACGTATCCCCAGAGAAGGGTGATGTCGTATATGTCATAGGCACGGAAGAACACCCAGGCGAAAAATCCTATGATAACCCCGATGATAGAGGCCAGCAGAACCAGAAACAGAATGAATTTTTCGTTAATGGAGAAGATGTAGGCGTGGAGTCTGTTCTGCCGTCTGAGTTCCTTTTTCTGAATATGGGCGGAATAACCGATGAGAAAAGGAATGCCCAGCAGCACAAAGTATATGATGTGGTTGAGGAAAGTGCTGACGAAGCCTATGCCGTAAAACGGCAGATTGTAGAATCTGTTGAGTGTCCACCATACCATCACGGAAATGAGCAGGGAATCCCCAAGAACAAGAATCAGGTACTGGGTAAGTTTTTTTACGGTGTCCATGCGGAACAGGTTCTGATCACCGCGCCGCAGGTACTTCCACAGCATGGCGCCGCCATAGCCGTAGATTATCTGGAAGGAAAAGCCCAGTATGTAGATCTTGTAGTCCATGCCTCCGTAATACATGTCGGAAAATATGTTGCCTATGGCTGTACCGAGTGCACCCGGAAAGCCGTAGACCAGGGACAGCAGAAAAGGCAGTACGCAGTACGGCCTTACTTCCGTTGTCTCGGAAAGACGCAGAAAATCAATGAACGGAACCGACATGGCAAAATAAAAGAGTCCCGATGCGAATATGATTGTTAATTGCTTTTTTAACCAGTTTGTTTTTTCTGTCATAATAATTCCGGAAATCACGGGGATAGTCGTGACGGGGGAGTGTCACCGGCGGCTCGTCCCGGAACGGTCTGCCGGGATAAAAATCAGTCTGGCACTGAAAGCAAGTGAACGCCCCGTTACCGTGGCTTTGCAACAAATTCTAACAGAAATAAAGTCGGTCAAATGAGATACAGTTATCATCATTGGGAATGTGAAGAGCAGGAGTGTACGCGCATGACGAAATCTGTAACGCGGTTCTCGAAGCGGTGCGGATTTTTATTTCATGCGGACATTGGCGTTAAGTTAAGTCATCTGTCACGGAAAAAATGGCGCTCCGTGCTAGAATTGATGCCGTCAGTGTTCCCCGATCAGCCTGAATGACGGCCGGCCGTGTTTCCGGGGGACTTAGTTTTTTTAAAGGATGAGCACTGCTTTGAACGGAATTTTCGGAAATCTAATCAGAAAGGCGTCAGCGCACCGTATTATAACGGCCGGGGCCGTTCTTGCCGTTCTTTTTGCCGGTGCTGCCGTATTCTGCGCATCATGCATCGGTGAACTGGATTACTCGGTGCTTGAAAAAAGATCCCGGGTTCTCTATGCCTCCGACGGTTCCGTGATTGGATTTTCCCTTTCCGAGGACAACGATTCATACCGTTTCTACACCGGGGCTGACGAGGTGAGTCCGCTGTATCTGAAGATGCTCATAGCCAATGAGGATCGGAATTTTTACAGCCATCACGGCGTCGATTTTCCTGCTCTCCTGAGGGCTTTAAAGGGAAATCTGACCAACGGCAGGATAACCTCCGGCGGATCAACGCTTGCCATGCAGGTGGTCAAAAGACTGGCCGGCCACGAAGGTAAAAGAACATATCTGAATAAGCTCAGGGAGATTGTTCAGGCTGTCTACATTACCGAAAAGTTCGGACGCGAAAAGGTTCTCGAATGGTACCTTACGCTTGCTCCGTACGGCGGAAATACAGAGGGAGTTAAAGCTGCCGCACTCAGATGGTTCGGGCATCTTCCGAACATGATGACACCTTCGGAGGCGGCGCTTCTTACCGCTCTGCCCAGGGCTCCTGAGCACATAAGACCCGACAGGCATCCGCAGGCTGCCGCTTATTACATAAACGAGGTTTTAAGAAGTTCACTTGAGAAGGGCGTTTTCGGGGAAGATGTCCTGAAATCTTCGGTTGCCGATGAGCTTCCAAAGGAGCTTAAGGGAATAGATCAGAGCGCCAGAACGCTTGCCGTAAGGCTTTTTTCCACTACGGATCTCAGGGAGATTTACACCCATATCGATCCGAAAATTCAGCATGTTCTTCTTGACGAAGCGGTAGTTTTCCATGAAAAGCATAATGACGGGGCCGTGCTGTCAGCCGTGGTACTGGATGCTTCCACGCATGAGATCACCGGAATTCTGGGTTCATCCGACATGAGTGTTTCCGAGGTGTGTCTTCCGTATTCGCCAAGATCTCCGGGATCCGCACTGAAGCCTTTTGCCTACGGTCTTGCCTTTGAGGAGGGAAAACTTCATCCGCAAACCCTTCTGCATGACAAATCAAAGCTTTACGGTTCATGGAGACCTGAAAACTTTGACAGGCGCTTTAACGGCAGGGTTACTGCTTCCAGGGCGCTGGCCTCTTCGCTTAATCTTCCCGCCATCGAGGTTCTGGGACTCATCGGTCCCGGATATTTCGTGAATTCCGTGAACCGTTTCGGTAATATTCTGCATGTCGGCAGCAGTAAGGTGCCGGACTATTCCGTCATCCTCGGCAGTGCGGACATAACACTGGTAGACCTTGCCAAACTCTATGCCATGCTGAATGAGGACGGAATGCTTAATGACTACTCTCTGTACGCCGGTGAAAAACTGCATGAACCAGCAAGATTTATGTCGGCCGACAGCGCCAGGGCCGTATTCGATATTCTGAAATCCACCGGCAGACCGGCAACGGCACCGAATGCTGTCGATGTTTCCTACAAGACCGGAACTTCCAGCAGATTTACTGATGCTCTTTCTGCTGGGAGTCTGGAGAATCATACCGTGGCCGTGGCTATCAGATTCCCCAACAACGTTACCGGCCTTTATCAGTATTCGGGATTCAGGGATGCAGCTCCGGTGCTGTTCTCCATACTCGGCAAACTGCCGTCACGTCCGATGAACAGGCCGGATATCGACAGTACTCTTCTTTCAGACTCGTCTCCTGAAGCACTGACGGAGATTGCGGATGATTCCAGAATTACCGACAGAAACGGACTGCACATAGATTTTCCGCAGGACGGTGATACGGTGCTTCCCGATGCTTTTGGCCGAATATTCATAAACCATTCCGGCGGCGAGGGCAGAATACTCATGTCGCATGACGGAGTGCAGACCGAGGAAATGTTCTTTACTCCGGAAGCTGAAGGCTTCTACACCGTGAGCATCATGGATGAATCGGGACATTCCGACAGCGTAACGTTCAGGGTTGTTCTTGATAATTAGAAAATACGTGAAACGGCAGAGCGGACGGAATTAAGAATACCGACACTGCCGTGAACTGCGTCGGTAAAGGTGTTGCTTTTATAGACAAAAAAATCTAATTTTTCCGACTGGGTTTGATATTACGGCGTTCACTGTGGAATAGTTTTCGTGATTGTGCTTTAATTAGGTTTCGGTTCGTTTCCCGGAAATCAGCGGAGAATTTTCAGTTGCGTCGTTATCAGGCGTGTATTCTCAGCAGACTGCGGAACGGTCCTTTTACGGAAAATATCAGAAAAAGCATGGAGTAGTGGGAATGAACACTGATTTGGCTCTTTCAGTAAAGAAAATGATTATTGAGTCTCTTAATCTTGAAGACATCACACCGGAAGACATCGATACTGAAGCTCCTCTTTTCGGGGATGGCCTCGGACTTGATTCAATCGATGCACTCGAGCTCGGTCTTGCTTTGAAGAACACTTTCGGGGTAAGCATCAGTCCTGAATCCGAAAATGTTAAGCAGCATTTTTATTCAGTCGCAAGTCTGGTAAGTTTTATCGAGTCTGAACGTCAGAAATAACCGAAGTTCGGAAATGGAACGGCGCGGTGACGTTTTGCACGTGTGAAAATTAATTGGGGAAGACTCTGATGACAGAAAGTGAAATCTTTGAACAACTGAAAAAAATTGTGGCTGAGAATTTTGAAATAGAGCCGGAAATAATAACCATGGATTCGAACATTGTTACTGATTTGGACATGGACAGCATAGATGCCATTGATATGGTTGCCGAACTGCAGAAAAAGCTTGGCTGCCGTTTCAGTGCTGAGGATTTTAAGGCCGTTAAGACCATAGGTGACATAGTCAGGGTTATATCAGGCAAGGTTTAAGTCTTTGTGAAAACTCTATTTTCGGTATTTGCCGATACCTCAATTCATCATCGGACCATGTTTTTTGATGATGAGTACCTGTATTCGGGAAAGGACATAATCGCACTGTCCTTTCTCTGTTATGCGGTTCTGCGTGAACGGACTGATTTCGGGGATTTTGTGATTGCCACGGACAATCCGTCCGTCATGCTGCCTCTCATGTTCGCCGGATGGCTTCTCGGCAGAAACATCATTCAGCCCAATACCCTGCAGGCAGAGGGCTTCAGGGTTTTTGATCCGAAAAAAACACTTTGTGTTTTCGGGGAAAAACGGATTTATGACGAAACCTGCGAATATTTCACGGATAATGATGCGGCTTCCGGAAAGTCGCTGAATGCTGATGTCAGCAAACCGGCTCTTACGGATCTTTCCGTGGTTTTTGATGCGTACCGTTCCGCCTGCTGCGCCAGTGTTGCCGGATTTTCCGGCTCCGTGAACTCCGGGGATGTCCGCAGAAAGGGAATTCATGCGTTTACGGCTGAAACAGCGGGAATTCTCAGAGACATTCTTTCAGGAAATGACATAACCGGGGTTCGAGACAGTCTTTCTGAACAGTTTCCCGGACTAGCGGTAGGGAATCCGGAAGATTTTATTGCAGTTCTTGCCGATTTCATGAGTGATCCGTTAAATGAGACAAGACTCTGCATCACCGGACTTACGTCAGGTTCAACCGGCCTTCCGAAGAGGGTTCCGCGCACGCTCGGAGACTTCTACAGTGAGATTGACTGTGTCAGCGGTTTCATTCTTCCTTCATACGCTGAAAGTACAGTGGGTGCTGCCACCGTCACTAATTTTCATGCCTACGGGGTGCTTTTCCGCTTTCTGCTTCCCGTCATATCGGAAATTCCGGTATACGGTCACATGCTTGAATATCAGGAACAGTTTGTAAGATTAAAAAAATTCGGCAGAAACCTGTTTCTCGTATCGAATCCGGGATTTTTTAAACGCCTTGACGGGAAGGCCTGTCCCGTTAAGGTAAATCTCATGATGTCAGCCGGAGGCCGGCTGAACCGCGAGGTGCTGGACAAGGCCGGAACGGTATATGATGCTCCTCTTCTGGAAATTTACGGCAGTACGGAAACCGGCGTGATGGCATACAGGTATCCCGTCACCGCGGAAGAGGACTGGTGCGTGCCTGAAACCTCCGTTGCCGAAGCTGTTGACGAGAATGGAAATCCTGTCGACGGCCCCGGACTCATCAGAATAACCGCGGCTCACGTGAACGGCGGTATTCCGTATACCGGCAGTGACGTTATATGTCTGAACCCGGTTCGTGACGGACGTGCAAGCTTCAGTCTTCTCGGCCGCAGTGACAGGATAATCAAACTCGAGGACAACAGGGTTAGTCTTGATGAACTGGAGAAGACCGTGGCAGGTCATGAGTTCATCAGGGAATGTGCCGTGGTGAAATATGAGCACAACGGGCGTGAGTTTATCGGAGCCATGCTGGTGTTAAGTGAAACCGGTAAAAAGGCATATGCGGCCGAAACTCCCGGCAGATTCTTCATCAGACTCAGAAATGAGCTTTCCAGGGGAATGGTGAGACTTGCGGTACCGAGAAGGTTTATAATAACGGATGAGCTGCCGTTAACCGACAGCCGTAAAATTGCCTACAGAAAAGTGGAGAGGGCTTTTAACCATGAATCTGCCTGATTTCGGCAAAGAGGAACTGAGAGAAGATTATTCACCGGACGGTAAAAGTTCCTTCCTGAGAATCCCGGCCGTATTTTCCGGAAAAATGGACTGGTTTGACGGTCATTTTGATTTTCAGAGGATATTTCCCGGCGTGGGGCAACTTTATGTCATAACCTTTCTTGCCGAAAAGTATTTCGGCGTAAATCTTAACGGCGAAGGCGTATGCTTTGACATGGTGAAATACAGCAGAATGATCCTGCCGGATACCGAGACCGTAATAACCTTAACCATGAAGAAAGGTTCTGCCTTAAACTTTGTCATCGCCGATGCCGGGGATGAGACTGTTGTATATTCTCAGGGAAAGTGCTCCGTTTCCGAGAAGCAGTAAAACCTGTCTTCAGGGTTTTCACCGTATTTTCTGCCATTTTCATTACAATTCCATCAGGTCTTTTTCGCCGGTCCCGTAAACGGATCGGTTCATTCGTGTTCTGACGCAGTGCAAAATCCGGAAAACGGTACGAGCCGTTTTTTCTGTTGAAGAAATTTAGTTTTTTTTCCGTCAGAGGCACTGTATTTTTGAAGTGTTTCTCAAATTCTTTAAATTTATACAATCATAATAGAAAATAATATGAAAATTAATTACAATTTTTGGCTGTTAATGTCATGCCTGAATTTGTCCATGCGTTATAAATAAAGGTGTGCGTTAATGTGTGTACTGCCAAGTTAAGCTGTCATGATTTAAAATGTGCTATATAAAACTTATACCGCATATATATGTTATAAAAAATATATTAGATAAATGGCATATTAATTCAGGGACAGAATAATGTCATATAGGGACCGACTGTCGTTTCAGGATCCGGTGCATGTGACGTCTTCGGCTTTTCGGATTGTTCTGGCGGTTTAAACATGTCAGTCCTTTTTCGAAAGTGAATCAGAATTCGTAACCGGCGGATTTTAACGGCAGTGAACGGATAAAAAGATTAAGGATCATTGTCAGATGTTAAATTCAAAAACTTTTCATAAAACACTTCTTGCACTTGTCATAAGTGCTGCCATTTCCGCCTGTAACGGAAGTGTCAGTTCCGATAAAACCGATATTTCAATAGGTGACGATCCGTCAGAGACGGACGAGCTTGCCTCTTACGGCTCTCCTGCTGAGAAGGCGGATCTCTTCTCCTCATACACCGGAGTTCTCGGAGACAATCTTGCCGACCCGTCAGAGCCTTCATACGACAGAACGGTTTACATAAATCTTTCGGATCTGTCAGTGTCCACGGACGACATCTCATACTTCTCCATTGCTGAATACGGGGACACTGCGGCCGGCGACGGCATCGTCATTACCGCTGATTCCGACGGATACATAACTGTTAACGCAGAGGAATGCCGTGATACCGTAAAGTATGTGCTGTCCGGTACGTTACCAAGAGGAACTGTTGACATCAGCGCCGTTAAGAAGGCTTCACTCGGAATCGTGCTGAATAACGTCGATATCATGAGCGGTAACAACCCTGCAATAACCGTAAGTCCGAAGACATCCACTGCCTTTGTTGAGCTTAAGGGAACCAATTATCTTACCGACGGACGCATTTTCGGCATCGGCTACAGCAGTTCAAACGGCAAGGATTATTATGATTCATCAGTTGATTCTTCGGTTGACGTAAGTGATGCGGCTCTTACCCAGAAATGGGCAAAGGGATCCGACGATAACGGCGTAATGGCTACCAAGGGAACATTCAGATTCAGCGGTGACGGTATTCTTAACGTCAGCTCCGCATACAAACACGGTATCTATCCCAAAAACTGAATCTACGTATACGGCGGGGAGATTGGCGTAAAAAACAGCGGTCGAAGCGGTATACAGAGCAAAAACGGCTATGACATGTTCGGCGGAACCGTAAACATCGAGGGGATCGGCAATCACACCAACAGCCAGAGCCGCGGCATAATCGTTTCAGGTGATGAAAGCAAGGATGGAGCAGGTCTCGGCGGCATTAATATCGAAGGCGGCGTTATAAACATTAACACCGTCGGTAAGGCAATGAGCGCCAAGTGGTCCGTTAGTACGGATTCCGAGACAGCTGAAACCACCGATGACCCGAATCCGGTAGTTACCATTTCCGGAGGTGACATCAATATCACCACCACCGGCGCAGTAATTGACGATGATAAGGATCAGCACGATGTTACGTACTATGATGAGGACGGCATTCTGGTAACCGAGACCGAATCAGCTTCTCCGGAAGGCATTGAAGGCAAGATGGGACTTGTCATTTCAGGCGGAAACAATAGCAAAATAGTTCAAAATCACACAAAAAGACATAACACCTTGAAAAATCAAGGGTTCTATATGCTCCAAAAATAAAAATATTGTGCAAAAATCTCAAAATTCATAAAATATTTGGGTATTTTATGGGTATTTTTTTGAGGTGTTTATGTCTAAAATCAAGCAGTCAGACTTGAGGGTTAAACTCGGTCTTGGCGAATCCAAAAGGGTGTCGGAAGTTAACGGTCTGACGCTTATCATTACGGGAACCCAGAAAGGGACCTCGTTCAAATTTCAGCATCGTTGCACTCTGAACGGAAAGAGAATTGAAAAAATTCTAAAGACAAAAGACTTGGATGAGGCTCGACAGCTTGCAGCCGAAAGAATGTTAAAGGTTAACAACGGAAATCATCCTGACGAAGTACAGTCGCATGGCTTAATTTTTGGTGCTGTTGCAGATGAGTGGTTTAAGCAGCAGAAGTTAGCACCGAGAACTGCAAGACACCAACATTGTTATCTTGCAAGACTTAAGGATATTTTCGGTGACAGTATTGTGTCAGAGATAAGAGAAGACCAGGTGCATTCAGCAATCGTTTCACTACAGAATAAGTTCGGCACGTGGTCAGCCAAACAGACATTGTCAACGATGTCCAGAATTCTTAGATATGCAAAGATTGTCTACAAAGCAAAAATTCCCGATGCAAGAGATTTACAAACATTGTTTAATGGTGGCAGTCATAAGCATAGACCATCACTGACAGAGGGCGACCTCGATAACAACATTCTGCATATTTTTCTTTCCATAAAAGGATCTTCATCAAAATCAAAAGATAAACATATAGTGCTTACATACCTAGCATTTCTAATGCTTTTGCGATTGAATGAGATAAACGAAATTAAGGTGAGTAATATTAACTTTGTAGATAAAGTTCTTTTTATCGAGAAAACAAAAACTCTATCAGACGGATTCAAAGTTCCAATAACACCGGAGCTTGAAAGGGTACTCAGATACCTCGTGAAGAAATCCAACAATCAATATCTGCTGAGTAGTTCCGTATCTGAATCGGGAAAGATGGCATTGTCTTATGTTTCTTGGACCCTTACCAAATTAAATATAGGACAGACATTTCACGGTATACGCTCAATCGGCAGAATGTGGATGCACCAGAACGGCATACCGTTCGAGGTAGCTGAATCTTGTCTGACTCATGTTGTCGGTTCTGCCGTCACCAGAGCATATCTGCGTACCGACTACTTCGAGGAGCGAAGACAGGCCATGGAGAAGTGGCACGAGTATCTGCACGAACTTCTGAAAGACATTGTCACTTTCGAATAACTTGGAAAAAAGTTGGAAAAAAGTTGGAAAAAAGTTGGAACAAAGTTGGATAAGATTGGATAACTTTGGAAAAAACTTGGCAAAACATTGGCAAAGACTTTTTAAAAATTTAAAAAATTGTGCAAAAAATCACCAAACAGAAAAATTTTTAAAAAAATTTTGTAAAAAGTGCCGACTTTTGAACATTAGTAAGTAAGAGCGGAATGGTTCTGCTCTGTTACATAGGAGAATTAAAATGTGCAATAAAGAAAAATGTCAGTGTAAGTGCAAGCAGGAATGCGAATGCAAGCATCCGAAGTTTGATCGTATGGCCGGACTTATGTTCCATCACAATTGGGTTCGTCTTGCTCGCATGAATGATGAAATCCGTCTTAAGCTGAACTCAATGATTGCTGAACGTGACCGTCTCAATGCAGACATCGCTTTCTTTGAAAAAGTTGATCATTTCCTTAACCACGAACTTAACAGCATGAAGTGTCTTGACTCTCGCCAGGAGAAAGACAATTCACCTGAACTTGAAAGACAGGCAGCACTTTATCTGTAGTTCGGTAATTAAGGTTGCAGGCAAGAGTAATTAAGGTAATTAAGGTTGCAGGCAAGAGTAATTAAGGTAATTAAGGTTGCAGGCAAGAGTAATTAAGGTAATTAAGGTTACTCTTCAAAAAACGAAAAAATGACGAGTATCAGACTGACGCTCGTCATTTTTATTGAAATATGAATAGCTAAATGTTAGTCATGGCCAATAAAAATATCGCAATATGAGAGTGAACGCGATTCCGTGTAAACCCTTGTTAAGCCCCTTTTGAAAAATTATCTAATGTACCTAGCTATCCTTGTGCTGGTTTCATCAAGACAGGATAGCTGATTAAGAACCTTGGCCCAATTCTGTATTTTAGCATTG
>JAGAYS010000004.1 GCA_017940385.1 Ruminobacter sp. | reverse complement strand
TAATTATTGAGAATTAAATCTGCAATTTTTTCAGCAGCTGGATTTCGCTTAATATCTTTTTTTGCCATATTCATATAACTCCAATTAAGTCTTTAATATTAACAGACTTAACAGGAATACACGAATTTTATGTCACACCCGCAAAGAATGAAAGTTTAAGTTAAAATCGGAGTGGTCAACTTCCGATCGTTTTAGTGGTCAACTTTTTCGATCGTTCTACATCGGTACGGCGAACTGCTGCTAATTCTGATGTTTCTGCTCAGTTTTTTCCAGACTTTCGCTTTTTTCCGACATCCGGTAAATTTATAATTTACCGTCAGAGATTCAAAGCTGTTATCAATAATGCCTTTCATTATTTAGTCCGTAATATCGCGACAGGAATTAAGTACCGAATTCTTTTCATCACCGCTTTTCCGAACAACGGTAATTTCAATATGTATTTCAGGCAATCAAAATAAATCATTGAACACTCTGTTAAACATCTAACATCACTACCATACTGATTCATAGGATAAAAAAAGGAATTAGGAAGATATGTTATGCCGCAATTTATTCCGTTCGTATCTTGACCTTTTTTCCTGAAAAGGCAATCCCGAATTTTATGATGTCAGCTATACCTTCAGTTCTTATTTCGGCATCATAACCTTTTACGTTTATCTGATTAAGAGCCTCTGCGGATAACGCATCCAGATTCTCTTCATTCAGTTCTTTATTCCATTTCAGTTCCATTAGTATAGCGGGATACTTATTATCTCTCGGAATCATGCAGATATCATATCGTCCGTCACCGGATTCCCTGTTGGATCTGATCCGGTATTGATTATCCATCAATGCGATTAAACCAAGAACCAGGCCATGATAAAACCCTTCAGCACCTGCATCATAGAAACTGATGCTGTTCTTCATATACTCTTCGATTCCGTCCTGAAGTTTCTTTGTGTCCCGTGCATAGAGGCTTTCTGCAATCTTGTTGGCCGTAGCTCTCCTCATCGCACCAATCTGCATAAGATGTGAAAGAATTTCACTTTTGTATACTGCAGCAGTCTCTCTGTTTGGAATGGCAACCTCACACAGCCAGGCTCCATCTCCCTGAAGAACCTTCTTCACGGTTTTCAGATAGCCGGCAACCAAAAGCAGGCTGTAGATGTTAGCAGGATCATCTGCTAAAGATCTGTACACGACGTTCTGATCGATCCTGGCAATAACAGGTTCGCCACGAAGAAGTGAATACAGTTTTTCGGAGATATCATCCGTTGCCGCATCCAAAACATCTTCCAGAACTTCATTTTTTCCGGTGTTCACCCAATATGCCTGTGGCAGACATCCCTTGGAAAGATAATTGATTACTGACCATGGGTTATATATTTCCTTACTTCCGAAAAAATAGCCGTCATACCAATTCCTAAGCTCATCAGCTTTGTCAGAGGCTCCGTAGTAAGAAAGCATTTCTCCAACTTCCTGTTTAGTGAACCCGAAATAACCGTCGTACTCCTCATCCATGACCGAACTGACAGCCAGATTGTTCAGACCACTGAATATACTCTCCTGCGCTATTCTTAAGATACCGGTAAGGAAACCATATGACAGGTTACTGTTATCTTTGAAGGCACCGGAAAAAAAATTCCTCATAAATCCCACAATCTCATCATAAAACTCTTTCGAATATTCTTCCTGAATCGGAGTATCGTACTCGTCAATAATGATGATTGGAGCCTTGTTGTAATGAACGGTAAGCATTTTTGACAGTTTTTGAAGAGATGAGGAAAGTTCTACTTCATCAGCCTCACCATTCAGAACCTTCTCAAAATATTCCTTCTCATATTTAGCAAGCCTGTCACTGTTTCCAAGTTCGGAGTGTCTCCCGAATTCTTCCTGAAGCAATCCAGAGATCTTTGCAAACGTTGCTTGCCAAGAATCATATTTAACGTCTTTAAATGTCAGAAAAATTACGGGATATTTTCCCTGATGGCACCTGTACTCCTCGCCACACTGCCAAATGGCTTTGTCAGCAAAATACCGGCCCGTATCCTCATCCGATATTTCAAAAAAGACTCTCAGCATATCCATGTTCAGAGTCTTTCCGAATCTTCTTGGTCTCGTAAACAACGATACAAGAGCTTTGCGATCCAGAAAATCCCTGATTAAAAGAGTTTTGTCCACATAATAGTATTCAGACTGCGCCCGGATATAATCAGAAATCCCGACCGGAAGCGGTTTTCTGCCGTTCGCCCCACCAGACTTAACGTATCTCCCGGTAACTATGCGACTGTCAGCGGGGCGCTCTGCTCCGTCAGGTATCTGCCACTGTCTTCCGAGTTTAACAGCCCCTGGAATCTTTCCTTCCTCGCAGAATTCCCTTACTCTGCGTTCTGATATACTCCATACTGCAGACATTTCCTTACAGGATTTCATATAGGCATTCTCCAATTGCATCGGTCATTTACCACAGCATAAACATTATTCGGAAGGATATCAAATTATTATTGACATCCTTCCGAACATCATTCCGAAAGATATCGTCACTACCTCATGAATTCTGCTCTCCTAAAAAAACAGCCTTTCCTGCAATCTTTACCTTGTTTTCCCGCACTCCGGCAAAAGAATTCCCTTCTTTCCGAGGCATATGAGCATACCTGATCAGACTTCCATAAACGGAGGCTTCAATACGGAGCGAGCATGAAGTGTGAATTGGCCCTTACAGGATTCTCGGAAATTTTAAACAGCCACCTGCTGACACAGTAGACATGCTTTTCAGATGAAGGAACAGTGACTGCTTCCTGCCGACAGACACACGAATTATCGCATACGGCAGTTCCGTATAAAAAACTCAATGACGTTATACCATATTTATGGCACGTATATCATGACATGTAACGTCATTTCTGAAAATCTCTGTCTCTGGGAACGGATATTAAGGTTTCACCAAAGGAACCTTGAATGGTCTTCTCGCCATAGCCGTTTCTGCGATTCTCGGTTTCCTTTGGTGCGGATTCTGCTGATTTTTTCAAATCCTAATCAATGGTGCTAGAAGTAAATATCATCCATCCTCTACGCAAAATTATTCTAGAATGTATTTACAAATTAATTTATTTGTTGGAACATCTAGACCATATATTGCTTTTTGATCAGAAGATATATAATGCCTCAATTTCAATTGAGAAATATAATCCTTAAGCCGATAATCATTCCCCAAATCAAGAAAATCATCCATTTCTTTATCCCAAAGAATAAATAATTCCTCAAAACCATCCAGATTACATTTCTCCGTTGGTTCAGAAACATATTTGAAGCTCCGTAATATTCTTCCACATGAAACGGCCTGTACTTCATAAATGCGTTTACATTCAGTACAGTACCAATATTCAACTGGTTCAGAACGGTTTTGAAATGAATTCCTACACTCAGCTAATTCATCCCACCCTGTATAAAAATCCCATAAGGGAATATCAGGATTGTATGATAGTGCCTTGTCAACCTCTGATTTAAAAAACACGTTCAACCTATGTGGCGATGGACCTTCCGTGTTAGTCATGTCTGCTCCACAATGGCATCCTAATCTAGCCATAATATGCTCCTATTTCATTACAATTTTACTTTTGTCATCAAACCAAACTTCCACTTCACCGGTGAAAGATATTTTTCGTTTTGCCTCTTGATATCCCGCGTTCAAGTAGTTGATAACCTCCTTGGAATTCTTGTCCCTGTTGGGTAAATATATGGCTACTGTACCGTTTTTCCCAACTTGGTCGAAGGCTTCAATTATATTTTTGGCTAGTTGACTGGACTTTGTAGTGGTTGTCTTTTTGACTTCAATATCTTTTACAAAATCTTTATCATCACTTGTTTTTATTGTTAGATCAAAGGTTTTTTTATCGATTTCATCGTGTCTCTGACGAAAAATGACTTCGTATCCCATATCAATATAACGTTCTGCGACAAAAATACTACCCTGATCTGTTACCTTTCTTCCACCGGAATCTTTGTAATTAGTCTGGATTGCGGTATAACCTCCTTTACCTCTTCCCATTGTTGTTGCCCTCCCATTTCATTTCTCGATAAGAAGGAAAGACTACTATTGGTATAGAAAATCGTTTTTTCCATGCTTCTGGAAATTTTCCATACACAATTAACCCTATAGGATGCTTCCGTCTTACAATTTCATGTAAGCCATTTAACAGCATTCTTTTTAGCACATAGCTGTCTAGACTACCTTGAGTTGTTATTGCAAGCCAACTATTTTCGGGAAGGCCATCTAAAACCCAAGGAAAGGTGTCAGAATCTCCATACCCAACATTAGGAACCACAACAGAAAAGTTCTTCTGTAGCCAGTATGTCATCGCATAATTACGCCAACAGTTGTATGACTGCTGAGGATAATACATATTACAGAGTATACTAAAATCTAAGCCTATGATTAAAGGAAAGCGCTTCAATACAGAAACATAACGCTGACGATTATTCCATATTCGTTCAATAACTGTATCCTTAGTATAAAAGCATAAAGCACACTCTTCTGGATGCTTTTCATAAGGAGCATTGTTGAGAGTAACCATGCGTTTTACATTTGGAAATTCTGTAATCGGTTTCAGTTGGGCATGTTGATGAGGCCCAATGATTATAGCTCCTTCAATTAAATCCCAATGAAAATGGTGCTGAACTTCTTGTTCTTTGCTACACAAAGTTTCTGATTTCGTAGAACCATTCTTGCAAGAGCTGTTTTTGGATAGAGGTTTATCGCCTTTTTCAGACGTTTTACCTGCTTTTTGATTGTGGTGTTTTGACATACGTCCCACTCCTTTGCAAAAAAATTAAAGAAATAAATTCAGTATTTTTGCAAGGTGTGCTAACATGAACGTGCTTAAGGTTTTGGAAGCATACCTTGCTATCCATACTAAACTTGGATGTACGACAGGTGACATCTGCCGCTTGTTGTACATTCATCCCATGTCACGGGGTACACTACCGCTCTTTACATCATGTGATCGTATTTCTCCTTCATAGTTGTTCTAAAGGTTATCTTTATTAATTTTTTTTGCTATGTCATAAATTGCATAAACGAATTTGCTAATCTCGTTTATTTTTTCTTCTACAAAAGACTTAGAAATGCCTTGTTGTTCTGCATCCGCATGGCAACGATCATTTTGATGGGCTATTTCATTCCTTCTTCTGTACAACTCAATCAGTACATTTTTCTCCGCCGCAACAGATTCATTTTCGTTTTTTCCTGGGTTACATCGTTGACAAACATCTTTCCATGGAATACCTATTAAATTTAATTGTTCTCTGATAATACTCCAATCTTGCATAACTTCTGCTGAATACCTGCTATTTACATATTCAAAAAACCATTCAGTTGACTCAGTATCTGCTAAGGCTTTCATAACTTCTGACATTGGAATTTCAAGATTTTTGAATTTATCAGTGATTGGCCATTCTTTTATAAAAATTCTGTATAAACCAAATTTAGTTATCTCGTGCATAAAAAAGTCTAAAATGCTTTCTAAAAAAACAATTTGACTTCTATATATATTCTCAGATTCTTTAAATTTCTCCACGGAAAGTAAATATTCTGCTACATCAAATTGTTTTCTTATAGCATTTAAACTTTCATCAAAATGTCCCTTAATTTCATGAAGCTCAAATTGTACAGGCGTTTTTACTATTAATGGATCTCTAACGTTCTCAGCACGAGGCGATAAATTGAGTTTTCTCATGTACCTATGACCACTCCTACATAGCTAAAAATTTTGCAAAATCGACATTAAGCATAGGTATGGCTCCATATCTTCCTGATATATAACCCTTGCTATACTTTTCATCTTTTCTTACATTTTTTAGTTCAGCTAAAGAGTACAAAACTGTAGATCTTTCTTCTGGTGTTAATTCAGTAAACCAGATTTGATCTCTTCTAAAAATATCAAGATCAAGCAAACCTGTTTCATGCGTTGTAAAAAACAATTGAGAATTGTTACTAATAGGTAAATTCATGAATACATTTATCAGTTTGTATAAAACAGCTTCATGCAGACTAGTTTCAAGCTCATCACAGATAAGAGTTTTATTATTTGCCATGATATCAATCAATGGACATAACAGAGCAAATAATTTACGAATACCTACCGATTCTTCCTGTATCAGATCGGTTGAAAAATTATCGTATTTAACTTTAGCAGTTATTGCATCAATATTTTGTTTCAATAATAAATTTTTAAATTCTTCCGATAAAAAATCCGGTAATTGGGATGATTCTATTTTCTTTGTATCTATTGTGACATCTATGTCTTTAATACCCGTGCCTAAATCTTGCATAAGTGTTATAACGGCATTTTTCATCTGAGGATTAGAATTCATTTGATAAAGTGAATAATTCATCCAATTATTTTGATTTAATGGATTATAAACCACCAGTTCCTCAACAAAGAATCTGTATGCGTCTATAATTTCACTAACATTACTAAAATTAGCCGCACAAGAAAGAAGTAAACGATTAGGTTTCAACACATCATTGCACGTTGCCAATTTCCCGACAAATTTTCTTCCTGTACTAAAACCTTTATCGGAACGTTCAAATATTTTTGTTTGTCTTCCTTTGGGAACATAATACAAATACTCATCAGTTACAAGAAATTCTTTGAGAGTAAAACCGTACATATACCGAATTCCTTTAGTAACAAATTGAATTGAATATGAACTTTCACTACCGCTAGAGCTAAGTTTATGTGGATTCTGCCTAATTCCTTGCCCAATCTGATGATTAATACTGTTCATCACAAGATTCTTCACGAAAATAATAGCATCTATAAAATTACTTTTCCCTGAACCATTAGCTCCGTATATCAACGCAGAGCGAAGTACATTGTATTTTCCAAACGGGATTAATTTTTCTTTATGTGTATCATCAGTTCCTGCAAGTGCAGAAAACAAAATCTCTTTCTGTATAGATTTATGATTTGAACAAGAAAATTCTAATAGCATTGCAGTTATCCTCACAAAGTCAGCTATGATATATGATACCACGCTTAAATTCTTTTACAAGCCAAATTTGAGATTTTTTTGCAATTTTATTATTTATAATGCATGTTTTATCCTTTTAAAATTAAATATTTTATCTGAATCAAAGTTAAGGTCTAGTTAATTTTCTTTCTGCTCACCAAATAGCCACTCAACCACATTCCCGAAAATAAATCCGCTCAAAATCGCCCTTCACGTTCAGTAGATAGTAGAAGGTAACGATTTATGAATACACAAAACACCAATTTCCCCACCGCTCCTGCGGATGATGAAATGCTGAACGACATCCGGTACTCGAAAGCGCAACAAGTTGCAGAGTTCCCCCTTATCTTGACGTTCATCTCAAAACTACGATATGTAACACTTAATCGCAAAAAAAACTCCGGATAACCTGCTGGTAATCCGGAGTCTGACGTTATTCCTGAAACTGAGTTTCAGAGCTACTCGAAGATTTCCTCGGGAACAAGCTCTGCCACATCATCAAGTTTTGCCGTGGAGATAAGTCTCTTCGGAGCCAGATGGTCATACCTGATTTCTCCCACGCCGATAAATCTGCGTTCAGCGGCATCACCGAGGCTTACGTAGATTCTGATAGGCTGAAGGTCACTGGTAAGCATGTTTACCGGAGTAACCTTTATGCGCTTGCCCATCATAATGTCCTTCCCCTGAACCTCGTCAAGAACGATTTCGGGAAGAGCAGACACAGCCGTATCAACCGGAAGAAGCAGACTGTCAAGAACGGAAAAGGCGGTCTGGCCTTCGCTGTGAGCCCTGTCCACAATCGCATTCAGATCCTCAAAGCTTACCATGCGCTCCACCGGATAGGTACTGACACGGGTTCTGTTCAGGCGTACCACGTGGGCACCGCAGCCCAGAATTTCTCCCAGATCGTCAATCAGACTTCTGATATAAGTGCCCTTTGAACAGCTCACCTTCATGCGTATGTCAAAGATATCACCTTCCGCCCTGTCAAAATCCTCATCCTCAATTGAAAAACTGTAGATGGTGATGGTTCTGGCCTCACGGGGAATATCTATCCCCTTACGGGCATATTCATAGTAAGGACGGCCCTGATACTTGAGTGCCGAATAGATACTCGGTACCTGCTCTATTGTTCCCGTAAGTTTTGCCATGGCCTCAAGAAGAACAGCCTTTGTGAAGGAGACCGGAGATGAACTCACCAGTTCACCTTCAGCATCACTCGTTGTGGTTCTCTGACCGAATCTTGCCGTAACCTCGTACTCCTTGTCGGAATCCAGGAGGAACTGGGCAAATTTTGTGGCCTCTCCGAGACAGATTGGCAGCATGCCGGTTGCGAGAGGATCCAGTGCACCGGTGTGTCCTGCCTTCTGAGCATGAAAGATGCCCCTGATTCGAATCATGGCATCGTTTGAAGTGATTCCCTGCGGCTTGTTTAACAGCAGTATTCCGCTGACATCACGCTTACTTCGTCGTGGCATTTTGTTTTTTCTTTATTCCTCTTCTTCAAGATTTTCAGTATTCACCTGAGCATCTGCAGGAGTGCTTTCCTCTTCGGTTCCGAATTCCCTGCTTAAAGCTCTGTCGTGAGCAATGGTTGAGGTAATAAGACTTGAAAGTCTCATACCGGTATCAAGTGACTTATCATGATAAAAAGCAATCTCAGGAACAATTCTCAGCTTCATCAGCCGGCCTATCTGACCTCTGAAAAAGCCCTTGGCCCTGTTAAGAACCTTAATTGCCTGATTTACTTCAGATTCATCACTGTTTAAATTCAGAAAGGTAACGTAAACCTTGGCGTAAGACAGGTCACCTGACACCCTTACGTCGCTTACGGTAGCCATTTTTACACGCGGATCCTTGAATTCACGCTGCAGCAGTACGGCTATTTCCCTTTTCATCTGCTGAGCCACGCGATCCGCACGACTAAATTCCTTTGCCATTAAGACGTATTTTCCTCTGAGATATACTCCGTTAACGGGTAAGTGGCGAAGCGGCACTGCAACTTCGCCACATTCATACCCCGTTAGTCCAGAGTACGTTTAATTTCAATGTTTTCGAATACTTCGATCTGGTCACCTTCGCGAACATCGTTGTAGTTCTTTACGCCGATACCGCATTCAAAGCCGTTGGTAACTTCACTTACGTCATCCTTGAAGCGACGGAGGGAATCAAGTTCACCTTCGAAGATTACCACGTTGTCACGAAGCACGCGAATCGGAGCTGAACGCTTGATGAGACCTTCAGTTACCATACAGCCTGCAATCTGACCGAACTTAGGATGCTTGAATACCTGACGTACTTCAGCCATACCGATGATCTGCTGCTTGATTTCGGAACCGAGCAGACCGCTCATTGCCTGCTTAACCTCATCAATCAGATCGTAGATTACGCTGTAGTAGCGGACATCGATACTGTTGGATTCAATTACCTTGCGGGCAGCATTGTCCGGACGTACGTTAAAGCCCAGAATGATTGCTGATGAAGCAGCTGCCAGGGTGGCATCGGTTTCGGTAATACCGCCGACGGCACCGTAGATGATGTTAACCTTAACTTCATCGGTGGACAGCTTGATGAGGGAATCACTGATTGCTTCAACGGAACCCTGAACGTCAGCCTTGAGCACAATGCTGAGTTCTGAAGCGGTACCTTCCTTGAACATGTTATCAAGTTTGGCCTTGCGCTGACGGGCAATCTTGATTTCCCTGAACTTACCCTGACGGTAGTTGGCAACTTCACGTGCCTTCTTTTCATCTCTTACAACGGTAGCCTCGTCACCTGCAACCGGAACGCCGCTTAAACCGAGAATTTCCACAGGAATTGACGGACCGGCTGATTCAACGTTTCTGCCGAGTTCGTCCTTCATGGCACGAACCTTACCGTATTCAAGACCGCAGAGCACAATGTCACCAACATGGAGGGTACCCTGCTTAATGAGTACTGACGCAACCGGACCGCGACCCTTGTCAAGACGTGATTCGATAACAACGCCTGATGCCATGCCTTCATATACGGCCTTGAGTTCAAGAACTTCGGCCTGAAGAATAATGGCGTCAAGAAGTTCGTCGATACCCTGACCCGTCTTGGCTGAAACACGTACGAACTGGGTGTCACCGCCCATTTCTTCGGAAACAATGCCGTGACGGAGAAGTTCGTTGATTACGCGGGTTGGATCAGCCGCCGGCTTATCAATCTTGTTGATGGCAACAACGATAGGCACGTTACCGGCCTTGGCATGCTGAATAGCTTCGATGGTCTGAGGCATAACACCGTCATCGGCAGCAACCACGAGAACCACGATATCGGTTGCGGCAGCACCGCGGGCACGCATTGCGGTAAATGCGGCATGACCCGGAGTATCGAGGAAGGTGATGGTTTCACCCTTGTTGGTCTGTACGTGGTAAGCACCGATGTGCTGGGTAATACCGCCGGCTTCGCCTGAAGCAACCTTGGTCTTACGGATGTAGTCCAAAAGAGAAGTCTTACCGTGGTCAACGTGACCCATGATGGTTACGACAGGAGCTCTCGGCTCTGCATTATTGGTAACGTCACGATCATTGAGAAGTTCTTCTTCCAGTTCGTTTTCCTTGCGGACAACAACCTTGTGGCCCATTTCTTCGGCAACGAGGGTTGCGGCTTCCTGGTCTATAACCTGATTGATGGTTACCATTTCACCGAGCTTCATGAATACCTTGATCACTTCGGAGGCCTTTACCGCCATCTTCTGTGCAAGCTCAGCCACGGTGATGGTTTCACCAATAACGATATCTCTGGTTACGGGAGCGACAGGCTTGTTGAATGCATGCATCTGCTGGTTGAGCTTTGCACTGCCCTTGAACTTCTTCTGATGCTTTGCATTCTTCTTGCTGGACATCTTGTCGTCGTGTTCGTCTTCAGAGCGTGCACCCTTGGCTGAACGCATCTTTGAACCGGAAGACTTACGGCGGTTTCTGTTTTCCTCTTCACGATCCTGCTCTTCTTCAGCTTCCTTTACGTAACGTGAAGTTGAATCGTCATCAATGGAATCCTCCATTGCCTGACGGGCAGCGTCTTCTTCATCCCAGCGTTTCTGGTTTTCTTCTACTTCCCTTGCCGCAGCTTCAGCCGCACGGCGTGATTCTTCCTCAAGCTTACGCAGGGCTTCCTGTTCCTGAGCCTTGCGGAGTTCCAGAGCTTCGGCTTCCTTCTTGCGCTTGGCTTCCTTCTCGGCGGAATTGTCTGCCGTCTTCTTCTTGGCTTCCGCTTCGGCCTTTCTGCGCTGTTCTTCCTTCTTCTTTGCTTCGGCTTCAGCCTTCTGGCGTGCTTCCTCTTCCTTTCTTCTGGCTTCGGCTTCAGCCTTCTGACGTGCTTCCTCTTCCTTTCTCTTTGCTTCCTCTTCTTCTCTCATCAGCATTTCATTTGCGGACGGAGCGGAACGCTTAACCACGATTTCGGAAGAAGATGCCCCGGTTCTTACGCTGCTCTTTCCGCTTGACTTGCGGCTAAGACGGGATAACTTCTTGCCTTCTTCTTTATTTTTCTCTTCTGTCATATATTCTTTCACTTTAATTTATATGGTTAACACCAGACCCGCGCATAATTTTTGAAAGTCCTCCGTGCCCGCCTCCGGGACTGAACCGGTGTTCTCGGATTATACCTGCCGGTTTAAACTGTCCAATCAATTAATAACATCTTTACCTGTCAGATATTGTTAACCGGTCGTACGGACTTTCACGGTTATGCCTTGGCAGGAAAACACTGACTGCATTCCTGCCGGATCAAACACTTACTTCTGTTCAAGTTCATCAAGATTCCAGGCTATGTTACGAGCCTTGATAATCAGATTGCCTGCCTTTTCCTTATCAAATCCAGGAAGATCCAGAAGGTCGTCGGTTGCACATTCGGCCAGATCGTCAAGAGTTGCGATTTCCTTGCCTGCAAGTGCGCGGACGGTGGCATTGTCAACGCCGTCAAGATTGATTAAAGCTGAATCAACCTGCTTTCCTGAAGGAGTGGAAACATTCTTAAGTGCATCTCTTGCAACCTTCTGAAGTTCGGCAACCAGTTCGTCATCGAGGCCGTCAACATCCTGCATGATTACCTTCGGATCTGAGAAGGCTACCAGTTCGATGGTGTCGAAACGGGCGTCAATGAGAGCCTGAGCAAAGTCTGAATCGATGTTCAGGATGTCACCGAAACTGTTAACCAGGCGGTTCTTTTCCTCGTGCTGCTTGTTTTCAAGAGCATCAACGGTCATTACGTTAATGCGCCAGCCGTCACCGATGAGTGCGGAGGCAAGTCTTACGTTCTGGCCGTTTGAACCGATGGCCTTGGCATACTTTCTTTCGTCATTGTCAACACCGATCTGAACGAGCTTCTTGTCCTTATCGATGATGGCCTGCTTAACTTCGGCAGGTTCCATGGCGTTAATTACGTATTTTGAAATATCGTCATCGTAAATGATGATGTCAATGTTTTCCTGACAGAGCTCGTTTGAAACGTTCTTGATTCTTGAACCCTTCATGCCGATGCATGCGCCCTTAGGATCAATGCGACGGTCCTTTGCCCTGATGGATACCTTGGCTCTGAAGCCGGGATCACGTACGACGTTAACGATTTCAAGCTGACCTTCACCGATTTCAGGAACTTCAGTGGTAAGGAGTTCCCTGAGGAAATCAGAACTGGTACGGCTAACTTCAAGCTGTGGCCCCTTACCGTCAGTCTTGATTGGAAGCAGAATGCCTCTTACGCGGTCACCTGGACGGAATGAGTCGCGCGGAAGCATGTTCTGACGACGGAGGCTGGCGATGGCGCCGTTACCGAGGTCGAGGGTAATGTCACCGCGTGAAACGTGCTTAACGATACCGATTACCAGTCTGCCGACACTGTCAGCGAACTCGTCAACAACCTGCTGACGTTCGGCTTCACGAATCTTCTGCTGGAGAACCTGCTTTACGGTAGTGGCGGTAATGCGGTCATCAAGGATGTTGGCAACCTTGGCCATGTCATCGTCGATCTTGTCGCATACGTAATCACCTGCCACGGCGTTCTCATCATCAAGTCTTGCCGCCTCGAGGGTAATTTCGCGGGTTGGGTTTGCGAGCTGACCTTCGGTATCAACAATGAGATAGCGTCTTAACACGGTGTAGTCACCGGTCTTGCGGTCAATCTCAACCTTGATGTCCGGATCAAGGTTTTCAAACTTCTTCTTAATCGCGATGGCGAGAGCTCCTTCGAGAGCATTAAAAACCTTATCACGATCAATCTGCTTTTCATTTGAAACAGTATCAACAATTGCTAAAATTTCTTTTGACATTTCACTATTTCCCAAAAATTAAAATTATTTTCAAACTTTTCATCCCGAGGAATACGCCTCGGGAAACAAAACCCTTATCCCCGGCGGTTATCTCAGATTACCGGAATCAGCTGAGCCTTTGAAACGTTCGGCCAGGCTATTTCGTAAACGTCATTGTCCACCTTAAGGAACAGCAAATCTCCGTCCACCTTCTCAAGGATCCCCCTGAAACGGCGTCTGTTGGCAATCGGCATGCTCACCTCGACATTCATTTCCCTGCCGGTGTATGCGCATACCTGGTCAAAGGTAAACAGATAACGGTCAAGTCCCGGAGATGAAACTTCAAGGAAGTAAGGATGATTGAACAGATCCTCAACGTCCATGATGCCGTTGAGTTCAAGTGACACGTTGGTGCAGTCGTCAATGGTCACGCCGCCGTCCTTTTTGTCAATAAAGATCTGTAATGTGGTACGCTTAGGGTTGTTAATGAGTTTCACACCCCAAAGTTCAATGCCTTTTTCCTCAAGTACCGGAGCTACCAGCTCTGCCACTCTCTGTTCTATTGTTGCCAAAGAAAACTCCTATCCGTAATCTCGTTTGCGGGAATTTTTCACATAAATCGTGAGCAGGTCACATTTATGCGCCGACGGGCTGAACCGCCGATATTCCGTGTTATGTTTTACATATATTTTTGATGATGTTTTTATATTAAAAACATATACAAAAATACCAAAATTAGATATTTTTAGTTTCGTATGTATATAAAAAAAGCTCCGGACTCTTTTGACCGGAGCTTTCTCGATCATAAACTGTCAGCGCCCGGAATCCGCGGTTTCCGTATAGGGAAACCAATGGCGGAAATCCGTCACCATTGGTAATTATACTATTCAGTCATGAATTATTCAACAAAATATTAAGGAGCCGGACGTCTTTTCACTTTCCGGCATCGGACTTTATCAGCTCACTGATTTTGCCCTTTGACAGAAGATCCCGGCGAAGTTCGGCCAGGGTAATGACTTTGGGACTTATGCCGAGCGGTCTTACGGCCTTTACCGTCATGTACCCCAGTCTGGTTGAGTAGATTCCGGCGGCCACCCCCTGCCCCAGGGACGCACTGAGCTTTCCGGCAACTCCGGCTCCGATAACGTCAACGGCGGCGTCAGTTGCAAGATCCGTCATGCCGATGAGAATAAGGTTTCGCGCCACGCGGCGGTAAAGCTGCATTCTGCCCCATACCCCGGCACGCAGACCGTATATCTCGGAGATTTCCCTTATCATCCTCAGGGATCTTGCAAGGGTCAGAAACATGTCAAGCCAGGCCACGGGACTGAGAGCCACGATAACGCCGTTTTCCCTGGAGCGCTTCACTATAACCTTCTTGGCCCGTTCATCCATATCCCTCAGCACCTGGTACTCGTAGAGCTGAAAAACGTCCGCAGGGGTAAAATGCGGCTGCAGTCTCTTTGAAAAATTCTCCCAGCTTTTTCCGCCGAGTACTTTGGAATCTGCGGCAAGCGCCCTGCAGATTTTTACCGCATCGTCAAAGGAACCGGACGCACAGGCGTGAAGCACCTCCTCCCGATGCTCGTCAACCTGCTTGAACAGCAGCACGGAACTGAACTCACGGTATATGCAGAAAAGAGACATGACGAACGCCGCAATGAAAACGGCACTCCAGAAGATTCCGGTCACGGATCCGGTGGTAAACGCGGAATCAATCACGGCATAGGTCTGAAGCCCGCCGTAGCACAGAAGAAGAAGCATTATCCAGAGAACCGGACTTGACCAGAACCTCACGGGAGTCACGTGATTATCATCCTCATCGGTCTCCGCAATCGTGGTTGACCCGGACAAGGCGTCACCGTCAGTCTCAACCTCGGTAAGCTCTCCGGCAGAGGTGTTGAGCGTAAACCCCTTTATCATGTCACCGGTCGGAGACTGCCCGCCGTTTTCCTTGAGACTTTTCCCGTTCAGTTCGTCGGATGAAAAAACATCACGAAGCTCACCGCCGGTACCGAGTTCGAATCCCTGTTTCATTTCTTTTTCAATATCACTGCTCATTATCAATCACTGCCTGCTGCTGAACCTCAACATAACGGCCGCACCGGAATGAGGCGCTTTCCGGAAACGGACTACATCTTATCCCCGAGAATGTACTGGAGCAGCACATCCATGTTGATCCCCGGAATAGGCTCTCCGGGATTAAGCTTCGGAGGTCTCAGCTCCCGCATCTTAAAATACTTCTGGAAAAACTCCATTCCCTCACGCGACCATCCTGACGGAATGCTTCCCGGAAAAAACGGAGGTTCGTCATCGTAATCGGTTTTAAGAACCTGAACCTTTTTTCCCTCATGTTCCGCATACATGCATTTTGCAGCCTTTATGGCGGAAAGAATCATGAACTCGCAGTTTGAACCGTCAGCCCTGACTCTGGATGCAGCCTGCTTTACCATGGAACGAAGGAGGCTCAGAAGGTTTGCGTACTGATCCATGGTTACGGTGTCCGCCTTGGTGGCTGCAAATATAACCCTGTCAATCTTAGGCGAAAACAGTCTGCCGAGAATACTGCTGCCGCCATAGCTGAAATTCTCCATCAGCACGTCAAAGGTCTCATTGATGTCCATAAAGGTTTCACGCCCGCCCATCAAAGCCCTGAGACAGTCAATCAGAATGACCTGCCTGTCAAGCCCCGAAAAGCAGTCGCGATAGAATTTTCTGACCACCTTCTCCCGATATGCGTCATAGCGCTCCTCCATAATCCTGTACAGGGAACCCTCACCGCAGCCGTCAGGCAGATCCCATACCCAGGGGACGAATTCCAGAATCGGAGCTCCCTCAAGGTCGCCGGGGAGCACAAAACGCCCCGGAACCACCATGGCAAATCCACGGTCCTTGCTTTCCCTTAACCAGTCCGTGTAAAGACGGACAACATGATGCAGTTCATTAACGTTAACGGGAGCATCGGCCTTAAGCAGAGCCCCTGCCTTAAGCCATGAGGACACGTCGGTAACGGCGGAAAGAGCCGCCGTTCTTTTTCTTATCCTGTCACTGAATTCGGCATAACTCAGCTTCAGAAGCATCAGATCCATGAGCCATTCACCGGGATAATCCCAGATATCTATGTAAAGCCTGCCCTTTCTGGAAAAGGAAAGCAGATCCTTTTTCTCATATACGAGTTCAAGTCTGATTTCACTGATTCCGGATGTGGGCTCCGGCCATGTCGGGTTTTCGGCAAACAGGGAGTCACACGCCCTGAGGTACGGAAAGGCCGCGACCTTCAGATCCCTTGGTTTCGCCGGCCCGCCGTAGGATATGTTCTTCTCCTCATAGGCCGTAAACCGCGGAAGTCTTTCAGCGGTACCGACCTCACCGAATGTTGAAAGAATGTTGACAAGCGAGGTTATGAATGCAGTCTTGCCGCCGCGTGACAGCCCCGTGACGCCAAGACGGATTTCCCTGTCCATCATCAGGTTTATGCCCCTGCCGACGGCTCCCGTCAAATCATCAATAATACCCATGGCCGCATATTCATCCGTAAATAAAAAAACGACTGCCTTTTTTCGACCAAAGCCCGAAAAACAAGGCTCCTCTGATAAAGTATATCCTAAAAACGCCGTTAAAAAATCCGAAGCCCCGCTAAATTTGGGGATTTTCGGAGAATGTACACACATATGACAGAGCCGGAGCACAAACGTTCATTCTTCGCACCTCCGCACTGCTAAACCCGTCATATTGCGCAAAACGCCTCATTTTTGCGGATTACGCAGGCACCGCGCCCCGTAAAACATGATATAATCAGTGCTTGCTTTCTGTTAAAAGTCTTACGTTAAGGATGGGAATTATGGCACGTCACACTTCTATTTTCTTAAACATGCAGGATTATAGAGAACAGGTGCCTGAAAGCCAGCGCTTTCACCTTTCAGACGTGCAGGATCCAGAATTTCTGCCGTCAGCCTTTAAGAAACGTATTTCAAAGCTTGAGGATGACGTGGCGGTACAGAGCTCCCTGTCCACGGATCTGGAATCCCTGTTCATAGTCCTCAACCTAAAACTCACGGATCTTGAAAAGCTCCCCCTTCCCGTAATCTACCGCGAACTCAGAACCGTACTCAAAACCCAGGCAAGAATCGAAATAGCCCCTCCCGGAAACATAACCGAAATTTCCGCAGACACTAAATTCCGAATCTGCCCGTGCTTCGACCTGAACAGGGATCCGGACATCGTGTCCGCAAGACAGAACCGGGGAGCCGTAAATCTCGGCCGAATTCTGGAAAACCGCATCAGAAACGCCTCTGACAAGATAAACAATTTCGCCATCAGTCTTCACGTGTTTGAATCACTCTTTCTGGTAAATCCTCCGGGAACCGTTCTCAACACCGAACAGCGTTACTTCCTGCAGAACTTCATTGAAACTGAAAGCTTTCCTGCCGATACCCAGCGCTATCTGCAGAGCTGTTTTTCCCAGATCATTGACCTGCCTCCGCAGGTCAATGATCTGACTCCGGAAAGCGCCTACCTGAAGCCTATCAGAAACCCGGACGTTCTCAACAGATATCTGGAGATAATAAGCGGCATGGCCGCCCTTTCGGAAAAGAAAACCGATTTTGCGAAATCACCTTATGCGGAAAGGCTTGCAGAGCTTACAAAACGCGCACGGCTCAAAAACAGCACCTCGGCGGAAGGCGGGACTGAAAGTACCCGTGAAAAGGCCCTAAACCTCATTCTCAGAAAAGAAATATTGACTGAGGACGTGTTCGGCGACTTCGTTCCGGTCGAAACCGGAAAGAACGGAAGCCGCGTAAAATCGTTCTACGGTTCCGGAAAGGAAAAAATAGGAAAGCATCTTGAGAATGCGAGAAAATACTTTACGTACAACGGCTACGCCGACAGCACCATGCTGAGCTTCCGTACGGGCCGGGACGTAGCCGTCATCGGCGGTCTTGCTGTGGACGACGCCAACGTTTACATGGCAAAGACTCCAGTGGTTGCGGAAAAAAGGCACTGGGATTTTGCCGTAAATGCCGAACCTTTTTCCAATCAGATAATGTCTGACGGCGCCGGACGGGTAATGCGCCAGATTTCCGTTACTGAAAACGAGGACGGTCTTAAGTATCTTGCCATGATTCTGAACCGGACTCCGAACGTTCCCCTCCGCAATGACCAGCTTTACGTAATCGGCGCAGGTCTTGAATACCGTCTCTTTGTTGAGGACGTGCTTTTCGGAAGGCTTACCGATGCGGAACGCATCAAGACATTCATTATGGCCGTGAACTGGTTCCGATCAGCCATGAGGGTCAACGACAGCACCTCATACGACCTCAGGGGAAGCCTTGACTATCTCGGAAGCTTCATCGCCGCATTCGCCTTCCTCAATGAGGATAAAATATACGAATCGCATCTTTCAATGATTCACGTGTTCCCCGAATGCCGTGATTTTGCGCTTTACAGCCTGTCGGCAATGCACCTGAACGGCACGCTTACTCCGGAAAAAGCCCTGCCATTCATATTCAGCGGCTTTATTCTGTCAAATCCCGCATACAATCTCAACATCCGCATTCAGGGCGATGCCAGACCCGTTCTCTACAGTCACGCAAAAAAAATCTTTGAAAGACTGATACGGACGGATCCGGATCTTCCCGCCAGACTTCTCGGCGGACTGATATTTACCGACGGAATTACCGAAATGAAGGACAGGTATCCGAGTCTCAGATCCTACAAGAACAAGGTTATTGCGCCGCTTCTGCCTCCTGCCGTTACCCTTTCCGTCAGTGCGCAGGAATGTATAAACCGCATTGTCACCGCCATCAAGAAGGAACAGGAGAATTTCCTGACGTATCTCGGCAGTGCGGGAAGCAATGTATGCAATGACCTCGTATACCGTATATACGAGTACAGTCTTTCCGGTGAGGAAAAACTTCCGGAAGGACTCAGAAATTTCCGGAAATCACTGCTTAACTCAGGCAGAAACTCCTTCTCGGGAGTAAGACAGATGTTCAATCTGAACATCTCATACCACAGCTGCTGTGCCCAGATTATTTCGGAATGTGCCTCAATCCTTAACGTCACCATATTCCCGAACTTCGATTTCGAATCCGGAGACCTGGTGGTTAACCTGTTCGACTACGTAACATTCGGCGAACAGAAGCTTGAAACTCATCCGTACAACAGACGCCTCATACTGCCTTACCGCATAATTCTCAACACCTGCACCGGCTTCAAGACCATTAAACTCGTTCACGAATTCTTCTGCGGTGTTCTTGCCAGAAAGCAGCTGAAGGAACTTCAGGACTACAGTGACAAACAGCTCGGTGATCTGCAGACATACATCGACCGCATTACGGAAATTAAGATGAGTACCAATCTCCGTTGCCGTTTCAGGAGCGTTTCGGAAAAGAACAGATACGAGTTTGACGGTCTTCAGAAGGTTCTGTTCCGCTCTCTTTTCAGAATTCTCATTACCGGCGGAGAAACTGAACAGCTCAGCAGGATAGTTCACGGCCTTAACCGTCAGCTCACGGAACCGGTAATTGACGAAAAAGATCTGAACGGCAGAATGTTCACCGCTTCCAGAAGCAGCTGTTTCGGAGGACTTCCTGATCATGATGAACTGGTACCGAAGGTCAACTCGCCTGATAGTCTGGACATGGATTTAATCAGCAGGACAGCAAGTGAAACCAGGAAGGTTCAGGAAATACTCGCTCCAATCTTTGAGGAGAACGAACCGGAATACCCGGCAGCAGGAAATACAGAACCGGACAGCGGTTCAGGAAGTTCATCCCCCGCAGAGAATGTCACTGCATCCGGCAACAGTGAAAAGTCTGCACGGAAGCCTTCCGATGTCGATACTGATGTTAATGCCGATGACGGAGCACTTGAATTACTGGCTCCGGAATACCGCTCACTCCTCAAGCGTCTGCTTCAGGTAGGCGAATTTGGCATGAGTGACTTCAAAAGCTTCTGCTCAGAAAAGAAACTCATGGCTTCAGGAGCAATGGAGGTCATAAACAGCTGGGCTCTCGAACAGTTCGGATGCACAATTCTTGAAGAGGATGAACCGATGTTCTTTGACAGGGAACTTCTGACAGAGCTTCTGTAAAAACCTGAAGGATTCAGAAAGCGGCGCTCATCCCGCCGTAATCCCGTTTTCTTTTTACGTGGGCAGGCCCGAATGTCCCTGCCCGTTTAATTTTTTTCAGATCAGACAGACATTACCTCGAGAAATCCGGTAAATATCTGAAAATCTCCTTGCCTTTAGTGCTAGAATTACGCATCCGGATGCAGCCATAAAGCTCTTCCGTCGCATGCTTTTTACGTCACTAGTCACTAAAAGGAGCCGTTCCATGAAATGCCCGTTCTGCAAAGCCGAAATCCCCGACAATGCCAGATTCTGTACAAGGTGCGGAAGAAATCTTCCCCGCCGTGACAGAAACGAAAATGAAGGTCACTCCCCTGACGGAACCTTCATGAACGGAGGAAACGGCATGGGAAGCAATGAACAGCAGGCTGCGGATTCACGTGAAGGCTTCGGTAACGAAAACCGCAGTGAGAAAACAGACTTTTCCGGAACGGCAGGATCTTCCGGAGCCGGTGCAGGTTTTTCCGGACACGGTCAGACATCCGGCTCCGCCGGGGACAATTCCGGAAACGGAACAGAATTCAGCGGATATGCGAAGGGAGTGAACCGCGGCTTTCAGAGACCAAAGGTTGATCCTCAGCTTGCAGATGCCATTAAGGGTATTGATACGATGAACGTAATGCAGATTGTCTGTCTGGCATTAACGTTCATTCCTTTTCTCAATATGTTCGGCAGTCTGCTGTTACTGGTTATACTAATCATGTCCTTCAGTCTGACCTCCAGAGTAGAACGGGTTTTTGACAGATTCGCCTATCCTCAGTATGCTGCCATTGCCTCAGGTGTCAGAACCAAGTGCATTTTCATACTGTCCATGATTCCTCTTTTCGTCATAGACATTCTGCTTCTGTCAATCGGATTTGCCACCGACAACGAGTCTCTTGCAATAGCAGGAGGAATAGGCATGATCATTCTCAGTTTCATGAGCATCGTGACATTTATCTTCCAGGTGATATGCTTCTGCCGACTCTACACGGTAAAAAACGCCCTGGAACAGCTTTCGCTGGGGAACAAACTGCCTGAAAAACCTTCTTATGGAGGTGCGGCGGTAATTATCGTGGTTGCCGCACTTTTCGTAATTCTTTTCATCGTCGGCATACTCGCAGCCATATTAATTCCTGCGTATACGGAATATACCAAGCACGGGAAAACTCATGAGATTTCCCTAAGCTCTGAATTTTCAGGATTTTCCACCCCGCAGAATGTTTTGAAAATATCAAAGCAGGAAGTAAATTCCGGTCTGAACCAATTCAGCGAGATTGTTCTTATCGGTGAAGAGGTAAAAAAAGAAGCTTAGAAATGAGCAGACGGACATTGAAAGTCACTGCTGAAATATCCGTCTGAACTCTCCCGATTATCCCGGTAACCATCCACTGACATCTTCCGTATGGACAGGATACGAAAAGGCGGTGCTGATCGGTCTGTTACCGACAGTTCCTCGTGCGGAACAAAGGTTTTATACTGATACAGGCCAGCACCGGCACCGCCATATGTCACTTCAGTCACACACTGATACGGATTTTCACAAAAAATCAACACTGATGTTAGAATTGCAACCATCACCTGACAGTATAACTCTGTCATGTTTTTCCATTTCTTCATTCTAACAGACATCGAAAGAGGAGCTCTCAATGATATGTCCTTTCTGTAAGGCTGAAATACCCGATAACGCCAAATTCTGCACAAGCTGTGGCAGAATCGTACCGCACACCGATCGGATGCAGAATACCGAACAAAACTTCTCCGCAGATGGCAATTTCGCCAATCAGGAATATAAATCGTCTCAGAACAACGGCTCCGATCCTGATCTTGCCGAGGTCATTAAACGCCTCGATAGCATGAACGTGCTGCAGATAATATGTCTGGTACTCTTGTTTATTCCGTTTCTCAATATCATTGGCGGTGTAATCTTTCTGGTTATTCTCATCATGTCACTGGGGCTTACAAACAGGGTCAGTGCCGTATTCAGTAAATACGGATATCCGATGTACGCAAAAATTACTGACGGTGTGAGATCAAAATGCATCTTCATGCTCGCATGTATGCTAATAACGACTATCATGAGCTTTATGGTTTCAGTAATTGATTTTTCCAAGGGACAGGACTTTGCCGTATATGTTCTTATCGGATTTTTCCTGATTTTATTCGGGATGGCAATACTCTTTACGATATATGAGGTATACTGCTTCTGCCGTCTGTACACCGTCAAAAACGCTCTTGAAATGATTTCTATCGGCAACCGTCTCCCTGAAAAACCGGGATCCGGAGCAGCCATTATCGCAATCGTACTGGTTCTGTTCTTTTTTGCCATTACCATTCTAGGCATCATAGCCGCCATAGCACTGCCGGCCTATGCCGGATACATGGAACGGGCAAGATTTGTCGAGGTTGCTGTCGCTGCGAAAGGAGTAATGAGGCAGGCTGAGCTCTGTGTCGCGGAATTCGGAGAAAACGACATTGCAGGCAGATGCGATAATACCCAGGCAGTTCAGGGATCAGGCTGGGCTCTCCTTGCTCCTAAGGATTACCGCACAAAATATATTGATTCCATCAGTGTAAGTGCAGTAAATGCCGACAGCAGCCGAAGCGGACATGCGGAAATCACGGTTACATCACACGGTGTTCCCCTTCATTTCAAAGGCCGAAATGCTGATATTACAATAATTGGAACCGTAGTGAACGATCGTGTTACCTGGAATGTTTCCCCGGATTCTTCATGTAAACATCTTAATCTCTGCCCATATTTTGAACAAATTTCTGTAACTATGGATTAAGTCAAAATCCCCAACTTAAGTTTGAGTTGGGGATTTCTATTTATTCCTCAGACTCTACTGCAGAATCTTCCTCATACTCTATGTTTGTTTCAGGCTCTGGTAACGGAATATCTAATCCTTCATACAGTTCTTTCTTCTTTCCGACAATTTCAGAGAAATAACCGCCTTCAGGAAATACAGTCTGAGTAATGTTAGACAGTGAAGACATTATCTTTGGTTTGGATACTGACTCAAGAACTTCTCAGTCCATTCAATTGTACCTGTAAGCTCTCCTCCTACGATCTTTCCCACAGTCATGGTCTTTCCTTTAACTGAATGGGTCTCTGTTAAGCGGCAGAGTTCCCGTTAATGGAAGGTAACGGTACACGTGTACCGTTACCTTTTTTGTTATAACTTCGTCATAAAGTTCATTGAGATACAGGATACAACCAGAGAGTGCAGAAATTTACGCTGCACGGATTGATTCATCCTTTATTCCGACCATGCATGCCGTTCTGCCTCTGATTTCAGTTTTTTCCGTCGTCATCCATGGTTCTGCTGAAATAATTGTACACGAAGCAGGCTCCGAGAAGGATGATTCCCGCAGCCATGAAGGCCAGAGCCTTGGTGAGATCTCCCCTGTAGGAGATGTCCACGAGAAGAAGCTTCATAACGCACAGCATACATGCCACAAGTCCCGACCTGCGCATGGCCACGTTATTGAAACGGAATCCCGCAAAAAGCAGAACTGTGGCTCCAAGAAGCCATGAAACCGTAAGCACCACGCCGTGATGAATACCGAAAACGGCCTCGGCCACATAGATAAAGACAAAAAACTTCAGGACGCAGTAATATGTCTTAAACAGTCTGAGACTGCCGCTGCGGAACATCATCGGCACTGTCAGGAAATAAAACAGTGTCGCACATAAAAGACCGGAAAGACGGTGAACACTGTCTTCGCACAGTATTATACAGGTCGTGCATACGATCCCCGTGAATGAGATTACGTAAAAAAACTTTCTCAGAATAAAACCTGCGGTATGGGCATCCGGGATGACAAAGCCGTGAGTATCCGGAGACAGGCGTGCTCTTTGCGCATAATCGTCTGAAAATTCCTCAAAACGTAATAAGGTCAGAACGAGCAGACCTACCCCGCAGCCGGTCATAAAAAGCATTATGTCCCAAGGCTTTCCGGCAATGGCCCCCAGCCCCGCCAAAACACCGCCAAAAGTTCCCGTAAGAATCATCGTAAGACACAGTCTCCCGAATAAAGGCATGACATGTCTTCCGAGATTATCCGAATCGGTATTTACGAAAAATGATTCACTCATTGTGCCGACGGAGCCGGAAATCCTGCTGCCGCTGAGGTGCGTCACGTCATCTGCCGAAACGGAAGTCCTTCTCCACTTAAATAAAAGAAATCCTCCGTATATAAGCAGCAGAACGCAATAAGGCAAATTTCCGGAGCCATCATGCGTCATTAGCGAAGATACCGCCCTGGAACCAGCCGTAACAGACGGAAGCGAAAGTGTTGCAGCCATCGTAAATCCAATGGCATACGGAACAAGAAAAGCAGGGAAATAAATCCATCCGTCTGTTATTTCACCATTCCTGAAACAGGCTGATGAAATACAGATCATAACCGGTATGGTAATGATTACCGCATAAACAGCATATCCCTGCAAGCCAAAGGAAAGAGCAAGAGTCATGAATACGGCTGAAAGCATCGCTGAAGCACTCATTGTCCAGTCATTTCTGACGAGGCCGGCAGCCGTTCCGAAAATCACCGGCAGAAGCATTGCCCACGGTGTATGAGAAAACGAATTGAACCCTGCAAGAACAACGGTAACCGTCATTATCGACAGGAAATACGGCATATAAGCTTCTTTCTTTCCTTTATGCGTGAATTGTGCGAGCATGCAGACCGTTGCATATGACGCAAAATTGAAGAATATACGTACATTCTCCGTAAAACCGGTGTAGTAGACCAGATACACGAGAAGGAGGCCGGCAAGCAGATACAGTGGCCGCTTAAAACCGACTGCCATAATGGCATACGCCGAAAGCACAGCCCACCAGATCACGGGGAAATTACCGGCTTCGTACGAAAGCTTAAATTCTCCATTCATCACCATGGAGATGATATTGAGGCCACGGACTCCGTAAGTTAAGTGTAAACCCCAGAAGGCGATGAGCAGCATAAAAGTAGCCGAACGCAGAATGATGGTGTTTTCCCTGAACCAGAGAAGAAGCAGCAGACTGCAGGAAACAAGACTCAGCGTATTGAACCATGCCTGCATGTCTGCAGTCATTACTCCATAGTAATTAAAATATGCAAGGATTATGGCTGCCAGCGGATAAATTCCCCTGCGGACTGAAACGGTACCGTCCCAAATTCCCCATGATTCCTCCCATCTGTTTCGAGCCCCCGCCAAAACGGTGTTCCAGCGCATGTTCCAGCAGGCAAGAAGCATACAGAGAGCAATTACCGCACTCCATGTTACCGGATAAGCACCGGCACCTCCCGCATGTTCCGCAATCCTGACGGCAACGGATGACACTACAACCACGCCAAGGGTATATGCGGCATGATGGGCAACATGACTTTTACCCGCAAAAAGGATTCTCAAGATGAGATAAACGATTACACCGGTATTGAATATGTCAGTCAGCACCGGAGACAGATCGCCGTAACCAAAGAAATACACCAGCACAATGCCTGCCGGTATACTTGACGAATCCCGTTTAATTATCCCGAAAAGCACCGTGGCGGCAAAAACCATCCACCAGTACATAGGGAACTCGCACCATTCACGTCCGAGAACAAGCGCCGACAAAACCGGAATACCCAGCATGCCGAGATGCATAAGGAGTCGCACTCCTGCCCTTTTCCCGGAAAACAGACTCTGAATTCCCTGCCCAATCAGAATGAAATGAACGGTATTGAAAAACTTCTGCACCTCCGGACTCAAATTCTGGTAGTGGAAACCGTACATAAAAAACACCGCCATGGTGAAAAGTACAAGAGCAAGCGTTCTGAGAAACGGTACCCCGGTTCGGTGCCAGACGGCATAAATAGCCAAAGACAGCGGATACAGAATCATTACCGGCACTGCTCCGGTCCGCAGCAGACCGTAGGATGTAAGGCAGAGAAATACGGTAAGAGACACGGCCGCAACTGAAAGTCCGCCTGCGTTTTTTATGCCTGTGCGGACGACTTCAGCGAAGCAGAAATACCCCAGAATTACGGTATAAAGCCCCCACACCGACCATGCGGCAACAGCGGATCCGTCCAGTTCCGAAAGAACAGAGGAATAGTCCGCATAATTAAAGTAAAAGAGCACGGCAGCAACCGTGTTAAGACAGAAAATTCCCTTAGCAAACCGCAATGCTCCGTTACTCATCCGCGGCAGTACGAGGTCATAAACCAATGCAAGGAACAGTACGCAGAAAAACGGCCAGGATGAAACGGGACGGAACAGGAAACCTGCCGAAAAACCGATAACAGCGGATGCAATGCAGACAGTCCCCGGAAGAGAAACCGCGGCATACGGCTTCCATCCACCCTTTCCCCGGAAAAATCCGGAAGCCGGACAGCTAAGCATGAGAGAGAGTCCGATAATGATACCGGTGTTCAGCAGAACATCTGAAGAAGAAACCGGAACGGGAATTCCGTCGGGTCCGCTGCTGATGCAGACACACGTAACGAAACCGGATAACAGCATTGCCGTCAGTCTCCCGACATTCACCGAAAGAGATTCCGCTCCGTCGCTGCCGGAAAAGAACCGTTCGACAAGAGACTGCAGTGTTCCTCCTGAAGCAGTCAGTAATCTGTATGTTTCGGCAATGACCAAAACTCCGGAAACAACCAGGATTGCCGGAGAAATAAGAAACAGCAGTTCCCTGTCGCCCGCCATACCTGAAAGCATTCTGAAGTTTCCGTAAACGAATGAGAGTAGGAGCGCTGACACCATGAGAATCAGACCTGTCCGCAGGCCGTCCCGTTCGGTGTGTTCACCGGCCAGGCCCGTAACGTCACCGGCATTACCGTCTGCTCCGGGATTTTCACGGCAGGCAGCAGTACTGCCTGCAGATCCGGACGGTTCTGCCTTACCTGCGGCAGTTTCGCCTATTTCAGTCCCCGACTGCAGCTTTACCGCATATAAGGACACTCCGAAAACAAGAATCGTAAACCCGGCTTTCCAGACTGCAGGAGTAACGCTGTCCGGAAAAATCAGTCCGTCCCTGCAGATACAGTGCACTGAAAACACCGCAAAATAAAGAAACGCATGGAAGTAAGAACGGCTTTTACGGGAAAAACCGTCATATACTGCATGGAATACGGCAAGAACAGGCGCAAGAATAACCAGTTCAGGCAAGATGGCAACGACGCCAACAATCCAGAGCGGAAGCATTTCCGCCATAAAACCGCGTGCCGCCTCTCCGTACCGCGTACTGACGGATGACGGAATGTTACGGCTCCTTTCAAGGAGAAAATAATCCGCCGCATAGACTGCCGTAATGACGGCGGCTTCCGCCGCTGTCATGCCGTGTAGCAGGCCGTGCGTCATGACGGTAACAAGAACCGTAAGCCCCGCAAATGCGAAAGTGTTCAGCACTGAACATAAGAGAATGTATCCTTCATTTTCGGTTTCACCGAACTTTCCCGAAGCTCCGTGTATCGCAAGCAAACCAATGACAGCACCGGAAAGCAGGACACCGATTCCCGGAAGCGGCTCCCCCGCAGGAAACGGACCGTTTCCGAGAAACTCTCCGTACGCCACCGCAATAAACAGAATCAGGAAGGATACAACCGAATTGTAGCAGACAACAGGCTGTTTTCTGAAAAAGCCGTATACATGGAACGGAATCTGGGCAGCAAATGCCATCAGGACATGCAGTTCCATGCTGCCGGAAAAACTGTTCTCAACGATCGGAATACTTACCAGTATGCCAAGCTGTGCCAGCAGGGAAAACACATGATGCCTGAACACCGAAGCCCAGAGCATGGTAAGACACCAGCTCAGTAAAAAAGGCATCCACACCCACGGCGGGAGCAGATCAAAATAGAAGCACCCAAGTGACACGGTTACGTATAGAAGCGTAAAGCCGGTACCAGCGACCGTCACCCGGAAAACGTCAGACGAGGATAAATCACGGCCACCCTCTTCCCGTTTTCTTCCGAAAAAAAGCCCCCAGACAGTGGCGGCAATTGAAAAAAGCAGCATTCCGATAAACTTGCCGGTCGGACCGAAACTCCAGTGTATGTTCCTCGCGATAAGAACAAAACCTATGGCAAGAAACACTGCTGCACCGACTCCGGTAAGAAGTTTTCCGGTAATGAGCTCAGACGTGCTCCAGTTTTTCTGCGAAAAGGATTTTTCCACGTTACCATGAACGTCTTCGGAAGCGGAAGCTTCGGTACTCACGGTTTCACAGGTAAGATTCTCTTTTTCACCGACACGGTCTCTCTCACGGAATACTGAATCATCGTCCCCAGCCTTCGGTAAAGGCATGTCTTTCCGTTCTACTGCAGGGCAGGCATCATCAGATGAAGCCGTCACCGGCTCGGACTGCCGTTCTGATGCGTGAATCTCCGCAGCGGCTCTTCTTGTGTTTCTGAATTCATGAAGAAGCCCCAGTATATCCCTTTCGGAGACAATACCTTCAATAAACCCCGTTGCCAGATTCCTTAATCTTTCCTCCTCCTCTGGAGAAAGAACGGGACAGCCGTATTCATTATCTGTTTTCATGACGCTCCTTCATTTTCACAGCTCTGTAAATCCGCGGGTTCATCACCGGTATCATCGGATACTCTGTTTAAAAAGAGGTGCCTTCCTGGCTTCACGGACGTAACCCGTGATTCTATTTCTCCGTCTGCCAGCACCGTTCTTATGCAGTCCCCGGTACTTACGCCGGACACCGAAACATCCCGTCCGTCGGCAGTAAGTGTAACCGAATACCCCTGAGTAAGTATCTTCAGCGGGTTGTTTGCATTCAGAAGCGAAGCCCCGGCGGCAATACGGTGCCTCATTTCATTAAGATGAAACTCCATAAGCTGAAACATTTTCTGACGTGCTAGAACGCATTCTGCCCGCCTTTCCAGAATAATCCTCTGCGGATTCTGCCGACTGAACCTGTCACTGACCGAAACAAAAGAATCTCTCCGACGCTGATAAGACCTTATGAGGGATAACCTCATACGTTCCATGAGATTCTGCAGTCGAAGCCCGGCCGATGCAATTCTTTTTTCGGGGGCAAAATTGTAAAATCCTGCCCTTATTGCGTTAAAACGCTGTATCTCATAATTGAGACGCCCCATGCCGGCCATAAGCAGACGCTGTCTCAGGATGCCGAAATTCTTAATGACATGCTCCAGACTGACACTCACCATTTCGGCAGCAGCGGTTGGCGTGGAGGCTCTGAGATCCGCAACATAATCCATGATGGTCACGTCACCTTCATGGCCTACACCGCTGATTACGGGGATCACTGACATTTTGGTATATCTGGCCAGACTCTCGTCGTTGAAACAGCTGAGATCCTCGGCACTGCCTCCGCCTCTTACCATAAGAAGCACCTGACAGACATTATGCCTGTTGGCGTACCACAGGGCATACTTAAGACTCTCAACAGCACTGTTACCCTGAACCAGTGCGGGATACACGACGATGTTTATGAATCTGTTGCGTCTTCTGATGGTTCTGATTACGTCCTTTACCGCCATACCGTCCGGAGAGGTTATTATACCCACGGTACGGATGTCAGAAGGGATCGGCTTTTTTGTCTCCATGTCAAAAAGGCCTTCAGATCTGAGCAGTTCAAGAGTCTTTAAAAACCTCAGATAAAGCTCACCCTGTCTGTCCAGAACCTTAACTGAAGAACCCCACAGGGTTACCTTGCCCTTAGGCTTATAGAATGACAGCCTGCCGCTGATGATGACGGACATGCCGTCACGGATGCTGTCATGCACATGCTGAATCACCCTCTGGGGAAATGCGACGCTGAGCTCATGCTCCTCATCCTTGACGGTGCAGTAGAAATAACTGCCGCCGCGTCTGTTTCCGCCGCAGTTGCTTAACTCACCGCGAACTGAAACAAAATACCGGCTCCCGAAAAGTCCGGCAATCTCATTGTTTATTTCCCCTACGGTATATACGTGCGGTTCCGACGGCACGGAAGAAAGACCAAGCCCGGACATCATTTCGGAAAAGCCGTTCTCCGACAAAAGACCTCCGTCCTGTCCCGCCGGCGTACAATCCGAAAACAAATCCTGGTTCTTCATTGAAATCCTCCGCGAAAATCCGCCATTCTCCATGGATACCTTAACCGTATTTTAGCTTTTCAGTGCTGAAATACTAGGTTTTTCCCAAAATTAATCAGCAAAATGCAAAAACATTTTGCATTTTTTTAAATAAGTATTTAAGATATGCACAAAATACATCTTTTATGTGTTTTTATCTCCTTATTGTTTAGTTGTTTTGTGCCTAGAGCTCTGCTCTAGGCTTTTTTGTTTTTCGGGAATCCGTTTCATAAAAACCCGATCTCACGAAACGGTAAATAAAAAAGACTTCCGTCAGATAAATGACGGACGCACGACAGACTCTGCACGGCAGGTCAGAAGCTGACAAGGGAAAAACAACTGACGGTTCCGCTACCCGTTTTCTTTATTGTTTTGTTTGAAATCAGTAAACAGTCCGGACATTTTCCTTATCTCCGCACTGAGACCGCGATAGTTTCTGTTCAGTTCTGAATTACGGTAGGAAAGCTCCTCAAAGCTTCTCATGAAAAGCTCTATCCCGTATTCCCTGTTCTCGCTCTCGACATGTTCCGACACCTTGGAAAGCACGCCGTTAAGAGTCTTGTCCACATAGTCGTATATACCTTGGGCTATCTTTTCATGACTGCCCATGGATTCACTGATAACGCCGTTGGAACTTTTCATGACATCTTCAACTTCTTCAAACTTTCTGGCACTTTTGTTTGATTCTTCAATAAGAGTATTAATCTGATTCGTAAAATTATCAACGCAGGTATCGATGCGTGAAGAAGCTTCGGCAGTATCCAGGGAAAGCTTCTTAACCTCACCGGCAACAACTGCGAAACCGCGTCCATGTTCCCCTGCTCTTGCAGCTTCTATTGTGGCGTTAAGCGCCAGCAGATTGGTCTGACTTGAAACAGATGATATTATTCCCGTACATTCCCTTATTGCATTCATCTGTTCCGTCAGTGAATCGAATCCGTCAATGAAGGCCTTGTGCATTTTTCGGAGAGAGGCAATGTCATCCTCGACTACATTCAGACTTTTCCTGATGGTATCAATCACATCAATGTCCTTATGACAGACCTGCATAATCTCTTCATGTGAATTCTCAACAGTCTTTTCCACGAGATCTTTAACAAAGGCTTTTCTGGTACTGCTCATGTCATAAAGCCTGCTTACACTCTCACTGATATCATCCAGCTGTCGGCTTATGGTCTGCATAATGGACTCGTGCTGCTTCAGAAGATCCAGAACAGTCTTTACGGAATTGCTGCCCTTTTCCATAACGTTTTTGGTTCTATCATCCCCATCGGATGACTCACTGTTAAAAAACCACATACAGTAACTCCTTTCCCCAAAACACAATAAGCTGATATTAATTTTAATTTCAAGACAGGAAAATGACTGTGACGTTTACCTTTAACCTGTAAAAAAAACAGTGTCATCTTCAAATTTTGTGAACAGAATGAAGCAGAGAGAACAAAAAAGCTTAGACGCTTTAATTGAAAACTAAATGTAATGATTTGCAGAAATGGTGCCCGAGGCCAGAATCGAACTGGCACGGAAGTATAAGTTCCGAGGGATTTTAAATCCCTTGTGTCTACCGATTTCACCACTCGGGCACAGACACACTTTGATGGAGGCGCGTTCCAGAGTCGAACTGGACTAGACGAATTTGCAATCCGCTGCATAACCGCTTTGCTAACGCGCCAAACTTTGGAGCGGGAAACGAGGCTCGAACTCGCGACATCAACCTTGGCAAGGTTGCACTCT
>JAGAYS010000070.1 GCA_017940385.1 Ruminobacter sp. | reverse complement strand
GTTCCATGTCATACTCCTTGAAGAACTTCCTAAAATCCTCCATGCCACGACCTTGTCCAACCCACAGGATTTCTCCGGTTTCCAGATCCATTACGCAGGATGCATAGCTGTGGCCTTTGTGTATTGCAAATTCATCAACCGCAAGGTACGTAAGCTTGTATCCTTAACGCTGAAGTTCCTCTTTACGCTTCCTGAGGAATTCATCCATGAAGCCAAGATGAATTTTCTTAACTGTTTCCCAATGAAAACCGGTAATCTCAGCAACTGCGGAAACAGGCATGTTCCTGGATAACAGTCCTTTAATCCATTCAGCTGCCCGTATGGTTATTCTGGCATTCGGAACTTTTGCGGGAATAGGTTCCATAAAATGATGTCCGCATTCTCTGCATTTATATCCGTGGTAGTAAAAAACAAGACTTTGCCTGTGTTTTGGAAGAAACGGAAAATCCTTAATTTCCGTGGAATGTCTGGCATGAACATACACGTTCATTTTCCCACAATAAGGACATCTCATGTCCGACGTTTGACGGTTGCTTTCAAATGAATAAACGGATTTTAAGGTTTTGGGACCGAAGCTGTGTGAAACAGCAGTAAATGGCTGGCAAACTGAGTTTATCTGAGTATCATACGTCTGAAGGGGCATAAAGTATCTCTATTTGTTTTAGTTTGGTCACTTATAGAATACTTTTGCCCCTTCTTCAATATCTACATTCCCAATAATTCCGTGATGAACCATTACTGTTAATCGAATTTCTGATTGGGATGTAGTCTTCTACAGTTCATAAGCGGTCTGTTCGGCAATGAACTTGACGATACTGTCGGTTCCTGTATTTTCCAGGGCAGGATCCAGATCCTTCACGTACTCCGCACTTTCTGGTGAAGCCTTAACCGTAAGGACAATGATGCCTGATTCCGTCAGAGACCTTAACACTTCGCGGGAGACCTCTGCGCCGGTATTACGGTAATAGTATACCAGTCGTCCCTGCTGCAGGAGCTTCTGTTCAACTTCTCCGGCAAGTCTGCCGAGAGTTTCCTGGTCGGCGGTGCTGCCGAGACCTCCGAAGTTGAAGACGCCTGATTTCTGTCTCAGAAGGTGCAGGCGGATATTTTGCGGAGTGTATTCCCGTTTGCCGTCACTGTCATGTATCGCATTTACGATACCGCAGGCAGCAGTCATGTTGCTAACGCGGTCGATGAGAATGAATTCACCGAGTGTCCTGTGTCTGTTGAATTCACTCACCGCAACTGAGTCAATGAATGAAATATGGCATACAGCGATTTCATTTTTAGAGAGCTCACTGGTTGCGACGTGCTCACCGGTGTTGACGTCAATGGTATACTCTATGGATTTAACCTGAGCGTAAATCTGGCTGGTGCCGAGTTTAATCAGATAGTCTTTGTGGATGCTGAATTTCTCATCATCGGTCCACAGTATGGTACCAGTGATTTCCCTTGCCACTTTAATGGAATCATCCTGTGTGGCACGGGTAAACACTGAACCTCGGGAGACGTCAACCTCACGGTCAAGAGACACGGTTACCGGCATGCCGCGACTTGCCTGCTCCACTTCATTAAATCCTGAGAATATCTGTTTTACCCTGGCGGTTTCACCAGTAGGAAGAACTGTCAGTTCGTCGCCCACGTGAAGTTCACCTGATTCAATTTGTCCCTGGAAACCTCTGAAAAACTGGTTGGGACGGCACACTCTCTGAACCGGCAGGTAGAAGCCGGTTTCTTCATTATCCCCGGATGTATCGGTGTCTTCAAGATATTCGATAAGAGATTTTCCGTCATACCACGGGGTATTAGGAGATCGGCTGATGACATTGTCTCCTGACTTTGCGGAAAGCGGAATCAGGGTGTATTCCTGAAGGGAGAGTTCCTCCCTGAGTCTGGCAATATCGGAGGAAATGTCGTTGAATCTCTTTTCATCAAAGCCGATTAGATCCATCTTGTTAACCGCAAAAACAAAGTGTCGGATACCCATCAGGGCACAGATTCTGGCATGACGTCTGGTCTGAATCAGTACTCCCTTTGACGCATCGATGAGAATGATTGCAAGATCCGCAAAGGATGCACCGACCGCCATGTTGCGGGTATATTCCTCGTGCCCCGGGGTATCGGCCACGATGAAGCTTCTTTTTTTGGTGGAAAAATAACGGTAGGCCACATCAATGGTTATGCCCTGTTCACGCTCTGCCAGCAGACCGTCAAGCAGCAGGGAGTAATCCAGTTCACCGTCGCATGAACCGTTAAGGGATTCAGTCTTCAGCGATTCAATCTGGTCACTGTAAAGAAGTTTTGAGTTGTACAGAATATTACCGATAAGGGTTGATTTGCCGTCATCAACACTGCCGCAGGTAATGAATTTCAGCAGTGGTCTTTCATATCTCGTTAATTCAGTCATTTTAGAAATATCCCTCTCTTTTTCTCTTTTCCATGCTGCCCTGAGCTTCGTGGTCTATTACACGGCTGCTTCTTTCGGATACCTTGGCTTCGTTTGTTTCCCTGATGATTTCATCCAGAGTCGTGGCATCAGATTCCATGGCTCCGGTAAGAGGATAGCAGCCGAGAGTACGGAATCTTACCCTGCGGTATTCAATCTTTTCTCCCGGACGCAGCTTGAGACGATCGTCGTCAACCATTATCAGGTTGCCGTCTCGTTCTATCACAGGTCTGGTATCGGCAAAATATAGCGGAACGATGTCGATTTTTTCCCTTTTGATGTACTGCCAGATGTCGCTTTCGGTCCAGTTTGAGATAGGGAATACTCTGATGCTTTCACCCTTTTCGATCTTGGTGTTGTACAGCTTCCACATTTCAGGTCGTTGGTTTTTCGGATTCCAGGCGTTGTCCCTGTTGCGGAAGGAGAAGATTCTTTCCTTGGCACGGGACTTTTCCTCGTCGCGTCTTGCACCGCCGAAAGCAGCGGTAAAACCGTATTTTGCCAGAGCCTGCTTTAAGGCCTGAGTCTTCATGATGTCGGTGTATGCTGAGCCGTGGTCAAACGGATTTATGCCCCTGTCCACACCGTCCTGATTGGTGTAGACCAGAAGCTGAATGCCGTTCCTGACTGCGGTTTCATCTCTGAACCTGATCATTTCCCTGAACTTCCATGTTGTGTCCACATGCAGAAAGGGGAAAGGCGGTTTTTCAGGATAGAAGGCTTTTAATGCAAGGTGCATTAAAACGGAACTATCCTTTCCGATTGAATAGAGCATGACGGGCTTTTCGCATTCTGCCGCCACTTCTCTGATGATATATATTGCTTCGGCTTCAAGTTTGTCCAGATGGGCCAGGTCTTGCATTTTAGCACTCCTTATAATTTAGCCTGATACGGTATCTGTATTTATTTTTTTGTTTTTAAGCCGTTTTTGAATACGTTTGACGGCTTCTCTGCTGTATTCGTCTGCGGATGAAGTACCGTCTTCATTCGCAGACATCAATCAGTACTGATTGGCGTTTTTCGGATCCACGGCAATGATCTTCTTTTCGCCTGTCGGCAGGGTGATCTCCCATTCATTGAGTCCGTCTGACTTTTTAAATGTCATGACGGCACCATGTCCGCCTATGTCTGCTCCTAGAAAAAACTGCAGTGCCTGAAAACGGCATTCCTTAATGCATGAGCAACAGCCCCAGCAGTCACGGGAACAGCGGATGCTGCTTTTTTTGCCGTCCTTTTCCCCGACGAGCTGCAGAAGGTTGCCGGGACATACTCTGGTGCATGCTCCGCAGCCCGTACATTTGCTTTTATCAATTCTGATGCTCATATTTTTCTCCTGCATGTATCAGTGGACGGAGGATGATGCGGAATTTCCCGTTTTCATAGCGGGAATTCACGTACTTTTCAAATTTTTCATCCTTATCGGGGAAATCCGCGTTTTCCTGAAATGAATGCCATCTGGTTTCCTTTCTGGCCTCAAGATGGGCGATAAGGGCCTGACATACGGTAAGTCTTTCCTTTATCTCGTAGATCTGCATCAGATCGTAGGTAGATGAGGCTTTAAGGTTTTCTGAAAGAGGGATGAGTTCGGAAATCTTTTTAGAGGCAATTTTCAGTCCCGCAAGGGAATATCTGTATCCCGTACTGATGCCTCCGGCGTACTGATCCATAATCTTCTGCATCGCTTCCTCTATCTCATCTGCTGAAAAAGCAGGGGTGCTCAGGGAAAGATGCTTTTCGTAGCCGGCAATAACCGCATCAGCCTCTTTAACTGGGAATTCTGCCGGAGCAGAACCGTTATCTGCCTTCAGTGAATTCAGATAGGCATTAATGCTGCAGGCGGCGATTTTGGCTTCGGCAAGTGCTCCGGTTACGTATTTCTGCGGAGCTCCGCCGGCCACGTCACCCGCGGCATACAGACCCGCAATCGAAGTCCTGCGGCTGTCGTCGATCCAGTAGCCGCTTGCGGTATGACCGCCGACGATATAAGGTTCCGTACCTTCGATTTCAACGTTTTCGTGAGCAGGTCCGGTGCCGTTTTCCACCCATTTGAGCGTCTGGGAAGGAGCCATGTTCAGGTAGGCGCGGTAGAGGTCGTTTTCGGCTTTCCCGTCAATTCCTTCGGTTTTCAGAAAACACGGTCCGTTTCCAAGAGCGTTTTCCGTTACGGTGCCCCAGAGACGTTCGGAGGTTTTCAGACCGTATTTCTGTTCGTAGATTTCATTTCTGGAATTAAGCTGTTTTGCACCGACGCCCTGGGCGATGGTTCCGGTAGGGGCGATGGTATCCTTGCAGCGCAGGGCAATGAAGCGCATCTCGAAGGTGGTCATCTCGGCTCCGGCCCTTATTCCCATGGCATATCCCGCACCGGTATTGAACGGCGGATACCACATTTTGTGCCTTGAGAATCCTGGATTGTTCGGACGATACAGGCCGGAAGCACCGCCGGTGGCGATGAGTACGGCTTTTGAGCTGAATTTGCAGGCCTTCTGCGAAAGCACGCTAAAACCTACGGCTCCTCTAACCGTACGTCCGTTTTCGGAATCGGTCCACAGCAGATCGGTAATGTTTACGTTGTTTATTATTCTGACATTCTTTCCGCCAGCCGCCCTGGCGAGAATGGGTTTGATGTTTTCACCGTTGATTTTAATGTTGCGCCAGCCGCGGGAAACGTATTCGCCGTCTTCATCCTTGAGAATAACCAGTCCCAGAGATTCAAGATCGTGAGTCACGCCGTTAAGCTCCCTGGACATGGAGAGGAGAAGATCCTCCCTCACAATCCCCTCTGCATCTGCGGCTGCGTAGGCAACATAATCCTCCGGCACGTGACCTTCAGTAATGTAGGCGTTAAGGGCGTTCACCCCGGCGGCCAGACATCCGGATCTTTTGATGTTGGCTTTTTCCGCTATGGTGATTCTGATGTCAGGATTAAGTCCGGAGAGGATGTGTGCCGCATAGCATCCGGCAGTGCCTCCTCCGACAATCAGAAGATCGGTTTCAATTATTTCTTCTTTGAGGATCATTATTACTTACCTGTGAGCATTAGATTACGTATGTTGATTCGGCGGCGGTAAGACTGTCATTCAGTACCGTAACGGCTTTATCACCGTCAAGGAGATAGAGGCTTCTTATGAATATTCTGACCTCTTCTCCGGGAACGATTCGTTCCTGAGTGATTGGACGGTTTACGGTCAGAAGCTGATCGTGGACTCTTACTTTCAGTTCAAAGTCTCCGCCCCTGAAGAATGACTTTTCCACGATTCCGGTTTCAGAGGTTATATTGTAGCGGAACGGTTCGTTAAGCTTTGTTACGCTGATGAATTCCGGACGGAGCACGGCGGTGGACCTGCTTTCCCTTATTTTTGAGAAACCGTTGAAAATTCCGGGGTTGTCTATAATCGTCGGCTGTCCGATGAACTTGGTAACAAAGGATGATTCAGGATTGCTGTAGATTTCGATAGGTGAGCCTGAACGTTCCACATGACCGTGGTTGGTAATGATGATCTGATCGGCTACTTCAATGGCTTCACTCTGGTCATGGGTTACGAAGATGCTGGTAATACCCACGCGCTGAATGAGATCCTTGAGCCAGCTGCGGAGTTCCTGACGCACTTTGGCGTCAATGGCTGCGAACGGTTCGTCAAGGAGCAGGAGAGACGGTTCGGTTGCCAGGGCTCTGGCAAAGGCCACACGCTGTCTCTGACCGCCTGAAAGCTGGTTCGGATAACGTTTGTTGAGACCGGTAAGTCCGACGAGATCGATAAGACTGTTTACCTTTTCCTTTATTTCATCCTTCGGGGCCTTCTTGGTCCTGAGACCGAATGCGATATTGTCGAATACGGTCATGTAGCGGAAGAGGGCATAGCTCTGGAATACAAAACCGATGCCTCTCTTGTTGGCAGGAATGTTATTCACCAGTTTGCCGTTGATGTAGATTTCACCTGAATCGGCGGTTTCAAGACCAGCCAGAATTCTCAGAATGGTGGTCTTACCGCTGCCGCTCGGCCCCAGAAGTCCTACCAGACTGCCTTTTCCCACGGTGAAGCTTACATCGTCCGATGCCTTAAAGTCACCAAAGCTTTTATTGATATGGCGGAGTTCCACGTAAGGCTGTCCGGCAGAATCAGACGCCTGAAGTTTCTGTTCGATTTCAGTACCGGCTGCGGCACTGTCGGTTAATTTGCTGTTTTTGATATCTGTCATGTGCTTCCTGATGTCAGACCGTGAACTAAGTGAACTGGCTCGTCATTGTAGTTCTTCTGAATTCACGTCTGACTTCAGCCTCCCGTTATTCCTGAAAATCTGTTTGGTTGTTTCTGATAATCCGTTTACTTTAAAAATTTGTTTTTGCTGCGGTGTTCCAGAAGATTTCTGGCAATCAGAATCAGTATCGCCATTACCACCAGTATTGATGAAACCGCAAATGCCCCCGTAAAGTCGTATCCCTGATACAGGATTTCTATGTAAAGGGGCATGGTGTTTGTTTTGCCTCTCAGATGTCCTGAGAGAACTGATACCGCACCGAATTCACCCATGGCCCTGGCGGAGCAGAGAACCACACCGTACATGAAGGCCCACTTGATGTGAGGGAAGGTAATCTGCCTGAAAATCTGAAACGCTCCGGCTCCCATGAGTGCCGCCGCTTCCTCTTCATCCTTACCCTGTGCGTTGAGTACGGGAATGATTTCCCTGGAGATGAACGGGAAGGTTACAAAAACGGTGGCCAGCACGATGCCGGGAACGGCGAAGATTATCTTTATTCCCCATTCATTGAGATAAGGATAGAGAAAGCTCTGTCTGCCGAAAGTCAGCACGAATATGAGACCGGCTATGATTGGAGATACCGTAAGCGGCAGATCTATCAGAGTAGACAGAAACTTTTTGCCCCTGAAGGAGAATTTGGTAAGCGCCCATGCGGTATAAAGTCCGAATACGATGTTAACTGCTACAGCCATCAGGGTAACAATCAGCGTCAGGTAGATGGAATGGAGTGCGTATTTGTCCGTTACCGCCGCAATAAAGGTCTCAAGGCCCGGACGGAGGGCGGTATAGATAACGTAGATCAGCGGCAGAACCAGCATCACGGTCAGAAAAACCGTGGTTATGCCAATAAGCACCGCTTTAACTATTTTCGGATCTTCTCTGTTCATGATGTTTACTCCAAACTTTATCTGATACCGCTGATTATGGCTGAAGCCCGGCTCTGGAATACGGCATTTATAAAGAGAATTACGAATGCCATGACAAGCATGGTAAGAGCTACGGAGGTGGCGGCAGGATAATCAAATTCCTGAAGCTCTCCCATGATCATTAAAGGCGCAATTTCCGTTTCATAAGGCTTGTTGCCGGCGATGAATACTACGCTGCCGTACTCGCCGAGGCATCGGGCGAAGGCCATGGTGAATCCCGCAATGAGTGCCGGTCTGATTTCAGGAAGAACCACCCTGTAGAAGGTTTCAAAACGGCCGGCTCCCATGATGAATGCGGCTTCTTCATATTCATTCTCCACCTGTTCCAGTACCGGCTGAATGCTGCGGACCACGAAAGGAATGCCGATGAATACCATGGCTACGGTGATGCCGATGTTCGTATAGGCTATATCGATACCGAATTTTGCGAATAATGCCCCCACCGGACCTTCAGATACGGTAAGGTGAGCCAGTGAAATACCGGCTACGGCCGTAGGCAGGGCGAATGGCAGTTCAATCATGCCGTCAAGAATTCTTTTTCCCGGAAATTTGTAGCGTACCAGCACCCATGCCATGATAAGTCCCATTACGGCATTGATTACAGAAGCGGTGAACGAGGTTACAAGACTTACCTTATAGCTGGCGATAACCCTCGGTCTGGTGACGATTTCCCAGAAATCCGAAATGCTGAGCTGAGAAGAAAACACAATCAGAGAGCACAGGGGAATAATCACTATCAGACTGAGAATGGAGACGCTGATTCCGAAGGAAATACCGAACCCTGGAATAACGCCTTTTGTATTTTTTGACATTAGTCCCTCCCGGGGATATTGAGCAGTTAGCTGAACCGAAGCTCTGGCGCAAACCAGATACATCATTCCGTGTTTTTTTTTTTTAGCTGTTCCGTATCGTGAATGCTCTGAAAAACCGCTGATAAGGATCTTCAGAAGTGAATCAGCAGGATGCTGATTCACTTCACTGACAGCAGATATTTACGTGTATCCGGAGTTACGCTGCAGAATTATTTTTTCTCATAGATGGAATCGAAGAGGGCACCGTTGGCAAAGTGCTTTTCAATGGCTTTCTTCCAGCCGCCGAAATGGGCAATGTTGGTAAGTTTAACGTTGGTGATAATCCACTTGCCGTCTTCCGGAATCTGCTTAATGACGTTGGAATCGGATGCTGAGGTGTATTCCTTAAGAATCTTTTCGTTTGACGGACGGTAGTACCACTTGGCTTCAACACGCTGTGCGTCATCTGAGTAGAGATAGTCAAGATAATCCTTCGCAACCTGTCTGGTTCCGCGCTGATCCACTACTTCATCAACGATGGCAACGGTAGGCTGGCACAGAATGGACTTTGAAGGTACCACGATTTCATACTGACCTGGGTATTCGGCAATGGAAAGGAAAGCTTCGTTTTCCCATGAAATCAGCACGTCACCCTGTTTGTTTTCCACAAAGCTGGTGGTTGAACCGCGGGCACCTGAATCAAGAACGACCACGTTGCTGTAAAGCTTTCTTATGCTTTCGATAATCTGCTGTTCGCTCTGACCTGCATCTTCAAAGAATGACCAGGCTGCGAGGTAGTTCCAGCGGGCACCGCCTGAAGTCTTCGGATTCGGAGTCACAACCTTGACGTCATCGCGGACAAGGTCGTCCCAGTCTTTGATGTTCTTAGGATTGTTGCTGCGAACCAGAAATACGATGGTTGAAGTGTAAGGGGAGCTGTCAAGAGGAAAGTCCTTAACGTAATCCTTCTTGATGAGGCCGGCTTTCTGTATGGCGTCAACGTCACCTTCAAGAGCCAGAGTGACCACGTCTGCTTCAAGACCGTTTGCCACTTCAAGAGCCTGTTTGCCTGAACCGCCGTGTGACTGGGTCACGTTAACGGTTACGCCTTTGGCTTTCTTGTAGTAGTCGGTGAATACCTGATTGTATGCCTTATAGAGTTCTCTGGTTGGGTCGTATGACACGTTGGTGATTTCCACTTCATCATCCGCAAATGCTGCTGAACCGGCAAGAGAAATAACGCCTGAGACGGCTAATGCAAGAGCGCTTGAAAAAAATTTTGAACTTAAACGTCTGGTGATGATACTCATAATGATATCTCCTGATTGTCTGTTGTTTTGTGTTTATTTGTTTAGCTTATCGATGCCGTTGATTACGGCCTCATTATTTATAATAAATACATAACCTATATGTTTAGTATGTAATGTGAATTCTATACTTGGCTCACATTTTTGTCAACAGCTTAATTTGCATAAAATCTTTGAAAAGCGGGATTATACGCCTGTGTATGCGATGTTTTTTAATGTGAGACTTTGGGGATATTTTTCATAAATTCTTGCGTATCAACAGGTAGCATGTTTGTAGGGAATTGATGAAATTTAAGCAAAAAATTTTTTGAAAATTACGCATAAATTACGGGGCACGGCTTATTCTGCCTGAAAAAACATGACTGCATTCTGCCGCACCGTAAAAAATCCCGGAAAGCAGTATGGTTCCGGGATTCTGAAGATTTAGTTTTCCTGATAGGCTTCAATGAGTCTGCAGGTTCTGTCGATGTCTTCGTCGGAATGAGCGGCGGAGATGAACCAGGCCTCATACTGGGACGGCGCAAGATATATTCCGTTGTCGAGCATGTAGCTGAAAAACCTGCTGAATCTTTCGGTATCGGAGGAGGTTGCGCTCTCATAGTCGGTTACCCTGCAGGACGTAAAGAAAACGCTGAGAAGCGATCCGGTGCGGTTTACAGATGCGCTTTCACCGAAGCGCTTCTTAAGAGCCTCCTCAATTTTTGCGCCTTTTTCCTCAAGTTCGGCATAGATATTCCGGTTGTCCCTTAGCCATGACAGGGTGGCTATGCCGGCTGCGGTTGCCACCGGATTGCCCGCAAGTGTCCCTGCCTGATATACCTTTCCTGAAGGTGATACCATTTCCATGATTTCCCTTCTGCCGCCGTATGCTCCTATCGGCATGCCGCCGCCGATGATTTTACCGAGCGTCACCAGATCCGGGATGACTCCATAGCGCTCGGAGGCTCCTCCAGGAGCTATTCTGAATCCCGTTATCACCTCGTCAAAAATCAGCAGGGCACCGTATTCTGAGGTGATGTCCCTCAGAAACTGCAGAAATCCCGGAGCCGGTGGCACCACACCCATATTGGCTGCCACGGGTTCCACTATTACCGTGGCTATTTCGTTTCCTGCCGCCTCAAACAGGTTTTTAACCGATTCGATGCTGTTGTAGTCGGCAATCATGGTGTCGGCGACCACGGCGGCCGGAACACCGATGCTGTCCGGAACTCCCGTGGTGATTCCGCCGGAACCTGCCTTAACCAGCATGGCATCACTGTGGCCGTGGTAACAGCCCCTGAATTTGATGATCCTGTTTTTACCGGTATAGCCCCTTGCAAGCCTTATGGCGCTCATTACCGCTTCGGTTCCCGAATTGACAAGGCGCAGGGATTCAATGTGCGGCATAATGGCATTTACCAGTCTGGCAAGCTTCAGTTCATTTTCAGTAGGAGCTCCGAAGCTTAGTCCGTTCTCAACGGCGTCACGTACCGCCTTAAGTACTGATTCATGGGCATGTCCCATAATGGCCGGTCCCCATGAACATACGTAGTCAATGTATTCATTGCCGTCGACGTCATGGATTTTTGAACCTTTGGCCTTCTCTATGAATCTCGGAATGCGGTTTACGCTGCGGTAGGCCCGCACCGGACTGTTTACTCCGCCGGGAATGAATTCCGCCGAGGCCCTGAAGAGAGCTGATGATTTTTCTTCATGCATATCTTTATTCCGGTTAATTGTCTGTCTCGTTAAGCCATTCCGCCACATCCAGCGCATGGTAGGTGATGATGAGGTCGGCTCCGGCTCTTTTCATGGAAATGAGATTTTCCATCACTATTCTTTTTTCGTCAATGTAGCCGGCCTGAGCTGCCGCTTTAACCATTGAGTATTCGCCGCTTACGTTATAGGTTACCACCGGAAGAAGAAATCTCTCTCTTGCCTCTTTAACGAGATCCAGATAGGCGAGAGCCGGTTTTATCATGATGAAATCAGCTCCTTCCTCAATGTCTGCGGCAATTTCCCTGATTGCTTCACGGCCGTTTGCCGGATCCATCTGGTATGATTTTCTGTCTCCGAATTTCGGAGCGGAACCTGCTGCCTCCCTGAACGGTCCGTAGTAGGATGAGGCAAATTTGGCACTGTATGACATGATCATCACGTCCTTGAAGCCTTCGCGGTCAAGACTGTCACGGATAAAGCCGACGCGACCGTCCATCATGTCGCTCGGAGCCACTATGTGGGCTCCGGCCCTGGCGGCCGTTACGGCCATGGAGGCAAGATAAGGCAGGGTTTCGTCATTGAGTATTCTGTTGCCGCTGATAAGTCCGCAGTGTCCGTGAGAGGTGTATTCGCACAGGCATACGTCGGCAATGACCGTGATTTCCGGATAGTTCTGTCTGATGAAGCTTACGGCTCTGTAGACTATGGAATGATCTCCCGATGAGGAAGAACCGCATTCGTCCTTGGTGAGCGGAATGCCGAACAGCAGTACTGCCGGAATTTTCAGGTCTCTGACCCTGTCCATAATTTCAGAAAGCCTGTCCAGTGAGTACTGGAATATTCCCGGCATAGAGTTTACCGGGGTTCTGATGTTCTCTCCGTCAGCAACGAAAACGGGATAAATGAGATCATCAGTGTCCACACTGTTTTCGCGGACCATTTTTCTGATAACGGGATTCTGTCTCAGCCTTCTTAATCTGTTACGCATTTAACTGCACTCCGTGAGTGTTATTCATCTGAAGGACGGTTTTTTTTCCAGTCCTTTTTTAAGGTTTCAAGTATGCCGGATGTAGAAAATTTTTCTGCCGTAAGCACGGGTATTGTATTAAGTTTTTCGTCCCTGTCCACGATTTTTCTGATTTCCCCGGCGGTTACATTACCGATGGCAACAAGGGCCCCGGCAATCCTGACCTTTGAGAGATAAGGCCTGAAGTTGTGCACTCCGGATGAGCTGCCGAAAACCAGATAGTCAAGTGTCGGATTGTATTCCGGGGATTTGTCATCGGAAAGGTGGGCGGCAAGAGACAGGGAACCGTCATCCGCCTTTTCGTCGTATGTTTCGGTAAGGTTCTGCATCAGCGGTCTGTATAACGGGTAGTCGGAAAATCCGATGCCTGCTTCGGTAAGACTGCGGTAAAGACATTTTGAGCCGATGGTTGAACGCAGGGCGGCAACCCTCACGTTCTCCGGATGATTTCCGCACTCTGACAGAATATGATCCCTGAGAACCGCAGCCAGGGCATCCACCGAGTATTCATTCGGTACCAGATCGGCAAAAAGTCCGTGTTTTCGGAGCTCGTTTTCGGTACCGGAACCCACGGCGGCGAATCTGCATCCGGCAAGCGATCTGATGTCTATGTCGTGAGACGTCAGTTCGTCAAAGAACACGGAAACACCGTTGGCACTGGTAAAAACCAGCCATTCATGACTGAGTATGTCCGCAAGCTCACCGTCGGAAAGTCCGATGGGGGATATGCTGAGGTTTGGCAGCGGAAGCACCCTGGCTCCGTTGTCCTTAAGCAGCTCCGTCATTCTGCCGGTAAAGGAGGTGGAACCGGTAATGCCCACGCGGCAACCGCTGAGACTGTTATAGTCGCAATTCATGTCAAGAGCTGCGGTTCCGCCTACCACAAATACCGAAGGCGGCACCGGAGCCTCTTTCTTCAGTATTCCGGCAACGGTTCGGAGAGTCGCGTTGATTCTTCTTTCGGTAACGTATGTACCCGAGCTGACTATGGCGCATGGCGTATCCGGATCCATTCCGTACTCCATAAGTCCTGCGGAAATTTCCGGAATCCTGCGATGGGACATCATGAAAATCAGCGTGCCTTCCATTTTTGCATAAAGATCCAGATTCCTGATTTTGCCACCGTCCTTGGTGCTGCAGGTGATTACGTGAAAGCTGCGTGCCAGTCCGCGGTGGGTTACCGGGATGCCGGCCGATGACAGGGCGGCTATGGCAGAGGTTACGCCGGGGACGGTTTCGAAGTAAATTCCGTGCTCCCGCAGATACTGTATTTCTTCTCCGCCGCGTCCGAATACAAAGGGATCACCGCCTTTAAGGCGCACGACGATGTCATACTTTTCCGCCATTTTTCCTATTTTCCTGTTGATTTCCTCCTGCGGAAGACTGTGGTGGCCGGCTCTCTTGCCTACCGGAATGAGCAGGGCGTCGCTGCGGCACTGACACAGAAGATGATAGGAAATGAGATAGTCATAGAGAACTACGTCAGCCTTCTTCAGCAGGCTGAGACCGCGGCTGGTTACAAGGTCGCTGCTTCCCGGACCAGCACCGATGAGATATACCTTTCCGGTCATGTTCATTCCTCCGGTGTTGCGGTGAAAGAATGGGAGCCGAGAAGCCTGTCGATAAGCTCTTTGTATCTTTTAGGATCGCCGGTGACACTGTCCGAGAACAGTCTGCCGTTCCGGAACAGAAAGTATTTAACCGTGAGTGTTTCCTCTTCTTCCGTACGCAGAGCGGAACTGAAGGCATGGACTCCGGTGGCTTCATGACATCCGGCACCTGTTTTTCTGAGTACCAGTCTTTCGGCGTCAAGAGCGGTCTGTGTTCTGCGATGAACCAGTTTTTCAAGAGAGGTGAACAGCCTATGATCCTTTCGCACCTGCAGAGCGATTATTCCCTGACCTCCCGCCGGTATGAATGAATCAGGCGGAAGTTTTATGTAGTCAAAGCATTCCTCATGGTCAAGACCGAGTCTTTTTATTCCTGCCGCGGCGAGAATTATGGCGTCATATTCACCGCTTTTGAGTTTTTCCAGTCTGGTGGGTACGTTGCCGCGAAGAAGTCTGCATTCGGCTTCAGGATATATCTTTTTTATGAGAAATTCCCTGCGGGGACTTCCCGTGCCGATGATTTTCGGAATATCGCCGTTTCGGGTTTTCGGCATGATGAGAACATCAGCGGGATCCTCTCTCGGAATAACGGCCAGCAGTGCGGTTTCAGAATGTACTTCGGAAGGAAGATCCTTGGCACTGTGTACCGCCAGATCCACTTTCCCCGCGACCAGCGCCTCTTCAATTTCTCCGGAAAAAACTCCCCGCCCGCCGATGGAACTGAGGGACACGTTACCGAATATTTCTCCTTTTGTGGTGAAGGTTACCGGATGAAACGACAGGTCGGAATCTGCCGTAAGTTCCTGCTGCAGACGTCTGATTACCATTTCCGTCTGGATAAGGGCAAGTCTGCTGCCCCTGGTGCCGATTTTAATTTCCGTCACTTGAAAACACCTTCCGTTTCTTCTGCAAAGTGCTCAATAAGAGCGTTGTATTCCTGATTGTCAGCAGGCTTTTTCCCTTCGGCAAGAATTTTCTTTCTGAGATTTCCGATTTCCGCTAGTAATTCGCCCGCATGACGCGGCAGTCTGTCGTCAAGTATTCTTCTGACGGCTCTTGAGACTCCGGGAGCTTTTCCTGAAGAGGAGATTCCTATGACCAGATCGTCTCTTTTTACCAAGGCCGGAAAGTAGAAATCACAGTTTTCGGGACAGTCCACCACGTTTACGGGAATGCCTGATTCATGACATCTGCGGTAGATACCGGCATTCAGTTCTCCGTCGTCGGTCGCTGCTATCACCAGATCTGCATTCAGGAGATCGTCATATGAAAAAGAACGCCGTTTCAGGGTTATCCGATCTTCAAGCTTCTGAAAATCTCCGGTGAATACGGGCGAGACCGCGGTAATGTTTCCGGTATATTCGGCAAGCTGCTGCGCTTTTCTGCAGGCGACATGTCCTCCGCCCGCAATTAGTATTCTGTATTTTTCGAGATTTATGAATATGGGAAAAAAAGGCATCTTACACCTCCGCATGCCGCTGTCCGGTGAAAGCCGGGCCGGTACGGCCGTTCAGTGCGGAGGCTTGAGAACCGTATCGGTTTTCCATAACGTACGCCGGGGCAATCCGTCCGTTTTTTCTTCTGCTGATTTTTTCCGATATGTAGTTATGTATTTCCATGGCGCCGGTTCTGATGTCGTCGGCAACCGCACCGGCTTTTATGGATCTCAGCCTGCGGTGCTTCTCGATGATTCCGGCAAAATATGAATAGTCCCGCAGGGTCAGTCCGGCGATTTTACCCAGATCCGGATCAATGTCGCGGGGCACGCACAGATCAATGAAGAGGTATGGTTTTCCGGACACCAGTTCCCGAAGGCATTCATTGTAGGTAACGGTATAATGCGGAGATGCGGTAACGCTTATCAGTACATCGGTTGCCTTAAGATGTCCGTAGCGTTCGCCGTAGGCTATGGTATTTCCGTTTCCGCAGGTCTGTTCACCGGAATCCTGATGATTTCTTGATGTTACGGTTATTTCTCCGAAATTTCTGTTTTTCAGGGTTTTAAGGATGGTTGAACCAAGCTGTCCCGTGGCTCCTATCAGCATGATGCGGGGTGATGTGATGCCATTTGCGGACATAAAGGAGGTTATTTCATTGCATACCAGGGTGCTGTAGGATACGGCGGTATTGCTGAATCCGGCTCTTACCCTGATTTTTTTGGCATAGTGCTGTGCCTGCTGAAACATCTGATTCAGGTAGAAATCGGTAAAGCCGGCATTGTGTGCGAGGGTGTAGGCTCTGTTCAGCTGGCCGAGAATTTCATTTTCACCGAGATTCAGGGAGTCGAGACTGGTGGCAACATTCAGAAGATGTTCAACGGCACTGATGCCGGAATAGTATCTTAAGTAACGGCGTATTTCGTGAATGTCCGTATGGGTGAAGCTGCAGAGTGCGGAATCCAGTCTGCTGAATATGTTCTGAATTCTTTCATTCTTCTCGCTTTCACCGGTCAGGGATTCAGGTTCCCTGTCCGTGAAATATATTTCGGTCCTGTTGCAGGTCGACAGCACCACGGCACCGTCAATTTCATTTTCCCCGGTGATTTTTTTTACCAGTGCGGGAATATCTGCCGGAGCAACGGAAATCCTGCTGCGGATCCGTTCATCTGCCGTTCTGTAAGAAATGCCGAAGCAGTATATGGGTAGGGTGTTCATAAATTTAAATTGGCTTTGGCTTCCGGAAAAAAAAAACAGCCTGCTGACGTTCATTTCATGAACAGGGGAGTCCATGTCGTCAGCTGACTGCTTATTATACTATTATCTTGCTTTAACGGCATGTATATCAGCCATTGTATGCAGCCTCAATAACTTTTTTGAATTCATCGATGCCGAGTCTTTCCAGAGTCGTTCTGAAACGTTCACTCGGTTTGGCATGAGTTGCAAAGTAGTCAATGGTGGCATCGGCAACCCTGAACAGTGTTTCCTTGTCCCTGATAATCGGAAGCAGGTTTTCGCCGCGGAAGATTCTGTTGCCGAACAGTCCGCCGAAGGAAACGACGTAACCAGGTTCCCCGGTCCAGGCATCTGTCGGACAGGACTTCACGCATCTGCCGCAGTTGTTGCACAGAGATTCCTGCTTGGTGATTTTTTCCTCTTCACTGAAGGCGAGGGCGCCTTCACGGCAGACCTTGGTGCATACCTTGCAGTTGATGCATTTTTCCCTGTCAAAGGAGACAATCAGGCCACCCTTGACGCCGAAGTCGTTCTCTTCGGCCTTAAGACAGTTGTTTACGCAGCCGGTAACTCCGAACTTGAATTTATGAGGAAGCTCTCTGCCGAAATATCTTTCACTGAGTTCCCTGGCCAGGGTGGTTGTGTCGATACATCCGCTCGGACATACGGCATCACCCTGACAGGCCGTGACGGTTCTTACGCGCGGACCGCATACGCCAGGATGAACTCCTCCCCTGGCAAGTTTGTCTTTTACTTCTTCAATGTCATCCACGTAAATGAACGGAATTTCAATACCCTGACGGCTGGTCATGTGTACGTAACCGTGACCGTACTGCTCCGCCACTTCGGAGACCGTTCTTATGTTTTCGGCAGTAAGATTTCCTCCAACCACCTGCAGACGCAGGGAAAAGTATCCTTTCTGCTTCTGTCTCATGAATCCGCCTTTTTTAAGCAAGGCGTAGTTAACACCCTTGGCCATTTATTTTTCTCCTTATGCGTAGTTCCGGTAATGCGTGACAATCTCCGTTAAAAGGAATGAGCCCATGCCGTCCGGTCAGTAATTCTGTTTAGATGCAGTTGTCATTGTTTTTGTTATTCGCGGCAGAGCAATGATTCTGCGGAAACGGTACATACGGCGCATGCGGATGACGCAGGATACATATGACGCATAAATAACGGCATAAAACAACCTGTGCGACCGTGAAAACAGCTTCCCCCCTTAAGGTTCGTAATGATGTCGGGGTATCATGGTGATTTGTTTCGGCAACATGCACTGACTGCCGTGTCCGGTACTTTGTTTCCTGAGTACTTTCAGTTTCCGCTCAAGCTTTCTGCAGAAGTTTTATGAGGAATGAAGGTCGAATTCCTGCAGATTGTCGGTAAATACATACAAAACAGACTAGTTTAGTATATTTTAAAATTGTTTATAATCTTTTGTCAATATGAAACATGTCATAAAACATCGACATCCATACCCTCGTTTTTTGGAGGGAAAGCGGAGGTAGGATACGTTCCTGAAAATGTTATGCCAATCATGACGGTTCTGCCGTCAAGGTTGTTCCATACCGCATGAGGACGGGAGCCTTCAACCACAAAGGCTTCGTTTTCGTGAATGATTACCGTTTCGTCCTCATACTCCACTCTGGCCTCTCCCGAGGTCACGATAAACAGGTGATTATGAGGATGACTGTGCTTTTTGTCCAAGGAACCTATGGAATGGTGCGAGATGTGATGCGTTATGCTCAACAGGATAACGGCACATTGAATGTGGTGTTAAAAATGGTTAATCATTAGACAGAATACAGAAAATATTTCTTAGATAAATCTAAAAAATATATTTTTATCACAAAATTGAAATCAGATGTCTCCTTTTACTGTTTCAAAAAAAAAACAAATGTAAACTTAAACATAAGGATGATGTTTTTTTGGGGGAGATAAAGGTTGGAATTATTCGGATTTACAGTCTGAAAAAAGAGGGAGTATGAGGAACTGCTGAATCTGATGACTCAAGAGGATCCTCTTATGGCCAATGTCTATAAACTGAGGAAAGAGTATAGGTCAAACCTTGAGATTGCGGAAGAACTCGGGATAGACACCGATACAGTCACGCGCTATATAACAAGATCTGAGGAATTCGTTAAGAGATGCTCTAGATGAGGTAGAGTGAGATTAGTAATTGTATTGGAGAACAAGGGCACGATATTGTTTGCAAACACTGTGGTTATAGAGAAACATTGAACAAAAGGTTTATTTTCGGGAATGTTGCTGAGTGGCTATTTGGGGATACAAAATATAGTGTTCTTAGGAATCATGGAGTTTTTGGGGAATCGTTTTGCACAGCTTATATATTAGTTAAATTCCAATACTTTTTTATATTCTGCGCTGAGAAGTTCCGCATATTATAAGTACGATAAAAGAGACAGGTGACTGCTGTGTCTTCGCCTGTTTTTTCGTTTAGGTCTGAAATACCTGTGAGAGCAAAGGAAGGAGATATATCATGCCATTACCATTTCTTGTATGGGGAGTAATTGCGGCCGGCGGTGCTATAGCTGGTGCCAAAACGATTAAAGCCGTAAAGGACAACAGTAGAGCTTCATATTACTCTGAACGTGCCGGTGAAATTATATCATCAGCTTCTGAGAAAGCCGATGAGTGCAGGAAAAGTGCTAATGAGTCCATAGAGTCTTTGGGAAGAGTAAAACTTGAGACGGTTGATCGGACAATCGGCAGTTTTCTGAAATCGTTCGGAAAAATAAAAAACGTTAATTTTTCGGAGGTAGATACAGTATCCGAGTTTAAAAATCTGAATCTGGACAGTGCCAATATAGCGGAGCTTTCAAAAATGACCGTAATTGCATCAGATGTCCTTAAAGGTACTGTAAGTGGGGGTTTAGCCGGAGCTGCCGCGGCTTATGGGGCTTATGGTGCCGTCGGCTGGTTCGCGTCAGCGGGTACAGGAACTGCAATTTCGGGACTGAGCGGGGCGGCTGCAACTAATGCCACGCTTGCCTGGCTTGGCGGTGGAACCCTTGCTGCCGGAGGTGGTGGAATCGCTGCAGGAACAATGGTGCTTGGCGGTATTGTTGCCGTTCCGGCTCTTCTTATTCTGGGCTGCGTTATGGGGGCAAAGGCCAGTAAGAATCTTGAGGAGGCAAAGTCAAATTTCGCAAAGGCCAATGATTATGCCGAACAGATGAAACTTCTGTGTTCAACCTGTAGGAAGATTGCAAAACATTCTGACTTTATGCGTAAAGCCATTACCTCATGGGCCGGCGAATGTGATAAAGGCGTAATCTGGCTTAAAGAAGCGATTGATAGATACGGTACTGAATGGAGCGGGTTTCCTGCAGAAGCCAAGAACAGAGTCGCAATGTTGGGATCAATGGTAAAACTGCTGAAAACGCTGCTTGACAAAAAAATACTTACGGAAGACGGCAAACCGTCTCGTGAATCGGAGCCGGCACGTCTAAAACGGGACTATCCT
>JAGAYS010000069.1 GCA_017940385.1 Ruminobacter sp. | reverse complement strand
GTTTATATTATACCGCAAAAAATTATGGAAGTCTTGTATTTTCTGCAACTTCCATTAAATTATTTTTCGTATATGTTTAAAACAACAAAGTTTCGGTAACAGAAACGAAGAACCGGAAAATCATGCGATTTTCCGGTCTGTGTTTAAATGGTATTAAGAAAAAGGCTGACTGTAAAACAGTCATATACAAAATCAAATAAATAATAATGTTTTTCAGGATAACATAAGACAATTGAAAACATTGATTGATTTTGAATGGCAGGGGCGGTAAGACTCGAACTCACAACCGTCGGTTTTGGAGACCGCTGTTCTACCATTAGAACTACGCCCCTAAGCACATGGACATAATTATACAGATAAAAAAGTAAAAATAAAGTAAAAAAATAATTTTTACGCAAAATTTTATCCGTATGGACAAAACATGAGCAAAATCAATGCCTGTTTGTGGTGGTGATGGTTATTTTTTGGGTAAATTTTAATTTTGCTAATTTTTTTATTTTTTCAGATGGAATAAAGCTATATAATGTGTACTTCAGATAGCAACGCTAATCTGATGTCCTGAACCAATTTCTTTATGTCACCTTAGCCTTGCTCGGTTGTGAGAGTAGATGATATCTACCGTTAGTCAAACCAGGAAAAGATGATGGCAAACAATTTATTCCAGAAAGACATCATTTCAATATCTGAATTTTCTCGTGATGATCTTGAACTGATTATTCATACAGCTCAGCTGTTAAAATCCAATCCTCGTACCGATCTTCTTAAGAACAAAATCGTGGCAAGTTGCTTCTTTGAAGCTTCAACAAGAACCAGACTGTCTTTTGAGACCGCGATTCAGCGTTTGGGCGGACGTGTAATAGGATTCTCCGATGCCGGTAACACCTCTCTTGCCAAGAAGGGGGAAACCTTTGCGGATTCAATCCGCATCATTACGTCATATGCGGACGCACTGGTTATGAGACATCATCATGAAGGTGCCGCAAGACTTGCGGCTGACGTGTCTCCGGTTCCCGTAATTAACGCGGGTGACGGTTCAAATCAGCACCCTTCACAGACTCTTCTGGATCTGTTTACCATTTATGAAACTCAGAAGCATCTTGATAACCTGAGCATCGCCTTCGTGGGCGATTTGAAGTACGGAAGAACCGTACATTCTCTTTCTCAGGCTCTTTGTAAATATAATGCCAAGATATTTCTTGTTTCTCCTGATTCTCTGGCAATGCCTGACTACATCATTGATGAATACGAAGAAAACAACATTGAATATCACGTCATGGACAGAATGGAAGACGTTATTCCTGAGGTTGATATTCTCTACATGACCCGTGTTCAGAAGGAACGTTTCGACGAAACCGAATATCGTCACATCAGAGCCAAGTACATTCTGACTCCTGAGCTTCTTGAAGAGGCCAAGCCAAACCTCAAGGTATTACATCCTCTTCCTAGAATTGATGAAATCACTCCTGAAGTTGACCATACTCCTTACGCCTATTATTTCCAGCAGGCGGCTAACGGTGTATACGCCCGTCAGGCTTTGTTGTCATTAGTATTAAATGAAGAGGTATAGTATGTCAGAAAAAGAACAGCTTCAGGTTGAAGCCATAAAGAACGGCACAGTTATAGACCACATTCCTGCCGGTCAGGCTCTTAATATCCTCAAACATTTTCATATTCTTGACAACAATGACCGTATCACCGTAGGTTTTAACCTTCCTTCAAAGGCTAACGGTCACAAGGACCTCATTAAGGTTGAAAATGTCCGCATTACCGAGGAACAGGCCAACCAGTTGAGTATTTTTGCTCCTAATGCCACGGTTAACATCATTGAAGACTATAAGGTTGTGACCAAGAGAAAGATTGAACTTCCTGACAGTGTGACTGCAGTGTTCAAATGTCCGAACTCAAACTGCATAAGCAATGTGGAGAGAACAGCCGTTACCAACTTCAAGGTGATCAACAAGAACGGTAAGATTCAGTTAAAGTGCCGTTTCTGTGAAAAGGTGTTTAACAAGGATATCGTTACCGACAATATCTGATTTCGGTATTAAATGATATATGCCGGGGCTTGCGCCCCGGCAGGTGAGAACGGAAGGCCTCCTTACGGAAACCTTCCGTTCCTGTTTTTTAAGGCCGGTATTGTGTGCTGCCGCGGCTTCAGACCAATAACCGCATTTAAGAGCCGGTACTTTTATTCCCCGAAAACACGCATATATGCGTGTTTTTTCCTGTGTGTGCTCGGCATGTGCACTTTCTATAGGGTGAAAGTCCCGAACCCAGCATCTAGCGGCAAGGGTTAGCGAATCGCAAGGTGGTCACAGTAATGTGGCAGCTGAAAGAAGCGATAGTAAAACTACGAACTGACGAACAGAAATCATCACAGGCGGGTATGGCGGATAAGTGTGCACAGAAACACGAAGTCCAACAGCTAGACAGAGTCATAAACGTAAAGATGGCAGTGATGAAGCGAAAGAGAGTGTGCTTACCCGAGGAGGTCCTACTAGCCGAGAGGTAGTAACAACTAATAGTAGG
>JAGAYS010000068.1 GCA_017940385.1 Ruminobacter sp. | reverse complement strand
TCCAAAATCGCAGCATATGTTTGATGCGGGAATAACTCAGTTGGTAGAGTGCAACCTTGCCAAGGTTGATGTCGCGAGTTCGAGCCTCGTTTCCCGCTCCAGAAATTGCAGCTTATGTCCGATGCGGGAATAACTCAGTTGGTAGAGTGCAACCTTGCCAAGGTTGATGTCGCGAGTTCGAGCCTCGTTTCCCGCTCCAAATTCTCTAAAAAAGTATCGATACATGATTAAGCATTGCAGTATATCTTACTGTGGTTCGTGTTTTTTATTTTCCGTTATTCACATGTAATGTTAAGTATCCATGACTGCCAAGGTTTTTAATTTCAGATCCTTTTCCATAAAACGTGAAAAATCAGGCATGAAACTGAGCACGGATGCCGTGCTTCTCGGTGCCTGGACGGCAGATCTCCTGCAGAATGAGAATCCGTTAAGGATTCTGGACATCGGCACGGGAACCGGCATTCTGGCCCTGATAGCGGCTCAGTTTTTCGGGAGAGCCCGCGTTGATGCCATAGATTGCGATGACGGTGCCGTTTTCGACGCCGGAATTAATTTTTCTGAAAGTCCTTACGCCGACAGAATCCGTCTCATGAAGGCGGATGTCAGATATTTCCGCTCTCCGGAAAAGGCTTCTGATGATGACGGTGCCGGAATATATGACCTTATTATCTGCAATCCTCCGTATTTTGATTTCAGTGTTCCGCTGGCAAGTATTTCACGGCATAACGCGAGATGCAGTGACAGTCTTTCCGCAGCCGATCTGTTTGCGTCCGTAAGCCGTCTGATGACGGAATGCGGCAGGGCCTGCATAATTATCCCTTATGACCGGGAAAATGATTATGTCAGAACGGCTCTTGACAATGAGCTCATTGTTCACAGAAGAGTGAGGGTGAGTTCCAAAAAGGAAAAGGATCCGTACGTTACGTTACTCTGTTTCGTTAAAAAGTCCCTGACGGGTGCGGACTTCCCTTTAAGTAATGATGGTTCTGCAGATGATGCCGAAAGCGGGTATCTTCTCGAGAATGACGGAAGCAGAAGTCATTTTTTCAGTAATCTCACAAAGGAACTGTATTTAAAGTGACAGTTTCGTGAAGTGATTATAATATTTGTCATCGGAAGTATCGCAGGAACCGTGTTGATTCTGAAGGAGAGCAGTCTTGAAAATTGAACATGTAGCAATGTACGTGCACGATCCGGAAAATGCCCGTGATTTTTTTGTGAAGTATTTTAACGGTGTTTCAAATGAAGGATACGTCAATCCGCGTACCGGATTCAGATCGTTCTTCATTACCTTTGACGACGGTGCCAGACTTGAGATTATGCAGAGGCCTGACATGACTGAAAGCCCTGCCGCGCTGAACCGTACTGGTTTTATTCACATAGCTTTTTCCGTAGGCAGCAGGGAGACTGTTGACAGTCTGACGGAGCGGCTGCGTAATGACGGTTTTACGGTTGTAAGCGGCCCCAGAACCACCGGTGACGGATATTATGAAAGCTGCGTGGTCGCCGTTGAGGGTAATCAGGTGGAGATTACGGTGTAGGACCGTCTGCCGTTTTCTGAATAATGCAGCTTTATCAGGAACGTAAACAACGAATGGTTACCGAATTTCGGTGCGGTTATTTGTCCCGTAAGTTTCCTGCCGCAGGCGTCAGAAAGCGCGTTTCATCCCCCGTGTCCTATGAATCCTCAGGGCATTCGGTTTTATGAGTCACATGACTGCAGCAGCCGGGCCGTCAAAGATTGAGACTGTTATTACCAATTGAAACAATTGCTGTGGATAAAAAGACACGGATAAATTATTATCTGAGAATATGTGTTCGGCTTTCAGAGGTGAATGTTTTATGTACAACAAGGATATGGGAAAATACAATACCGATTCAGGTTCTGCCAGAAAAAAGTCCGGCGGTTATGACAGTAAATATTCATCCGGGGAAAAGTATAACAAACGCGGTTCCGGCGACAGTGAGTACGAGACCCGTACAAAAGCAGGTAAAGCGGATGCCGGCCGGAAATCCTCCTCTTTTCAGAATATGAATTCATCGGCTGATAATGCCGGAACTGAATCCGGAAGTCAGGAGAATAAATACGACAGGTATGAGCAGTCTGCTGATTCTTTTTCCGACTTCAACAGGGAAAAAAACGAAGGTTACGGAAGTGACGGTTCGCTTTCTTCCGCGTCTGCGTCCACATCCACATTTTCTTCCACGTCTACGTTTTCTTCGTCTTCCTCTTCCACTTCTTCGTCATCATCATCTTTTTCAACATCTTCTGTAAATGCGGATGACGGTGAGTTTCACCGGCAGACAGAAGTGGTGACATCGGTAAATATTTCCGATTCCGGAGAAAACGTAGACGGCATATACGGCAGAACCCAGAACGGTGAAAGTTTCAGTTACTCTGGTCCGGGAACTGCAGGACACATGAATGCATTTAATGCCACGGCAGAGGCAAACAGCTGTTCCGGCATTATGGTTCTGGCTCTGGTTTTTCACATACTCGGCATCTTTGTCCAGTTTTTATCTTTTTTGGCCCTGATATGTACTCTCGTTGCCGTTGCCAAAGTTATAAAATTTTTCTCGGCGGTGAACTGTACGGAAGGTCTGCAGATGGCCAAAAGAGTCAGGAACGTGGTTCTGGGACTGTTCTGCGGCGGCTTTGTCCTGATGCTGTTCCTTGTGGTGTTTGTCGGTATCAGTACGGAAGATGCTGAAGGCGGTATTCTGGTAATGCTGGCGTTTTTTTTCATCATCGCCCTGATTTTGGGCTGGGGAATCGGAAGCTTGTATCTCCTTTACATGTGGATAAAGATAAAAGAGCAACTGAAACGGTATATGTAGCGTGTTTCGGCAAAAGTTAACGACGGCGTGAGCCGTCTTTCGAATGACGGCCGGTAAAGCGGCCGCAGTCATCCTTTCTGCAGAATGTTCCCGGGGAACCGTATTTTTCAGAATGTCCGGTTGCGTTTCTTTTTTTATATGTCCTTAAAATGAGATCTCTCACATATATTTGTAAATTGAATATAGTCTGTCATTGAAAAAATGCGGAGCATAACATATTTAAAATATAGCATTCAGATTTTCAGAACGTAAGGCACTTGTGGCAGGAAGTCGTTAAATCTGGTCAATAGAAGTGTGCGCTGGCCCATTACTGACAAATTATGCTAAGACAAACAGCATGTATTCCTGTAAAATACAGGGCCGTATGTGTATAAAACGTTTGTATACGGAAGAATTAAAATAAAAGAATAACTGGTTAGAATAATGTTTCAAACAATACTTACAAAAATTTTTGGCAGCAGCAACGAGCGTATCGTAAAACAGCTGAATAAGGTCGTTGCAAAGGTTAACAGTCTGGAGCCTCAGTTCAAGCAGCTTAAGGACGAGGATTTCAGAACCTATACGGAAGAATACAAAAAGCGTGTGGCTGAAGGGTTAAAGCTTGAAGCCGACGGTAAAAAAGCGTACGGCAGTACTCTCAATGACATTCTGCCTGAAGCTTTTGCCCTTGTAAGGGAAGCCTCACTTCGCGTTCTCGGTCTCAGACCGTTTGATGTTCAGATTATGGGCGGTATGGTTCTCAATGAAAACCAGATCGCCGAAATGAAGACCGGTGAAGGTAAGACCCTCACCGCACTTCTTCCTGCTTACCTGAACGCACTTACCGGAAAGGGCGTTCACGTTGTTACCGTAAACGATTACCTGGCAAAGCGTGACAGTGACTGGTGTCGTCCGCTGTTTGAATTCCTCGGCATGCACGTGGGATGCAACATCTCCGGTATGGATGCCGAATCCAAGAGAGCCGCTTACGCCTGCGACGTAACATACGGTACCAATAACGAATTCGGTTTCGACTATCTGAGAGACAACATGGCCTATGTTCCTGAACAGCGTGTTCAGAGACCACTTTTCTATGCTCTTGTGGACGAAGTTGACTCCGTTCTCATCGATGAGGCCCGTACCCCGTTAATTATTTCCGGTGCGGCTGAAGACAGTTCCGATCTGTATGTTGCCGTAAACAAGATTATTCCTGAACTTGTTGAACAGGAAAAGGAAGATACCGACGAATACCGCGGAAACGGCGACTATACCCGTGACCTGAAGACCAAGTCCGCATATCTTACCGAAAACGGTCAGATTCACGTGGAAGAACTTCTGCAGCGTGAAGGCATCCTTCCGGAAAATCAGACCCTCTATTCAAGCGCAAGCATTACCCTGCTACATCACGTGATGGCGGCACTGCGTGCACACGTGCTTTTTGAGAAGGATGTTGACTATATCGTTAAGGACGGTGAGGTTATCATCGTTGATGAACACACCGGCCGTACAATGCAGGGCCGCAGATGGAGCGACGGTCTGCATCAGGCAGTGGAAGCGAAGGAAGGCGTTGAAATTCATCATGAGAACCAGACTCTGGCTTCCATTACCTTCCAGAACTACTTCCGTATGTACGAAAAGCTTGCCGGTATGACCGGTACCGCTGATACGGAAGCATACGAATTCCAGCAGATTTATAACTTAAGAACAGTGGTGCTTCCTACCAACAGACCGATGATTCGTGAAGACCTTATTGACCTTATATACGGTTCTGAAGAAGAAAAGTATGAAGCAGTGGTCAAGGACATCAGGGAAGAAATCGCCAAGGGTCGTCCGGTTCTGGTTGGTACCATCTCCATTGAAAACTCAGAAAAGCTGTCCCGTTACCTGACCCAGCTTAACATCAAACATCAGGTTCTTAACGCCAAGTTCCATGCTCAGGAAGCTCAGATTGTTGCACAGGCCGGCCGTCCGGGTACCGTAACCATCGCCACCAACATGGCGGGCCGCGGTACCGATATCGTTCTCGGCGGTTCACTGGATGCGGATCTTGCTGCGCTTACCGATCCGACTCCTGAACAGATTCAGCAGGTTAAGGATGAATGGCAGAAGCGTCATGATGCGGTTGTTGCCGCCGGCGGTCTCCACATTATCGGTACCGAACGTCATGAATCACGTCGTATAGACAATCAGCTCCGCGGTCGTTCAGGCCGTCAGGGGGACCCTGGTTCATCACGTTTCTATCTGTCACTCGATGACGATCTTCTGAGAAGATTCGGTTCAGACAAGCTCAAGACAATCATGAAGCATCTCGGACTTGAAAGAGGTGAGCCAATCGGTCACAAGCTTGTTTCACGAGCCATTGAAAATGCTCAGCGCAAGGTTGAAACCAGAAACTTCGACCTGCGTAAGAGCCTTCTTGAATTCGATGACGTTGCCAACGAACAGCGTAAGGTAATTTACGAGGAACGTAATTCACTTCTTGACGGTAAGGTTGATGAAGGCAGTATCGATCTGATCCGTTCAGACGTGTACAACTCCGTAATCAGTGAGTTCATCACTCCAAATTCAATGAGTGAGAACTGGGATGTTCAGGGCCTTACCGACAAGCTCAAAAATGAATTTGCCCTTGAGCTGCCTATCCAGAAGTGGATTGATGAAAGTGACAGGGTAGACGAGGAAGGCATCCGTAACAGGATTGTTGATGAAGCCAAGGATGTGTTTGAGGCAAAGAAGCTGCTCATCGGTGATGAAAGAGCTTCACAGCTTATCCGCAACATCATGCTTCAGTCACTTGATACCCTTTGGAAGGAACACCTTGCCTCAATGGACTATCTCCGTCAGGGTATCGGTCTGAGAGGTTATGCTCAGCGTAATCCTAAGCAGGAATACAAGCTGGAATCATTCCGCATGTTCTCTGAAATGATTGATAACTTCAAATATCAGGTTATCAGAATTTTAAGCTGCATCCAGATCAAGGTTCAGGAAATTGATGAGATGGAACAGAAGCGTCAGGAACTTGCTGATGAGGCTGAAAAGAAGTTTAACGATGAGGCTGAATCAAAGGCCAAGGAAATTGAAAAAATGAATGCCGCCTTTGCGGATCCTAACCACAAGGTAGGCAGAAATGATCCTTGTCCATGCGGCAGCGGCAAGAAGTACAAGAACTGTCACGGACGTCTTGTATAATTTCCTGTCTTAATCAGAAATTCTAATCAGAGTTTGAAACCGTTATTGATTAAAATCCTAAACTTTGTTGTAATTCATATGTTTAGGACACATAAGACCGAATTTCAAATAACGTGAGGTTCGGTCTTTCTATTTCTCGATTTCACTTAGGATAATATCCAGTTCGTCCAATGACTGTATGTTGTCGTCTTCGTCTG
>JAGAYS010000067.1 GCA_017940385.1 Ruminobacter sp. | reverse complement strand
GGCGAAAAGACCATTCACGGTTCTTTCGGTGAAACCACAATCGCAGTACCAAGGGATAGAGAAGGCTCATTTAAGCCCATCGCAGTACCTAAGCACAAGAAGGATGTTTCAGAGATTGAAGGAAAGGTTTGTAGAACGATCGAAAAAGTTGACCACCTAAACGATCGGAAGTTGACCACTCTGATTTTAACTTAAGCTTTCATTCTTTGCCAATAAATTTGCCTTCTTGGTAGCGAGCAATCTGTAACTGTCGCCATTGATTGTAAGCACACTACAATGATGAAGCAGTCTGTCTAAAATAGCAGTGGCGGCAGTTGTATCACCAAGTATCAGCCCTCAATCACTGACAGGTCTGTTGCTGGTTATAACAGAACCTAAAAAGAAAAATGCTATATAAAAATAATAATTTTATATAGCATTACAAATTCCAAATTCTTCTGATTTTCACAAGCCGCCAAACTTCACGGCAACCGGCTCATTCCCGACGATTAATCATCTTTTTCCTTTTCGGCATAAATACTGTCATAACCGTTCAGAATGATCTGATCCCTGTTTTCCCTTAAGTCATGAGGGAGAGTTCTTTTAATGCCGTTATCATCGACGGCCACGTAGGTTATGCCGCACTCCGTAACCTTAACCCTTTGGGTTCTGCTTTCCGTATTACGCTTTCTCCAGAGCTCAAGCTGAATCTTTATCGACGTGGTACCGATATGCACAACCCTGCCGTAAACACAGACGACGTCACCGACATGAACCGGATTCCTGAATACGATCTCATCCACCGCCACGGTTACGACCTTACCGCGGGTAAGCTCATACGCCATCATTGCTCCGCCTGCATCAAGCTGCGACATCAGCCAGCCGCCGAAAACATCGCCGTTCGGATTGGCATTTGCCGGCATGCTCATGGTTCTCAGAATCAGCATTCCTTCCGGTTTGTCATTTTTTTCATTACAGTTTTCCAATTCACTCATGCCTGCACTCTCTATTCTATTGTTTCCCAAAAACTAAAATCTTTCCCGAAGATTATACTCCATTATCGGACGGTACAGTAATCCGTCACCTGCGTTTGCGGAAAGAATTCTGCGGCCTGCAGCCGCAGGCCTTTATGTTCCCAATCCCGCATACTGCGTTCTGTAAAGTTCACTGTACCTGCCGCCGGCACTGAGCAGCTCATCATGACGCCCCCTTTCAACTATGCGTCCCTGCTCCATGACGATGATTTCATCTGCATCCATTATGGTGGAAAGACGATGGGCTATTATAAGGCTGGTTCTGTCCTTCATGAGACTTACCATTGCCTCCTGAATATGCTTCTCGGTTCTGGTATCCACACTCGATGTTGCCTCATCCAGAATGAGGATGCTCGGATATGACAGGAAAGCCCTGCAGATTGCAAAAAGCTGTCTCTGCCCTGCTGACAGTCTCGCTCCGGCATCCTCAAGCACTGTATCAAGTCCGTGTGGCAGCTGCTCAATGATAACGTCAGTATTACTGAGACCCGCAGCCTTTTCCATTTCACTTTCATCAGGTTCCCTGCCCAGTGCATAGGCCAGATTCTCCTTTACGGTACCACTGAAAAGCACCGTATCCTGCAGCACAATGCCAATGCTGTCTCTCAGGGACTTTAGGGAGATATCCCTGATATTATGACCGTCTACCGTAATCTCTCCGCTGTCAGCCTCATAAAAACGCAGAAGCAGATTGATGACCGTTGTCTTACCGCTGCCTGTGGCTCCTACCAGAGCTATCTTTCGGCCTGCACCGATTTTTAAACTGAAGTCGCTGATTACCGGATTCCCGGGCACATATGAAAAGTTGACATTTCTGAATTCGATAACCCCTTTGACGTCTTCAGGGAGATCTTCCCCGGTACAGTCTTCGGAAGGCACATCCATAACTCCGAAAATACGTTCGGCGCCTGCCAGGGCTGTCTGAATCTGACTGTATATCTGGGCAAGTTCGTTAACCGGTCTCGACATCTGCTTTGAATAAATGATGAATGCCGAGATTACGCCGACGGTGATACTGCCGTTCATGGCAAGATACCCGCCGCAGACCGCAACGATAAGGAAGGTAATGTTGTTCAGGGTATTCATGACCGGCCCCATCATGCTGCCGATGATTTCGGCAATGATGCCGGTCTTTTTCAATCTGTCAGACGTATCCTCAAAAGCCGCCAGAGCCTCAGACTGCAGACCGTATGCCGCCACGGTCCTGTAACTGGTGACGGTTTCCTCCACCTTGCCGTTAAGCTCACCGAGAAGTTCCTGCCTTCTGACAAAATATCTGCGCATGTATTTAGTCATAATCTTTGTAAGAATCAAGGTAAAGACAATGGTAACGCATGAGCATACGGTAAGCGTTACACTGAACCACAGCATCATTGACACCGTGGCAGTAAGGGTAATCACGGCACTGAACAGCGTGCCGAGCGACATTGATATCGTATTGGCAATATTGTCTGCATCATTGGTCATTCTGCTTATGAGATCGCCTCGGGAATGAGAATCAACATAACCTACCGGCAGATGCATTATTCTGTCAAAAAGGCCGGTTCTTATGCCGGTTATGATTCTTTTACTGAGCAGAGCCCCGACAAATCCCTGAAGATAGGATGCGGCACTCAGCAGCAGAAACATCAGAAGCATCAGCAGCAGATATCCGTAAAGCTTCGAATACTCCCCGGCGACAATCACGTCAACCGCCTTACTCTGAAACGCCGGAGCCGCAACGGAAGCGGCAGCAGCCAGAAACACGCAGACAAGCATGGCCGCAAGAAGCATTTTTTCGGAAAGAAGATACCCCATAAACCTCTTAACGGTTGCGGTCTGGTTGTGAGCCTTTTCCGGAACAGCCACAAACCCCGCGCCTGGACCTCTGCGAAAATTCCCTGCCGGAGCACCGGCTTTTGAAAAAGACTGATTACTCATGGCTGTTCCTCGCTTTTCAGCTGGGAGGTATAGATATCAATGTATGCCGGACAGCTTTTCAGAAGATTCTCATGGGTGTCGCATGCCGTTATTCTGCCGTTTTCCAGAACTGCAATGCGATCGGCGTTTTTCACAGTGGCGATGCGGAGTGCCACAATGATTTTGGTGACACCGGCGTAATCCCTGTCAAGTGCGTTCATGAGCTGCGCTTCCGTTTTAAAATCAAGGGCACTGGTGGAGTCGTCAAGAATCAGAATTTCGGCCTTTTTTACCAGAGCTCTGGCAATGGCTATGCGCTGTCTCTGCCCTCCTGACAGTGACTGACCGCCCTGTACAACCTCGGTATCATATCCGGCAGGCTGTCTTATGATAAAATCATCAGCCTGAGCCGTACGGGCGGCACTTATGATTTCATCCCTGGATGCCAGGGGATTGCCCATGGCAATATTGTCCAGAACCGTCCCCCTGAAGAGTTCCGCCTTCTGAAGCGCCACCGCCATCTTCGAACGCAGAGCCTCAACCGTATATTCCCTGACGTCATGACCGTCAACTTCAACATATCCGTCGGTAGCGTCGTAGAATCTCGATATCAGATTCACCAGTGTGCTCTTACCGCTGCCGGTTGCCCCGATAACCGCCAGGGTTTCTCCGGGATTTACGGTAAGATCAATACCGTCCAAAACATCAGCCTGCTGATCCGGATATCTGAAATGTACGTTATGAAATACAATTCTGCCTGATGAATCACCGGCAACAAGATTACCGTCCTTTATTCCCGGCTCCTCCCTGATAACTTCCCTGATACGCTTTTCTGACGCCAATCCTCTCGTAACTGACTGAAATATCATGACCAGCATCATCATGCCGTTTAAAATCTGCGAGAGATAGGTTACCGCCGCCATGATGGTTCCCGGAGCCATGTCTCCGGCCTGTACCCTGATGGCGCCAAGGTGAATAACCGCAGCCACGGCAAGATTAAGGACGATGTTCATTACCGGATGCATGGAAGCTATAATGAGCAGAACCTTAAACTGTATATCCGTCTGACGCCTGTTGGCCTCGGCAAAGGCCGCACTTTCCTTATCCTCCTGAACAAAAGCCTTAACGACACGGAGCCCCTTAACGCTTTCTTGAACTTTGGTATTCATTGTATCAATGCTCTGCTGCAGACGGGTAAAAAGAGGACCTGTTTTCCAAAAGACCACAATGACCTCCAGAAGAATCAGAGGCAGAGCCACAAGTATGACCATACCGAAATCAGTGGACAGAGACAGCAGTGCCGCACTTCCCGCCACGAAAAACATACCGCAGCGGACGCTCCCTCTTATAATCTGGGACCACATGTTCTGCATCTGGGTAATGTCACCGGTTGTTCTGGTGATAAGAGAGCCGACAGAGAATCTGTCATTCTGTGAAAATGAAAAACCTAGAATTTTTCTGAAACAGAGCTTACGGACGTCGTTGCTGTAGTTCTGACTGAAAAGATTGGTGAAAACTCCGCTTAATATACCGCACAGACAGCCGGCAAGCACCATTGCCAGCATCCAGATTCCGGTACTGATTATTATGTCACCAGAAGGAACTCCGCCGTTGCCGAGCCCCAGAATACCCTCGTCAACAATCTTTGCCATCATTCGTGGCTGATACAGATCAACCAGAACTTCAAAGACCATGAAGAGTGAGGCCAGCAGGCCGAAATACCAATATCTGAGAATATACCTAATCATGATGTTTCCTTTTCCGGTACGGCCTCAGGCCTTAAAACCCGAAGCACCGTCATGTCAGGCATACAGTTACCGAAACTTTGGGAATTTAATTTCTGCAGTACCTTTCATGCGCCTTCTTTACCGGCTGAGCTCCGTCAGTAACAGCATCAGTGCCTGAATCGTCTCCGGTCAGGGATTCCTGAGCATCATGAACTGTCAGATCCCTCTTCCCCGAAACAACCTCATCAAGAATTCTGTCTATGTCAGCCTGACTCCGGGTCTGACATATTTCCCTGAAAAACAGATTTACCTCAGGATTACTCAGTCTGACGTAGCTCAAAAACTGCTTGGTTCTTGCCATCTGGTACTGTTCGGGAAGGAGATTCTTCATGATGTCCACAAAATGAATCAGTGCCCTGACGGACTCCGTTACGGTAAACGGACGATCTCCGTTTCGGATGACACCCTCGAGGTTCGGTACGGCAAGAGCATATCTGCCGACCATGAGATTATCACAGTGGGTCACCTCCATGCATCTTGCGGCAGATGCGGCATCCCTGACTTCGCCGTTGGCGACAAGCGTGATTTCTCCGCGATCGGCGAGAGGTGCTATGTATTCCCACTTAATGGCGTCAGCCCTGTATCCGTCCATACGGGTGCGGGCATGGATGATAATTCTGTCAGCCCCCGCATTTACAATCTCTTCATATATCCTGCCGATATCGTCCGGATTCTCCCAGCCTAAGCGTATCTTAACACTTAAAGGCACGTCTGCAGGAAGCAAATCTCTGGTTTTGCGCACGGCCTCTCCAATTATGGCAGGCTTTTTAAGCATGGCAGCCCCACCTCCGGAACGGTGCACGAATTTGGACGGACAGCCGAAATTGAGATCAACCCCGGGAGCTCCGCATCTTGCGGCAACGAGTGCGTTCCCGGCCAGAATATCGGGATCCGTCCCAAGAATCTGGACCCAGACCGGAGTGCCGCTACGGGTTCTGCCATCGTTTTTCAGTTCCGGAACTTCCCTTCTGAACACCTTGTTAGGGAAAATGACATCTGTAACCCTGATAAACTCACTGACGCAGTAATCATAGCGGTTATAATCAGTCAAAGCCTCTCTGAGAGGATAATCAAGAACGCCCTCCATGGGGGCAAGTATTATTTCACCAACAGACATAAGCACCTCAAAAATCAACGCAGATTATATAACAAAGAGCCTGTATAACAAACAGCCGCCATGAATTAAATTTTTATGCCACGTGCACGCAGTAAGAAAGCCGCGTGATGAACCCCGGCCGGCACAGAGCATGTTACTTATCAGGCTCCGGCTGTCGCAGACATTCCGCCGTGATGTACGTCAGACACCATTACTCATAGAACATGCAAATACACGGTCAATCTGACATACATTATTATTTTCTTTAGTAAATGTGCTTAATTCTTGACATAGTTGCAAAATCATTTAAATTTATAACTAGGTAAACACTTAGGAATAATAAAAATGATAATTGCAACCCACAGCGGTTCATTTCATGCCGATGAAGTTACGGCATGCGTGATATTCAAACTTCTGGATGCAACAACAAAGATAATCAGATCCAGGGATCCGGAAGAACTTGAAAAAGCGGATTACGTTATTGACGTTTCAGGAAAATTTGATTTACAGAAGCATTTCGACCATCATCCTGCGGAATTCAACATGTCCCGCAGCAACGGAATCAAATATGCAACTGCCGGATTAATCTGGGACAAATTCGGCCGTGAGCTTCTCGAACTCATCCGCCGTTGCCTGCCTAATCCGGATGAAATATCAGATACCGTTATCAACAAGGCGTGGAAAACCATTGACCGTAACATTATGCAGTATACGGACCTTACCGATAACGGCCAGCTGGACAGTTACACAAAAGGTCTGTGCAGTCTCTCATCCTCAGATGACAATCAGGTATATTCCAACCTTAACAGATTTTACATGCACATCCCCGTTATCCCGTATCTTGTTGCCATGCAGAATGATCTTAACGGCAATGACGAGGTTCAGTACAGGAACTTTATGGAAACAGTCGAAAGTCTGAAGGTTCTCTATAAGAAGCTCTTCATAAACACCCTGACAAATGCAAGGGATGAAGAGAAGGTTCTCAAGAGTTACGACGGTTCCGAAATTCTCCGCCTTGACGACAAGCTTCCATGGTTTGAAGCAGTACTTAACAACTGGAGCTGCTTCGAAAAGTGCAAGATTGCCATTTATCCGGATCACAAGAAAAACGGCTATCGCATACAGTCTCTGCCGGGCTCACAGTCATCCAGATTCAAAAACAGATGCGGAGCTCCTACGGCATGGAGAGGAAAGGAACTCGAAGAACTGAACAGGATAATCGGCATCAGGACCGCAACATTCGTGCATAAAACAGGTTTTACCGGCGGTGCCATTTCCAAGGAAGACATTGAAACAATGGCCAGACTGTGGATTGAAGGCTCAGAACCTTAATGCCAAAATCCGGAGTATTAAAGTCCTATCCAATAAAAACTGAAGGAACCGCTGCCACTAAAAAACAGCGGTTCCTTTTTTTTCCGCACTCACAAAGAAAAACAAATATACTGCCGGATAAAACAAAAACATACTGCCGACAAAAAAGCCGAATCACATGATTCGGCTTTTCATTACGACTCAAATCCGGACACTTTCCTGGTCATTCATGTCCGGCGTTGCTGCGGACCTTAGTCTTCCTTCTTTTCTTCAGCTTCTGAAGCAGGTTCAGTTGCTTCTACGGAAACAACGTCCTTCATGCGATCAGCACCTGCGGCGATGGCACCGTCAAATTCAGGTTCAGGATCAGCCTTGGCAACTTCATCAACGGCAGCAGCGATGTCAACAACGGTAACGTTCTTCTGCTGTTCTTCAGCAGCCGGTTCAGTCTGAGCTGCAGGTTCTTCATTAGCCTGAACAGTTTCTTCGGCAGTTACCGGAGCAACTTCTGCTTCCTGCTGCTTTTCAGGTGCTGCAGGAGGTTCGAGAAGAGCCTTGATGGACAGCTTGATACGATTCTGACGATCAATTTCGAGAACCTTCACATCAACCATATCACCTTCCTTGAGGTAGTCGCTGACATTTTCAACACGATCGTAAGAGATATGAGAAATATGAACGAGACCGTCCTTGCCAGGAAGAATGTTAACAAATGCACCGAAATCGGTAATCTTTGAAACCTTACCGTGGTATACCTTGCCGATTTCAACTTCGGCAACAATGGCTTCAATCTTTTCAACAGCCTGACGTGCCTTGGTGCCGTCGGTTGATGAAATCTTTACAACACCGTCATCACTGATGTCGATGGTAGTACCGGTTTCTTCAGTAATGGCTCTGATTACGGCACCGCCCTTGCCGATTACGTCCTTGATCTTGTTAGGATTAATCTTCATGGTGGTTACGCGCGGTGCAAATTCTGATACTTCAGCACGAGGTGCACTGATAGCCTTGTTCATTACTGAAAGGATGTGCATACGTGCTTCATGAGCCTGCTTTAAGGCAATCTGCATGATTTCCTTGGTGATACCGTTAATCTTGATATCCATCTGCAGAGCGGTAACACCTTCAGTGGTACCTGCTACCTTGAAGTCCATGTCGCCTAAATGGTCTTCATCACCTAAGATATCGGTGAGAACCTGGAATTTATCGCCTTCCTTAACGAGGCCCATGGCAATACCTGCAACTGCAGCCTTACAAGGAACACCTGCATCAAAGAGTGCGAGTGATGAACCACATACTGAAGCCATTGAGCTTGAACCGTTTGATTCAGTGATTTCAGATACAACGCGGATTGTGTATGGGAATTCTTCCTTTGAAGGGAGAACTGCACTTACGCCTCTCTTAGCCAGACGGCCATGACCGATTTCGCGACGCTTTGGAGAACCGATTCTGCCGATTTCACCTACAGAGTAAGGAGGGAAATTGTAGTGAAGCATGAATCTGTCAACTCTTTCACCGCAGAGTTCATCAATAATCTGTGCATCTCTTTCTGAAGCCAGAGTACAGGTTACCATGGCCTGGGTTTCACCGCGGGTGAACAGGGCTGAACCGTGTACGCGAGGAAGCAGACCTGTACCGATGGTTAACGGACGAACCATCTTTGTGTTACGGCCGTCGATACGAGGTTCACCGTTGAGTACGCGGGTTCTTACGATATTCTTTTCCAGTGAGTGGAAGTATTCGCAGGCACGAAGTTCATTTAATTCGGTACCGTTTGTTTCGGCTTCAGCCTTAAGAGCCGCAATCACTTCGTTCTTGATTGAGGCAACGGTGTTCTGTCTTTCAAGCTTATCGATGATGCGGTAAGCGTCGCCCAGACGTGCTGATGCGAGTTCGGCAATCTTATCCTTGAGTGCAACATCAACTTCAGGAGCCTTCCAGTCCCAAGGAGTCTTGTTAACTTCAGCCGCAAATTCCTTGATATTGCTGATTACGGTCTGCATCTGTTCATGACCGTACATTACTGCACCGAGCATGGTTTCTTCAGGAAGAATGTCTGCTTCGGATTCAACCATCAGAACGGCCGGTTCAGTACCGGCAACAACAAGATCAAGCTTGCTTTCAGGCATTTCTGAACGTAACGGATTCAGAACGTATGAACCATTGATGTAACCTACTCGAGCTGCACCGATAGGACCGTTAAACGGAATGCCGGATACTGCCAGAGCCGCACTAGTACCAATGATTGAAATAATGTCGGTTGGAATTTCAGGATTAGCTGAAACCACGGTTACGATCACCTGTACGTCGTTGGTAAAACCTTCAGGGAACAACGGACGGATTGGACGATCGATTAAACGGGCAATAAGGGTTTCACCTTCTGAAGGACGGCCTTCACGCTTGAAATAACCGCCTGGAATTCTGCCTGCCGCATATGCTCTTTCCTGATAATCAACTGTTAACGGGAAGAAATCACGGTCTTCACCAACGGCGTCCTTAACGCCGACAACGGTTACGAATACTGAAGTATCATCCATGCTTGCCATAACGGCTGCGTCAGCCTGACGCCCCATGGCACCTGTTTCCAGGGTAACGGTATGTTTACCGTACTTAAACTGCTTTACTATAGGTTTCACTCTTTATTACCTTTTTAATTAAAAACAAACTCTGATTTGACCCACATAGTATAAACGTTGAAATAGACTCTATCAACATAAAACCCCCTGTTGGGACGATAACTTTGTGAATTGTCTAAAATTTATGTTGCCATCCGTGATGCGAAATGATGATGACTGACTCATCAGGAGAGATATTCTGTCTTACTGACAGTCCCCAAAAAATGAACTGACACTAAGCATCCGGTGCATATGGAGCTTTATCCGACTGACCCAAATTTTGCGAGAATAGATAAGTACACAATACAAAAAACTCAAAGAAACACCATTTTTCAGTGGTGTTTCTTTGTTTTATATGTTACACTAGATATGTTGTATTAATATCTATCT
>JAGAYS010000066.1 GCA_017940385.1 Ruminobacter sp. | reverse complement strand
TCTTTCGTTAGAGGAATTCAAGATATACATGAATAGATATATTCAATGGTACAATAACGATAGAATTAAAAATACATTAGGTGGATTGAGTCCTGTTCAGTACAGACTTAGCAGGGAACAATCTGAGTAATATATGTCCAGGATTATGTCCGCATCCCCCTCCCTTCCTTTAAGGCTTTCCCGTGTCCATCCGTATATTTGAGCTGATTTGGATTTTTGGACGGCCTCCTTAATTTTTACACATGATTTTCCGAATGTCTGCGATATAATTTTTAATGTCCGGAATGGTCGGGACTGATTCCGTAACCCGTATGGTTAAAGGTTCTGCCGCAAATCAGATACCGATGATCCTGAAGAAAAAACGTCATTAAAACAGGTGTCGATTCAGGACCGAAATCTTTGGAAAAATACAGTCACGGAATTCCCCGAATGTTTCAGAAGAACGGTTGCGGAACGCGTGATGCGATGCGGATATCAGGAAGCTGTACCTCTGATATGTGCTGTCATGTTAAGGATTACAGCGATGTTTGTTTTCAAAAAGTTTTTAAAAAAAGAAAAACTTTCCTTTAATGTTAATGATAATCTCGAAGCGGCTGAGCAGAAAATCAGGGAAGAATGTCAGGATGACGTTCAGCTTGCCAATGAACTGAGAGTTCTTGCAAAAAGCGTTTGTTCCGCACATCCTGAAGCTGCCGTAAAACTGATGGAAGAATCAAACGCTCTCGTCCCGAAAATCTCAAAGTCAAAATGGATAATGTTCAGATTATATGAATTGGGAAAAATCAGGGAATGTAAAAAATATTTTGACGAGATACTTTACCATACACTTAAGCGGAATTCTGAAATCAATAAGTTTAACCGTATTTTTAGAGATATCGTAAACGGGGATTCATACGGGCATAAGCTCAGTCTTGACAGAGATTTGGAAAAATATAAGGCTCTGTGGAGGTCTGAGGCAAAATTAAACGGTGAGTCCGTAAAAGCGGACTCTGAGTCTGAAGATAAAAAGAAATCTTACGGTGTTCAGGCCTCGGAGCTTAAAGAGGAGCTGGCGAGAATATCCGGAATATTAAAGACAAAAGAAATCGTGGTAAATGATTTCATGCGCTGTTTTGACAATGACGTAAACTCCCTGGAGGCGTTAAAAGCCCATTTTCTCACGTATTCTAAATATGAGAAGAGTTCCGGGGAAATTAAGAACGCATTAAACATCAAGCAGTTATTTCACGTAATAAACGACAATAACATCATTGAATTTCTGAACGGCCGTCATTCCCAAACTGCGGATCTGAATCAGGATACCGGGGACGGAAGAAGTTCCCGTGATTATGAAAAACTTAACATTGACCGCATTAAAAGAATCAATTCGAGTAACGGAAGCAGGGTATTTACCAAAACAGATATCCGCATAGGAATAATCTGTGATGAATTCTACTGGGATTCCGTCAGAGGCTGTGCCGATTTTGTATACCTTACACCGCAGAATTACAAGGATAAGATCAAAGAAATAGACGTATTGCTGTTTGTATCGACCTGGAACGGATTAAATAAGGAATGGGTCGGTGTTGCGGCGGTGAATACAGGCAGCAGAGCAGGTAATATTGCCCTAGATATCATCACTGAGTGTAATAATCAGGGAATTGCCACGGTTTTTTATTCAAAGGAAGATCCGACAAATTATGAGCTCTTCGTTGAATACGCCAGACACTGTAATCATGTACTGACAACGGACAGGGACTGTCTGGAAAAATACAGGACTGACGCACCTGACGCCAAATCCTACGGGATTATACAGTTCGGCATTAATCCGCAGGAACACAATCCAATCGGAATACGTAACATGAACAGAAAAGAGGTTCTTTTTTCCGGTTCCTGGATGCAAAAGTATCCCGAAAGATGTGAGGACATCAGAAACATTTTTAACGGAATTATTGATTCGAACTATACGCTGTCGATTATAGACAGGTTTTTCGGTCAGTATGACGGAAAATACAGCTATCCTGAAGAATATAATGAATACATATACAGGGGAATAGAACACAAAACCCTGCAGAAGGTCCATAAGTTAACGCCATGGTCCGTAAACGTGAATACCGTTAAATACAGTCCCACCATGTTCGCCAACAGGGTTTTTGAATTACAGGCGAACGGCTCCGTTCTCCTGTCAAATTACAGCATGGGTGTTAACAGCACGTTACCTACTGTTTTTACGGTGTTTTCAGCATCCGAGGTCCCTCTGATACTGCATTCCTTCACCGATGAGGAATTATACGAAAGAAGAATAACGGGGATAAGAACCGTTTACAAAAAACATACCTGTTATGACAGGTTAAAAGAGATTCTGGACTGCTGCTCCCTCGGTAAGGATATTGAGCTTGATGTTCCGGTTCTTATAATCGGTGACGGTTCCGAAAGGTTCATGGAAAGCTTTAACAGACAGACTTATCCTGACAGGGAATGGTGCAGATTCTCCGAACTGACCCCGGAAATTCTGTCAAAGCATAAAATCATCACTTTTTTCTCAAGTGATGATTTCTACGAAGAATTCTACCTTGAAGACATGGTTAATGCCTTTAAGTACACCGACTGTGATTTCGTGACCAAAGCATCTTACTATGACGGTAATCTTCAGCTGCACGAAGGCGTGGAGCATGATTACGTGACCGATTTTCCGGATTACGACAGAACTCTTTTTTGGATAGGTTCGTACGAAACTGATGACATTCTGTCAAAAAATTTAAGATCTTCCCGAAAAGGTTATTCTTCAGATCATTTTAATTACATCGAAAATTTTGCAAACAGACATGTCGTGTATAACAGTGGGACTCGGGATTATAAACTTTCAGTAATCCTGCCGGTTTACAATAACGGCCTGTTCCTGTACGGCAAAGCATTTGCAAGTATCAGGAGACTGTCCGTTTTTAATGATACGGAAATTATCATTGTCGATGACGGATCTACCGATGTGGATACCCCTGCAATAATTAATTATCTTGCCAGACATTATGCCAACGTAAAAACGTATTTCTTCGGGAAAGGTGGATCGGGTTCGGCATCCAGACCGAGAAATCAGGGACTGTCAATGGCATCATCCGATTATGTCCTGTTTTTTGACCCGGATGATGAATGCCTTAATGATGCCTATTCTCAAATGCTGCAAAAGGCCATGAACGGTGACGCGGATTTGGTAATCGGCGATAACTTAAGGGCCGGTGACAAAATAATCAAAACCGCTAATCATAAAAACATTTATTCAAGATTCAATGAAGATACGTTTACGTGCGATAACGGGTTGCTGATTTCGGATATTGATTATCGTACCGTAAGAATCCAGTCAATGATTATTAAAACGGAGCTGGCTCGAAAACTCAGGTTTATCACGGGGACTGTCGGGGAAGATTCCTTGTATTCATGGCAAATCATGAAATTATGCAGAAAGATTTCAGTATGCGATCTGTGTACTCACGTTTATTATGCGGCAAGGGAAGATTCTGAAACCAATAGAATCAATCCGTCCATGTTTCGTAAACTGAGCCTTGTTCAGCCAGAGAAAATTGTCTGGCTTAAAGCCAACGGTTTAATGGAAGATTATTCTGGGAAACGCTTTGAGGGCTATGTTACGTCATGGCTTTTTAAACTGCTCAGAAAGTCTTCCGACGATGATTTTGAGGAAAACATGCGGCTTGTGTACGGGATGATCACCCCGTACATGAAATATTATGATGCCGTGGATTCTGACGTATCCCGTTTTTACGCTCTCTGCCGTGACGGGGAACTTGAAAAGGCAAAAGAGCTCATCATGTCATGTGAAGCTTAATTTCTTTCTCCATACCGTTTGGGGAGCATTGACAGGATAGGTGTTTTTTAGAACAGGCAGCAGAGCTGTAACGGAGTTACACTCCTTTTCAAGTCGAATCGCTGGTATTAGCAAATCCACGCTTAAAAGAATTAAGAATGCTGTCTAATCTCGAATAATGATAACTTTAGAGTTATCATTAAAGAAAAAGGATGTGTAAAATTGTATAAAATTTATTTTTATAAGAACGCCAAAAACAAAAGTCCTGTTCTTGATTATATATGAATTAAAAAGTAAAACAGACAAAATAGTCGCATATAATTACAAAAAATATCCGACTATATTGATATTTTAAGGCAGTATGGATTAGACGCTGGATAACCGTACATTAAGCATTTAAAAGACAAAATTTGGGAACTACGGCCACAAAGAAACAGAGTATTATTCGTGACTTGGGAAAATGACAGTTTCGTTCTTTTACACACTTTTGTAAAACTCAAAAAACGCCAAAAGAAGAAATTGAAAAGGCACAAAGAGAATTACTTGATTTAAAGAAAAGAGATATTGACAATGAATAATTCTGCCATTGGAAAATCTTGGGATGAAGTGCGAGCAGAACTTTTCACCCCTCAAGAGCTCAAGGAAATGGAATCCAGAGTAAAATTCATGCATGATTTAGCTGTTGCACGTAAGCAAAAAGGATTATCACAAAGAGATCTGGAAAAACTTAGCGGTGTATCTCAACCAGTCATTGCCAGAATGGAAAAAGGCGATGTTAATGCCAAAATTGATACAATTATGAAAATTCTGATCGCTCTTGGCGGTGAGTTAACTATTTCCTTCTAAATATCTTCTGTTCAACTACCATCATACGTAAGGAGGGGCATAAAGTATCTCTAGGTTTTGTGGTGTGTGGAAGCTTAAAATATTAGAGTACTTTTACCACTTCTTCAAAAGCCACATTCCCAACAATTCAGTGATGAACGGTTTTATAGGTTCCCGTTACTGTTACCTGACGAAACATTCAGTCATTTGCCACGCTACTTTTTTATGCTTTGTCAGCTTTTTTCTGCAGTCTCGGTTTTATGTGGCTGTCATGGAATTTTATGAGCCGGTGTTTGAGAAGCAGAAGTCTGAATTTCACTTCTCCTTTGAGGGTGTGAAGCTTAATACGGGATGAGCCCGCCATTACGGAAAGGGATTTGGTATTAACGGAAATGTCATCTGCGGAAAGCTTTTTGTCAAAATGGCGGACGCATCCGTTTCCGTCAACTATGAAAATTCCCGTAATAAAGGCTCCCTTTCGTCCAACGGTGTCAAATTTGAGGGTGACTGTAGGTGCCAGTTTGTTGGTCTTTCTGGAAACAATGCCGTACCCCGGATTTTTGATGTCACCGGTAATGACGGATAGCTTTGCCGGGAGATACTGAACCAGTCTCACGATATATTCATCATTTATCTTAAGCCGGACTTCCCGGTCATCAGCCGATATTATTTCAATGCCTTCGTTAAGGTGAAAGAGCTGTGAGTAGGTATGTCCGGTGTCTGATGTGATTCTGTCACTGATAAAGGTCATGTCATCAGCAGACACGAATGATCTGCGGATGATCGTTTCCGTATAAAGTTTGTTGACTGCTTCCGCTATGTCATATTCTTCATGAAGATCCGCATTGTAGATGACTGTATTGTATCTTACGTCATTAAGATCCGGAACGTAACTGAGATCATCCACCGTGACGGTGTTATGAGCCAGGGCGGATGTCAGATATTCACGATAGGCACTTTTGCCGTAGCCGTAATATCCGCAGTCCGTAAATATGTCCTTTCCCTTTGAATAAAGAACGAATGACAGATCGTCAGCATGTTTGTGAGTGCGTGAACTGAACCCGCATTTAAACATTTTATACGTGCGGTTGGCGGAGTCTTCTCCCTCGATTGCTCTGCTCCGGTAAAAGTACATGCCGCTTAAAGGGTAGAGTTTTTTGGTTTCCGTTGCATGATCGGCATAGCCGGATTTAAGAGCTCCGGAATCTCCCATCTGTACAAAATATCTGTTCGGCATGGTGAGCCATTCAAGATATTCCTCTTCCTGTCCGGAAGTTTTTCCGAGTCTGTCGCTCAGAGAATGTTTACCGTTGTCCTCCAGAAATTTCTGAATGCCTTTGAATATTGAATAAACCATCTGGGCATAAGATGATGAATTTTCCACGTGAACGTGTTCGCCGGTATAAGAGATTTCTTTTTGTTTTACCAGTCTGTCGACCGCATGATTCAGCCATTCGTCATTTCCGGTAAGTACTCCAAGAAAGACCAGTGCGCGGTCCTGCATAATTCCGTGATTGTTTGTCGGTGTGTAGTTTGAATCGTTTCTCAGCCATTCACCGTGATACAGAATGACGGAATACACCTTTTTCCGGTATTCAAGAGGAGCTTCGGTTCTGTGCAGTGCAAGAAGGAAAAGCAGCAGTACGAAAGTTCTTCCGGCAACGGTATGGTCTCCCCAGATAAAAATATTTCCGAAAGAAAGATTTGGTGTTGAGGCAAAATTCAGCCATGAGTCGAACAGCCGTACGGCTTTTTTGATGTAAAAATCCTTTCCTTCCTTTTCTTTTTCCGCAAGGCAGGCTTCGCAAAGGATGCACAGCGGATTCAGGGTGTGCAGGTACAGCTGATATGAATTGGGCTGACGGCTTACGGCAATGTTCCAATCGATGTCGCTGAAGGACCTGCAGGTAACGCTATCCAGATTTTTATGAACGTAAATCAGTCCTTTGGAAATTTTATCGGCTATGAGTTTTGTTTTTTTGGCCGGAAAGTATGAGTGGGACGAATACAGGACAAACGGATAATGTCCGCTCAGGGCATCAATGAATCTGTTGAAAGTTTTATCATCCGGTTCTTTTTTTAAACAGGATGCAAAATTAATTTCCGTATTTTTCATGGTATCCATTTATCGATTTGTAGTCCTATGCTGGTTATCCGATACTTTACACATGGCGAAACAGGCAGACATTATAACTTAATAATTCAGAAAATCATCAGTTTGCCGCGTCGGTTGAGGAAATGGCCGTTTAGATGATAAAGACTTTAACGAAAGAAAAAGGCTTACTTTATTTTCATGACATGGTTTGAATTCCTTTAAAAAGACTCATGAGAATGTGTTTTTTTAAGGTTTTCCGCATACATGCATGTAGCTGTTGTCGGTAATTTTGGCGTTATGAGTGGAACTGAATGCTGAAATAAAAATTTTAATATTTGTGATTAATGTTTTAAAATAAAATTAAAATCTGTAAAAAAAATGATACATGTTGAAGCTTTGTATTAAAATTGTGAAGCTGATAACAAGTTTATTTTTGGTGCTGAAACAACCGTGTAATGCCGGACAGTTGTATGCAGACGCTTTATTTTTGAGCTTTTTTGAGTTTTGTATGAAGATTATAGTGATTGCGGGAACCAGACCTGAAGCCGTAAAACTGGCTCCCGTGGTTATGGAATTAAAAAAACATAAAGATATTACGACGGTAGTATGTAATTCGGGACAGCATCAGCAGATGATAGAGGATGCTTTTTCGGATTTCGGCATTGTTCCCGACATTTCCCTTAATGTCATGTGTCACGGTCAGTCTCTTGCCAGTCTGACGGCAAAACTGTTTACCGCCATTGATGAGGTTTTTGAAAGGGAAAAACCTGACTGGGTCATTGTTCAGGGTGACACCACCACTGTTATGGTGGGGGCAATGTGTGCTTTTTACCGTCATATCAGGATTGCGCACGTTGAAGCAGGATTAAGAAGTTACGACAAGTATGCTCCGTTCCCGGAAGAGGTAAACCGTCAGACCGTTACCAGAATTGCCGATCTTCATTTTGCACCTACCGGACTGGCATACAACAATCTGATTAAGGAAGGGATTTCTCCCGATAACGTATATATTACGGGAAATACCGTAATTGATGCTCTTATGTGGGTAAGGGATTACCTTAAGGATAAAAACGAATATCTGCATGAGGATGTCAGGAAAGCCGTTGAACAGGGGAAGAAAATCATTCTCGTAACCGGCCACAGGAGGGAAAATCAGGGCACCGGCCTCGTAGACATCTGTAATGCCATTAAACATCTGTCATACAAGTATATGGACTGTATTTTTGTTTATCCGGTTCATCTCAATCCTGCAGTTCAGAATACCGTAAGGAAAATACTCAGTAATCACGCAAGGGTAATGCTTCTTCCTCCGCTTTCATATCTTCATTTTCAGGCTCTGCTCAACGTATCATACCTGGTACTGACGGATTCCGGAGGTATACAGGAGGAGGCTCCGGCTCTTTCCAAGCCTGTTCTCGTAATGAGAGAGGTTACCGAAAGACCTGAAGGAATTCAGGCCGGATGTGCTAGACTTGTGGGGTCTAGCACCAGTGCCATAGTTGACGGGGTTTCCGAACTGATTGAGAATGCCGAAGCATACAACAGAATGAAAAATGCCCAGAATCCGTACGGACACGGACATTCTTCTGAAAAAATCGTGAGTGCCATTCTCCGTGCGTCAGGGTATGAAACCAGTCTGATGGCCGTATAGAATTTTCAGATAAACTTCCGTGCAGGTAAGTCAAAACCTGCACGGAACATGATGTTTAAAAATAATAATAAATAATATAAGACTACTGAAATGGTAGCATAGGATAAAAAATGAAACTTTGTATCTGCGGATTAGGGTATATAGGACTGCCTACCGCCGCCATGTTTGCATCTCACGGAGTCAGTGTTCTCGGGGTTGACGTAAACGTCCATGCCGTTGAAACAATTAACAAGGGAATGATTCATATTGTTGAACCGGGACTCGGTGAAGTTGTCAGACAGGCCGTAAAGGAAAACATGCTGAGCGCTTCAACCGAAGCGTGTGAAGCTGATGCATTCATAATCTGCGTACCGACTCCTTTCAAAGGTGAATCTCATGAACCTGACCTCAGCTATGTTGAGTCAGCCACAGCCGAGATAGCTCCGTTTCTGAGAAAGGGAAATACGGTTATTCTTGAGTCAACCTCTCCGGTGGGAACAACCGAGAGGGTAGCCAAAATCCTCAGAGAAATGCGTCCGGATCTGGTAATGGCGTCTGAAAACACTGACGAATGTGACGTATTCATTGCATATTGTCCAGAAAGGGTTCTTCCCGGCAGGATTATGTCTGAGCTGGTTAATAATGACCGCATTATCGGAGGCATAAACCGGGTTTCAGCTGATAAAGCTGCTGACGTATATGCGGTTTTTGTTAAGGGGGAGCTTCTCAGAACCAATGCCAGAACCGCAGAAATGTCCAAGCTTACCGAAAATTCATTCAGGGACGTAAACATTGCTTTTGCCAATGAACTCTCTCTTATCTGCGACAGACTGAACATTGACGTCTGGGAGCTTATATCCCTTGCCAACCATCATCCACGCGTAAACATTCTTAACCCGGGACCGGGAGTCGGCGGACACTGCATAGCGGTGGATCCGTGGTTTATCGTCAGCAGGACTCCGGATCTGGCAAGGATTATTCATACCGCAAGACTTGTAAATGACGGAAAGCCTGAATGGGTGAAGCAGCAGGTAAGAAATGCCATAGCAAAGCTTAACAGACACTGTAACATTGCCTGTCTGGGACTTGCATTCAAACCTGACATAGACGACCTGAGAGAGAGTCCGTCAGTGTTCATTGCCCGTGATCTGGCGAAGGAATATCCGGGCTGTGTGATGGCAGTTGAACCAAACATAACCGAACTCCCGGAAATTTTTGACGGCACCGGTCTCAGACTGGTATCCGCTGAAGAGGCTCTGAAGGCTGATATCATTCTTCTTCTGGTAGACCATCGTGAGTTCAGGAGCATCAGCCCTGACTTTGATGAAAAGCAGATACTGATTGACACCAGAGGTCTGTGGCGGAAGTAGCGGAGCAGCATGCGGCAGGCCACCCCTGAAGCGTTGGGGGCCGCTGTATTTTGGTTTGGATTTAATAATTAAAAGAATAACTGAAGAATAAAGGCGTATTAGTGAGTAAAAATAAAGATATAGCCGTTGTGGGCATGGCATTCAGGTTTCCGGGAGGAATAAGGAACGAAGAAGAGTTCTGGTCGCTGATAAGCAGCGGAACCTGTGCAATTACCAAAATCCCGGCCTCTAGATGGCCAACGGATCTGTATCAGGATGATAATAAAAACGTTCCGGGAAGAAGCGTTACCTTTAATGCGGGTGTTTTGGATTCCGTAAAGGAATTTGAACCCGCATTTTTCGGTATTTCGCCGAAGGAAGCCGAATGGATGGATCCGCAGCAGCGACTTCTTCTTAAGGTTACTCACGAGTGCCTTGAAAATGCCAACATAAAGATTGAGGATTTCAAAGGTTCCGACTGTGGTGTTTATACTGGGATTTCGTCACTGGATTACTTCCTGCGTGCCGATGAGGATCTGCCTGCCGTTTCACCTTATACCATGACCGGCAATACACTGAGTATTGACTCAAACAGAATTTCCTACGTTTTTGATCTTCACGGTCCTTCCGTGACCATGGATACGGCCTGTTCTTCCACTCTGGTTACCCTGCATCACGCCTGTCAGGCCATAAGAAGCGGGGAAGTTCCGTGTGCCATCGTAGCCGGTGCGCACCTGCTCCTTAAGCCTTATTCCTTCGTCGGGTTCAGTAAGGCATCCATGCTTTCGCCAACCGGAACCTGCAGACCGTTTGATGAACGGGCAAACGGCTACGTCCGTTCCGAAGGTGTTGCCGCACTGCTTCTGAAACCGCTTGATGATGCCTTAAGGGATCACAACAGAATTCATGCGGTAATCAAGGCCTCAGGCGTTAATACCGACGGTTCACGCAAGAGCGGTCTTACCATTCCTTCTGAAACCGCACAGTCAGAGCTGATGAGGCAGGTGCTTGAAAAAAGCGGTATTTCCGTTGATGACATTGATTACATCGAAGCTCACGGAACCGGTACGCCAGTGGGAGACCCTATTGAAGTCCGTTCAATAGCGTCAGTGTATGCAAAGGATCGTAACGGAAGACTTCCTGTTTCCTCCGTGAAGGCCAATCTCGGTCACATGGAACCAATGTCAGGACTTGCCGGTTTTGTAAAGGCCGTAACCGTGTTAAAGCACGGTACGGTTCCGCCGATTCCTTTTGATTTCAGACCGAGTCCGAAGATTGATTTTGACGGACTGAACATCCTCTGCTCTCAGGACGGCGTAAAACTTTCCGATAAACGCATTCATACCGGTGCCATCAACTCCTTCGGTTTTGGCGGTGCCAATGCTCACGTGATACTGCAGTCTTTTGACAATGACGCGGTATCCGATGCTTCCCGAGGCGGTGCTGAAAACTGTTCGTCAGTAACCGGAAGTCAGGTTTCCGGTTCCGTTCCTCCGCTTTTTATTTCCGCAAGAACAAAGGAATCCCTTAAGGAAATCGGCGAATCGTATGCAGATTTGTTAAGAAGCGGAAAATATGATTACTATGACGTTGCATATGCCGCGGTAAACTCCAGGGATACCTATGAGCACAGACTCGCCGTGACCGGTGACACTGAGGAAGATGTACTCTCATCCCTTGATAACTGGATTAAGACCGGAACCGACGTCAGCGTATTCGGTGCCGTAACCAAAAAGCCCTGCAGAAAGACGGCATTCGTTTTTAACGGAAACGGTTCCCAGTATGTGGGAATGGGGCGCAGCATTTACCGTGAATGCCCGCTGTTCGCTTCCGTGTTTGATGATCTTTCAGAAAGGATAGAGAAGTACCTTAACGTTTCGTTAAAGGATATCGTTTCAGGTAAAACGGCTGAAGAAGGCACGGTAAACGAAGCTGATCTTATTCAGGATACAAAGATTGCCCAGACTCTTATTTTTGCCATTCAGGCAGCACTTTGTGCGGTGCTTGAAAAGGGCGGATTAAAGCCTGAGGCAGTGGTCGGTCACAGCATGGGGGAAATAGCCGCGGCTTATGTTGCCGGGCTTCTTACCATTGATGAGGCCGTAAAGGTTATCTGCATTCGCAGCATGCTGCAGGACAGAACCCGCGGTCACGGAAAAATGTCCGCCGTATCCGTATCCGAGGATGATTTCAATGCCGTTAAGGCAGAACTCGGAATAACCGACGTGGATGTTGCCGCCATAAATTCATCCGACAACATTACAGTTTCAGGCCGAACTGAATCAATTACCCGACTCAAGGAATATTATTCATCAAAGGGTGTGTTCTTTAAGATTCTGAATGTTGATTATCCGTTCCACAGCTCTTTCATGAACGTTATTGAAAATGACGTAATGAAAGATCTCGCCGACGTGGGGACCGTAAGTTCGGACACTCAGAGTACCGCTTTCTATTCAGCGGTTTTGGGCAGACGGATTGAGAAGGGATTCTTCTTAAAGAACAACTACTGGTGGCATAACATCAGGGATAAGGTTCAGTTCTGGCAGGCCGTTAAGGCCATGGTCGAAGACGGCTTCGATTATATCGTGGAGATTGGTTCCAATGCCATTCTGCAGCGTTACCTGCGTGATATCTCAAAGAAGTCAGGTGCCGATGCCAGGGTTGGTTCAACGCTTCTGCTCAATAATGACGGTGTCCGCAGGATGAGACAGGTTGTCATGGATTATCACCTGTCTGTCGCAGAGTCCGACAAGGCCGTATTCTTCCCTGAGAAGGGCAGATTTGTGGATCTCCCTTACTACAAATGGTCTGAAAAGGTATTTGAGTATAAGGAATCATCCGAAAAGCATCCTGACGAGTTCAGAATTTTCCCTCTTCTCGGCTGGAACATTCTTTCTGCCGACAGAACCTGGCAGAATGTTCTGGAACCGTCAAAATACGCATTGCTCCGCGATCACATGGTAGACGGTGAATACGTTTATGCTGCTGCCGATTTTATCGAGACTGTGCTTGAAGGTGCGTCATGCGTTAATTCAGGCGAATGCATCAATATCGAACATCTCGACATTCTGAGTTCACTGGTGTTTGACGGAGAACATTACAAGTCCATGAGACTCCGTATTGTTCCGGAAACAATGTCGTTTGACATATATTCGAGAGATTATCTCTCATTCGACGAATGGACCAGAAACGTCAAAGGACGTCTTCTGACCACGGATGACTCCGCACTGAGAAATGCCGTAAACCTTTATGATGAAAAGTTGAATGAGCGGGCGTCAGACGTTTCTCAGACAGTGGTTACGAAAGATGAAATCTATGCCATTACCGAAAGTCTGGGACTTCATTACGGTGAACAGTTTGCCATTACTGAAAAGGTGGAAATTCTTGATAACGTTCTGAAGATTCATCTTAACGGAAAGACACTTAAGGCTCATTCCGAAAAGTACGTGATTCATCCGGGAATTCTTGATGCGGGCTTCCATTCCCTGTTTGCCATGAAACAGCTGAGTTCAGCTGATTCGGCTTATCTTCCGGTAAAATTCGGACGCATTTCCGTTATGAAGAATGCCGAAGTTTCATATATCGTGGCGAGAATTGAAAGAATGGGCGCAAGAAGCATTCTCGCATCATTCCGTTTGTTTAATGATGCTGACGATTGTGTCGGCATAATGGACAACTGCAGATTCAACATGATGCCTAAGACCGAAAACCGTTCCGCAGAGGAAGGTGTCGCTTCATGGCATTATGAGGCTGAAGCCGCTCCTCATGCGCTGAATGCGCGTAAGGGAGATGGTCGATCCACTTCTGAAATCGTAAGCTTCCTTGAAGCATGTGCCGGCGATGCCGGATTCTTAAACACAGAGGCCAGAAAGAACTGGTACGAAAAGATAATGCCGCTGATGGAACAGGCGGTACTGGCTTATTCCGTTGAGGCGGTAAAGGCCGTGGCTTCCGATGCCGGTGATTTGGCTAAGGCAGGTACAAGTCCGCTTTACGGATATCTGACCGATCTGCTTGTAAAGCATAGTCTCGCTAAGATCGCTGACGGAGTTCCGACGGATTTTGTAAGTCAGGATGACATCGGCACAGGCGACGAAATCATAAGATATGCCTATCATCTTGCACCTGAAGCCCTGCCTGATCTTCTTCCTCTGTACCGTGTGGGCAACAGACTTAAGGATCTTCTTGTGAACGGACAGGCCTCCGACGGGGTATCCGCAGAAGATCTCAGGGGAGAAGAAAGAAACGGTTATTCTCTTCTCTATACCGGAATGAAGGATGCCATGTCTTCATTCATAGCAGACGTAAGTCAGCGCATCGGTGCAGACGAAGGCACTAAGTTCAGGGTGCTTGAAATCGGCAGCAACAGACTTAAGCTCGGAGAGCTTTTTACTGACTGTTTTGCTGAAGGTTCCTGTGTTGAGGTTCTTGCCCTTAACGAAAAGGACATGGCTGAAATCAATCCTTCAGAAAACATCAGAAAGGCAAAGTTTGATCCTGAGACGTTTACTGTTGAAAGAGACGCAGCGGATCCGTACATCCCTCAGAAATACGATTTAATCGTGGTTCAGGAAGCTCTTTACAGGGCGTCATCAGTGATTGAAGCCGTTGAAGGTCTTAAAAACATGTTAGCTTCAGGCGGTGTAATTGCCGTTCTTGAAAGACACTCAGACTGGTCTGCCAATATGTGCAGCGGTTTCTGTTCAGACTGGTGGTCTGAACGCGGTGACGGCAATGCCATAAGCCCTCTCAGAAGTCCTGAATACTGGAAGACTGTTTTTGAAAAGTCATTTAATGACGTTTCCGTATATCGTGAACCTGCCGCCTCCGAATACCGGATGGGCGCCTATCTCATGTTCGTAAGAAACACCGAAGAAGTTTCATTAAGTGAGGTTGCCGCAGGTGTTAAACACGCCTATGCCGTCGTTTCTCCTGAAGGGAATTCCGTTCAGGCGGGTTTCATTCGTAATGAACTTGTAGGACTCGGGGTTAAGGCGGATGTTATTGCTGCTGATGAAGACTCTTTAGACAGTCTTAACATCGCAGATTATGACAGCTTCGTGTTTGTTTCATCATGCGGACTGGCTTCACACCAGTTACTTGATTCCCTGTCAGAAAAGACCGGAATTATCCCCGCATCTGATGATTCAACCGATATCAGTGATGCCCTCAGTGTCCTCACATCCGTTGTCAATAAGCTTAACGGCTATGCGCAGAAGAATGCCGGAGCCGGTGAAATAAATCTCTCAGTTGTTACCGTTAACGGTTCTTCAGTCGGTAACGCTGTGCTTACTCATGAGACCGTTCCCGAACAGTCGGCACTCATCGGTCTTTCACGCGTAATCAGAAGTGAAGCTTCGGAGATTAACGTAAGAAGCATTGATCTGTCGTTTAAGGCGGAAACAGACACCGGTGCTGCTGAAGCATCTCTTCTGAAGGATTTACTGCTTCCTGACGGTTCCGATGAAGTCATTCTTTCCGGGGCTGAACGTTTCCGCACCGTAGTAAGAAGCTCTGAAAGTGAAAATGATCCTGCGGATGCTTCCAATAATGTCGGTAAGAGCGACGGCAGTAATTCTCTGATTTCCGAAAACTACTGTCTTGATTTCACAAGTCCCGGTAGATTAAGAAATCTCTGCTGGAAGAAAAAGACCGTTTCCGCACCGAAGGCCAATGAGGTTATTGTTGACGTTAAGGTAACGGGGCTTAACTTCAGGGACATCATGCTCACCATGGGCCTGGTTCCTGATGATGCTCTGGAAAACGGCTTCTCAGGTCCCGCTCTCGGTCTTGAATTTGCCGGTGTGGTTTCGGAAGTCGGTTCTGACGTCACCGAATACGTTAAGGGTGACAGGGTGCTCGGATTCGGTTCAGCCTGTTTTACCGATAAGCTGACCGTTCCTGAATATGCAATTGCCAGGATTCCTGACGAGTGGTCATTTGATGCCGCCGCCACTGCTCCTATAGTATTCTTTACCGCATGGTATGCCATTCACCACCTTTCAAGAATGGAAGAAGGCGAAAGCATTCTTATTCACGGTGCCGCAGGCGGCGTGGGCATTGCGGCCATTCAGATCGCACGTCATCTGGGACTTAAGGTCTATGCGACTGCAGGTTCTCCTGAAAAGCGTGATTTCCTGAAGATGCTTGGTGTTGAACACATTTACAATTCCAGAAATCTCGATTTCCATGATGAGGTAATGAGGGATACAGGCGGTGTTGGCGTTAATGCCGTTCTTAACTGCCTGTCAGGTGAGGCCATGCGCGTGAGCATGTCCGTTCTTCAGCCGTTCGGCAGATTCATGGAACTCGGCAAACGTGACTTCGTGGAAAATACCACCGTGGGATTACGCAGTCTTAAGGAAAACATCAGCTACTTTGCCATTGACGTGGATCAGCTCTTTAAGGTTTATCCAAAGCGCGCAAGGGAACTGTTCCATGAGGTAATCGGTCTCTTCGCCGAAGGGGAATTCACCCCGCTGCCGTTTACGAAGTTCAGTGATCGTGACGTCGTTAAGGCGTTCAAGTTTATGCAGCAGGGCGGACAGATTGGTAAGATTACCGTTGAAAGAACGGAACATTCCGCAACTGCTGGAACAGAAGCTGAACGTGGCGTATCTGAAAATTCCAGATCCTGCGAAGTATTCAGTGCTGATGATGTCTGGATGATTACGGGCGGTACCGGCGGTTTCGGTTTTGCAACAGCCCGTTATCTTATTGGTCAGGGGATTAAGAAGCTGGTACTGGTCTCCAGAAGCGGTATCAGGGATGAAAGCGTACTGGCTGAGCTTGAAGATCTTATTGCGGCCAACGGTCTGACCGTTATCGTGGAAAAATGTGACGTTTCCAAAGCTGAGGAGGTCAGAGCCTTAAGGGAGCGTCTTGGCGTCGCCGGCATTACCGTAAACGGCATCATTCATGCCGCCGCGGTATTTGCTGATACCATGCTTCAGGCCATGAACCGTGAGCTTTATGCCGGGGTTATGAATCCGAAGTTCGTGGGGGCATGTAACCTTCACGAGGTGTTTAACTCCGAAGCACTGCGTAATTTTGTGGTGTATTCGTCAATATCCGTTGCCATCGGTAACATCGGTCAGGCAAATTACGTGTCCGCAAACTCAGGACTTGAAGGTCTGACGGCCATGAGACTGTCGCAGGGACTGCCTTCCTGCTGTATTGAATGGGGTCCAATCAGTGATACCGGTTATTTAAGTTCAAGAGTACAGATTAAGAAGTCTCTTGAATCAGTGCTCGGTGCCGAGGCTCTGACATGTGACGAGGCCTTGGCCCTGCTGCCAAAGGCATTAAGACGCGGCGGCGTGAACATTTTTGCCAACCTTAACTGGGCGGGCGTTGCCGAAACCTCAGGCAGGGTATCGTCAAGAATCTATGATTTGGTCCAGAAGGATAAGCTCAGACTTAAGGATTTCGGTTCCGATGATCTGCTTTCCGTAATTGAAGGCAGAAGCCGTGAGGATGCCATAGCCGTGATTTCCGACATGCTTGTTTCCGAAATTGCGGATACCATGGGTTTAAGTTCCGATCAGATAGCAAAGGATCAGAACCTGCAGAGTATCGGTCTTGATTCTCTCATGGCTATGGAGCTTATCGTAAGCATCGAGAAGAAAACAAAGATTAAGCTTTCCGTGATGGCCTTCCAGGACAATCCTACGGTACTTAAACTTGCCGAAAAGATCTTTATGAAGATTAGCGGAAACGAATCTTCCGATGACGAACAGGGAACCGTACGTCAGGTTATCTCTGCTCATGTCGATGAGGGTGAAAGAGACGCCATCGGACGACAGTTGAATGTGGGAAAATAATAAGCAGTATGTTTAATCCACCTAAATTTGCCGGAATGCTTAATTCCATAATGAAGGAAAAATCCGGAAAATCAGAAGATGAGAAGCTCGCAAGGGAGCTTATGGAAGACGACGCACAGCCGAAGGTTAATAAGAAATTTACCACCTTCAGGGAGCATCCTCTCTATCAGAAGATAAGCACCATGAGAACCCTTGCTTCAACCTTCCACATCGAAGATCCGTTTTTCAGGGAACATGAAAGAGTTAACGGAACCGTTACGAGAATCAACGGAAAGGATTACGTCAACTACTCCAGTTATAACTATCTGGGCTTTAACGGCAGTGCCGAGCTTAACGAAGCTGTGATTAATGCCGTGAAGGTTCACGGCACCTCTGTCGGCGCCAGCCGGCTGGTTGCCGGGGAAAGACCTTTCCAGCGGAGCCTTGAAAGAAAACTTGCCGATGTTTATGATGCCGATGACGCCATTGTCTTTGTGAGCGGTCACGCCACCAACGTAAGCGTCATAAGCACTCTTTTCGGTGCCGATGATTTAATCATCAACGATTCACTGGTGCACAACAGCATCATAGAGGGCATAAAGCTCTCCGGGGCAACGCATTTCCCATACGTTCATAACGACATGGATTCTCTTGAGAATCTCCTTAAAAAGAACCGCCGTAATCACGAAAGGGTACTGATAGTAACCGAGGGGCTTTTCAGCATGGACGGGGATATTCCGGATCTGCCTAAGCTTATAGAGCTTAAAAAGAGATTCGGCTGTTTCCTCATGATTGATGAGGCTCATTCACTTGGGGTTCTCGGCAAAACCGGTAAGGGGGTTTACGAGCATTTTGACGTTGATCCTCACGATGTCGATCTCTGGATGGGAACACTCAGCAAAACCCTCTCCGGCTGCGGCGGGTACATCGCCGCCACGCAGGACATAGTTGACATTTTAAAGTATAATGCTCCGGGGTTTGTTTTCAGCGTGGGAATCTCAGCTCCCATGGCGGTTGCCGCCGAAACGGCGCTGGATTTGATGAAAAAGGATCCGTCAAGGGTAAGGAGACTTCAGGATAACGGAAAGCTGTTCCTTGAAACCGCAAAAAGACTGAATCTGAACACCGGAAAATCACTGGGATATTCCGTAGTACCGATTATCACCGGAAGTTCCAGAAAGGCGGTATGGCTGTCTGCCGCTTTATTTAAGGAAGGAATAAACGTACAGCCGATAATTCATCCTGCCGTGGAGGAACGTCAGGCAAGACTGAGGTTCTTCATAACCTCGGAACATACAGCAGAACAAATCACGAAGACATGTGAAATATTGTCTTCCTTATGTAAGAATGAAGGGATTTAAATGATTTCAAAAATAGCCGTTTGCATCAAAACAGCATTACTGCTTTCAGTTGTGGCATCGCAGGTAACTCTTTCCGGATGTACACTCCCTCATGCGGGACCAAGCTATGGGGACATAACCTCCAGGGAACAGAATCAGCAGCAGACTCCGATTTCTCTGGTAATGGTTGATGAGGCAGTAACGGATCTTCTCAATGAAGACGTTTCAAAGTCTTCATTTTATGACGTGTTCGGAGACAGAAAGCCTGATACCTATACCGTTAATTACGGTGATTCGCTTGAACTTTACATTTGGGAAAGTGCTCCCGCTCTCCTTTTCGGGACCAACAGCGTTGACAGTGACAATCTGGCGGTGAGCTCTCAGAAGCTTCCTGTTCAGATTATCGAAGACGACGGTAAAATTTCCGTGCCGTTCGTAGGCATGATTTCCGTTGTCGGCAAGACCGTGCGTCAGGTGGAAAAGGATATTCTTAAAGCACTTGAAAACAAAGCCAATAATCCTCAGGTGCTGGTAAAGGTTTCCGAGAGACCTGCTGACAAGGTTACCGTTATCGGTGACGGACAGGGCGGAAGCAGCATTCTGCTTTCACCTAAGGGTGAAAGAGTGCTTGATGCCATCGCTTCAACCGCAGGCATTGCCAGCACTTTCAGCAAAATTACCGTTGGGCTCACCAGAGACGGTAAGACCGTAACCATGCCGCTGGAAAGCATAATCAAGGATCCGAAACAGAACGTTTATCTCAATTCAGGTGACGTGCTTGTGGCCATGAATCAGCCGTGGTCCTATTCCATCATGGGGGCAAACCTTGGTTCAGCCAAGGAAATTAATTTTGAAGCTACCGGCATAAGCCTGCTTCAGGCACTTTCACGTGCCGGCGGTCTGAATGACAACATGGCCGATCCATCAGGTGTGTTCGTGTTCCGTTTTGAGGATAAGGCCACTTATAAAAAACTTTCCGACGCGTTTAATTCAGCCGGTGCTTCGGCTGAAGGCAACAATGCCAAAACCGCAGGAAAGTCATGGGTATATCCGATGGAGCAGGTTGACAAGTACAGCAGACTTGAATCAATACCGATGGTTTACCAGATTGATTTAAATCAGCCAGGCTCATTTTTCTCCTCACAGAACTTCAGTGTGAAAAACGGTGACGTTATCTACATTGCCACCGCTTCAAGCTATGAACTGTCCAAGTTCCTGCGCATTGTCGGTCTGATAGTTAATCCTGCTCTTTCATGGGGCAACAACATTAACAAGATAACGGAATAATTGGTTTAGAGTATCTATGAGTGGTAATCCTGTAAAAAATACCCTGATGGTATGGAAGGCTCTTTTTTTAAAAGACGCCCTGAGCCGTTTTTTCGGGAGTCGCGGTGCCTGGGCCTGGATGCTTATTGAACCGTGCATTCACATATTGTTCATGGTATTTATTTTCACGGTGATAAGAGCCAGACAGATCAGCGGTGTTGATGTTGCATCCTGGCTGATGGTGGGGTTCATGGGGTTCTTTCTGTTTAGAAGAACCGGGGTTCAGGGCATTCATGCTCTTGACTGTAACAAGGCTTTTTTTGCCTTCAGACAGGTAAGACCTTTTGATACGGCGTTAACCTGTGCCACCGTTGAACTTTTTTCCATGTTTTGGGTGACTGTCCTGTTGGTTATTATCTTTGCCTTTATCGGCTATCAGGTAATTCCCGTTGATATTTTAAGGGTGCTGGCTGGCTTTATGGGGTTATGGATATTGGGACTGGGATATGGTCTGATTTCATCGGTATGTATGCGAATTGTGAGAGATTCAGGACACATTCTGCAGATTCTGATGATGCCTCTGATGATTATTTCCGGTGTTATTATTCCGATTGCCAGAATTCCTGAGCCGTATCAGAGTCTGCTGACCATTAACCCGATAGTCCATGGCCTTGAATCCATGCGCCTGGGGTTCTGGCCTAACTATCACACCGTCGATGTATCCCTGTGGTACCTTTACGGCGTAGATTTGGTTATGCTGGTTATCGGCATGGCTCTTTACAGGGCGTTGGAAACAAGATTGGTGACACAGTAATGATTATTGTTAAAGACGTATACAAACGTTACACCACCAGAAAAGGCGTGGGTGACTGGGTTTTAAAAGGTATTAACCTGGTAATTCCCAAAAACAGAAGCGTTGGGATTGTCGGCGGTAACGGAGCCGGCAAGTCAACACTTCTCAGAATAATATGCGGTGCGGACTACGCCACCCACGGTATAGTGGAACGTCACTGCAGAATGTCGTGGCCGATGGGAAACGGTGGCGTAGAGGCCACCATGACAGGGCGTCAGAACGCAAAATTCATCTGCAGAGCTCACGGTTTTGAGGATGAGATGGACGAACGCATCGCCAGAATTCAGGAATTTGCCGATATCGGTCAGGCTTTTGACAAGCCGGTAAACACCTATTCGTCAGGTATGAAGTCAAGACTGCAGTTCGCACTTTCCCTGGCCTTCGATTTTGATGTTTACGTGTCGGATGAGGTGACTTCCGCAGGTGATGCGGCTTTCAAGAAAAAGGCTAAAAAAGCGTTTAAGGATCTTGCAGGCAAATCAAGTATTATTATGGTTGCCCATAATGATGAAATGTTAAAGAGTTTTTGCGAATCCGGAATTTTTTTGTACAAAGGTCAGGCAACATGGTATGACAAGTTGGATGATGCACTGGCTGCTTATAAGGAAACCATAAAAGTATGAGTGAAACACAGGTTAATGATGTTAATTCCGCGGCGTTTAAGGATCTGGGTAAAACAACCAGAGCCGTAAACCGCGCGTTTAAGTATATTTTTAAATTGATTTATGTGGCGGCTTTTCTGAGCCTCATTTACTGGTGTTTTGCTTCAGATCGTTATGTTTCAGAAGCGGTGGTTCTTGTTCAGAATACCGATACCGGCGGATCAACCCAGTCAATGGATCTTCTGAACCTGTTTTCCAATACCACAGGAAACAAGAGCGACCAGCTGCTGCTGGTAGAATATCTGACCTCACTCGACATGCTGAATAAGCTTGACAAGGAGTTTGATCTCAGAAGTCACTACAGTTCCACCGAGCATGACATAGTTTCCAGACTTTGGGACAGGGATGTTTCAGTGGAATGGTTCTACGCCTATTTTAAGAAGCGTGTTTTTGCAACATACGATGATTATACCGGTGTTATCAGAATCGAGGCTCAGGCCTTCGACCCTGAGACCGCGGAAAAGATTTCATCATTCCTGGTAAAGGAAGGCGAAGCCTTCATGAATGAACTGACCCATTCCGTTGCCAATGAGCAGGTTGTGTTCCTTGAAGAGCAGGTTGCTACCGCAAGAGACGATCTCCGTGCCGCCAATGACCGACTTCTTAAATTCCAGAATCAGAAGAATATGGCATCTCCTGCCATAGAAGTAGAAAATTATCAGCGCATCATAGCCGATCTGGAAAAACAGAAGAGTGAACTTATCATTAAGATGCAGTCACTGCCTCAGTCAATCGGTTCCGATAATCAGATAAAGCTGTCATTAAGAAGTAACATAAAGGCCATTGACGAGCAGATTGCCAACGTCAGATCCTTCATTACTTCAGATAAAACAACCTCTCTTAACGATCTGGCTGATAAGGAACAGGCTCTTAAGATGGATGTTGACTTCAAGAAGGATATTTATTCATCGGCCCTTACCGGTCTTGTAAAGGGCAAGATGAATGCCGCCAGACTCATTAAGCACGTATCTGTTTTACAGAGTCCGTCCAAGCCTGAATATGCACTGAAGCCTGAAAGATTTTACTGCTTTGTAGCTACCTTATGCATAGCTCTGCTTGTGCTCGGCATGCTGCAGCTCCTCAAGTCGGTAATACTTGACCACGTTGACTAATCAGCATCACTGAATGTCATGCAGACTTTAAGAGCCGGCGTTTGCCGGCTCTTTTACTCTTTTACATAGTGTGCTCGGCATGGGGATAATCTATAGGGTGAAAGTCCCAAATCTGTCCGCTAGAGGAAAGGATTAGCGAAATCCCTATACCGAATTTGATACCGAGCCATGTGGCATAAGCTCGTTTGGCTCTGTGGGATTGCTTCACTAATTTCGTAAATGGTCTGCCCTCCTTTTTTTAACCGGATTAAACCACGGCATCCTTAATCCGGTGAAGTTTTATGATCTGTCATAAAATCCGGTCACATGTAACTGGAAACGTGAGGAAGCCATGATAATTAAGTTTATGGAAAGTCTTCTCCGGTGATCTTTAAGTCAGCTTTAAATCAGTTACCCGCAGTACACGCATTCCGAGCCGGCAAAGACCATGGCATAGGCTTTGACCGTTTTGTCCCTGAATTCCAAGGCTGTTTTGTAGGTATTAACCTGTTCGGTTGCATCTTTTATAGTGTTTTGAATCTTTGCTTCAGTAGCATCTGTCTTGGTGACGTATTTCAGTTCGATAAGATAAATGCACTGGTTACTTTTCCCCTTGTTAACGGTTATTACCAGATCGGCAAACTTTTCTCCTTTTCCGACAACTCTGAGAGACTTCTGCATTTCAACAAATATCCCGCGCAAGGATTTAAGCTTGGTGCAGAGTGTCAGATTAAGTGCCATTTCGCTCATGTGAGTCAGTACCTGATTGGTGAAGATTCCGCTCAGGAATTCCGTACAGGATGAGGCAAATGAACTGATGTCATCATTAACATCACGTAACGATGATATATCAAGAACCGTATCGGTAAATACCGTATTTGTTTTTAATCGCATGTCAGCGATGCATTGAGCAAACAGCTTTGACATGAAAAGATTAGGTATTTTGAGAGCCAGAGAGGAACTGTCGGAAGCCTCCTTATCAATAGTCAGATACCCGAGATAATAGAGCATGGAGAGAAACTGCTCCCGGTTATATCCGGTTACTTTATTTAAATTAATGTTTTCCGCCAGCTTGTCCAGAAAGAACAAATCATTACTCAAATAGCTTTCCACGATCTCATCTACCAGACCGTTTTCGGCGATGTCAAACAGCAGCTGCAGTTTTGAACCGTCGTGATCAGAAGCTGGATCCATATAGTCTTCCGGAGGAAAGAACTGCTGTTTATTCTGTACTGTTCTTAAATAATAAAGACACATGGATGAATTAAATACGGTGTGTTCGGCCTCTTGACTGAAGCAGTAGCCGTCATATACCGGTTTCATTCTGGCTATTATTTCATCTGTGCTTACGCCAAGCTCTTCAATATCAACTAGTTGCGGAATAAGCTTTTCAAGTTCATCTTCAGTAAAACCGGCATATTCATTAAAGCATTTATCAGAAGTGACATTCAGTGAAATATTAAATCCGGAGGTAAGTGAATCCAGGGAAACGGATGATACCCCGGTAATAAAGGTTTTGGCGACAACGCGTTTAGCCCCGTCTTTTATGGCAGCATAGAAATCCTTAAGAAATCCCCCCGTACCGGTAATTGCTTTGAAGAGTTCCAAATCCTGAGAGAGAATACTGTTGGCAAAATTATCATATTCGTCAATTATTAAGTAAAGAGATTTCTTGGACAGATACAGCTTATATGCTTTAAAAAAGGATCTGATAAAGCTGGAAGGTGTTTTCTTTTCCTCCTCTGTAGGATTGAAAACAAAATCGGGATAACGTTCAATAAAATCGGTAATTCCTAAATCAACTGCCGTGATAAATCCATTGATTAATGTATTCTTGTCATCACCGGATACTCCTGAAAAATCAAAGTCCAGTACATGGTATGTGTTGTGGCTTTCCAGATGTTCATTATATACGGCAGTTCCGGAAAACAGTTCTTCATATCTGTCAGCGTACGATATGTCGTAAAAGCACTTAAGCATCTGAACAAAGGTGCTTTTACCGAAGCGTCTCGGACGGAGAAGAACAGGGTATGGTGTCATACCATCATCATCAAGATGCAGAATTATGCCGCTTTTATCTGCAAAGGCACGGTTTCGAAGTTTAAAACTTTCGTATGCAACTACACCATAAGGGGAATTTAATAATTTTACTGATTCTTCCGCCATAATGAATTCCTGATTTTCAAATAATGCCTGACACCTATGCGGTTGCCCTGACACCTTTGAGGTCGTAAAGCGTAATTTACGGCTGTCAACCGCCGGATGAAACGGGTTACAATACTTACTGTCTTCAGATGTTAAAGCGTTTTACTGTAAATATCAATATTTAAGAGATGTTATGGTGATGAATACCGGTTTTATTTTTGGCAATCACATAAAAAGTGATTGTCCCGAAAATATAGCTGAATTTTCCAGAAAGTCGATGTTTTGGTATACTGTGGCCATTTATGATTAACAGATGATTTGGTGACGGATTTTAACTTAGATCTGTCTTTTTAAACGGATTTTTTATGGCTACATCTTACGGTACAACATGGTGGGGAAAGGAATGGCTTGCATCCCTGACTAAAATCGATAATGCCAACCGGATTCCCCGCGGAAAAACTTATGCCAATACCGGTAAGGTATTGGATCTTACTATTACTGAAAATGTTATTTCCGCAAAGGTTAAAGGTCACTATGCTTCATCCTACAGGATTACCATTACGGTTCCTCAGGTATCTGCCAATGACTTGGAAAAACTGATGGATCTCATTATGACGAAGCCGAATATTATGGCTTCTCTGTCAAATAGAATACTTGATCCTGATCTTCTTGATATTGCTTCGTCTCTTGATATCAGTATATTCCCGAGACAGTGGCGAGATCTGGAAATGAATTGCAACTGTCCTGATTTTGCCGTGCCGTGCAAACATATTGCCGCTGTTATATACATGATGAGCATGGAGATTGACCGGGATCCCTTTGTACTTTTCAGAATGCGCGGTATAGATTTGCTCAAGGAACTTAAGAACCGCAAGATTAATCTGGATAGGGCTATGGAGGTCAGTGTTCCTAAATGGAACGAGATATCCGGATTTTCCGGACATGATGATAAGCGACATGAATGTGAATCTGAATCTGGACTGCCGACAGATGAAGAAACTGATGATGAAAACTGCAGCACCGGTTTCCTGGAGGATACTTCCGGAAACAGTGAGGAGGAAAACCGTCTTCTGAGTATGCTGGACAGGCTTTCCTTTGAACCGGTACCGAATCTTTTCGAAGATCTTATGAATCTGCTGCCGGAAAGTCCTGCTGGTTATGTTTTCGGAAATTTCAGAAGTAAATACGGCAAACTGCTTCAAAAAGCCGCTAAAAAAGCCAAAGCCGTATTAAAAAATACGGATATAGGCGAAGATGCTTTCAGGCATCTTCGTCCAGGAGTAAATGTTTTTCCGGAAATCACTGAGAAAAATGAAAACGTGGTTACGGCCGGCAGTCTGATTTCTAGTGATACCGTCAATAAAACGGTTTTAAAAAGATGGAGTAAAAAACGTCAAAGCTACGCTGATGAGTATGTAAATCCCGTTCAGAAAAAAGGCATGGATGCCGTTAATGCGGTCATGGCATACACCGGTTGCGGTATTCTGGTAAATCACGATATCACTGACAGAGTATCCGGACTTCCGGGAATACCTGGTTCGGAAGTGATTAGCTCCTGCTATTCTACTGAGGAGGAAATCTGCCTCAGACTTTACTATATTGCCCTCAAGCTGGTGGTTTCAGGTGCGATTATTCCTCAGATTATAAGGTTTGAGCCGGAATACGGTCTGATGATTAAACAGTTAAGACTTATAAAAGATGAGTCTTCCGATGCTGTATCCTGCCGTTGGATTCCGGCACTGCTTTCTCCTGATGTCAGAGCTTTATGTACCAGGACCGGTAATATCCTGAAGGGCTTTTCCAGAAAAATAGTGGCCGTAGAGGGAGATGCGGAACCGTCAGCACTTTTTATCGGAACCACAGCCATCGGCTACTTTGTTTCGAATATCATTCAGGACACCTATTTTGATGAGTACGATAAAACCTACTCGGATGATATTGTATTTGATCTTCTTTTTGATACTCCCGGTGCCGCTATTGCCTATAACGGTCTGCTTCCTGAATACACCAGTTTGGAAAAATGGCTGGTTTCCTTCCATCTGCTTGACGGGGATATGGTTCCGCTTATTTCGATTACTGAATCTTCCGCCGGTGAAAACACGGCGGAGCATGGCTCTGCCAAAGCCGAAGGGACATCAGCCGAAATGGCGGATGATGCGGTAAATGTTTATTTTTCTCTGAGTTTAAGTTCCAAAAGTCTTGGAAATGAGGCTGTTCCTCTTGCCAGAGTGCTGGCGAACCCAGCCGATCCATGTTATTTTGATGTTCTGAAGCTTTCCGGAAAGCTAACATTCTGCTGTCCTGCACTGAATACTCTGCTTAATACCGGTAAGGATAGAATAAAACTTTCCATAAAGGAGCTGGAAGAACTTCTTATCAGCTCTCTTCCTCTTTTAAAGATCATCGGCTGCCGGATTGTCATGCCGAAAAGCATGCAGAAGCTTCTTAAACCGGCAGTGAAGATGAAGATCTCCTCGTCAGGGATGCCGGGTGGAAGCTTAAGCTTTATCAATCTTAAAAAGATACTGTCCTATGACTGGGAGTATACGGCAGGGGATCTGGAGCTTTCACCGGACGATTTTGCCGGGCTTGTCGACAATGCCGAAAAACTTGTTCGTTTCAAGGGGCGGTACCTTTATTTTACCGCTGATGATGTTAAGAATCTCCTTAAGCAGAAGAAACAGACGGAAAAGGCTGTTTCCGGCAATGCACTGGTGCTGGCCGCCATTACCGGAAGTTTTTCCGGAATAGATGTGCTCCTTGATGATACTGCCACCGCTACTCTTAACGGACTGTTCAGACGCAGGAATATCGAAGTGCCTGCCACGGTTAAGGCAGAACTGCGTCCTTATCAGGTAAGCGGTTTCAGCTGGCTTTACAACAACGCCATGCTGGGCATAGGCTCCATCATCGCCGACGACATGGGGCTCGGTAAGACACTGCAGGTTATTACCGTTCTGGAGTCGATGCGTCTTGCCGGAGAATTTAATAAAGCAAGAGCGCTGGTGGTGGTTCCGAAAACACTGCTTATCAACTGGCAGAAGGAAATAACCAGATTTGCTCCGGAACTTAAGTATTCCGTAGTATACGGTCCCGGAGCGGAGATTCCTGAGAAAGGGCATGTGGTTATCACTACGTACGGCAAACTCAGATCTGCAACGGAGCTTTTTGCCTCAATGAAAATCAGAATACTGATTATTGATGAAGCTCAGAACATCAAGAATGCCTCCACAACTACCAGAAAAGCAGTATGCTCTCTGAAATCAGACGGCTTTATCGCCATGTCCGGCACACCGGTGGAAAACAGACTGCTGGAATACTGGTCAATTATGGATTTTGCCAATCCGGGGCTTCTCGGCAGCATGTCATCATTTAACAAGGCATATGCCGTGCCGATTGAACGGGAGAAGAATCTTAAATCTCTGGAGCAGTTTAAACGTCTTACCTCTCCGTTTATCATGCGTCGAATGAAAACAGATAAATCCATAATAAGCGATCTGCCTGAGAAAATAGTTACCGAGCAGTACTGTTCTCTGACAGTCGAACAGAAGGTGCTTTATGAGTCAGTCGTGAATAATGCCGTTTCCATTTTGGAAAAGGGAGATTCTGAAGGCAGTGATTTCCAGAAGCAGCGACGGGGAATCATTCTGTCAATGATTACCGCTCTCAAGCAGATCTGTAATGCTCCGCACTGCTATGACACTACAGCTTCCTCTGAATGGGATACCTCCGGCAAGGCGGGGACTCTTCTAGAACTGGTATCATCCCTCAGGGATGCCGGCAGAAAGACCATTATTTTTACGCAGTATACCTCTACCGGAGAGCTTATTGCCTCATGGTTTAAGGATAAGATGAATATTGACGCTGATTTTCTGTACGGCAGCATTTCCCTTAAGGAACGCGAACGGATGGTCAGTGTATTTCAGACCGACCGTCACCGTCCTGTGCTGATTCTTTCCCTGAAGGCCGCCGGTACCGGTCTTAACATAACTGCCGCATCCGCCGTGATTCATTATGATCTGTGGTGGAATCCGGCAGTAGAGAATCAGGCGACAGACCGAGCCTTCCGTATCGGGCAGAAAAATAACGTCAATGTCTATCGTTTTATCTGTGAAGGCACCTTTGAAGAAAAAATCGATGAAATGATTCGAGCCAAGAGGGAACTTGCCGATCTTACGGTAGAGTCCGGGGAAAAATGGATTACTGAAATGTCCATTGGTGAAATCAAAGATTTGTTTAAGCTTTCAAAAAGCATTGATGCCGGTGATGACTGATGCGGATATCTGAAACTCCATGAAAGTGAAGACGTTTATTTTTAAGGATTGCCGTTTTTAACCGGAGAGCCGGAGTCTGTTCTCCGGTTGTTCCGTGTGCTGGGCATTTTTTATATCTATAGCACGAAATTTAGACATTCGGAATAAAAATTAAAAAAAATAGATACGGTACGGATAATATTTTTAATTTTTTTGTTAAAGTGTTTCATTCGTGAGAACTAATCATTTGGAAAATCGTATATATGTTTGATTTACACAGCTTTTATACCATTTATAAGCTGAAAAAATTAATCAGCTCGGCAGGTCGTGCAAAACCACCACGGGATTTTATCCCCCAGAAGGGCAATTTTCTGTATGTTCCGGCAAGCTGTCTGCCTTTTCATATAAGCGGATATACCAACAGAACTCATGAAATACTCAAATCCCTGAAAGCCGGTTTTGACAGTCATAACACGGCTCATCCGGACGATCCGCGAAAGCTGTTTGTTCTGACGAGAACCGGGTATCCGTGGGATCGCAGGGATTCCCTGGAATATCCGGACAGTGAATCAAATGTTATCGACGGAATCAGGTATGATCACATCAGAACTCCCAAAAATTCCATTTTAACGGCCATGTATGCGGCTGAGGCGTCAAAGCGTATTGAGGAATATATCATTAAAAACAGGATATCATGCGTTCATGCGGCCTCAAACCATGTTAATGCGCTTCCGGCTCTCATTGCCGCCAAAAGACTTGGTATTCCGTTTCAGTATGAGATGCGCGGGATCTGGGAGCTTACCAGAATATCCAGAAATCCCAAATTTGAAAAATCCCATAATTTTAAGCTGGGGCTGAATCTGGAGACCATGGTGGCCACAAATGCCGACAAGGTGTTTGTAATATCCGAACAGCTGTCAGAATACATCATAAACAACTGGAAGGTGTCCCCGTCAGTTATAAGACTTCTTCCTAACTGTGCCGACGTGGACATAATAAAGCCGGAGGATGCTGCACCTAATGAGGGCAGAACAGATAATTCGTCAGAAACCGGCGCTAATGATTCCCTTACCGGTAGGTCTGCCATAACGATTGTTTATGCCGGTTCGCTAATCGTCTATGAGGGAATACAGACGCTTCTTAAAGCCTTATCCGTATTGGTTCACGATGAACATCTTCCCGTAAGGCTAGAGATTTTGGGCGACGGCGAGTACCGTAAGGCACTGGAACAGCTTTCTGCAGAGCTCAGACTTGAAAATCATGTGTTCTTTCTCGGCAGGGTAACTCCCGTGGAAGCAAAGAGAAAGCAGGATGACTGTTCTCTTGTCTGCATTCCGCGTGAACCTTTTGAGGTGTGCAGAATAGTTCCTCCTATTAAGCTCGTGGAAGCAATGGCCAAGGAAAAGTGTGTCATCGTTCCCGATCTTCCCGTATTCAGGGATGAACTCGGGCTGGGTGATTCCGGATGCCTTTTCTTTAAGTCCGGAGATTATCACGACCTTGCCATGGTTCTTAAGGAAAACATTTATGATGCCGACGGACTCCGTGAGAAGGGGCGCAGGGCCAGGCAGTATGTCATAGACCACAGACAGTGGAATCAGTTTACCAAAGAGGTATATTCATAATGCTGGGTAACATCATCAGAATGGCCCGTACGTTCATGTACGATTATCCCGGCATAATGGAAGATGCCAAGGGTGACGGTAAGTTCGGTTCGCTCAAAGTGGCTCTCCTTACCGATTATCTTACATCCGTGAATCTGTCATTTGAATGCCGTGTCAGAAGTCTTACTCCTCATAATTTTAAGGATGTGCTGGTTAACTGGAAGCCGGACCTGGTTTTTGTGGAATCGGCATTTCACGGTTACCGCTGGACCTGGAGCTACAGGTTGGTTAAACACTCCGCCGTGTTCGGAAGCAATGATTTGAATGAATTTTCAGAACTGATAAGGCTGGCAAATGATCTTCACATTCCGACGGTTTTCTGGAACAAGGATGACGGAGCATATTTTGAACCGTTCATTGACGTGGCGGAGAAATGTGATTTTATTTATACAACCGATGCTAACTGTGTTCCGAAATACAGGGAGCGCGTTGCGGCAATATCTCCAGACGGAAAATGCTCAAAGCATGTTTCCGTCATGCAGATTGCATATCAGCCGCGGGTCCATAATTTTACGGGATTTAACTTCACCAAAAAAAGAATGTGTTTTGTGGGCTCCTATTACCGTAAGATACTCAATTCCAGAAGACTGTTTCTCGATGCGGTTTTTGACGTCTGCAACAGAAAGTCGGTAATTCTGGATGCCTATGACCGTAACAGTTCGAGAATGTCCGGTTATTTTGAATTCAGATTCCCCAAAAGTGATTTCATAAAGGTTTATCCAAGTCTCACCAATCAGGAGACGGCCCGAGTATATAAGGATTACAATGTCTGTCTTAACGTGAATTCGGTTACTGATTCCGAAACCATGTATTCCAGAAGGCTTATAGAAATACTTGCCTGCGGGGGAATTCTGCTGACCAACAGATCAAGAGCTGTTGACCTTCATTTTAAGGATTTCTGTACGTCGGTGGGTAATCCCGAAGAACTTGCGGACATCCTGCCGAAAATGGTTGAAGCTCCGTCAAAAGAAAATATGGACAGGGCGTTTGCCGGAAGTGAATTCGTGAAAAAACACCACTGCTGGGAACGCAGACTGGAGCAGATGGCCGGGGATATAGGGCTTTAGTTATCATTTCAGAGTGATCATACTGATTTTTTTGTGAAGTTTATGTAAAATTTGTATGAAAATTCAGTGCTGTCATTCCGTAAGAAATGACTGATAAGCGGGTTTAATCAGTCCCGGCAATGTAAGGTTGCCGGGGCTTTGTTGCAGTAAACCGGTATTCGACTATTACCTTTCCCCGTAATTCTTAAATATCCGGTTAATTATCGGAGTATCCCTGAATATGATTTTTTCCGTAATTATACAGATTCTGTTATGTCTTCTGGTTGCCTTTTTTGTTGTTTTTACCTGCTATGAGATTCTCGAAGTCCGTAAAAAGAAGAATGTTCCTGCATGTGAAAGTGTCGCAGAAGATAGTAAAGGCGATGATTCCGCAACTGAAGTTTCAGCGGAAGATTCCGAATATGACGTGAATGACGTGCCAAAGGTTTCCATACTCCTTCCTGTATGCAATGAGACTGCGGTAGTAGGTCAGCTTATTCAGGCTGTTACCCAAATCGAGTACGTGGACGGAGCATATGAAATTCTCCTTCTTGATGATTCAGATCCGGAAAATGCGGAAATCATTAAGCGTACGGTTGATAATTTCAATACCTTCCGCGGGATGAGTGACCGTGCCGACATCGAAGACGGTCATCTGAATTCAGGATACGTGCAGTATCATTCAAGGGCTGACAGGGACGGTTTTAAGGCCGGAAACATAACTTACGGTCTGTCTAAAGCCAAAGGTGATTTAATTGTTATTTTCGATGCAGACTGCATTCCTCCGTCAGATTTCTTAATGAAAACCGTGCCGTGCTTTAATGACAAATCCCTTGGATTTCTGCAGACGGCAATTTCCTTCAGAAATAAGAATGCCAATTTCCTGACGAGATTTCTGGAAGGGGAAATCAGTCACAAGGACGGCATGACCGAAAACCTTAATAAGACCGGAGATCTGGTAAACATAACCGGCTCTTCATGTGTCTGGAGAAGAAAGTGTCTTGATGAAGTGGGCGGATTCAGTGACAGAACCCTTACTGAAGATATTGACATATGCTACAGGGCGCAGCTTCAGGGGTGGAAGTGCAGATATCTTGCCGACACCGTATCCGAAGAGGAACTACCTGAAACCATGTCTGCGGTAAGACTTCAGAGACACAGATGGGCTTACGGTCTCGTTAAAAATACTTTTTTACACGCCGGTGAGGTTATCGTGAATGCGTCTTTATCCGTATCACGCAAGATAAATGCCGTGCTCATGATGTCCCAGACATTTTTACTGGCATCCTTCTATGCACTGCTGCTTCTTACCGTTCCGGCCGTTCTGGTGTCCGAGCATCTCGGATGTTTCTTTGACATCGTATGTACCGTATTTCTCTTAACGGCGATTGTATGGGGATGTAACAGTGTCGGTGAAATTGATATTTTCGGAATTTTCGGCAGCGCAGAAAAAGATCAGGACTGTGATGTCTCCGAAAATGGCAGAGATGAAGAAAAAGCCGTAGATGGTTCCGTACCGGCATCATCAGGTCTCGGTTTCTGGGAATATGTGGCCTACGTTTTCATGTATCTGCCTCTGTCCTTATATTATTTCATGGCCATTTTTGAGGTGTCATTCGGTGTGAACGTGGCTTTTGTTCCGACTCCGAAGGGCGGGGCAAAACTTTGCAGAAACAGGGTTTCCTCAACAATTCTGATACTCGAAATTGTTTCATTCGTATATGCTCTCTTCGGTGTAATGCTGAGCATCGGATATGGTAACTGCTGGACTCTTCTCTATACCTCAATCTGTACCGCAGGTTTCGGTATATCCCTGTTTTTGAGTATTACCGAAAATTACAGCAATTATCTCAGCGGATTAAAGCATGTGGTCATTACCGGAGCCACCGGTGAAATCGGCGGGGCTCTTGCCAGAAAGTTCGCCCGCAGGGGAATGCATCTTACGCTAAGCGGCAGAAATGAAGAAAAGCTTCATGAGGTAAAGGCTGAGTGTGAACGTCTGGGTGCGGAAGTTGACATAAAGGTGCTTGATGTAAGAAATACCGATGAACTTAGGGAATGGGGACATGGCTTAGGCGACACTCTTCCCGTTGATCTTCTTATTGCCAATGCCGGTCTTAATACCAATATCGGTGAAAACCTTGAAGGGGAACCTTTTGAAGAGGCAAAAGCCCTGGTTGAGGTTAATCTCCTGTCTGACATCGCCCTGATTGATTCCGTGCTTCCTGCCATGCGCAGAAGAGGTAAAGGTCAGATTGCCATTCTTTCCTCACTGGCTTCATACTACGGCCTCATATATACACCTACATACTGTGCCACCAAGGCGGCGCTCCGTAACTACGGAAATTCCCTTCGTGCCTGGTTAAAGCCAGAGGGCATTAAGATAAACGTGATTCTTCCGGGGTATGTCGATTCACCGATGTGCAGAGCCATGCCGGGACCGAAGCCGTTCCTCATGCATTCAGATAAGGCTGCCGGCATTATTGCCAGAGGTCTTTATCTTAATCTGGCACGCATTTCATTCCCGTTCCCGCTGAATCTGGGAATCTGGTCACTGTCATTCCTTCCTCACTGCCTTGCGGCTCCTATAGCAGCCCTGTTCGGTTACGGGAGAATGAAGTAAATGGTTGTGCCGTACATAATGGGAGCCGGTCTTCTGTGTTCGCTTGCGGCGTTTTCGGCTGAATTTCTGGTGAAGCCGAAAACCCGTCATGCCGGACTTAATTTTAAGATCGTTCTCATTAATTTAAGCATTTTCGGCTTTATTTACGGGCTCATGCTTCTTCTTAGCGGAAAGATTATCTTTTCCGCAACGGTTACGTTTCTTCTTTACTGCATCCTGATTGTCGTCAACAATGCCAAGTACCTGAACCTGATGGAACCTCTGGTTTTTTCCGATTATGATTATTTCACCGACGCATTCAGGTTTCCGCGACTCTACATTCCTTTTTTGGGTGTATCTGGCATTTTGGGAATAATGACGGCCGTGGCCGTCATTATCTGCGGCTTCTGCATTGATCCGTCCCATATCAACAGATTTACCGATCCGGTCGTGGCTGCCTCAGTCATGGGAATTGAGACAGGATGCCTGCTGATACTCTGGTTTACCCGTGACATAAAAAATCTTAATACCTTCAATATCGGTGAAGATTTGAATAATCTGGGCTTTGCGGTGTTTCTCTGGAGTTATTTTCTGGCTTATCTGGAAAAACCTGCGGTTAAATCTCCTTTTGAGTCTTTTGCCTCATCAGGTGCGGATGTCCCGTCAGAAAAAGATCAAGATAAAAATGAAAACCGTAATGCTAATGAATTAAGTCATGATGGCAATGCGGTTATGCCGAACCTCATTGCCATTCAGAGTGAATCATTCTTTGATCCCCGTGAATGGAATCCGAACATTAAGGAAGATGTCTTAAAAGATTACGACAGTATCCTTGCGGAAAGCCTTATGTGCGGAAAAATGAAGGTTCCGGCATGGGGAGCCAATACCATAAGAACGGAGTTTTCGTTTCTTACGGGGATTAGCCCGGAGGATATGAAAGGGCACAGATTCAGTCCCTATCAGATATCTTCAACCTCATGGAAAATAGTGTCATTCGTAAATTTCCTGAAGAGCAGAGGGTATCACACCGTGTGCATACATCCTTATCATAATGGTTTTTATCATAGGGACGTAATTTTTAAAAAGTGGCAGTTTGACGAATTTCTTGATATAAGAAGTTTTACCAAATCAGATAAGTTCGGACCTTACATATCCGATTCGGCAATAGCTGACAGAATGCTTGAACTCTGTGATGAGTGGAACGGCAAAAAGCCTCTGTTCATTTTCATGATAACCATGGAAAATCACGGACCTTTAAATCTGGAAAGCATTACCGGAGAAGAGGTACAGGGATATTTTAAGGAAAGTGTATCCGATGATTTCCGGGAGCTTGCCATATATCTAAGACATATTTCCAACGAAAACGACATGCTGAGAAAGCTTACCGGTAACTTTAAGGAAAAGAATTATCCCGTTTCCATGGTGTTTTACGGGGATCACGTGCCAATTCTTCCGAAACCTTATGCAATTCTCGGAGAGCCTGAAGGAACAGTGCCTTATTTCATCTGGAACAGTAACGTAAAATCAGGTGAAGGCAGAAAACTTCATAACGGAGAAATTCACGAGCTTCCGGTAATGTGGCTTAAGGGTATTTTTTAAATTTCTGTTTTTGAGAGTCCATTGTGTTTGCGTCAATTAAAAATAAATTTAAACCTTCATATGACCTGTCAAGGGGCTTTGGTGCCGTAGAGCGTTCCATCCGTCATGATTCGTCAAACAGGAATAAGCTTGCAGATAATCTGTTCTGGCTGGCCAAAAAATCTTTTTATGTGGCAAGATACGATTCACTGAGGATCGCCGAGGAATCTTTTTTTATTGCTCCGAGTAAGAAAAAACTCAAATGGCTCGGATTCAGGTTCGGCGACATTAAAATGTTCATTACCGCAAAAAGTATTCTGAGTCAGATTCCGGATTCATGCTTTAAGACAAAGTATGACAGGGAAAAACTCGAATACGTTAACGCAAATTATGACGTCCTTATGGCTCAAAAGGCGGTAAACGGAAAATCCATAATTCCTGCCGTCGAAGAGCAGAAGTTATATTCACGAAAACTGAGTGATGCGGCTCTGGCTAAGGGGCTGTTTTCACTCGCGGAAAAAGTCTATGAAAACGATCCTGACGAGGCATTAAGACTTGCTCGGAAGGCATTTGCCTTAGGCAACAGTGAGGAAATAGGCACGTGGCTGGGATTAAGAATGTATGAGCGTTCGGTTAACATGATGAAGTCATCCATGGAGTTTTTACCGAAAGCGAATGAGTCATTCTGTTCAGGTACGGATGATTTAACGACTTTTACATCCCTGAAAAAGCTTGAGTCAGATGTTCCCAAAATGACGGAGGAACAGGTTAGCTGGCTTAGGAAGCATTTGGAAACGGATAATCATGAATCGAATCCAACGAAGAATAAATACTATGACGTTATTCCGTTAAGGATTGCCCTTGTGAGCGACGATGACTTCATGTTAACCGTTAAGGATTTATTTTCCGAAGTCATAAGAATATCACCTGAAGATTCGGCTTCAGCCTGCGATAAGTATTCGTTTGACTGTCTCTTTGTAACTCTCCATGACGGAAATGATTCAGGATGGAATAATCTAGGTTTGCATGGTGAATCAAGCAGAAAGCTGCTGCATCTCATTGACGAATGTAATACCAGAAACATTCCTACGTTTTTCATCTCTGCTTATCAGGTGTCAGGGGATTACGAGGACTTTGTCTGGTACGCACAAAAGTGCAGATATGTAGTTACATCCCAAAGAAAGGAAGAAATCCGCAGGTACGTCAAAGACTGCAGATGCTCTACGATATTAAGCATGGAGCCTTTTTTTAATCCTGCACTTTATAACCCCGTGAACTGTCTTAAGTCAGCGCCTTATGACGTGTTCTATGCAGGGGAATGGGATGGAAAGGATAAAAGACACAGTGACGTGTTATCTGCAATTTTGAATGGAGTTACCGGAGCCGGTAAGTCACTTAAGATTTTTGATGCCAATTATCCGGAAAAGAGGTACGGCAGAACTTTCCCCGAAGAGTTTTTCGGATTCTGTTCGCCGAAGGTTCCGGACAGCTTAAGGTATGCTGTGCCAAAGCTTTTTAATTGGGGCGTTGCGGTGGATTCACCGGCAGCCGGTGAAGACGTGCTGCAAAAAACAGTATCGCTTTCAGCATGCGGTTCCGCCGTTATTTCCAATTACGGCTCAGCGGTAAATAATTATTTCCCTAACGTCAGGATGGTCGGTGAGGCATCGGAGGCCGGAAGGATCTTGACTGCCACTGATGAGGAACGGCTGTATGCGGGCAGAATGGTAAACGTCAGAACCGCGTATTCAAAATACACGGGATTTGAACAGTTCGCCGGCATGCTGAAAAAGGCTGGTTTTGATTTGAATGTTTCCGTTCCCGGGGTTCTTGTGGTCTGCGAGAGTATTACCGACGGCATAAGAAAATCTTTTGAGCGTCAGACGTATCCGCAAAAGCAGCTGACAGCATATGCGGATTTGACGGAGAAGCTTTTGGAAAAGCATAAGGTAATTGCCTGGTTCTCCGATGATTTCCTTTATGAGGAATTTTATCTTGAAGACATGGTAAATGCCTTCAAATATACCCATGCAAGTTTTGTAACCAAAGATTCGTACATGAGCGGGAAGGGACTTGTTCAGGGAAAGGAACATGCCTATACCGGTTCATATAAATCTCTTTACAATACCGTGTTCTGGATTGATGATTTTGCTCCTGCAGACATATTAAACGGTATTTATAATTCCGATAACGGCTATGCTGCGGATCATTTTAATCTGCTGACCTCAGATCTGATTCAGGATGGAATCGGTCATGGCGTAACCGCTCGTGACGTTTCGTGCGGTGCTGAGTGTCTTGATGCCCCAAGGATTAAGGGAATCTCTGATTATGAGAAAACGGAGTATAAGATATCCGTAATAATCCCCGTGTATAATAACGGTTACTTACTTTACGGCAAGGCATTTGCCTCTCTTTTAAGAAGTTCGTTATTTGATGATACGGAAGTTATTCTTGTCGATGACGGAAGTTCGGACTTTAACACTCTGGCCGTTGAGGATTATCTCTTAAGACATTACGGAAACGTAAGATTATACAGATTCCCTGTGGGGGGAAGCGGAAGCGCTTCCCGCCCACGTAACAAGGGCGTGGAACTTGCCTCCGGAAAATATGTGGCATTTCTTGATCCTGACGATGAGGCCGTCAGTGACGGTTATGCCTGCCTTTATGCGGATATTGAATCGGGAAACTATGACATTTCGGCCGGTAATCATCTGGTCTGCGCCGACGGTGTCAGAAGGTCTGATAACCGTGAAAGAATATCCCTGGTTCATGAAGATTTCTTCTTTGAACACGGAATGAAGGACATCCTTCCGGAGCTAAAATTTCTAGCCGTAAGACTGCACGTTCTGCTCATCAGAAGAGAAGTCCTGCAGAATTTTTCCCATCACCAGATTGAGGGGGCCGTGGGACAGGATACCCTGTATTCGTGGCAGCTTCTGTGCAGTGATTTGAGAATTCATTTTATCGACAGAGACATTCAGGTATACTATGCTGACGTGGAGTCTTCTGTAACCAATACAGTGTCATCAGGGTATTTCAGAAAACTTCTGCGTATTCAGGAAGCCAAGTTTAATTGGCTTAACGATTCCGGTCTTCTGGATGATTTCATGGATAAGAAATACAACAGGTATTCCACTGAGTATGTCCTGAAGAAACTCAGTAACGTAAATCCTGAGGACGCTGAGGAATCAGTTAAGGCTGTATTTAACACACTTTCAGTATACTGTGATCATTACAACGGACAGGGTGATTTGTTGCGTGCTTATCTGTTCCTTTGTAAAAATAAAAGGTACACTGATGCATTGAATACCGTTAAGCTGTATTTCGGGAAATGTTAATAAGACTAAAAATCTTTTTATGACAGGAATTTCCCGAAAAATCCTGCAGGAAATGAACGTTAACCCTGTATTACAGGAGAGAATTATCCGTTAAGGTAACGGGCGGAACTGATTATGTTTAATATTAAAACGCTTATTGATAAAGTTATTAATAGATCAAATACACCACCTGAGACAAAAGATGCTACTGAGGAATTAATTGATTCTTCCGTAAGGGTAATTCTCAATAAGGAAAAGTGTGAGTGTCTGTCCGCGGACAAGGCGGAGGAACTTAAAAACTTTTTTAAGAACGAAGACGAACAGAAGTATGCATTTGCGGCATTCTGTTTCGGAAGATATGTTTCCGACAATCTTTTTGAGTCCCTGCATTACCTTGTAAAGGCAGGGTACAGGACTCTTATATATACCAATGCCAGTGACTGTACAAAACTGGTTCGGTCCAAGATTGATCAGTTCAAAAAATACGGGAACGCGGTGATTGTCGAGGTGTCAGACAATCAGTCTCATGCGGACTTGATGCTGAAGGCCGTTGAATGTCTGCGTTCCGAGTACGTGGTTTTTTATACCTTTACCGATAAGATTAACGCCAGATCCTTCATAAACAGAATTGACGCGGTCATTTCCAAAAATGATGGCAGGGACGTTTATGTTTCTTCGGAATATTTCAATGTTGCCGGTGAATCACTTCATGCCGGCAGTATTTTTCAGGACTGGTCCTTATCGGGGATTTCCGGAGTCGTGTTCAGAAACTCTTTCCTTACGGATTCATTAAAAGATGCCGATACCAATAAGAACCTGTGGCTTCTGAACCGTACTTTAAGTGATGCTGCAAAGGAAAAGGTCTGCGTTCATGAAGAACAGTATCTGTTCAATAAAATACCTTCATGCGAAATTACGTTAAAGGATATTGCAGTCGTTGCCAAAGAGACAATTCAGGAACTTGAATCCGTGAATTACGGCAGTGATGGGGCGGACATTATTTTAGGAAGATTTAATCGGGTTGTAAGAGATCTTTTCCGTTGCAACATTGACGTCCTGAAGAAAGCACTGATATTTACCTCAGTCTGTTATGTTCTCTATCTGTGTGAGATACATAAGCTTGAGGTGGAAAAGTGGAAACAGATATTTTGCAGGTCTTTGGATTTCTGCCACAAACTAACGTATAAGGATGTATACGGCATGATATGCCGCATGATTCCTGTTCTCGTGGAAGAAAATCAGACCGATATATTCATTGTTGAAAATCCGGCAATGCCGGATATCGGTAAATCCAGATTTTTTGAGCTGATTTCGGAAAAGTATTCGGTTGATTATCAGGTAAAGAGATCATACGTTGACTATTACAGATTAAACAACCTTATTCTGAAAATGCATTCCAGGGCTGCCAGACTGACACTCAGTTCCGTAAGCTTATGCAGGGACATGTATTACCGTGCCGATAGGCATGTTACGCTGTGGCATGGGTTAGGGTGGCTTAAAAAGACTGTTTTCACTCCTCAGAATTACAGCGTGGGTACAATCATATGTTCATCCAGAGCATGTGAGGAAGGTTATAAGGAACATTTCCATGCGGATAAGGCCATTGGTCTGGGATGTGTTCAGACTGACAGACTGTATGACGAAGATTTTATAAATTCATCAAGAGAAAAGGTTCGTCAGAAATACGGTATTCCTAATGACGGTAAAGTCATTTTCTTTGCTCCGACTTTCCGAATGGGGGGAAAGAGGCATTACTATAATTTCGGAATTGATATAGATGAACTGGCTGAGAAACTCAAAGAGCATAATCTTTATGTAATCACCAAAAGACACCATATTTTTCAGGAAGATTTCCGTGATATGGGAACAGACGAATCTGGCGTGCACGATTCTCAGAACGGTCATTTTATAGTGGACACGTCATTTGATTTCGTTGAACTGATAAGTGCCGGCGACTGCTTTGTTACAGATTATTCATCAAGCATGTATTTTGCCTTTATTTTAAAATTGCCGATCTTTTTATATGCTACCGATATTGATGAATATAAGAAAGGACCAAACGGATTTGAAATAGATTACCCTAATGACATTCCTTTGCCTCTGGTTGATAAACCTGTCGCTGATGAATTTATTAACGGCTACTACAGAAGTCTTTCCGTTCCTCAGACTCAGGAGTATCTCGAATACAGAAAGTTTAATGTTCAGGAGTGTGACGGCAAAGTTGCTGAAAGGGTGATGGATTACATTTCGGCAATGCTTTGATTCAATAAAGAATATATTCGCTCCTTCTTCTATATCAATATTCCCAAAAATTCCGTGAAGCCCCATCATTTTTAGGGGACAACTTTTTACTCGTTTTAGGGGGGCAAATATTTACTCGCGTAACAACCGGTAAAGGCTGATCGCTCGGAAAGACGCTTCTCTGGCGATTAGATAACTGTCTTCTCCATGTCTCCCAACAATTCCGTGAAGAACCATTTTTAATAATGCAAAAGCAGTTACCCGAAGGTCACTGCTTTAAAAAGTCTCATGATGTTTTTATTTATAGAAATATTTTTACATACACCTCACCATCTAAAACTTAATTAGATTACCGATGGTTGACTCAATAAAGAATATACATCATAGTCAGTATCGCTAGGTATTTCTGTCGAAAAGAACTTTTTCTCTGATAAAATTCTATCCATACTCCAATTCCACCATTGAATATCTAACATCTGATCTATCACAGACTTTGTATAACGATATTTAATAATCTTAGCTGGCACACCTGCAACTATTGCAAAAGGAGGAACGTCGTGAGTAACAACGGATCCTGAACCTATGATAGCACCATCACCAACAGTTACATTTTTTAAGAAAACTGTGTTATCCCCAATCCACACATTATTACCGATATCAATATATCCTTTATCTAAATATGTTTTCCTCGCCCCTCCATCTATTTTTTTCTGTAAAATTATTTGCAAGTTAGGTAATTGAGTCAAATGATTTCCTGCTATAAACTCTATATTGTAACCGCCTGCTATAAATTGGCCTAAAAATACTTTTCCGCACTTTGATTGTATGCTGCCATTAATGATACTATTACGACCAATAACAAAAGAACCATAATTAATTTTAGAACCAGTCTTGATTTTGACATTAAGCCCTTTTTTGGTCATCATATCATCATAATCAGTAGGCGCATAGTAACGATTGATAATCTGAACTGTTCTTTTGGCGTAATCATGAGTTTTAGCCATAAAATTAGTAATCGATTCAATATCAATTTCAGTGTTATCAGAAATTGAACTAATCGAAAAATAACTTTTACTTTGCGAAAAAATCATTGATAGACCAGATGACATTTTTTGAATCAAAGAAACGATTTTCGGAGCTATAGTTATTATATTCTTGATAAAAATAGCTTTTAGCTGTATTTCTCCATCTTTCTCAAAGATGCTATAAAAAAACAACTTCTTGTCAATATCGTTACAATAAATTTTAAAGCCGTTTGAAGAAGAAATTTCTGTATCAACATTTGGTAATATTTTAACTTGCTTATATAATGTTGATATTTTGTGTGATAATACAATATTCATTTACAAAAGCCTTGGATCATAAGGGTTACCTAATTCTTCGATGTGAGTCATCACCAAACCTACATGAATTTTTTTTAAATAGCATAATTCATGACTACGAATATATGTAGTATTTTCCATTATCATTCTACCTTAGATTGAGAAACTGACTAAAATCATATCTAACAAATCTGTACCTATGTATTTAGGTACTAAAATTAAATCCATTTTTCCGCTTTTTTTTCCAACGAATTCTTTAAATAATTTAAAGAACGTTTTTTCTCAATATTCAATTTTTTATACAGTTCATCGTAATGGATTGCATTGTTTAGTAAATTTGGCTTAACATCATTTAATGTTTTTACTATTCTGTCAGTTAAGTTAAATAAAGATAACAATGAAAAAACAGGTCCTGATTTATTTTCTGAAGGTAATAAACATATAAAATTTCTTTTGAATATTATTGAGAAAATAATAGCGTGATAAGAGTCTGTTATGACACATTTAGAATTCTTAATACAATTAAGCCATTCTCCGACATTGGAATCTTTATCATTACCAAGACTACGCGTAATGTCCTTTATCAAAAACTTATTACCAAAATTTTGATTATTGGAAAGAATATCGCTATTTTGTTCCTTATTTTTTTTAGATAAACTGTAGCCAATGTATTCTTGATTAATATTTTGTGGTGCATAGAAATCAATAATACTCTGATAATCATCTGCGTCTAAAAGTAGTGTAGGATCCAAAACTCTTAAAGCAGGCAAACCAAACTGATTTTGGCAAATATTTACTCCTGTTTGTTCTCTTACAGAAATAGAACTGAATCTGGATAACAAATGTTTGGCTGATTCTGTATCAGTTGCTGAGTATGAAACCTTTCCAAATGATGCAGCATATGAAATTAAACTTTTTATACCTGAAGCAAATTTTAACATATAGACATTCTGATCAAAAAATCTCCAAACTTGATTTGATCCAACAATAATTTTTTGATAGTACCTTTGTAATTTGCAAAGAGAATCATAATCTTCTGCTAAAGGTGAGAGTTTCAAAAAATTATCTCTGAATGATACGAAATTTGGCTTGACTGGTACTTCTTTTCCGATGAAATTTATAATCTCAGGAACAAAACCCAATTTTTTTACAATATTCTGTAGTGCGTAAGTTATTAAAACAGAACCATAATCATTAGCGAAATGAAAACTTAATAAACCAACTTTTACAATTTTTCTGTTTAAATATGCTATATAGTCACTATTGTCATCCATAAGTTTAAACACTGTTTGTCTATTAATATTTTCCTTGGCTGGATGTGATAAATGAGGCTGAACTTCTTTAGCAAAATCGATAGGAACAGGTTCACATAAAGTGTAGTAATCTTGTGTTTTATCCAAAATTTTTTGGCCAGCCTCTGAGTTGCAAAGAACAAGAGACGTTCCTTTTTTATCATCAAATTTCTTATTGTATTTTCTAATTTTCCAAAAATCTCCAACTGTAATATCGGATACTCTTTGAACTTGTGCAAATTTACAGCGGCTACAACTTTTTCTATTTATGTAATTAGCTAGAAAACTACGTATGTAAAGGTTGAATTTTCCATTTTCTCTAAATATGTTCTCTCCATTGTCATCAAAAAGATTAAATTCATGATGCCCCTGCCAACCATCAACTTTATCTCTAGTAGAATACGTCGTGGCAGAATAATACTTCTGCTTTAACATATCACAATAGTCCGTTAAAACCTTAGGAGAAGGAACTCCATGGCAAATAAAATCTACTGTAATTAAATTGGCATAAGGTTTGATCAGATAATTCTTTAACCCTGCGACCTGACATCCAGTTCCTATGAAAAGAACTAGTTTTTTATCCCTAAGTAATATTTTTATGCGCTTAAAAACATCTCGAATATCTGATTGAACATATTTACTTCCTTTAAGTTTATCGAAAAGGTACAAATTATCTTTACTTATAATCTCATGGAATGTTTCAAAATTTTGATTAATACAGCCACATACATATCCATCATTGTCAATTACGTATTTTGACAATGCATAAGCAACCCCACCAGATGAACAGGACAGGCGAATTTTTTCGTCTTTAATCATAACGGCATACGCTGTATCTGCAGCATTATTAAAATGGCATTCCTTGATAGGGCAAACTTTTGTGCATAGTTTACAGTTAGTGCAAAGCTCTTTATTAAATACAGGAGCATAAAAACCTTCACGATCAACAGACATCTTGATAGCACCTGTTGGACATATGGAGGCACAAGCTGAACAACCAGTACACAATTCAGCCCCGACAGGTATTGAATCAATTTTTTCAAATTTGTCCTTCATTTGGATTCCTTGACGTTAAAGAAAATATTAAAAAACTTTGGAATTAGCAAGTTCTTGCATTAAATAAGCACGGATATCTTTTCTCAATTGAGGATGTTTAAGTGCGTATTCTATAAAAGCTTTTACATATCCTAATTTTGAACCACAATCCAATCTTCTTCCTTTTAAGACATGACCTTCGACTTCCTCTTCCTTAAGTAACAACTTAAGTGTGTCAGTAAGCTGAATTTCATCTCCCGCTCCGACAGGAGTTTCTTTTAACAAATCCCAAATAGTTGGTGACAGTACGTATCGTCCTACAATTGCAAGACTTGAAGGAGCCTGTTCAGGTTGTGGCTTTTCCACAAAACCTGTTATTTTTATGGATTGTCCTTCAGTAATATCCTGCGTTTTATTTTCTTCAGGAATATCAATTACGCCGTAAGATGAAAGTTCATCTCTTTCCACTTTTTCAACAAGAATTTGACTTTTCCCAGTTTGCTCATAACGGTCAATCATTGCTTTTAAATTATCTTTTGACAAATCTGCTTGGTATTCATCTATCAGATCATCCGGAAGCATAACAACAAAAGGTTCATCATTGACTAGTGGTCTGGCACATGAAATGGCATGTCCCAAACCTTTGGCAATCCCTTGACGGACGTGCATAATGGTTACGTCTTTCGGACATATTGATTGAATTTCATTAAGTAATTGCCTTTTAACTCTCTTTTCTAGAGTCGCCTCAAGCTCAAAACTGCGATCGAAATGATTTTCTATGGCATTTTTTGAAGAATGAGTAATCAATACAATATCTTTAATACCAGCAGATACAGCCTCATTAACAACATACTGAATTAACGGCTTATCTACTATAGGAAGCATTTCCTTTGGAATAGCTTTTGTTGCAGGAAGCATTCTTGTTCCTAATCCTGCTACAGGAATAACGGCTTTTGTAATTTTCATAACTAGTCCAATGTAAAATTTATTACAATCTAGGAACGGTAATATTTAATGCTATCAATAATTTCTCGATAGCATTAAATTATTCAATTTGTCTTATTAAACATTCCTGGGAAGTGATCATAGCAGTTGAATCTAAATAATTTTTTATGTTAAGACTAACTCTCTTATGAGTTTCACTAGGTATACCGGTCTAATAAATATTTTTAATGTTTGGTTTATTTAAGTGACATCTTATAGCTTTCCGGTTTATTTAATGCATTCTTTAAAAACAAAATTGACTTTTCTTGATAAGCTTTTAATTTGCTGAAAACTTTATCGTAATCAATATCTTCATTAAATAATTCTGGAGTGATTTTATCTAAAGAATCCACAATCCGCGAAGATACATCAATATCTAGCATTTTTAATAATGACGGTATTCTGTCCGTGCCGTTTGCACCTGTAACAAGACAAATAAATTTTTTACGATAGATTATTGAAAAAACAGTGGCATGGAATGAATCAGTTATAACAAAACTTGAGTTCTTTATATCATTAAGCCAACCACCTACAGAATTCACTTCATTTGAGCCAAATTTTGAAAGTAAACTTTTGAATTTTATATTCATTAGTTTTTCTAATTTTTCAACTAAAGAAGGAACATATTCTTTGTTACTTTTATTTATAATGGAATATGCCGCATATTTACCATCCACCAATTGAGGTTTGAAATGATCAATAATTGCTTGGTAATCATCGATTGACAAAAGCAGTGTTGGATCCAAAACCTGCATGGCAGCCAAGCCAAATTGATTATTGCATATATCTACCCCTGTATCTTCTCTAACAGAAATAGCATCAAATCTATTAAGAAGACTTATGGCTTTTTTATTAGGAAGTTTGCTAAAATCACTACCTCCGAACGAAGCGGCATAAGATATTAATGTTTTATTTCCATGTGCAAAATCAAGCATATATGTTGAGGTATTAAAAAGACGCCAAACTTGGTCTGAACCTACAACAATTTTGTTGTATCTGTTTTGATAATCAAACAGCTCTTCCTGTGATTTGAGTAGTCTAGTATTACTTGATATATGCAGAAATTTTCTCCTAAATTCAACATAATCCTTTCTAGGAGGAACATCTTTAGGTGCATAATTAATTATTTCGGCATTAAACCCTAGTTTATGGATAGCACTCAAAAGAGCATAAGGAACCAATACTGCACCAAAATTGTTGGCAAAGTGGAAATTCATAACACCTACAAGCTGATTTTGTTCTGATATTGTCGGTTCAGTTTTCTTATTAGTTAAAGCATCCCAACGGAATAATCTTAATCCTTCCTTTCCATCGTCATATATTAATGAATCATCAAATAATTCACTGTTCTGACGAAAAGTATTCAACACAGATATTATTACGTTCCTACGATCTTGAGAAATGCTTTTAAAATTAGAAGAATATTTTTTTACGAACCTAAAAAGCAGGCAGTTAAACAATTTCTTTTTCTTTTCAAGATTATCAAGATTAATAATATTTGCTAAAGGAAACACCCATTTTTTATACAAATTATCCAAAGATTCCTTTGTTTTTGATAGATGTTCCACTCCATCTTCTGTTGTTAAGAAATAGTATGATTTATCTTTTAAAATAGATATCTTATCAGCTTTGCACAATGCTGATACCAGAAAAACCTGATCCTCACCAAGCGTTAAGGATTTATCAAAAAAAATATTGTTTTTTCTAAGCAGAACAGTTTTAAATAACTTAAACGAATAAAAATTTAACAACAAATAATTAGAGTATATATCTGCGTCATCAACATTATTTAATCCATTCCATAATCTTGATTTTAATGATCTTCCGTTACCTGTAGAATCACACTTAACATATACAATATCGGATTTGTTCCGAACAGCCATAGTATAAGAATTCAATATGCAATCTTTTTCAAGGTAATCATCACTATCTACGAAAAATGTATAAATGCCTCGAGCTGCCATGATCCCAATATTTCTAGGTTGACTGGCATTACCTGATTGTATCGGGCTTTTCAATATGGAATATATTAAACCTTTGGACTTTTCATTAATAACGTCAATTGAGCTATCTGATGAATTATCATCTACATATATAATTTCGAATTGATCCTTAGGCATAGTCTGAGATTTAAATGAATCGATCAGCCTGGATAAAGTCTTTGCTCTGTTATATACAGGAACAATGATGGAAATCTTAATATGAGAATTTTCAGTTATGTAGTTTACTGCCTTTTTTACTATTTCATCTAAGCTAGAGATAAGCTCACTTATATGTATAATTTTCATGCACTTTGATTTAAATAAGTATATGTCATAAGGTTTTCTCCAACATAATGTGAGGGAAACCATTTCATCACTTTCAGCAACTGGAGCGACATCAATACCAAAACCTACATTTTTATAGCCAAATTCGCAAACAAGAAGTTTTTTCTTTTCATACACCCATAAGCGTCTAAAAAATGTGCTAGATAAACTATCTTTTATTTGTTCATCTATAAGTTTAGAAAGTATTTCATTAGTTATTGGCATATTTCGTTCCTAATTAATAATCTGTTTTTTATTTAATCAATCTGCTCTCGTATTTCTTGGTTTCTTCATAAACTCTTTCACAGTTCTTATGGTCTGTGAAAGCAAAGAAACTGTCGACTCTTGATTCATAAAAATCACTGTTCTTACATCCGTTTCTCATATAGTCGCAGATGGCTTTTACACACTGTTCGTGGTTCTTGCATACGGGACCAACTCCCATTTCCTCAAAATCCATTGTCTTCGCATCATACTGAGGCGGTAACGTGTCAGTATGATAGTAAACAATCGGTTTTCTCATGAATGAGAAGTCATACTGAATACCAGAGTAATCGGTTACCATTAAGCTGGCTTCAGAGAGGATTGTCTCGTAGTTAAGTGAAGCTTCGGCACCGGCCAGAATTTCAACGTAATCATTTCTTGTAAAGTCATCTATTTGCGGACTTAAAATAGGGTGCAAAAGGTATATAAGCTTATAGCCGGTTTCCTTTGCACAGTTAATAAGTTCACTGTCATTGATTAAACTGTTGTAAATTCTGAAGTATTCAGTATGTTTAAAGTTTTCACTGTATGAGTGCATATGTCCTTTCTGGTTGGTGCCTGCAGTAACGTTTCTTCTCCAGGTAGGGGTAATGAGAACAAACTTTTTATCCCTGTTATGCAGACCATCGTAACGAGGAGCACCAGTGAGACATAACTGATCTCTTGTGTATCCGTATACCGGATGCATAAGATTTTCAATTTCATAAGGACTTACACAGAAATAGAACCTTGTGTTATCAAACAGGCGGTTCTGATATTCTGCTATCTGCTGAATAGAGAGACCGTGCTGCAGACAGAAAACGTCAAAAGAAAGCAGGTCTCTGAAATAAAGAGACAGTCTGTTTGAAAAACCGCAGTACTGCTTTACATCCACTCGTGTGGCAAAAATGTACTTTGCATTAAGAGCCACTATTCGTGACCAGAAAGTATCGTAGCCCAGTACATGCGAATACTTCTTTTTCAGATTTTTTGAGTACTCACTGTCCTTGTTGATGATGTAGTAGGTGTCGATTTCTGATGCATGATTATCCTGCATGTAACGGAAGAAGTATTCTCCGTTGTCTCCTCCCTTGAACAGCTGGTCGAAAGTAATCCAAATCTGTTTTTTGCGGAAGAGCGGGAGAGATAACCAATAGAATAGTCTGTACAGGATAACCTTGAACGCAAAGGACTTTTCTTCAGTATGCTCACAGAAAGCTGATTTCAGGATGCTCTTGTACAGTTTTAATTCATTACATAATCTTGCTTTAACTGATTTTTTGTTGAAAATAAGAAACATATGTTCTTCATCATATTTAACAAAGAAATCATTAATCAGGGTGTATGAATCCAGATTATTTGCCAGACGGGAGGCAAGTTTCATGAATTTAACCGGCATCTGGATTACGCATCTTTTATATTTCAGATAAAAGCCTACTGTGCTTCCGTTTTTCAAATCCTTAATAGGGATGGTTATCTGTCCGGTATACCCGCGCTTTAAGGTCTGTCCGAAATATTTATCCAAAGAATATACGCTGTCCTGAACTAAACGGTACTTGTTAGCTCCGCTTTTTGCAAAACAGGAAATGGTTGAGAAATCAAAGATGTATGAATTTGAAATTTCAATATCAATGTAGATGTTTTTCTTATCAAAATTGATTGCTTTAATTTCAGTATTTAAATTGATTGAACGATCGAGGATATTGTCGTCATAAGCCGCCACAAGCTCGTTCTTATTAAAGTAGATGCCCAGTTTCAAATTCTGATTGTTATACTTAATCTTTAATAACACCAGACTCATGAACTTCGGTAACAGCTTTTTGCCGTTAACGTTATATTTGATTATTGTGAGGTTATCGATCAGCTTAAGGCACTTGGAACAGGCTCTGTAGAAATCAGTAATGTCCTGTGCTTCCAATACGTTTTTATTTCTGTTGTTTCTGTTGCAGGCAAACCTTAATTCCAAAAGGTAAAGAACTGCCAGTTTTGCGTAAGGAGAATTTTTGTTATTCTGCAGAATTCTGTAGAGTATTCCGTCAGCAGTTTCCGCGTACCATTCTTTGTAGTACTGATCAGGATTATTGTAGAAATCAAATTCATATACGAAAGAATGTTTAACCCGGTGATTTATGCGGGCACACTTCTTTTCCGCAGACAACTGATTGATGATATATTCTGCTTCATATTCGAAAGGGGCATGTTCATCGAATGAAAATCTTTTTAAGATATTTTGGGACCAAAAATAACTTTCTAGTCTGAGGTTTATGAGATTATTGTTTTCTTTAATAATATTGTTTTTGGATACGAAATAATCTTCCTCCTCACCAAGACGATTAATAATGTATGGAATGTAACAGAACATATTGAACTTATCGTTCTGTAATTTGATTTTTCTAGAAATGATCTTTAAATCTCTTTCTGACATGTCTACTTCGGTGGAGATGAAGTTTACATAGTCGGATGAAGAAATTTTCAGGGCATGATTATACAGAGACGCAAAATTTACATGAGGCTCTTCATCTGTGTCTTCCTGTTCATTTTCAGCTGAAGAATTAGCAGGAATGAATGAATTATTAAAAGTGCTGGAGGAATGACATCTCTTTAAAACGCTGTCGATGAGTGTTATTTTTGTTTCATCATTGATCCCTACAGTATCAAAGATATTTAACTGAATATCTTTACAAAAAGATGACTGAATAAGTTTATTCAGTTTTGCGTCTATGCTATCCAAATCTTTAATAATATAGTTAAGCGTGATAAAGGATGTCATTTATTTTTTCTCTTGTTTTTATTATTTCTTATCTTTAGAAAATCTGGTTGTTAATCTTCTGAGGGGATTCTTTTTTCCAGTAGATTCCCGTCTTAACGGTTATTGCCGGATTTCCTGATAACAGACTTCCTGATACAATTTTGGAAGTGTTTACAGTAGAATTTGTTTTAACGAGGCAATTAGACGGAATCTGAACGTTTTCAGTAATGGTTGAATCACTCTCGATATAAACTGATTCTCCGAGATGAATGCCGAAGTTCTCCGCATTGACGACCTTGTTGCTGACTTTATCGAAAATTGAGTATGGAACTGAAGCTACAAACTTGGTTCCTTTATCGATAAAACAGTTCTTGTCCACGATTATTTCAGAGTTATCTGCTTCATTTGAGGTGAAGGACGTTTTAATTACGGTGGTGTTGCCGCCTATCCATAAAGTGCATGATTTTGCCTTAAGAACAGCTTCTACGGAGTCAATAACCGCGTTTTTATTGATAACCACAGCTGATTTATCGCCAAGTGTAAAACTGCACTTTCCTTTTACGGAAACGGACTCATGAATCTTTACCAATCCTGTTTTACCTAAGAATTTAACTTCCAGATTAGGTATTGAATCGACAAGTTTTGACTGACCAGCATCATTAAAAATCATGATGTTCTTGTCCTGAATAACTTCAGTCTTCTGAATTAGTTTTGAAGCTAATTTCTCAACCTTAGTGACGTTGTCAGAACTAGTCTGAGCAGCCTGTAAGAAGTGGTTTCTCACGTAAACAACGTTATTTAATCCGTTACGGAAAATTAATGATTCGTCGAAAAGTGAAGAGTTGTTTTCAAAAAGAGCAATAATTTTTGAAAGCTGGTTTATCAGCTTTTTGTTTTTGTTTTCCCTGATTACGGAATGATACTTTGTTGCAAATCTGTAGTAGAGTGAATTAAACAACTTAGATCTCTTAACGAAATCTTCAATTTTAAGGACACTTACAAGACTTTCTGACCAAAGTTTGTAAACCATGTCATCAGACTGTTTAAGACTGTACTGATGCTCCAGATTAGGTTCAGTGGTGAGGTAGTAGAAAGGCTTTTTCTTTAGTACTGCAACATTTCCAGCTTTAGCCAAACATGATGTGATAAAAAGCTGTTCTGCGGTATTGCTGAGTTCAGTATTAAAGTATAAATTGTTGCTTCTCAGAAAATGAGTGTTGAAAAGCTTATATGGAGTAAGACTCAACAAAAGGAAGTTTTTGAAGATATCAGCCTTTGATTTCACGTCAGAACCGTTCCATAATCTTGATGCAGAGGATCTTTTTTCCGGATTGGTTGATTCGTACTTTAAATAAACAATGTCATTTTCATTCTTTGATGCACAGGCAACAGCATCTTTAAGAGCATCCTTATCCAGATAGTCGTCACTGTCAGCAAAAAACAAATAATCACTGACGGCCGTTTTAATACCGAAATTTCTTGGAAGTGATGCGGAACCTGAGTTGAAAGGAGTTGATATTACTTTGTAGTTTAATCCATCGGCATATGAATTAATTTGCTGAACCGTATTGTCTGAGGAACAGTCATCAATAAAAATAACTTCAAAATTTGACTTATCAAGAGTCTGGTTCTTTAATGAGTCTATTAATCTGGAAATTACGGAATCTCTGTTGTATACCGGAACTATTACAGATACCAGTTTGCTTCCGTTGGATTTTACAAAATCCAAGGCTTTCTGAGCCTGAGTATTTAAAACGTTTAATAAATCGTTTTCGGAAACCTTTCCCTTGAAGCTGATGAAATCAGCAAACTGTATGGAATTCTTTCTCCAGCAGAGCTTTAATTCGACTTTGGATCCTGAAGGTTTAACATCGAAAGCAAATGTTCTGTTGCCAGATGTGAATTCAATTACGGGAAGAACATCCTTATGCAGATAGATTTTTGAAATGAAATTTTTTAAATCTAATTGTTCTTTGTATTTGTTTAATAATTCAATTAGTTGTTCTTTGTATTTGTTTAATAATTCAATTAGTTGTTCTTTGTTCACTTAAGTAACCTGTTTTGAATACGTGAAAAACAATATCCTTGTGTTTCATAATTAAATATTTTGTTTAATCAGTCTTATTGAATTGCCAGAACATGAAATGTATGCAGGCTGGCAATGATCCTTGGTTTTATTTTTAAAAACTTTTCATATAACTGATTAACTTTTCGTAAATCCCCGTAATCGATGTCTTTGGAGAATTGTTAAGAGCGAGGTACTTACTGTTATCTAGCTGGATCTTCTGTTCCTTCGGATAGCACTTCGATTTTTCAGGATCCAAATCGAACTTTACTGAAATTTCATTGTTCGCAAGGCCGCAGCACATCTGAGCCATTTCATAGATGGTGCAGTAGGAATCCTGGTTGGATAAG
>JAGAYS010000065.1 GCA_017940385.1 Ruminobacter sp. | reverse complement strand
GTAGCGTGAGCTACCAATCCTTTCAGTCGCTTTACCTTAAGCTTTGCAAACTTCTGCAGTTGCGGTATTCCGCTTTCCTCCGCTGCCAGAAACCATTTCATCCATCCATAGTAAGCTTTTTCTTTATCACGTAATTCAAACAGACGGTTCATTTCTTCTTTCATTGCATAGCAGGTGGCCAAATCACTGTGCGAGTTAAGTATTTCGTCTAAGGCTTCTCCTCCTGACTCGCTAAGATTCCGACTGTTGGTTAACACAGCCCAGCGTGCCTTTTTAAGCCGGGTGTAACCCTGATTTTCATTCCGTATTTCCTGTTTAAGTTTCTGCAGGGTTTCTTTATCATCAACAGTCCCAGCCAGTTTTTTTAATTCATTTGCCTTATCCTGATGCTTTCTTGCTTCCTCGAGTCTGACGGAACCGAGAACATCCTTTCCGTACTGTGCCTGCATATGATAACGGTCATAGACAATCTCAGTTTTAGGCATGTATTCTTCAATAAGACGGTTAAAGGAAGCGTTCATGTCCATGGCAAAGGCTTTTACATTATTTAACCGTTCCATGTCATACTCCTTGAAGAATTTCCTGAAATCTTCCATGCCAGTACTGACGGTCTAGGAACTAAACGAGAATGTTGTGTATACAAAATGAATGATGTACAAATAAAAATAATATGTTTTTGTTATTAAGTTCACAAATTCGGTGTACGTTTTCGATGAAAACTGGTCAAAAAAAAAACAATGGTAAACTTTTAATAAGAGAACGTTAATATTAAGACGGAAGTTGCTCTTATTAGGAGGGAATATATGACGGTTTTGACAGATGTTTTAAAAACAATGCAGGAACAAGGACTTGCAGCAGAGGCGGAAGCGGGAAAAAAGAGGATAGCACATATCTATTGTCAGACAGGTGACGGTACCTTGTACGAAGTACCTCTCCGGAGGGCAGGAACAGTTGAAATTAAAGTAAACAACATTTCTGTCAAGCTGCCGGGAATTGCTACGGATGGTGTCATCATATCGACATTTGATTCTGTTAAGGAACTTAAGGAACTGGTAAAATCAGACAATGATGACTTTATGGAAGCTCTGATTGATAAATCAAGCTTTAAGTTTACTGAACTTGCCAATAAGATAATTCGCAATATTGAACCAAATGAAGATAATATCAGCAGACTCTATAAGTCTCTGAAGACAATAGAAAAAAGAGCTGAATGGTTTGATGCTTCAAAACTTTTAGGTTATTCAGATATCGATGGAGACTCCGCGACAATCGTTACCTCTGTGCTGAAGGAATCCATAAAAGGGAAGGTAGTGGAGATGAGAGAAGGGTTTGGGTTTTCTTCTGCCCACCTCGTAGCTCGTTTCAAACTTAATAAAAAGATTCCTAAAAAATTGAAATTGATCATAAATGACATCTTTAATGGTTATACGTATCCAAATGATGATTTCTTTAATAGTACAGAGGATGAAGAAACAAAAAATCAAATATTGAAGGTAATTGGTTTCTTTGTGGAATTGGCAGATTTGCTTTCAGATTAATCACAATCGTTAAAAAGGGAATGCAAAAACAGAAAGAATGCTTTGCGAAATTATTCCGGTGATATCGAAAAAGACAAAAGTCACCGGACAGCAGGAATTAATACAGCTCAGTTTCCTAACTTGAGTCAGGTACAAGTGCAGTCGTCAGCATAACCGTTATTATGCCTGATGACTGCTTCTTGTCTTTTGTATAAATAACCCGTAAATGGAAATTTTAGGAGGTATGTTATGCCTTTACCGCTTTTAGTATGGGGAGCTATTGCAGCAGTCGGAGCAATGGGCGGAGTCAAAACTGTTAAGGCCGTGAAAGATAACAGGAAAGCTTCATATTACGCGGAATGCGCTGACGAGATTATCTCATCTGCTTCCGCAAAAGCCGATAAGTGCAGAAAGAAGGCTCATAAATCAATTGAGTCTCTGGGGAAAGTTAAGCTTGAAACGGTTGACAGAACAATCGGTGGTTTTCTGAAAACGTTCGGTAAAATAAAGAATATAAATTATTCTGAACTTAATACGCTATCAGAGTTTAATAAACTGAATCTTGACAGTGCCAATATAGCAGAGCTTTCCGAAATGACCTCAACCGTGTCCGGATTATTTAAAGGAACCGTAAGCGGGGCACTGTCCGGTGCGGCTGCTGCTTATGGTGCATACGGAGCCGTAAGCATGTTCGCTTCAGCAAGTACGGGTACCGCAATTTCGACCCTTAGCGGCGTTGCTGCAACAAATGCCACACTTGCCTGGCTTGGCGGAGGAACACTTGCTGCCGGAGGAGGAGGAATCGCGGCAGGAACAATGGTGCTTGGCGGTATAGTTGCCGCTCCCGCTCTTCTTGTTTTTGGCTGTGTTATGGGGGCAAAGGCCAGTAAGAAGCTTGATGAGGCAAAGTCAAGTTTGGCACAGGCCAATGAATATGCCGAACAGATGAAACTTCTGTGTTCAACCTGTAGGAAGATTGCAAAACATTCTGACTTTATGTGTAAAGCCATTACCTCATGGGCCGGCGAATGTGATAAAGGCGTAATCTGGCTTAAAGAAGCGATTGATAGATACGGTACTGAATGGAGCGGGTTCCCTGCAGAAGCCAAGAACAGAGTCGCAATGTTGGGATCAATGGTAAAACTGCTGAAAACGCTGCTTGACAAAAAAATACTTACGGAAGACGGCAAACCGTCTCGTGAATCGGAGCCGGCACGTCTAAAACGGGACTATCCT
>JAGAYS010000064.1 GCA_017940385.1 Ruminobacter sp. | reverse complement strand
TTATGAAATAATTCCGCTCCGATACCTATAGACTTCAACATCATGCTCCACCTTTGAATCTGACAGTCACCTCAAAAAGGCCTTTCCCTGGTACGCTGTTCAAAGCGCAGAAAGGCTCTATTACTGTCATTATCCCATAACCTGGTTAATCGTCAACCGCCAACATCTTACTTTTTGATAAGAATATAAGCATAAAGTATCTATCAATGACACGTCCAAAATATCAACACTTAACTTTTCCGGAAGCAACTGGCTATATCACATCTTTTTACAAAAAATTTTTTCAAAAACGTCAGATTTTCCCCTCTGCCGTGGCTACTTAATGAAAACAACGTCTTTTGGCTTTTCGCGGTTATGTGTGGCAGGAAGCGATTTATTGTTCTCTCCAACTATTTGATGCAGATGGCATTTTGTCTGGATTAAGTAGTTGCTATACCCGAAGTAGTACGGGACTATACAGTCAATCGAAGGAGGAAATTTTAATGTTTAAAACCTATATCGGAGGCAATTCAATGGAATTAAATAATCAGAATACCGTAATGGAAGATAGTGGCTCAAGGAAGAATGAGATCCCGATGAATCAGCGTTACACCTTATCACTTAACTTAGTGGAAGTACGCTATGTGTCTTTTCCGTAGCATGAGCTCTTTGCCACTGTGGGAGGTAACAGACTGATGGTTCACCGCAGTGCCGTTCCTGCCATCGCACAAAGGATTAAAGCTCTTGAGGAAGTTTCTGCAGAAACGGACTGTGTCCTGAACTTTGATTTGGACACTCTGTTTCTCGGCTCAGCGGTTCCTCTCCTCGAGGAGATTACGGCAGAGCATAAATCCGGCATCTTCGGAGTCAGCGAACGTGAAAACCAGGACAAGTGGATGAAGCAGATGAAGCTTAAGGAAATCGTGAACACTCCGCTGTATTTCAACACTGATCTTATGTGCTACAAGGCTGACTGCAAAGGCTTGTATGAGAAATTCATCAAAACGATTGAGGAGAAAGGAGACTTCATATACTGCCCGGAGCAGGACTTTGTGAATCTTCACTTCAGGAAAAAGCATCAGCTTTCAGGTGAGTTCAATGCCATCTGGTTCAATCCCGGATACAAAGACATGGCTCCGCTGATGGTGCATTATCTCTCAATGGAAAAGCCATGGAACAGGTTCATCTATCTTGATTTCCGGGCTTATGCCTACTGGCAGAAATACCTCTCAGCCTGTGAACGGATGGAAAGCTATCTTGACCGGGAGTTTCTTAAGCGGGTGCGAAGTAACGTAAGAAGAGTTAAATGACAGGCGGCAGAGATGTCGCCTTTTTTATTGGAGAAAAAACATGAGAGAGCTTTGGAATATGCTCCAGGCAATGTTTACGGGAATTGGCGGATGGCTCGGCTACTTCCTTGGCGGTTGTGACGGCCTCTTGTATGCCCTGATTGCCTTTACGGTTATCGACTACATCAGCGGTGTGATGTGCGGGATTGTTGATGGCAAACTGTCCATGCAACTACGCCATAGGTGCTGACGGTAGGATCGGACTTTGCGTTGATGAGCAGAACCGTTCATGGTGCTCATCATCCCGTGATAACGATCAGCGTGCCATCACCATCGAGTGCGCCTCTGATCTGACAGAACCTTATGCCATGAAGCCTGAGGTGTATTCTGCACTGGTGGAGCTCTGCACTGATATCTGCAGACGGAACGGCAAGAAGCGTCTGGTATGGATTGCAGATCGGGATAAAGCTTTAAGCTATGAGGTCAAGAGTGACGAAATGCTCCTGACCGTTCATCGGTGGTTTGCCAGAAAATCCTGTCCGGGAAACTGGCTATTTGAAAGAATGGGCAGTTTGGTGGACGAGGTTAATCGGCAAATTCCAAAATAAGAAAAACTTTCCCTGGAAAAAGCTGACTACTCTATGTTGGTGAGTCAGCTTATGATTTGGAAAATGTATACGATGGTACTTTGATTAAGCCCAAATTATTTTTACAAGTTCGAATAGCAATTTTGTTCTTTCTTCCATTGATTCAGGAGTAAATTTTTTATCAAAACTTGTAAACTGAACGCCCGCACTACTGCGCAACTCGGAGTTGAACTTTTTCATATTTGGGTTTTTATGGTAAAAACTAGAAGATAGCGTTCTAGCCCATACAGGGCCATGAGAATAAGTTTCTAATTTTTCTTTATATGGTTCATTGCTAGAACTTATATTGTCACTTCCTTTTAGTAACAAAAGAGCCCCAATACTGTTTCTTCTATCCATAAAATCATCTTCATTTTCAAAATAATTGATATTCTCTTCATTTATGCTGAAAATATGTTCTATGTGGTAGCCTTTTTTGTTTGAATGCACGACAGACATTGTTAAAACATCATTTTCGGGCTGAATTTGCAACTTTGAACATATGAAATCTTCAACTCTTGCTAAAAGATAATAGAACCATCTAGACGTACAATAAGATAATTGTGAAAATCTATTATAATCTAAGACAGAATTAACCATTTTGACCTTTAGGTTTAATTCTGTTGCTATTGCATCGATGATTGTTTTGTCAAAAACCTTCCTATATTCGTTAGGTGATTTATCTTTTATCTCTTTTTTTATGGTATATAAAATTTCGTGAAATCTATTACTTTCATATACATTGTTCATTTGTAGAAGCATAAACAATCTTTCGTACTCTTTAGAAATAGTATTAATTTTTTCATCTTCTTCTGGATCATCTATTGAGCACGCGGACATGATAAGCTGATACTGGCCATCCAATTGCAATATGTTATTGCTATATTCTAAAATTTATTGTTATTCTGGTTCGTTAAAATTTTGGCATACAGTTTTGTGTAGTAATTCATGTCATTATCTATAAAGTTTTTTATAGATGAAATACGGTTTTTATCATATTATCTAAACTGCAATGCATCTGCTTCATCATTTTTATCAAAGATGTACCTGTGATAAGAATTGTTTATGAGGCCTTCCTTTTTAGAATTTTCCTTGTAGATAAATTTTGCTTTCAGATAGGTTGCAAAAAAATTGTCTTCAAAATTTTTGTAATCATCTGAGGATTTTACTCTTTGTATATACGTATCCCATTTTTGAGCATAAGAATCAGTATCGGCTTTATTTAAAGCGCCAATTAACTTCCCTTTCAAAATTTCAAATGGCTTTAATGGTTCCCCTCTATCGTTAATTACTTCAAAAACCATTGCTGTATCATCTTGTTTTTCAATACTTAACTCAACCAAAACAATCTTATGAAGAACATAATAGATAAAGGCCGTTAATTTTTTAGCATCAAGATTTTTATTGTCAATATACGAACTAATATCGTGATATCTTCCTACTATCGTCTCTTCTGTTTGATTTTTATATTCACCTAATGGTTTGCTGTTTTGAAAAATATAATCCATTGCCCTTTGACGTTTTTCATGGTCAATACGATAAACTAGAGTTTTCCATGATCTTCCGTGTATACATGGGCGAAGCATATCTTTTTCATCATCATCTTGTGTTAAGTTGTATAGTTTTACACATATAAGAGTTAGAGTTGATAATCTTTGCTGACCGTCAACAATAAAGGTTTTACTGTCTACAGTATTCGTAATAAACACGTTTAAATAATACCAAGTTAGATATTTATCCAAGGATTCAGGAGTTAGTTCAGAATCCTTAATGAGGACATATGACTGCTCAAATGCGTTAAAAATGTCATCTAACAATATTTTTACTGTCTCTGTTCCCCATACATACTCTCTCTGGTAAAAATCAATGTAATACGTTTTATCCTTTAAGCATTTTTCTACAGTTTGACGCTCAGGATGAATTGTTTCGCCCATATATACCTCAAATACTTGCACAATCGTAATATCGACAATTGTAGCGGACCATACCCTTTTAACAACGAGAAATCGTGTATGAATTGCTGTTTTGTGATCGGTTCATAAATGAAATGCGATTTCAACCATATCACCCGATTCAAGTTTCTTTCAGTCATTCAATTTTTTCAAAAATTCTTTCCAAAAACGTCAGATTTTCCCTCCTGCCGTGGCTACTTAGTGAGAACAGCAAATTTTTACTAAGGAGCCAACTATGAAACTCAAAATCAATTTAACCAAAAAGCCGAGAACAAACGGTGCTGTTGCCTGTAAGGGTGTCAGCATCAGGGAGCGATTACTGCGTTTCCTTTTCGGCGATTTGAACAAGGTCACCGTGCTTATCCCAGGTGATAACGTCGGTGAAATTTTAATCTGTAAATCTGGAGAAAATCTTAATGAAAAATCTGAAACAAAGACTGATGCAAATATCTGAGGAACTTCGTCAGTTGGCTGAAAGCCTTGAAGTAACAACCGAGGGAGTACCGCAGGAACCCGCACCTAAAATCACTCTTGAAGAGGTCAGAGGTGTTCTTGCTGACATAAGCCGTGCCGGTTTTACCGCTGATGTGAAGAAGCTGATTGTTAAGTACGGTGCGGAGCGTTTAAGCGATGTAGATCCGAACAACTACTCTTCTCTGCTTAATGATGCCAAGGAGCTTATGAATGCCTAGTCAACATGCAATTTTATCAGCTTCCTCAGCTCACCGCTGGCTGATGTGTCCACGCTCTGTGAGGCTTTGTGAAACCTTTGAGGATAAGCCCAGCGAGTATGCAGCGGAAGGAACTGAAGCTCATGAGCTTTGTGAGTACAAGCTGAAGACCGCACTGGGAATGGAAGCCGAAGATCCGACAACGCATCTTACTCGCCTCAATGACGAGATGGATGAATGTGCCACCGGTTACGCAAACTATGTTCTGGAGCAGGTAAATGAGGCTGCAAAGACATGTTCAGATCCGAAGGTCTTTATTGAACAGCGAGTAGATTTTTCCCGCTGGGCACCTGATGGTTTCGGAACAGCCGACTGTTTGATTATTGCCGACGGAACGCTGAGAGTTGTGGACTATAAACATGGTCTCGGGGTACTGGTTGAAGCTGAAATGAACCCGCAGATGATGTGCTATGCCCTTGGTGCTTTGGAGCTGTTTGATGCGTTGTACGACATCAACAACGTCTCAATGACGATTTATCAGCCGAGACGAGAAAACATCTCCAGCTTTGAGATGAGCCCGGAAAAACTTCTCGACTGGGCAGATGAGGTCCTAAAGCCGGCAGCTGAACTGGCCTTCGAAGGTAAGGGTGAGTTTCACTGCGGTGAATGGTGTGGGTTCTGTAAAGCAAAACACACGTGTCGTGCCAGAGCTGAAGCCAATCTGCAACTTGCCAGACATGATTTCAAGCTACCGTCGCTTCTGGAAGATGTCGAGATTGAGGTGATTCTCTCCAAGGTTGATGAGCTTACCGCATGGGCGTCAGATGTGAAGGATTATGCCTTGCAGCAGGCTATCAGCGGAAAGGCATGGACCGGATGGAAGCTTGTGGAGGGACGAGCCAACCGGAAATATACCAATGAGGAGGATGTCATCAAGGCTGTATTCGAGGCCGGTTTTGACCCTTATGAAAAGAAACTTCTTGGCATAACTGCAATGCAGAAAATGCTCGGAAAGACAAAATTCGAGAAGCTGCTTTCAGCTTATATCGAAAAGCCGCAAGGCAAACCAACGCTTGTGCCGGAAAGCGATAAAAGACCGGAAATTTCTTGTGTTAACTTAGATTTTAAGGAATAAAAAATGTCAAAGAACGTAAATCCAACCAAAGTAATTACCGGAAAAACCCGCTGGTCTTATGCCAATGTATGGGAAGCTAAGTCAATCAACGGCGGTACTCCGAAGTTCAGCGTGTCTCTGATTGTCCCTAAGTCAGATACCGTGACAGTAACCAAGGTTAAGGCAGCAATTGAAGCCGCCTACAAGGAGGGTGAATCCAAGCTGAAGGGTAACGGCAGAACCGTACCGGCACTCAATCTTATCAAGACACCTCTGCGTGACGGCGACATTGAAAGACCGGATGATCCGGCCTACGCTAATGCCTACTTCATCAATGCCAACAGTGCAACTGCGCCAGGAATTGTCGACGAGGCCTGTAACCCGATAATGAACCGTTCTGAGGTTTACTCTGGTGTGTATGGCCGAGCAAGCATCAACTTTTATGCCTTCAATGCGAACGGCAATAAAGGTATTGCCTGCGGTCTTAACAACCTGCAGAAACTCAGCGACGGTGAACCATTGGGCGGCAAGTCCAGTGCCGAGAGTGATTTTGCAACCGACACAGATGAGGACTTCTTAGGTTAAAACCTGAACTGAAGAAACATTGAATTTTGAGGTGGTAGTTAATCTGCCACCTTTTTTTATAAGGAAAAAAATGAAGACAATTTCTTGTGATATCGAGTGTTTTTCAAGTATTGACCTGAGCAAAGGTGGAGTTTATCGGTACTGTGAAGCTCCGGATTTTGAAATTCTGCTTTTTGCTTATAGCGTTGATGGTGGCCCGGTACAGGTCGTTGACCTTGCTTCCGGAGAAAAAATCCCGGACAAAATAATTCAGGCTCTGAAAGATGATTCAGTTATCAAATGGGCATGGAATGCAAACTTTGAACGTGTCTGTTTATCCCGGTATCTCGGACAGCCAACCGGCACATATCTCTCACCGGAGGGCTGGCACTGTGATATGGTCTGGGCTGCCACTATGGGACTGCCACTTTCTCTTGAAGGAGCCGGTGCTGTAATCGGTCTTGATAAGCAGAAGCTCGCGGAAGGCAAAGACCTCATCAGATATTTTTGCGTTCCTTGTACTCCAACTCAGACTAATGGCGGCAGAACGCGTAATCTCCCTCGTCATGCTCCGGATAAATGGGAATTATTCAAACGCTACAATATCCGGGATGTCGAAGCTGAAATGGGCATACATCATAGGCTCTCAAAATTTCCGGTTCCTAATTTCGTCTGGGACGAATATCACCTCGACCAAAACATAAATGACAGAGGTGTACGCATTGATATGACGCTGGTTCAACAGTCCATATCCATGGATGAGCGCTCCCGAAATGACCTCATAAGTGCCATGAAGGAATTTACTCAGCTTGAAAATCCCAATTCTGTCCAGCAGATGAAGGACTGGCTTGCTGAAAACGGACTTATGACAGATTCACTTGATAAGAAAGCCGTAGCGGAACTTCTGAAAAACGCTCCACCGGAACTTACCAGAGTTTTGACGCTTCGCCAGCAGCTTGCCAAATCATCCGTAAAGAAATATCAGGCCATGCAGAATGCTGTATGTTCGGATGGCAGAGCCCGGGGACTTTTTCGCTTTTACGGTGCCAATCGTACCGGCAGGTTCAGTAGCAAAATTATTCAATTGCAAAACCTTCCTCAGAACCATTTGCCGGATTTGGCTGAGGCAAGAGCATTGGTGCGTTCCGGTGATTTCGATGCAGTCTCCATACTTTATGAAGATGTACCGGATACCTTGTCTCAACTTATCAGAACGGCCTTTATTCCAACTGAAAATAAACTTTTTTATGTAGCTGACTTCTCTGCCATTGAAGCACGTGTTATTGCCTGGTATGCCGGTGAGACATGGAGACAGGAGCTCTTTGCTAAAGGCGGTGATATTTACTGCATGAGTGCCAGTCAGATGTTTAAGGTTCCTGTAGAAAAGCACGGTGTAAATAGTCACCTGAGGCAGAAAGGGAAAATTGCGGAACTGGCCTGTGGTTACGGTGGATCTACCGGCGCATTAAAGAACATGGGCGCTCTGGAAATGGGACTCAAGGAAGAAGAGCTTCAGCCACTGGTCAATGCATGGAGAAACTCCAATCAGAACATCGTTAAATTCTGGTGGGCAGTCGACAAAGCTGTAATGGACTCGGTCAGAAACAGAACCACTACCCGAACTCACGGCCTGACATTTACCTGTCAGAGCGGAATGCTGTTCATCACTTTGCCTTCCGGCAGAAAGCTCGCCTACGTTAAACCTAGAATCGGAATCAACCAGTTTGGCGGTGACTGTATTACCTATGAGGGGGTTGGCACGAATAAGAAGTGGGAACGAATCGAAAGCTACGGACCCAAATTCGTGGAAAACATCGTACAGGCAACATCCAGAGACATTCTGCTGTATGCCATGAATACTTTAAGACACTGCGACATTGTCATGCATATCCATGATGAGCTGGTTATTGAGGCAGATCAGAGAATGAGTCTTGATGCTCTTTGTGAGCAGATGGCCAGGACTCCACCATGGGCAGATGGTCTGGTCCTGAATGCGGCAGGCTATATCACACCTTTTTACAAAAAAGATTAATACAAACGTCAGATTTTCCCTTCTGCCGTGGCTACTTTATAAGAGACAACGTTTTTTGCATTTCTCAGTTTTACGTGGCAAAAAGCGGTTTATTGCTCTTCACAACTATTTGATTCAGATGGCATTTTGTTTGGATTAAGTAGTTGATATACCTGAAACAGTACGGGACTATACAGTCAATCAGAGGAGAAAAGATTTATGCAAAAACAGGAGTCTGTAATGAAAAATCAACTTACTAACGGAGGCAATTCAATGAGCGATCCAATAACTGTAATCAAACCGGAAAATGCAGTTACAAAAATTCCTTTCAATGAACGCTACACCTTAACACTTAACGAAGCATCTCAGTATTTCCACATTGGCTACACGAGACTGCGTCTTCTTGCGGAATGCAACATTGGTGTTTTTGCTATCAGATGCGGTAACAGGTATCTGATTGTTCGCCCGAAGTTTGAGGAGTACCTCATCAATACCCAGATGATTTAACGGTGAGCATGATGATGCCAGCTAACTTGGAAGAAAAGGAGCTGCTTACTGTTGAGGAGGCCATAAAGCTGTTTAACCTGAGTCGGATAAAATTCAGGCATCTGATAAGAAAGGAGAAACTCAGCTTTGTGGTTCAATACGGCAGACAGCAGCGATTCATTGTAAGGGAAGAACTTATGAAATATTTAAGTAACGGAAAACAGGAGGAACTTGCAAATGCCAAGAACGGTAGGACCAAGAAGAGACTCGAAGCATAGAGTTCTCCATACCGGAGAATCTATCAGAAGAGACGGCAAATATCAGTTTAAGTACATGGTTAACGGCAAGCCAAAATTCTTGTACAGCTGGCGCCTTACCCCGACAGACCCGCAACCTGCAGGTAGGCTGCCGTGCTTATCACAGCGCGAGCTTGAAAAAAGCGTCGATCGGGATTTGGAATCAAGGCTGGACCCGATGCGTAAAAATCTCACGGTCATGGAGCTGGTTGAGAGATATCTTAAGACCAGAACCGGCGTAAGGGAATCAACGCTTATCAATTATAATTTTGTTCGCAATCTGCTTAAAAAGGAAGAATTTTCAAACAGGAGGATGTGTGAGATTAGAACATCCGATGCCAAGCTTTTTCTCATCAAACTTCAGCAGGAGGACAGCAGAGGCTCGAGTACCATTAAAACGGTACGCGGAGTGCTGAGACCTGCTTTTCAGATGGCGGTTGATGATGATTTGCTGGTCAAGAATCCTTTCGGATTTGAGCTTGCCGGTGTCATTTACAACACCGAAAAAACAAGACAGGCCATAACCAAGGAGCAGATGTATAAGTTCCTTAAATTTGTACGAGAGGACAATATCTACTGTAAGTACTATGAGGTGTTTTACATTCTGTTCCACACGGGATTGCGCATATCGGAATTCTGCGGTCTGACACTAAAGGATATAGATTTGGAAAACCGAATAATCGATATCAACCATCAGCTACAAAGATTCAGAGCAGGACAATACCTTATCACTCCGACTAAGACCAATGCCGGAACCCGCAAGATTCCGATGACTGAAGATGTGTATCAGATGTTTAAGAACCTGGTGGAATACAGGCCGACTGATTTGCCCGAGGTGATCATCAAAGGCTATGCAGGATTTCTTATCCGGGATAAGGACGGTATGCCGGAGGTAGCACTGCACTGGGAAAACCGATTCAGTAATGCAGTGAATCGCTACAACGAGATTTACAAAATCCAAATGCCGAATATCACTCCTCACGTCTGTCGCCATACTTACTGCAGCAATCAGGCCAAGGCAAGGATGAATCCAAAGACGCTCCAGTATCTTATGGGACATTCTGAAATTGCAGTAACCATGGACGTTTATACTCATCTCGGTCTTGATGATGCCAAGAATGAAATAGTCAGACTGGAAGAACTGGAGAATGCGAGAAAGGAAGTCGATAAGATAGAGCACAATACGATGTTAAATCTGAGCAGATTTAAGGCAACATAAAATGCTCGAAAATTAATTTTTAAGCTCATGACCATTATGGCATGAGCTTTTTTAGTGTCAAGCAGAATGGCGTGTTATTCATTAACCTTGTTCTTTTCAATCTTGCCGGTATATTCAATCTGAAATATATTCATTACTCTAGGATCCGGACAGCAGAATGTAACAGCGTTCTCAGGAAGTCCTTCACGGGTAAAGGTCTGCCCATCCTTAAGTTTTGAAATGTACATATTGGCAACAGTCAGCATCCAGGGGCACAGCCTTCCTGCGTCCTTGGCATAATCATAAACATCACCAACGCGGTGGCCGTAGTCACATCCTCGTTTTCCTCTTCTTTCAACAACAGTGATTTTTATATTTTCATTGTTTTCAGCCATGATTGTTCTCTCAATTCTTTATTTTTGATCTTAAATTCATATCCCTATAAATCACAGACTATATCACCAACTTCTGCCTAAATCCATCAAAAAACTCCACTGAAGTTTGGGCTTTTTTCATATCTGCGCATAATTGTGCTAAATCCGCATCGATTTAAGGCAACATAAAATGCTCGAAAATTAATTTTTAAGCTCATGACCATTATGGCATAAGCTTTTTTAACGTCTGAAAAATCAACGGTTTTACGAATACCAAATCTAATAAATATTCGAGTAGTAGACCTTCAGATTTTTACTACTTTCTTACTACTTTTCACTGTTACAAAATGCGTATTTTTGGCTATTTATGCCATTTCTGTTAAAATTCAAAAAGGTACTTCTGCATTGTTTGAGAGCCGGCAAACCTTGTAGAAATGGGCATTTCTCGGCAATTCTTAAAATCAATAATGAAACTTCGCATCTTATTCGTATGCCACGGCAGGATTTAATGTCAAAGTGGCGAATGGCGGAAATAAGCCATTTATGGGCAGACTGGTATCTGATTTACACCTTGTTTACACCTTTTAATTTGGCAAGGAACACTCCTCTGAAAGTGAGACAAAGATATGATCAAAATACTGTTCGTCTGCTGGGGCAAAAGATTTCAGTAGAACGGAAAGCCTTGAAAATAAGGCGCTTTGAAGATTTATCAAACGGATTTACACCCCGTTTACACCTTTTGAAGGTGAACTACCCGATGAATGATGAGAGCACTCTGCTTGATGCAGGGTGCTTTTTCTATGGATGAGTAGCAATTAAGGTAGCAATTAAAGTAGTAAATAAAGTAGCAAAAAGAATGACGCAAAATGTCGGTATAAATGTCGGTATATATTGAAAGAATGTCGGAATAATATTATAATAAGATTACGTATTTTTTGATTTGGAAAGGACATTGTTATGAGCCAATATATTGAATCGGAAAAAGTTGAATTAAAGGCAAAATATACAGATACCATTTGCAAGGAGATAGTGGCTTTTTTGAATGCTGATGGCGGTCAGATATTTGTCGGGGTTGATGATAACGGAAATGTTGTCGGTGTTGACAAAATTGATGAAATTTTAAAAAAGATATCTGACGTGATTACAATGCAGATTGAACCAAATCCACAAGAAGAAATACGCACGGAACTGAAGTTTGATGCAGGAAAGACAATCATCGCTTTGTATATTTCAAAGGGAACAAGAAATATATACTGTCAGAAAAAGTATGGTTTTTCTTCAAGCGGCTGCGTGATTAGAATTGGAACAACTTGCAAAGAAATGACACCGGAACAAATTCGTATTCGTTATGAAAAAAACTTCTATGACGAGGAATATATGCTCAAAAAACGTGCGTCACGGGCAGATCTTACATTCAGGGAACTGAAGATTTATTATGCGGAGAAGGGTTTTCATGTTGATGATTCATCCTTTGAAGCTAATTTCAACCTGCGTAACAAAGACGGAGATTATAATCTTTTAGCTGAGTTGCTTGCGGATAAGAATAATATACCTTTTACATTCGTCAAATTTAATGGCATAGATAAAGCGGCAATTTCTGAAAGAAATGATTTCGGTTTCGGATGTATATTGTCGGTTTATGAAAAGATTAAGGCAAGACTGTCAGCAGAGAATATCTGTGTATCAGATACGACAGTAAGGCCCAGAAAAGACATGTATCTTTTCGATTTTGATGCTGTAAATGAGGCTGTCTTAAACGCATTGGTTCATAATGACTGGACTGTGACAGAACCTCAGATTTCTTTATTTAATGATCGGATGGAAATATTATCTCATGGAGGATTACCTAGTGGAATGTCAACAGAAGACTTTTACGAAGGAATAAGTCATCCACGAAACTCTACGCTAATGAGAGTCTTTTTAAATATGGGACTTACAGAGCATACCGGTCATGGGGTTCCGACAATTATAAGGAAATACGGCAAAGAAGTTTTTGAAATTACGGATAATTATATAAAATGCAGAATTCCGTATGATGAAAAAGTATTGGATATGAGCAAGAAGAATGTCGGTATAAATGTCGGTATAAATGTCGGTATAAATAAAACGGAAAAAGCTGTACTAAGTATATTGATAAGAAAACCGGAAAAAACGGCAGAGGAGATAGCTGTAGAAGTAGGTGTGACAAAGAGAACGATAGAGCGTACTCTGGTCAGTTTAAAGAAAAAGGGTTTGATAGAGAGAATTGGCTCTAACAAGAGCGGTAGTTGGACTGTAATTCAATGATAAAACATATACTTAAATGCTAATGATAGAATCGAAAGATGGATCTGCTAATGAATCATTTCTTTGATATGGCAGTTCAAGGGGATGACTGGAATAAATGCAGCATAAGCAAATATTGGAGGAGAAAACTGGAAAATGAAGTTTGAAAATGGTTCAGAGGTTTTACGTTTTGATTGTCATTTACATACTGTGAAAGACAAAGAATTCAAGTATTCGGGTATGGAAAATGAATTTGTATCAGACTATGTTTGTAAGTTGGAGCAAGAGAAAATATCCGTTGGGGTTATAACCAATCATAATAAATTTGATTTAGACCAGTATAAAGCAATAAAGAAGGCAGCAAGGAAAAAGGATATTTTTATTTTGCCAGGGGTAGAGCTTTCAATTAAAGAAGGTGCAAGTTCTATTCATATGCTTATCGTATTTGATCCGGAAGAATGGATGGTTGATGGCGTTGACTATATTTCAAGGAATATAAATGCCATGTTTTTAGGCGTTGGAGATCCAGGAAACGAAAATACTTATACACAAAATGATTTGCTTACGGTTATAAAAACCTTAGATCAACAGAATAAGGATTATTTTATGATTTGTGCTCATGTAGAGCAGGATAAAGGTTTTTGGAAAGAATGTGGCGGAACCCTTATACAGTCGTTAACGTCGGAGAGGATTTTCAGAAGACGTGTAATAGGCTTTCAAAAAGCTCGTACCAGGGACTTGATAAGGAAGGTACATGATTGGATGGGATATGATCTGGCATTTCTCGAAGGATCAGATCCAAAATCAATAGATGATATTGGAAAAGGTGATAAGAAAACATATATTAAGATAGGTGAGTTTTCATATTCTGCAGTTAAGTATGCATTGACAGATTTTCAGAACAGAGTTTTTGAGGAACTGCCGGTAATCGCACATGGATACATTAAAGAAATGAGGTGTTTAGGCGGCAAACTCGCGAACCAAGTGCTTTCACTTTCTCCTGAACTGAATACGCTTATTGGAATCCGAGGTAGTGGCAAATCATCTATTTTGGAGGTGTTGAGGTACGCTTTGGATAAGCAACCGGCACAAGATGAAAAGTATAAAAATGAACTGGTAAAAGCTGTGCTTGGTTCAGGTGGACAAGTTGAACTTACAATAGTTGATAGGTTTTCAAAAATTTATTCTTTGAAGAGAATAATTGGCGAAAAAACAACAATATACAATGAAAATGGCGAAATATTAAGTATCCCTGTTGAATCAATACTTAGGAATCCGCTGTACTTTGGACAGAAAGATCTGGCGTTAACGCGCAAGGGCTATGAATACGACCTTCTAAATAAGATTATTGGTGATAAAGTACAAGATATAATTAAAGAGAAAGAGTCTATACAAAGCAAACTCACTGAAGATATAGAAAAGTTGATAGTCTTAACGGATATACCTGGCCAGATAGCAGATTTATCATCTGAAAACGCTACTTTGCAGCATCGCCTTAAGGTGTATCAAGAAAAAGGATTGGATGAAAAATTAAAGAAACAAACATCGTGTAATGCAGATTTAGTAAGAATAGATTCTCTTTCTGAATGGCTAGATGAACTTATTCAGTCATTAGAAAGCGCATATTCCAAGGATGGACGTGAACTGCTCTCAATTGATAACTATGTTTCCCAATATAATAGTGAAATATTTGATGATTTAAACCCTTTAATAGCGCAAGCAAACTCAAGCATAGATGCAATCAAGCAGGATATAGATACTCTAAAAAAATATAAAGAGAAAATAACCTTAATAAGAGAAAAACTTATTCTGAAGATTGATTCGTTAAAGGATGAATTTGCTGAAATAAAGCGGGAAATAAATGATGACCAACTAGATGCTGATAGCTATGTGTCCGACCAGAAGAAATTAGCTACAAATAATGAGAAGATAGCCAAGCTAAAAGAAAACTTAAAATCAAAGGATAAGTTGTGCTCCGCTATAAAAAAAGGATTTGCTGATCGCAATGAGTTGCTTAGGAAAAATTTCCTTGATTATGAAATTGCCTCTAGCAAGATTAATCAGCAACAAGATCAACTTTCGATAGATATGGTTTTTAAAGGAAATAAGGCAGAGCTGAAAGAAAAACTCAGAACATATTTTAAGGGGACAGGTCTATCCGATGCAAAGTATATTGCAATGAGTGAGGAGTTTTCAGATATGCCAGCCCTAGTTGAAGATTACTATTTGAATGAAGGTGGTGTAATAAAACAATACTGCACTGATACAATATACGCAAAGATGTCGCAAAAGATTGAAGAAGGTTATAAAGAGATGCTGGTTGATGATACCCCAAATGTGATCAGTATCTCATATCATGGAAAGCCTTTAAGCAAGCATTCGCTAGGCCAAAGAGCGTCCGCATTAATCCTATTTATACTAACGCAGCATGACAGTGATGTAATTATTGTGGATCAGCCAGAGGATGATTTGGATAATCAGGTAATTTACGAGGAACTTATTCAAACTATAAAAAAAGAAAAGAGTGATATGCAATTCATCTTTGCGACACATAACGCTAACATTCCTGTGTTGGGAGATGCTGAAAGAGTCGTAACGACTGAATACCATGAGGACGGATCGATTGGGATAAAGTGCGGAACGATTGATTCAGCTGAAACCCATCGCGATATAGTGAACATTATGGAGGGTGGAGCAGAGGCATTTAAAAAGAGAAATCAAATTTATAAATCTTGGGAATAGGGAAAAAGTATATTTTTGGGTATACTTTTGGGATGAAAACGGTACAATTCGTTATGACGTGTTAAGATGCCTGTTTTATAATATCCTTGTTAGATTGTATCGGAATTCATTATGCACAGTGGAGTGAACAGGAAAGGTTTGCGCCTAGAATGGTACGGTGGCATAAGGTAAATTTGGAACCGTATGCGCAGGGAGAGCGCATATATGCGGATGGTTTTTATCTATTGCACGTCCAGAGCATAGATTAGGATTGTTCGTAAGCGGTGCGTCGAGATATCGTGCGCAAACTAGCAAGCAATGTCTGTGTCCAGACATTGCTTGCACTGGCTTGTTGGGTCCCCCAATCCCAGGAAACATCTGCATGACAGATGAACTGCGTGACATATCGTTTTATTGTTTGTGTTTGGAGTTTATAACTTTAAATCAGGTTTTATTGAAGCAGTAATAACACTTCCTGTACTCTGAAACCGGAGTACAGGAAAAAAATATATTCTGAACAAGACATACAGTTGTCTTGTTTGCGTTGGTAGAATAAACAAGAAAGGGTGAGCATATGAAGATTGACAGGTTGATTGGAATATTATCAATACTGTTGCAGAAAGAAATGGTAATATCTGCCGCTCCCCCATGGCTGAATTCATTTTCAAGAAAATAATCAGTGATCGCCATATGTCTGACGCGTTTGAAATCAGTTCCGCAGCCACAAGTGATGAGGAAATATGGAACGGAACCGGGAATCCAATCTATACTCCAGCTCTCGAACAGCTGCGCCGACATAACATTCCGTGCGATGGTCACAGAGCCATACAGATAACCGAACGCGACTATGACTATCTTGTCTACATGGATAAAATGAATTACAAAAACATGATGAGGATTATACAGGCAGATCCATTAAATAAATGCATAAGACTCATGGATTTGACCGAACGTCCCAGAGATGTTTCGGATCCTTGGTATACCGGCAATTTTGAAAAAACTTTTACCGATCTGAATTCCGGATGTTCAGCTCTTGCCGATTTCATTATTCAAAAGATAAAGCCGTAACGGCACGGCTCCGCAGGAGTCGGTTCTTCATATTACGGCGTCATAAAAAAGTCACTTCTGACAATACAAATGCAGGTATATTATTCTCATCGGAGCGGTTTTGAGAGTCCTGTCATTTGTTGTGTCATCCGTTGTTTTTATACTGAGATCTTTGTCGAAATATTCATTTATTTGGTTCGATAATATATTCACATTTTAATAACATGAATATCAGCAGTCCTGTCACGGTGAGCCTGTCTGTTTTTGAATGCACCGCCGTAAATCTGACAGATACAGCTAAAAATGTTTCATCATATTTTAAAAATACAGGAATAATCATGAAAAAAATCATTATTTCTGCCCTGTCTTTATTATTTGTAACTGCCGGCAGTCAGGCATCAGCCGAAGAGATTGAAAGTAACGGAGCTACGGTTTTTACGGACAACTTCGCAGTTGTTGAACGCTCAAAAGATTCCGGAACGAAGTCGCTTATCGTTGTTGCGGAAGAAAATGAACTCGGCAGACTCGGTGATAAAGTTGTCGTTTCCGGAAAAAAGGCTCCGAATCATATTGCATACGTTAAAAATGCCAATAATGAACGCAACTACATAATAAGAGATGCCATCACCGTTCAGTGTGCCAGAGACGTAGACTGCATTCCCTCAGATCTTAAGGCTAAAAAGCTGAGCAGAAGCGTTTATGAACTCAGTGTCAGCAGTTACGATGAATGGAAATCACTTCAGAAAGAACTGCGCGACACCGCTGGAGTTCTCAAAGTTGCACCTTCATACGAACACGGAATCAGGCCTCAGCTCAAATAAATGCTACCATTACAATGTGGCGACAGACAGACGTTTTTGCTGAGAAAACAGCATACCCCGAATCTGTCATATGTTACGTGTTCTGAGCCGGACCAATCAACTGCAAGGATACGGGTGAAGTCGGAGTTTTAAAAAAGACCATGGCAGTAAACTGCCGGAGATAACAATGAAATTTAAAACTGCAATTATGTATGTACTATCCCTATTCTCAGCCTCTGCGTGCTCGTCCGCCACTCAGATTATCGTGCAGGAAAGCAACGGTGCAACTGTATATACGGATAACTTCAGGGTTATTGAAGCCGGAAATAACGGAAAGAAAATCAAAGAGACTGCCGGTGATGCTAACGGAATTCTCGGAACGCTGGGAGACATGATTGTGGTTTCCGGAGCTAAGGAACCGGACCATATCGCCTATGTAAGACATAAAGACGGCATCCACAACTATATTATTAAAAACACTCTCCTGATTCAGTGTGTCAGGGACACTGAATGTATCCCGCAGGATATTTCCGCCGTTAAACTCAGCAGAAGCGTCTACGAAGTTAAGGTGGATAATTACGGGGAATGGAAGTCCATGCAGAGACGGCTGAGCAGTACCGAAGGAGTGAAAAATGTTGCTCCGTCACTTTACTACGGTATTAAACCTTCACTCAAGAACACCACGGAAGAAACAAAATGAGTCCACTGCAATCAAAAACATCCTTTTATCTTCTCTGGACTGCAGTTTTTGCCACAGTCTCCGCCTGCGGAGGAAGCAGCAAAGACGAACCGCCGGTCCCGCCTATGCCTGACATTCAGATAACCTAGTACGGAGACATGTTCACCGGAAAGCCGTATATTTTGATGATTAATAAGCAATTTCTGGAGCGGGGATATGAACTGACGGCAAAGTACGGAGTCGTTACGGATACGGATCCGCTTTCAGGGAAGAAGGCTGAAGAAGATTATTTCTATTACCATGTTCCTGAATCTCTCCTTGACACTCTTCTTCCTTTTATAAGAAAACACTTAAACATTTCATCGTTCCGGTGAACGGCAGAAGGCTGTTTTACGCAAACACTGATTACCGTGTCCGTATCCGCCGGCTTATCGGCCCCCGTCCCGCAGCATCAGCCATGCGAACGCCCTTGCGGTTCTTGTGTCCGATTCGCAGAAATGACCTCCCCGATTCCATTCCAGAGTACAGTCGGTTCCGCTCCCGTCGAGAATGCCCCGGGCCTCACTGATTCTGTCCGCAACCGATGCCATTACAGGATTACGTGTTCTGTCCTCACGATCTCCCAAACTTAAATATACGGCCGGACATTTAATCACGTTCTCTTTCATGAAATCCGTAAATCCCGGAAACCAGATTGAAGGTGAGGCAGCCGCAGCTCCGTTAAAAACATCCGTGCGGTAAACAGCCCACAGTGCGAAAAGTCCGGCAAGAGAGTAACCTCCGATATAACGTACTCCTTCCAAGCAGGAACAGAACTTCAAAACCTCCTGCAGAGTTTCTTCCGCCCTGCCTCCGAAGTCTTGGTTGCCAAACACAGCCGGAGACTTCCATGGAGACAGGTCATCGTTCCAATCATTCACCTTTAACGCTATCAGTCTGAAATTCTCTCCCGCCTCACGGCGAATGGCATCAGCTTCACTGCTCATCAGTGACAGGTCATGCTCATCGGCAAGCTGAATCAACACCGTCTCGGCATCCCGATTTCCATATTCAAACACCTGCATAAAAACTCCTTTCATCGGTATAAATCATCAGTGTCCGGTAAAGTATCAGACTTATCATGTCATGAATTCCGAGCCTCGTCACCGAATACGCACTGATATATTGCATCCAACGCCGTGTTCATCTTTTCTGCACTTAGATTTGAGTAATTAATTAGGAAGCGGTGCAGATCATTGGCTGAAGACCCGACGTAGTATTCCGAAAGTGCATGAATGTTTACTCCCTTTTCCAGAAGCTTTTTTCGCAGAACGTCATCATCCATGGATGTATTGATTTTCAGGATAAAATGCAGACCGCTGTCATTTTCAATCACTTCGCAGTGACGTGACAGTTTATGGTTTCTGATGCACTCCAGTATGATACCGTGCATTCTGGAATAATGAAGTCTCATTCTGTTTATGTGTTTTTCAAAAAATCTCCCGCTGATGAATCCTGCCAGAGCATACTGTTCAAAATTGGAAACGGTACATGAATAAAATGACAGTTTCCTGTAGAACAGATTAGCAAGATTACGCGGCAGTATCATGTAGCTGATACGTATTGTTGAGGCCAGCGTCTTGGAAAAGGTATTAATGTGAATTACCCTGTCACAGCCGTCAAGACTCACAAGCGGAGGTATAGGCCGGCCCCTGATTCTGAATTCACTGTCGTAATCGTCTTCTATAATGTATCTGTCATCCTTTTCATTGGCCCATGACAGCAGTTCGTATCTGCGGCTGACAGGCATGGTTATTCCGGTCGGAAAATGATGAGTCGGACTTACATGGACAATGTCGGCACCGCATTTACGCAATTCATCAATAATGATTCCGTCCGAATCCATTCCTGCATGACGGCATTCGATGCCGTTATTTGCATAAATCATTTCAGATTTATGATACCCGGGATTTTCCAGACAAATGGCTCTGTTTCTGCACAGGAGCTGAATCAGCAGACCGTACAGATATTCGGTTCCGGCACCGACTATAATCTGATCGGGGTCAACCAGCATTCCCCTGAAGGATTTTAGGTATTCTGAAATGGCCTGTCGGAGTTCTCTCACTCCGCCGGTCGGAGACGGCTTCATAAGAACATCATACTTATTGGTAATCACGCTCCTCATTACCCTGCTCCATACCGAAAACGGAAAGTTATCCGGGTCCGTACCGTTATCGGAAAGATCCACCTTTATAACATCTCCGGAATTTTTCTCCGGAACGGTAATGTCCAGACACAGGGAGCCTTTCTTTGAGGTATCGGGAATCGCTGTTATATCAGCCACAAAATACCCTCTCCTCGGCAGTGCATATACGAACCCTTCGCTCATCAGCTGCTCATAGGCCGCTTCAACCGTTATGGTACTGATACCGTTGTTCTTGGCGAATGTTCTTTTTGACGGAAGCTTTTCCCCCCTGGCAATAATTCCCGTCCTGATATCTTCCTTCAGTCTGTTGTACAGATACTCATAAAGCGGTACCGAAATATCGGAAAAATCATATGTAAGCATAACGTCTCAGCATCCATTCATATATCTGGTCATATGAATTTTTAAACAAATTGACCATATTTAAGGCCAGAAAACATCCGACATCCCCTGCCACAAATTCCGGGGTATAAAGTGCCGGAAACGTGATGTGACAACGTTCAGCCCCATATAGCGGGAATATATGGATATTTAAATTCCTACTATATTACAAGGAATTATAAAACATTAAAAATGTGGAATCTGGCATCTAAAATTATTTTAATCTGATTATTTTAATAATACCACCACACCTGTACCATTTAAAGCACTTAATGAATGAGAGGTAAATATAATGAGCGAATCAAAGAATACTAATACTACTGAATTCAACGAACGTTACGGCCTCAACAAAGGCCTTGCACAGATGCTTAAGGGCGGCGTCATCATGGACGTTACCACCCCTGAACAGGCAAGAATTGCCGAAGCTGCAGGTGCATGTGCGGTAATGGCTCTGGAAAGAATCCCTGCAGACATCAGAGCTGCCGGCGGTGTTTCAAGAATGAGTGACCCTAAGATGATCAAGGGTATTCAGGAAGCTGTCAGCATTCCGGTAATGGCCAAGTGCCGTATCGGCCACTTCATGGAAGCAAAAATCCTTGAAGCCATTGATATTGACTACATTGACGAATCAGAAGTTCTGACCCCGGCAGATGACGTTTATCACATCAACAAGAGGGATTTCAGCGTTCCTTTCGTTTGCGGTGCCAGAGATCTCGGTGAAGCTCTTCGCCGTATCAACGAAGGTGCATCAATGATCAGAACCAAGGGTGAACCAGGTACCGGTGACGTTGTTCAGGCCGTAAGACATCTGCGTAAGATGAACTCTGAAATCCGCAGAATCGCCTCACTCAACAGTGACGAACTTTTTGAAGCAGCAAAGCAGCTTCAGGTTCCATACGAACTCGTTGCATGGGTTCATGACAACGGTAAGCTTCCGGTCGTTAACTTTGCCGCTGGCGGCGTTGCCACTCCTGCCGATGCCGCTCTCATGATGCATCTTGGTGCCGAAGGCGTATTCGTCGGTTCAGGCATCTTCAAGTCAGGCGATCCTGCAAAGAGAGCAAGAGCAATTGTTCAGGCCGTTACAAACTACAAGGACGCCAAGCTGATTGCTGAACTTTCTGAAGATCTCGGAGAAGCCATGGTCGGCATCAACGCATCCGAAATCAAGATTATCATGGAAGAAAGAGGTAAGTAAGAATGAAAATCGGGGTACTTGCACTTCAGGGGGCATTCCGTGAACATGAGGACATGATTCGCTTATCAGGAGCAGAGTGCATTGAAATAAGACAGTTATCGGATCTTACCGGAAACTCTCTCGACGGCATTGTTCTCCCGGGTGGAGAAAGTACCGTTCAGGGCAAGCTGCTGAGGGAACTGGGAATGCTCGAACCTCTCAGAAACATGATTAAGGCCGGTACCCCTGTTCTTGCCACATGCGCCGGACTTATCCTTCTTGCTGAAAAAATCGATGGTGATCCGATATCCCATCTGGGTACGCTTCCGGTTACTGTTAAGAGAAACGCCTTCGGCAGACAGACAGGAAGCTTTGAGTATACGGGTAACGTCGGTAAGCTCCGGAATTTCCTCATGACATTCATCAGGGCTCCGATAGTCACTGAACTTCACAGCCGGGACGTTGAGGTTCTCGCAGAAAGCAGGGATCAAATCGTGGCTGTTAAATACGGTAATCAGATTGGACTTGCGTTTCATCCTGAAATAAATGACGATCCGTCAATCCACCGTAAATTTCTGGAATTATGCGAAAAATTCCATAACAGCACAAAGTAAAAGCCGGACGTAACAGCCGGGGGGTTTGTATTCTGACACCTTCGACAAGAACGGAAAGGGAAAGCTTCATGCCTGAAGCTTTCCCTTTTATTATCAGATTCAGAACTTAACATTCAGAACCTTCTGACTTCATCTGACATCAGCGTATGCCACGGCAAACCGCCATGTTAGGACAGAATTACTTGTTTGCGGCTATGGAATAATCAAGAAGCTCAAGATCGATTATATCCTCAAGGGATTCATTTACGCTGATTAGATTCTTCTCACAGAACTGCTGGAACAGCTCATCGACTCTTGTTCCGCCGATTGTATGCTTCAGCACATCCCTCAGATCCGCATAAGAGATGATGGGAATAAAGTGTTCCCCGTTACCGGTTTTAATGAAATAATCACCTTCATTTACCAGAATACTGGCCTGTTCGGCACTGAGATCCAGATAGTTTTCCTCACATCTCAGACACTCCATCGCTCTGTAGAAACATTCAAGAACGTCATCCCTCGTATAGATTTCATTGCCGGTCATGCCTTTATAAAACATGGCCCAGGCCTGTATTCTGCAGACGGATGTTCCTCTGTTTTTTCGATGAGGGCTCCGCTCGGAAACGGCAACGGGACGACCTCGGATATCAACGATATTTTCTTCGTAATCCGTCTGATCCAACTCATCGTCGGCCGTGTGGCTATCGTCATTCATAAAATCCCTCCGGGACACTGTCCATGTCTTGGTATTTGAGGTTTTATTAGAATATAAAAAAAACGCTATTAATTTAAATATATCATCTGAACCCGCATCATGAAAATATTTTACGATTAACCTGATTGTTTTTTAACCATGATCAAATTAATGAACTGAATTACTGAAATCAACTGACGTTTCATGACACAAAACCAAACCTGAAGAATCAGATTTTAAGGAATTCCTGATTTAACGGCAGACACTCCGCAGATCGGTCTGAGGAGATGTCTAGTTTTTAATTTCCGCAAGCCAGCTGAAAAAACCCATAATGTCAGCGGGAATAAGAACAAGAAGCCATATACTTAAAGCCGTTCCTAGCATGAATATGATTCTGTCAAGAAAACCGTCATCCTCGGCAATACGGAGGCAGTATTTACAGAATGAGAACGGGTAGAAGAAATATATGTCATAGCTGTTCAGAAAATCCAGGAAGATATGCCCCATAAAGGCTATGACAAAAAATGGCACGGCCACAGGATCAACCAGAAAAACACAGAATGTCAGTGCCACCATTCCGAAAAAAGAATGCATGAAGGCCCTGTGCTTGATATTCATGCCGAGAGCACAAATCAGAACAAAGGCCAGACCTCCTTTTACAGGATCGGCAGTCTGCTCATTACCGGTTATACTGCGGTACAGTCCAAGATCGTATTCACCGTCAGCAACCACCAGACCGATTACAAGAAGAAAAATCAGGGCAATAATCAAAGTAGCCCTGCCGTGAGGTCTGGACATCCGCGAATCTATGTCTGAAACAGTCCCGCCGACAACGGCCGTCACCGCTCCGACCGCAAAAGTATGCCAGTCTGTCGGATGAACCAGCAGGAGCGATGATGATAATCCGACGACAAGATGGGTTCTGCTTTTCATTATGATGGGATGCTTATAACTTAACGATATATTCCGGAAAATTTCCGGTCTGAAGAGTTTAGAAACAGTGCTCTGCAACGTTTCTTCAATCCTGGCAATATTATCACAAATATTTATTAATGCAAAGAATTAAGCATCAGATCACGGTTGGCAGCATCAATTTAAATCAAAAGTTCAAAAAAACCCTGTTGACATTCTGAATTATCGGTGCAAAAATATAATTCATACCATATCAATATGTTTGATATGATATATGTTTAAAGAAAGAAAGAAATAAATAAATAATAATAAACATAACAAAGAAAAACAGAAAACAACTAAACAATAATACAAGGAGAACACCATGATTTCCGGAATCACCGTTCTGAACAGAGCTCCTGTTCACCAGCTCTCCGCAAACGGGGAGCTGCTTTCTGCGAACAGTGCAGCCATAAGCAACAGCCGGGACAGAATCCCCGATCTTGGAAACGCTCTTTCCCTTAAATGGCAGAAGAGTATCGACAGCGTGAATCCGGACAGACTCCCCCTGCTTCCGTTATGGATAGCCGACATGGACTTTGAAACGGTTCCGACTGTCAGGGAGGCTCTGCAGCAGAGAATAGCCAACGGAGTATACGGATATTCATACACTCCCGGCAGCTACAAAACAGCTGTATCGGAGTGGTTTAAGGATAAATTCAATTACTCGGTCAGGGCAAATGAAATTGTACCCTTCTCCGGAGTTATCCCGGCGATAATAACGGCAATCCACGCCTTTACAAATCCGGGTGACGGAATAATTCTGCAGACTCCCGTCTATCACCCGTTTTACAGAACGGTGTCATCCACCGGCAGAAGACTTATCAGAAGCCCTCTTATACAGGGTAAAAACCGTTTTGAAATTGATTTTGAAGCATTTGAAAAAACGATTGAAGCGGAGCATCCGGCACTGTTCATTCTCTGCAGTCCCCACAACCCTACGGGACGTGTATTCTCAAAGGATGAAATCTTCGCTCTGACTGACATCTGCCTTAAGCACGGAGTCTTTGTTGTTGCCGACGAAATCCATTCGGACATCGTGTTTCCGTCATCAGCATTCACGTCCGTACTTAATCTGGAAAACGACAGGCTCAATGACAGACTGATTGTATGCACCTCTCCGTCAAAAACATTTAATCTTGCCGGCATTGCCAATGCCAACATATTCATTAAAAATGCCGAAACAAGAACACGTTTTCTGGATACGGCGGAAAGTCTGGGGCTGCACGGACACGGTCCGAACTTCATTCAGAGCATTGCTGCGGAAACAGCATACAGAACGGGAAGCTACTGGCTGAAAGAAACCCTTTCCTATATAAAGGACAACCTTAATTATGCCTACCACAGGCTTGATGCGGAACTTCCTGACATCTGGCATTCCGCAGTACCGGAAGGAACCTACTTTCTGTGGCTTGATTTCAGAAAATACGGATTAAGCGACACGGAACTGGAAAGACTTCTGCTTACTGAATGCAGAATTCAAGCAAATCAGGGGTATATTTTCGGGAAGGAGGGAAGCGGATTCGTAAGAATAAATGTAGCCTGTCCGAGGGCCATTCTGAAGGAAGCAATGGACAGATTGGTTAAGGTCTTAAAATGCTAGGGACAAAAAAATTCGCCGTGGACTTATGCCGTCACACGGCGAAATTCTGTTCTTGTGCTTTACGTACCCCGCTTTCATCTTCTTCTTGCGGTCATCATAGGTTCTTGCGTGATTGAACTTAAGATCGTATCTGCATACAAAGTTTATCACATTAGGAACCGCAGACTCACCTGAGCCGCTCTTCCTGCGTTCTTTTCTGCTCATTACATAACTCCTTTTAACGTCATCTCTGTCAAAAACAATTAATATAAGGTATAAACGTTTCGGTATCCGATGCAGGAATCCGCATTTATTCGGATTCAGCATTATCATGATCCGTATTTATTATAAATGCATAATGAATTATGGCATTTAATTACGGAATTTATTGAAAAAGAAATATTATACCTTTTTCTGAAAAAATCAATATTTTTTCACTAATCCCTAATCATGGCTGTATTCTCCGATTCCATCACCACGCAAACAAAAACCGGACCGCCCTTTTAGGCGATCCGGTTTTCATCAGGACTTACGGATGGTTTCCGCGCATATCGAAAATCATGCGATTTTCGGAGTACTGCATACAACATCGGCACACTGGGCACGGTTACGCATGAAATGATCCATCAGCGTAAGAGCCAGCATGGCTTCGGCAATAGGCACGGCCCTGATGCCGACACAAGGGTCATGTCTGCCCTTGGTAACAACATCGGTAACCTCACCCTGAAGATTTATGGTCTTACCGGGGATGGTAATGCTTGAAGTCGGCTTAAGAGCCATCTTCACTATTATGTCCTGACCGGTACTGATACCGCCCAGAATACCGCCTGCATGGTTGGTGGTAAAACCTTCAGGTGTCAGCACGTCTCTGTGATATGAGCCCTTCTGGCCGGCTACGGCCATGCCGTCGCCGATTTCAACTCCCTTAACTGCATTGATACCCATCATTGCGTAGGCAATCTCGGCATCAAGACGATCAAATACAGGCTCACCAAGACCTACGGGAACACCGGTAGCCACAACTTCAACCGAAGCCCCTACAGAATCATGTTCCTTTAAGAGATTACACATGAATTCCCTTACTTCTTCGACCTTATCAGGATCGCAGAAGAAGAACTCATTGTTTTCTCTTTCATCAACGATGCACTTTTCCGCCTTAACCGAACCTATTGACGTGGTATATCCTCTGATTTCCACGCCAAGCTTTTCCTTCAGATACTTCTTGGCTATGGCACCAGCCGCCACGCGCATGGCGGTTTCGCGGGCAGATGAACGTCCGCCGCCCCTGTAATCCCTGATGCCGTACTTCTGAAGATAGGTATAATCCGCATGCCCCGGTCTGAACATCTGTGATATTGCGGTATAGTCGGAAGAATGCTGATCCACATTATCTATTACCAGACCGATTGGGGTACCCGTGGTTTTTCCTTCGAAGACACCGGAGATGATTCTCACCTGATCCGGCTCTCTTCTCAGAGTGGTGAACTTAGAGGTGCCCGGACGTCTTCTGTCCAGATCCTTCTGAAGATCCGCCTCGCAGAGCTCCAGCCCCGGAGGGCAACCGTCAACAATTGCAGCCAGAGCCAAACCGTGACTTTCCCCGCAGGTGGTTACGGTAAACAGTTTACCAAAGGTATTGCCGGCCATTACTTTTCTCTCCTGTACTGCTCAAAATATGGAGCATATTCAATTAAATCATCATAGGTCATGACAAACACTCCGTCACCACCATTCTTAAATTCAACCCATTTGAATTCAACTTCAGGGAATTCAGCCTCAAGTGAAAGTCTGCTGTTTCCGACTTCAACAAAAATCAGACCGTCATCCGCAAGATAGTACGGAGCCTCGGCAATGATTACCTTGACAAGATCCAGACCGTCATTTCCCGCAGCCAGTGCCAATTCTGGTTCAGCACGATATTCATCAGGCATGTCTTCCATATCGGCGGCATCAACGTACGGAGGGTTGCATACGATAAGATCATATTTATCATCTTCATTAAGTGCATCAAAAAGGTCGCTCTTAATAGGAATAACGACGTCTTCAAGGCCATAGTTGTAAATGTTCCTGATACATACGTCAAGTGCATCCTCACTGATGTCAACCGCATCAATGGAAACGTCCTCGGCACTGTACTTATTGGCGCATGCAAGAGCAATGCATCCTGAACCGGTACACATATCCAGAATGCGTGAAGGAGTCTTCCTGAGATAAGGGGCAAAACCGTTATTGATAAGCTCGCCTATAGGTGAGCGCGGAATGATTACTCTTTCATCCACATAGAATTCGATACCGCAGAACCATGCCCTGTTGGTAAGGTAAGCAGTCGGTATTCTGTCCCTAACCCTGGTGGTCAGTGCCCTGGCGATATTTCTCTTCTCGCGATCGGTAAGCTTCGCATTCATGGTCTCCGGATCTCCCGGAGAATCAAGATTGATGAGGCAGAGCACCAGATAAAGAGCTTCGTCCCAGTAGCTGTCGGTACCGTGTCCGAGATAGACGTTGTTCTCAATCATATAACTGGTAACGTAACGGACTACATCATTAATTGTTTCCAGTTCACTTACAATCTCTGCTTCAACATCTTCCGGAAAATTTTCCTTCCTGAATTTTCTCTTTTCTACTTCGCTGCCAACAATCTCATTCATATACAATTCCTAAGAAACAACGTTACACGGCACGTTACGCAACGGCTCACGGCAGAGACCGTTGCAGTATTTAAAAATTTTCCACATTTTAACATCTGAACCCGGTATGAGCAATAAATTGCAACCGGACGGCCGTATATTGTACAGGACGAAACAGTAACGGTCCGACAGCCGGATTATTACGGCTGTCGGACCCGTAAAAGAAAAATAGGAACCCTGCGGTTCCTATTTTACTCTTAAAAACATCCTGTTCCACTTCATGAGGACGTCCTATTCTCTCAGGTTTTGCTGGTTTCGATGTAGCTGTTGAGTTCCCTTACGGTATCACGGTGCTTATCATCAGCACCAACAGGCATCAGAACTGCTCCCTTGTCGAATTCATAGGCTCCACGTCCATGTATATACAGTCTGCCTTTAAAAAAAGTTCGCACATGCTTGGCAATCATTGCCGGGCTATATTTTTTAAATATTCTCATTGTTATAATCCCTTTTCTGCGGGCTGCGGTATTATGAATATTATTTATTGTTATTATCAGCCAGAAGTACAGCGGTACCGACAATCCGGTATCCATACCGCTATGTTCAACTTAAGTATATCAACATTGATGTAACAAATTTGAGATCGACTTTGAATTTTGATCTCCGTTGTTCTTTGCTTGTCGGATTTGTGACATTCATGTTATAAAACATCAAAAAACGTATAATAACCACTCACCAGTAAGACATATCGGAATCCGTATTCACGGCAATCACGGATACAGCTCATCACATCCGGTAGCTTTGGACAACAAACAAACGGCATTAGGAACATGCAGAAATAAGGAATAATAAGGTAGAGAAGAACAGAAATACAAATAGCAAAGAAACTGTAGTCATCTCTTACCACGGGTAATTGCCATACGGTGCATTTTTCCGCCGGAACCGCGACGTTTCGACAGATATTCCGTATTCTTTTTATTACTGAATATAAAAAAGATCAGTGCCGTCAATTTTCGAAATAAGGCATTCATAATTTCACGGTCTTTATGAATTTGCTCAAAAAACCACCAAACATTTATAAATCAACGCATACAGCAAACTTATCGTTTAAAAAAACAACAACCACTAAAAATATTGACTTATAGGCGTGTTAAAACAGTACAGACTACACATTTTTAGATAAATCTATTCTAAGATAATGATTGTTGTATGCTATATTTTATTAAAATTTTACTCCCGCACGGGGAGAGATTATTTTTGTCTCCGCGGAGTAAATCAGAGTTTTGCAAAAATAATACTACCTGTAAAAATAGTTTTATTTTTTACTCGTAAAAATACAACTCAGAAATAGGGATAATAGCAAATGTCCAATGAAGCTATATTAAAAGTTCGCGACTATATGAATAAGAATATAGTCGGTCAGCCGGAACTGGTTGACGGTCTTTTAACCGCATTACTGGCGGACGGTCATATTCTTGTTGAAGGCCCTCCGGGACTTGCAAAAACAAGAGCAATCAAGCTTTTGTCAGAATGTATTGAAGGCAGATTCCACCGTATCCAGTTCACACCAGACCTTTTGCCAGCGGACTTGACCGGTACAGATATTTACAGACCTCAGGATGGTACATTCGTATTCCAGCCTGGTCCTCTGTTCCATCACTTACTGTTAGCCGACGAAATCAACCGTGCTCCGGCAAAGGTTCAGTCAGCACTTCTGGAAGCGATGGCGGAAAGACAGATAACCATCGGTCGTAAGACCTATCAGTTACCTGATCTGTTCCTGGTAATGGCTACACAGAACCCGCTCGAACAGGAAGGTACCTACCCTCTCCCTGAAGCTCAGCTCGACCGTTTCATCATGCACCTGCAGTTGAACTACCCTGATCAGGGTACCGAATTACAGATTCTCAGACTGAATCACCTCGAGTCTAAGCATGCAGCAAAGGAACAGCCTCCTGTAATTACCCAGGTAGAACTGTTTGAAGCCCGCAAGGATGTATTATCCGTAACAATTCCGGATATTCTTGAAAGCTATATCATTAACCTGACCATGGCTACAAGACGTCCATACAGCTATGACTCAACCGACCTTGCCCGTTGGATCAGCTGCGGTGTTTCTCCTCGTGCTACAATGGCGCTCGCTAACTGCTCACGCGTTAAGGCATGGCTTGACGGCCGTAACTACGTTGCTCCTGAAGATATTCAGTACTGCGTATATCCGGTGTTCAGACACCGTATCTTCCTGTCAATGGAAGCAGAAGCCGACCGAGTTGATGCAAACCGCGTAATTGAGCTCTTAACCAAGAAGGTTGTTGTAGGTTAAGTCCATTTTTTCAGGCCGGGGAAAACCCCAGCCTGATTATGGGCTCTGCTGCTTTAACCTGGACTATAACAACAATAAAAGGATAAACTCAATGCCTAATGGGATTGAACTTACATTCGAAGAACTTATTCAGGTTCCTCCGCTGACACAGCTCCTGCCTAACACCATGGTGGCAAGTCAGCGTTATGGTATTCTGCGTTCAATGAGTAAAGGACGCGGTATGGAATTTTCAGAAGTTCGTGCCTATCTCCCCGGCGATGACATTAGAAACATCGACTGGAGAATTACGGCAAGAACGGGACGCCCTTATACAAAAATGTTCCGTGAGGAACGTGACCGTAATGTGTACATCATATTAGATCTCGACCCGGCAATGTACTTCGGTTCTCAGGGACAGCTTAAGGCACGTCTCGGTGCTCTTATTGCCGCTTCCTGTGCCTGGCAGGCTCTGGAAATGAAGGACAAGGTTGCAGGCATGATCATTCTCGGCAACACTCCTATAAGACACCAGCCCGGCGGTATGCGTAAAGACGTTCTGGCATTTATCCAAAAGATTTATGACGCTTACCAGATAGGTTTAAGAAGAAAGAGTTTTGACTTTAATATCGGTGACGGTCTGAAGCTGCTTGTTAATCGTGCAAGACCGGGCAGCGTGTTCCACATCATCAGCGATTTCTACAGACTCGACGATAACTCAATGCTTTATCTCAGACGTCTGAACAAGTCTCACACCGTGAGAACTTATCAGCTGTATGACAAGATTGAAGTAAACATCGAAGGTACCGGTACCATCGGTATCGACACCGGTTCGTCTCAGGGCTTCATCAGTTCCCTGGACAGCAACTTCGTTGAAAACTATCGCCGTATAGGTTTACACAGAATACATCACATTGATCGTCTTCTTTCCGAAACATCACAGCGCAACATCTGTATTGATGTATCGGAAGCATTGATGATGGCCAATAAAAACCAAGACAGGGAATAGGTCATGGAATTTGATTTTTCTTTACTCAGAGATATCCATGAGGGTGAGCCGCCCGTAGATTTTTCCTACGGTTTTCTGTGGTGGCTCGCTCTTATTGTCGTTCTGGCTGCCGTTTACTACTCTATTTACAGACTTTTACCGCTTTTTGCAGCCATAAGACGTTTAAACAAGATTGATCTCAATAACGAAGCGTTCATTCCTTTAATCAACTACTGGCTGAAGGAAACTGCTCTCATCATGTACCCGCGTGACGTAGTGGCTCCACTCTACGGCCTTAACTGGCTCCGCTTCCTGGATCAGACCGGTAACACCAATTTTGAAGCATTTACCGATGCTTGGGAAAGAGTAATTTACGACTGGCAGAACATTGAAGTTCCAATGAATGAAAAGAAAATGTTAGTTAAAGAATGTAAGAAGTGGATATATTCCAACATAAGGAGAAGAATATGGGGGCGCTAGGAATAGGTTCTTGGTGGTGGTTATTTCTGATCCTTGCATTTCTGCCAATCATAATCCGTTTTTTACCTGGCAGAAGCAAGAAGGATGAATTCATATACATCACTTCATTGCCAAAAATTCTTGACTCCGAACCTAAGAACAGGGTTCACATGATTTTCGGTATTGCCTATGCGGCATGGGTATTTCTTATGATTGCCCTTATGAGACCGGTCTATTACGACACACCTATCGTAATAGAACAGCCTCACCGTGACATTATTCTTGCGATTGACCTTTCCGATTCCATGAAGTACATGGACATGCTTGATTCAGAAAACCGTCCCGTCCAGCGTATCGACATCGTAAAGGAACAGGTCAGAGAATTCATTCTCTCCCGAATCAAGAGTAATTCAAATGACCGTATCGGTATCATCATTTTCTCTGATCAGGCTCAGGTTCTCTCCCCTCTCACATTTGACAAGGGATTACTGCTGAAGCTTGCAGATGAAATTGATCTTAAGCTTTCCACCGGTCCGCTTACCAACATCACCGGAGCCATCAACATGGCCATCAACAGATTCGAGGAAGCCGGTACCAACAAGAAGATTCTCATTCTTCTCACTGATGGCAGAAACACTGTTGACGGCGGCATGACGCCAACTTCAGCCGCACACGTTGCCTACAGCAAGGACATGAAGATCTACACCATCGGTTTCGGTTCCGATGCAGCTGATGATTTTGATGACGAAGGCATCGACAAAATTGACGAGCAAACCCTTAAGGAAATTGCCAAAATTACCAGGGGCGAATATAAGCGTGCCCATGACCGTAAGCAGCTCCACAACAAATATCAGGAAATCAACTTTAATGAAGCTTCCGAAGAAACTCCGCGTCAGTATCAGCCGGAAGTGGAACTTTATCACTGGCCGCTGTTAATATCACTGCTTCTTTCAATCTGTACCGGTATCGTAGTAAGGAGAATAAATGGCTGATTTCGTTCTGTTACGTCCATGGTGGCTGGTATTACTGCTTTTACCGTTGTTATTCGTCTACGTGGACTTTGCAAAGCACTATAAGCTGCAAAACTTTATTAATGAGGACATTATCAATTACCTCAAGCCAAAGAAGAATCTTAAGAAGGATTTGGACGAGGATGAGGACGATAATATCAACGCAACCGTTACTTCAGAAGAACAGAAGCTGCTCATCAGCAAGCCTAGGTTATGGAAGAAGTTCGGCTGGCTTGTGATTCCGTACGTATTCGCCGTAACCGCCCTCTGCGGTCCGGCAGTGTCACAGGACTCAAATCTTTTCCAGAATGACGAAAACTGGATTTGGGTAGTTGACACCTCTCTTTCAATGCTTGCAACCGATCTTAATCCGAACAGAATGCAGCGCGTGAAATACAGTCTCCTTGAGCTCCTCCACGCTTCAAAGGCGCACCGCCACATCGGTATCGTTGCATTTACCAATGAAAGCTATGTAGTGGCTCCTCCTACCGATGACTCATCAAGTCTTCTCTACCTCCTGCAGGAACTTGATCCCACAATCATGCCTAGAGAGGCTCAGGGTTCCAACCCTATTGAAGGTCTGAAGGAAGCACGTAAGATTCTGGACCAGGATCATAAGACTCCGGGCAATATTCTGCTTGTTCTTGACGACGTCAAAACCTCTCCGGAAGATGTTGCAGATCTTACGAACTACATCAGGGATTGTCCTTACCCAGTATACATTTATGCGATCGGTACACCGTCAGGCTCACCAATTTCCGTGAACGACAACTACATCCGTGACAAGAATGACAACACCGTCATGGCACGATCAAACTTTGAAACGATCCATAAGATCGCCAGAGAAACCGGTTCTCAGGTTTACTTTGAAATGAACGATCAGGCTCCTATGCTTGAAAAGATCTACGACTTCAAGCACTCAAAGTACAAGGTTACCGAAAAGAGTAAGTACACTCACAAAGACATCGGCTACTACTTCATGATTGTATGTCTCGTCACTGCTCTGTGTTTCGTAAGAAATTACTTCTTCGTGATTGCCCTGGCATTCACCATCGGTGCATCTTCAATCATATACCCTCAGGAAGCTCTTGCGGCAGATGACGCAGATCCTGCATACATTGCAAGTCATCCTAACGAATACGGATACGAGCTGTATAAGGAAGGCAAGTATGAGGAAGCCCTCAAGTATCTTACTGACCGTTTCTGGAGAGGCAATGCCTACTACAGACTCGGCCGTTACGATAAGGCTCTTTCTGAATACGAAGCTCTCGGCAACGATGCGGAAGCAAAGTACAACATTGGTAACTGTTTTGCACACATGCAGACCGCCAATTCACTGGATAACGCCATTCTGGCATACGATCAGGCTCTGGAACTGAATCCGGAACACGCCGATGCCAGCATGAACAAGACCGTAATCATCGAGTATCTCCGCAAGCTTAACGAACTCGCAAGAGCCCGTCAGGAAGCTCAGATTAAGGAAGCCAGAATCACCGGTCTCTCATCTGCAAACACGGAAATGGGCTATGCCCCACTCCCAACCACCAGTACAGGTACTCTGTTACAGCGCAGAATGGCATTACAGCAGAGTAAGAAAACCTACAGAATTACGGAGCAGAAATGGTAAAGTTTAGTTTATTCTTTAAGTTACTGGTATTTGTCTTGCTCTGCACCTTCAGCACCGCATTCGTTAAGACTGCGGAGGCAACAGATGAAAATACCACTATTAAGTTTTCCACTGATAAGGAAATTTTCTCAGGTAAGTCATTCAACTTCCGTGTAACCGTTATTACCAACGCCAAGCTTAACAACGGAAGTCTTAAGTATGATCATCTGAAGGACGATTTCCAGGTGGGCAATCTTAGATTCAGTCAGGCCAAGTACGACAGTGATCCTTCACTCACCGTTTACAAGTGGGATATTCCTCTGCTCACCAACAATTCAGGTATCATTGACATTAAGCCATTTACTTTCACCGGTCTCGGCAAGAAGTCATCTCCGGTACAGATTAATGTCATCAAGCCGGCCTCAAAAACCTATGCAAAGCAGTTCATCAAGACTCTTCTGCGCAATCCTACGGCAATTGAAGGTCAGCTGGTAATGTACCGTGTGGAGACGGACATTCTCCCTAATGTGAAGATTCAGAGTTATACTCCGCCTAAGGCTGAGAATGCCACCATTGAGCTTTATCAGGAGAAGGTAACAAGCCGCGTCGGCAAGGAAAACTCAATCTCCCAGCCGAGCTACAAGACTCAGATCCGCGAATACAAGATCATCTTCCACAAGCAGGGTGAGAACGTCATTGAAGGACCAAAAATTGAGGGCGTGATCAAGTCTCCTACAGGCAATAAGTCATTCTTCCAGCAGGGTGAGAACAACAAGATCAATATAAAACCTAATCCGGACAAGGATCTTGTATCAGAGAACATCACCATTGCCGTACAGTGGACTCCTGATGAAAAGGAAGTATCCGTAGGTCAGGCCATTACCCGTGCCGTTACAATCCGCGGTACCAACAATGCCCTTTCACAGTTCCCTTCATTGGAACTCCCTGAAATGCCTGATTACGACGTTTACGTGGAAAAGACCAAGGAATCCGAAAAGCTGATGAGAAACAAGAAGTTCATCTCAACGCTTACGGTTAAGCAGGTGTTCGTTCCTAAAAAGAACCATACCACCTTCAACGTTCCTGACGTTAAGTTCACATGGCTCAACCCTAACAACGGCGAAAAGAAGGAAGTGGTCATTAATGGCGCCACCTATGAGGTTTCAGGCTTCAGCTTCAATGACTACATTCCAAGAGATCCTAGATATGCCCACTGGCTCTTTGCAGGCGTTGCATTCCTGCTGGTGTTCGGCGTATTCACCTACTACAGCATTATCTGGTATCGTGAACGCGTAGGCATATACGGAAAAATCCATAAGTACATGGACTTCAGAGGCTACTGGAAGCAGATGCGCAAGTCCTGGTCAAAGAAGGATCCGTTCCAGACCAGAAATGCCATCATTGAGTGGGCTCAGAAGCGCTGGGAAAACACAACCATCGTAGGTCTTAACGACATTCCTTTCTACCAGGAAAACAAGGAGGCTTTTGATAATCTTTCTGCTGCCTGCTGGGCACCTGACCATACCGCATGGGATGATTCAGAAATCAGAAAGGTAATTTCAAAGAACAGAAACTACAGAAGACCTAAGGCTAAGCATGGTATCAATCCGTACGGCCTGAACGGTGAAATGTATGAAACCATAACCCAGAAGCTTAAGTAGCCGCGGATTATTGAATCAGCAAAACGGCACGGAAATTAAAACCGTGCCGTTTTTTTTTGGAGGCTGTTTTTGGGAGACAGGGAGGGAACAGGTATCTAAGCTGAATTATATTTAAATCAGCCTGTATTGATCTTAGCTCAGGTCTCCTGACGGCACTGGCTACACTGCTTTTTTTAATCAGATTTACTGAAGCCTGTACAACCAATATTTTAAAGAAATACCAGGCCTATACTCGTCTTTAATTCCCCAAAGAAGTCAAACCAATTCCGTACCTGCTTAATCTGCAGTAATTAATCTTCTTAAAAATCTTAAGAGCTTCACCATCATCATCAATCGAAAGCCTATGAAAATCTCTGAGTCTTTTTATCTGATCCTCATAACTCATAGTTTTTTTCACATTTTGAACCATAGAATCTCATTCAAAAAAAAGGCCCTTCAATGGTCCGCTGTACATACAGTGCGATGCATTACATGTCCAGGCGCAGATGGGCTCTGCTGATTTAGTTATCTGACAAAATTAAAATAATGCAACTGCAAATCATTTATGTTTGACTGATATCTCAACGGTTTATATTTGTCCCGTATTACACATATCACCAACGTTTCATAATTATCCTAATAATTTTTCACTCATTCCCCAGTCAGTTTTCTCCCCCAGTGCTTACGGCTTGCCTGAATCCTGCAGTTATCACAACGAAGTTCCGAATAAAAAAACTGCACGGTATTGAAATAATAATTCAAAAGCACGTTTGAAAATCAGATTCAAATACGCCCTGCTTATGTTTTAAATAAGCATCACGCTGCAGGAATACAGCCCGTTTCAGAGGTCACTTCACCGTCCATGTATGGGACCTTTTCAATAATTTGAAGTACATACCTGTTTTTATTTCTCATAATTATTTAAAATTATTCAAAATACGTTTGAATAAAATTGAATAATTATTGAATATGACATACAGTTCTTATTCAACCATCAACGTTGTTTTAATACCTGCGGAACATATGCTAAGGGACCGATTATGGATTTTCTGACCGTTCTTACCAATGCCAGACTGCTCAAGAGTGCGGTATCCTCCCTCTCATCATCAGAGCTCGACGAAGTAATTCAGAAGCTTAAACGCATATATGATGAAAAGAAGATTGACGAAGAGCTTAATGAAAAAATGCGTAAGGAGAGAATGGATGCACTGAATGCCATTAAAACAATCATGGCTCAGAACAACATCAGTGCCAGTGATCTGTCTCAGCTTGCGGAAGCGGCCGAATCGGAAAAACAGATCCGCAGAAGAGTCGTTCCCCCAAAATATAAGTTCACTGACGAAAAAGGCAATATCCTGACCTGGACGGGACAGGGCAGAACTCCTACCGCCTTTCTGGAATGCATAAAACGTGAAGGCAAAACAATGGATGATTACCTTATTCACCGTGATGATGAATAAGGTAATATTTATCAGAACCTGATATCGTAGCTCTGAGGCGTGTTATTCGGCCTGAATGTCTGCTCACCGGCTGATATTTTTCCGGTGATTCCCCGCTTTACCGTCATTTACAGTAGCGTTTCTCCGGAAATATGCCTTAAAACCTGCACCATGTCTGATCCCTCGCATTAAAATAAACACCCCCCGTACGGTTTGGCTTAAAATAGACGGAAAATAAACACCACAACATCAACATGGTTATCCTGAGGTTTTTATGAAATATCAGATTCTTAACATCGTTCTGCTTCTTGCAGCCGCGTTTGCCTGCATTTACTGTACATACATATATTCAAGTCCCAGCGATCTGATGTGGACCAGATTTGACAGCGACATGCTTCACTGGGTCTCCTTTCTGACCGCAAACTTCACCCACTATAACAACGTTCATCTTTACGAAAATCTGGCCGGACTGCTTGTTATCTGGCTGCTTTTATACAGTCCTAACGTCAACACATACGCCGACAAGACTGCAAGCCTGCTTTTTTCATGTTTTGCCGTAACCGTCGGCATAGCCTTCTTCAACCACAGCATCAGCACCTACTGCGGTCTCAGCGGAGCTCTCCACGGCATGTTTGCCTACGCCGCAATTTTAAGATATTTCAGGGATGGTGACGTCAAGGGCATTATTCTGCTCATTGGTCTCATCATTAAGCTTTACGTTGATTTCAACTGGCCTGAGCTTACCTTCAACGAACTGGCTCAGAAGGTTTACGGTGAAACAATAACGATTGAAAAGCAGATTAATCCTGACAGCGATTTTGCCTATTCAACCTGCGGAGAAGCTCATCTGTTCGGTGCTATCGGCGGTTCGGTTCTTGCCGTAATACGCGGTCTCTTTTTCAGCAAAGACCGAATGATTGTCGGCCGCAGCGTCAGATAGACAGGACTGCTTACCGTATGACAACGCCGTACTAACACGTACGGCGTTTTTGTTATCAGCCCGAATAATGACACACTGTTCACACCATCGCAATAATTCAGATGGTTTTATATATAGATCACTGAAAACACTTTTTCTGATGTGTGATAATAAATCTAAGGCCTCTAAAAGCCTCTAATAATCATAATAAACAAAATCAACATCAACGAAGGCGTGCCATGTTAAGCAATTTTACCGTTTCAAACAAAATAAAAATAGTCTCAGTGTATATCATTCTGATATTCGCCATGATTATGATTATTTCTCTCTACAAGATGCATAATGCCACGAAACAGATCCCGAAGCTCACCACCTGTACTGCCTTTGTTGACGCTTCAAGAAACGCCGAAGCGCTGTTCAAGGAACTGCGTATCAGTGCCATAAAGGCTCCCATGACCGCAAACGAGGAGGAACTGAAATCCTTCGACGCCGCATACGTCGTGAACAGGGATAACTTCAACATGGTTATTCCGACCATCATCGCCGGATGTGAAAACGATGAAGAATGTCTCCACATAGTCAATGAAATGGAAATGAACCTGATAAAATACGACAGGGCCAAGGAAAACGTGTTCAGACTTACACGTGAGGAGAACCGTCGTGACGCATTCCTTAGCATTGAGGAATACCTAGTTCCCATCGGCCGTGAAATAGACATAGAAGTATCCAAGCTCATCAGATATGCCAACCTTTCGTCAGAAAAAATCATCAGGGACGTAAAGGACTCAACCAATCCGACCTCACTTCTTACTCCCGGTATCATCGGTCTGCTGTCCATCATTATCCTGGTGGTAATAATCGGAAGGTCCATTATAATTCCAATCAGAAAACTCGCCGATGACGCCAACGTGCTTGCAGAAGGCGATCTGCGAGCATACGTGATGATCGACTCTAACGATGAAATCGGTACTCTCGCCAATTCATTCAATCAGGTGGTTGATTATCTGCGAAACATAATTTCCACCATGCATAAGAATTCAGACATTCTTTCCGGTAATGCGCAGAATCTGAAAGAAACCAACAGATCCGTATATGACAGTAACGAAAAGATTCTTAAGAAAGCTGTCTCCGTATCTGAAGCAAGTACGGAACTTACCAAAACATCAAACGAAATTACCAATAACTGCTCCGAAGCCTTCAACAACTCCGCAACTGCCCATAATACGGCTCTTGCAAGCAAGCAGATAACCAGAGACACCGTAGCCGAAATCAAAAGCCACAGTGCCCTCACTCATGAACAGTCTCTGAAGATAAAAGAGTTCGGAGACAAGACAAAGGACATCGGCAGCATTATCGATTCCATCAGAAACATTGCCGAACAGACAAACCTTCTAGCCCTTAACGCCGCCATTGAGGCCGCAAGAGCCGGCAGTAACGGCCGCGGCTTTGCCGTGGTTGCGGATGAAGTACGTTCACTGGCTTCCAGAACTACCGAATCAACTCAGGAAATTACCGATATGATAAGCTCGGTTCAGCAGATGGCTGATGCAATATCCGCTGACATGGAGGCACATCTTCAGGACATAATCAAAATTGAAGAGCACTCACACGAAGTTGAAAAAAGTCTCGACGACATAAATCATGCCGTAGACATCGTGTACCAACAGCTTACTCAGATAGCAGCCGCAACACAGCAGCAGAATGTGACCTGCCGTAACATAGACGGCATGATTCAGGCAATTACCGATGCCACCCGTGAAACGGCTCAGGCCGCAAAAAATTCCCTGATTTCATCCGAAAAGGTAGACGACATTTCCGAAGAGATGTCAAAGAACATAAACCAGTTCAAGCTATAGGAGTCAGCATATAATCGAGTAGGCGGGGTTCCCCCACGCCTCTCACACCACCGTACATGCGGATCCGCATACGGCGGTTCAAAACAATGATACGGTGCGGTTACCTAATTGCACCGTTCGAACATGTTGATACATACCCATCCCTCCTGTGCC
>JAGAYS010000003.1 GCA_017940385.1 Ruminobacter sp. | reverse complement strand
GGTTATAGATTTAGTCAAGAAGTTGTTAACCCTTCAACAGATAAAAAGACAATTCTTAACGGTGCTTCTTGGTTTTCTTCCTCAGGTCGTGAAAACATATCATTTGATTTCAATCGAAAGGAATTTTGCATTTAACCTTCCTCCTCTTCATCCCACGGATCTAAACCAAAATTTGGAACAGCACCATATCTCCCAAGCAAATAATCTTTTGCTACAGAATGATCAAATCTTTCTTTAAATTTATTCAATGAATATAATTCCGAACTATGATCTGCTCTCCTTTCCACAAACCATATTTCATCTTGTCGAAGTAAATTAAGATTTAAAACGTTTGCATCATGTAATGTAACAATAAGTTGCGTATTTGCACCCTGTGTCTTTTCAAAAAACTTTTGAATAAATTCAATTGTTAATTTACTATGAAAACTTCTATCTAGTTCGTCAACCAAAATCACATAATTTTTTGTCGCCTTCTTATATAAAGGAATTAAATCAAATAACCTTTGAGTTCCATCAGATTCATCAGAAATTTCAAAAAGGTCGTTCTCGTTGCCATGATTCATCATTAATTGGCGAGCAACAATTTTTCCATCTACTTTTGAAAAAGAAAGTTTTCTCCCAGCCACATCAACATTTATAGAAAATTTCTCGTCATCTTTTTTATCTTTTAATAGTTCTTCTATGTTATTAATAATACTATTTTTAACATCTTCAGAAAGAAATGCCACAGCCTCCAAAGCCTTATCAATATCCCGCTCCTGACCTTCAATCATTTCTATTCCAGTGTCAAAATAATTCATTAGTTTTGCAACAGACTCCAAAGTATCATTGACACTATATTGATTGTATCCTCGATACTTTGTCTGTGGAAAAATAATTATCAAGGACTGAAACCAATTAATAGCATCATAAAAACATTTGAAATCCTCTACATCATCAAGCTTACGACTTACTATATCATATAAAAAAGTTTTATTATCTGGGACATCTTCCGCATAAATATCAAATCTTTGTTTATTATCTTCATTGCTAAAAATGATGTCTGTACTAACTTTCTGCTGATCTCTTTCAAAAATTGCTTTTTCTTTATCATCAACTAAATATAACCATTCGGAGATGATAGAATTATCCAAGTACGATATAGCTAATCCATATGAGTAAAAATGGCCATTACTTACAAAATCATACTGAAATACCCCAGGTCTACTCAATGATTCTGGATCAATCCGAAAATTCCCGTGAAATGTCCTTCCAGCACTTACTCCGTAAAAAATTGTATTTTTTCCAAAATTAATTGCCTTAATTAAGTTACTCTTTCCTGCTGCATTCGCACCAAATAATACGCCTCCTTTTAATAAACGCTTTCCATTAACAACTACTAAATGATTTTTTAAACGTGTATGTTTTCCTGCTGCCATAGAAAAAACTTGTCTTTCATTAAATGAAAGATAGTTTTCCACTGTAAATCTTACCAACATAGTGCACACCTCCTAATATGGTTATAATGTGATTTAATCACATCTTACAACGTTTTCAGTGAATATTCAACGTTTTTATTGTTAGTATGCGTTTTATTTGTGATATTTTCACATATTATAACTTTGATTCTTAAACTCTTCTTTTTACTAGTTAACGTAGTTTTCCAAAAATGATGTTATTAAAATTATAAATAATGCAATAAAAAAATAGGCCGCCGGTATCACTAAAATACCAGAGGCCAACACTACCTTCACTACTTTATCCAAATTCACGAGCAGTGTACTTTTGTACAACTTTGCTCGTTGGGGAGATTTTCCCCAGTCCCTTTTGAACAAATTTTTCAAATCTGGCTGCGCTCGTAAGCGAGCTTTATTACGCTTTGAAGCATTTCTATGAATCACTATTTTTATAAAATCCATCCAAGATTTCAAGAATTATGTCCGCATCCATCTCTCGTCAAATGGCAGTAAAGATTTTGCTGTCTGCTACTCGGATGTTTATTTTATTTAAATTAATGTTTTCCGCCGTTTTATCCAGAAAGAACCAATCATCACTCAGATAACTTTCCACGATCTCAATTGTTGCAGCAGGTAAGGAGACACACTTGAGTTACAGTTTTTCACACTAAACAGCAAAAACAAAAAAACGATGTTAATCATCATAACATCGCTTTTTCATGATTAACTGAAACACACGGTTTTCGCAAAATTCGGCATTATCAGTTATGAATTACTGGCTTCTCCGAAATAACCGTTACTCAGTCTTAACCTTTATGTTCTTTGAATGATAATATCTGGCTGCTCCCCTGTGGAACGGAATGGATACTCCTTCAATGGCATTCTCTACAGATATTACGTCTCCGCCGGGAAGAACCGGTGTGAAAGAATTGGCGTTCTTGAACAGATTTTCAGTTATCGCTTCCACATCTTCAGGATCCATGCTTCTGCTGGCTACAAGAAGTGTCTTTATGCCGAGAGTTGTTACAGGTTCATCCTGCCCCACATATGATCCTGCAGGAATAACCATCTTTGTATAGAACTTATAATTCTCCATAACCTGTTTTATCTGCTTTTCGTCAACAGGAATGAGTCTGATGGGAACCTGCTTTGACAGCTGAACCAGAACGGGCATTCTGACGCCTCCGGTAAAGAACATGGCATCAATGTTTCCGCTGATGAGATTCTTGGTAGCATCATCGTAGTTGTAGTTATATGCCTGCACTTTATAACCTGTTACGGCGTAGGCATCCAGAATCTGCTTGGCATTCTGCTCACTTCCTGAATGAAGTTCTCCTATGCTTACCTTTTTACCTATCAGATCAGTCATTTTACGAATGGAACTGTCAGCCCTGACAACAACGTGACATGACTCGGTGTAGATACTGGCAACAGCCGCAAAATCATTTAAAGGGAACCCTCCCTTAAATGCACCAACCGCATGGTAGGCATCACTGCTGACGTCATTCTGGGCCAGAGCCATCTGAATGTCACCGGTGTTGAGATTACGAACATTTGCAGCCGACCCCGCACTGTTCACAATAGTAATCTTATACTTACCCTCCCTCTCGAGATTGGTTTTCATAACACCTGCAAATTCATCATATTTACTGTTCTTGGCAGCGGTACCGAACCGGATTTCGCTGTCTCCGCAGCCAAATAACGCAAATGAAGAGAGAAAGGCTACAGTCAGTACTGATAAGATAGTTTTCTTCATCCGAGTGTCCTTTAATGATATCAAGTAAAACTATATATAATTATCATACTCTTTATCTTATAATGTCCATTAATATCATTTTAGGTATCTTAAAAATAATGACAGCCCCCGCAATTTTCCTGCTCAAATACGGCAAAACGGTTCTTAAACATATATGCCGCCTCATCGCGGTAAATCTCCTAACGTTTTTCATATACCGCAGAGAGGCAGGACCGGCATGGAAACGGATTGAGATTTTTATTTTGATCATTATTTGATTATGTTTCCGGTTCAGATTTAAACCCGTATCAGATAACATTCTGTCGATGCGGAATGAAGTTCCCGTAGCAATGCCCTGGGCAGTCAGACGCAAACAGGCCCGGAAAGGATACTTTACCGGGTCTCAAAACTTTATCCATTTTTACGGTCTGTACCGTATCAGGGACTTTTACTTAACGTCCTCGTTTTTCCGTTTTGTGATGTCCGCAAAAAGATTGCCGTTTCTGAACACGGCTTCCAGATGATTGGGACTGAAACGCCAGCCGTCCTCAGAATCCTCAAGCGCGTTGAAGCACCATTCCGAGCAGAAATATCTGCTCTTTTTCTGCCTGAAACCGAGAACCACGCCAATGGCTCCGCGGAAATCGTATTTCTTTCCCTTTGTCTTTTCAAAGTAGGACCTTATCCTGTCCTCATCGGTAAAATTAAGCTTGTAAAGGAGCCACTGTTCCGGATTATCCACGTTGATTTCCTTCACCCTCACGCCGCCGTCACGTGGACTTGAGCTGTAGCATTCGTAAACGGTTGCCACAGTTCCGTCTTCCCTTTTTACTTCCTTTTTTACCGCAAGTTCCACATGGGAATATACACCCTTGGTAAACAGTCTGATGGTACCGTCAACAACCCGATCCCAGAATGAAGGACCATCACCCTTGTAAAATGCGAGATATATTTCCGCCATAAAAATTCTCCGCTTAAATATAAAAGATATATAACGCAGTAATATATACCACAGGACTGATAACACAACAAATTTATGCCCGTCATCTGCCTAAATATTGATTTACACGGCGGTTTTGCATAATGAAATCATTTGCCGCTCTTCACCCGACCGTGAAAAACGCTTAACCGTCCGGGGCAGAATATTTAAAAACCCTAATCCTTAATGCATACATAAGTCACTGATGTGAGCGTTTTGCTGATAAGGCCCCGTGCCGCCATTCATGGTTCAATCTGGTGCCGGTTTACGCTTTACGCATCCCGTCAATATCCGGCACCGGCTGCTCCTTAAAGACGCAAATACGGAGGATGGATACTCCATACCTCCGTATTTTCGGCCTGTCCGTAAGCCGTTTGGGATTACAGTCCGCCGAGAGCCTTGGCAAACACTACGGCGTCATTAAGAGAATTCTGCTTGGACTTTGCAAGTGTCAGAGCGGTAACCCTGCGGGATTTTCTTGCTTCAAGATAATCCTTGAGTGATACGGCGCCCACCTCATATCGCTGCCTGTACAGTTCCTCGGTTCTGCCTGTAAGCTGAAGCTTCTCGATATTGTTATTAAGCTGAACCCTGTCATTCTCAATGTCGTTGAGTGCCTGATACACTTCACCGAGAGCCTTGTAGTACGTGGTCACGAAATTCATTTCAGCACTGTCACGTGAAAGCTCGGCAAGATCAATCTGCAGAGAATTCTTGTAATAGTTTATGAACGGCAGAGCAAGATTTGCAAGAATTGAGGCCACCGGATTCTCGAAGAACTGCACCAGTTCAGAGGAAGAACCGGCGGAAAGCCCGGCAGTAAGGCTGAATCTCGGATACATGTCGAGTCTTGCAGCATCCTTTGAGGCAAGTGCTGACTTAACCTTGGCTTCTGCTGAAGCCACGTCAGGTCTTATGCTGAGAAGATCACTGCCGAGACCGGCTCTTACCTCAGGCACCTTCAGTCCCTCCAGCGTATCCGCGGTAACCACCTCTGCGGTCGGAACCTTGTTGAGAAGCATGTTCATTGCGGATATGCTGTTCTTATAACTGTTACGCTGTTCGGCAAGCGTTGTCTGAACCTCAATGAGATCAGTTTTTGCCTGAAGAAGTTCCAGTTCGGAAATACTGCCGTTATCATATCTTGACTTCATGATGGCAAAGGTATCCTCACTGTCCTTAAGATTGCTCTCACTCAGACGAATGGCATCCTTGTAATAGACTATCTGCCAATACACGTTGGCAACGGAAGCCGAAACACTGAGTCTTGCGGCTCTTGCATCGTATGTCTTCGACTCAAGATCATAGGCTGCCGCCTTGCTGTCTGCTGCCAGTCTCCCGAAAAGATCAAGCTCATAGCTCACCTTGAGGGAACTGTCTGACGACCTACGTGAAACTCCTGTTTTAAGAGGCTTGCTTATACCGCTTGAAAGAGATGCGCTGAGATCCGGAATAAGCTCCGCATCGGCAATGTCCGCCTGCACCATGGCCTTTCTTACATTAATGAGAGCCTGATAGTAGTCGTTGTTGTTTTCAAGAGCCTCCTCAATAAGAGCAGTAAGCTTATCATCCTCAAAACGGACCCAGTAGCTGTCGGTTATCTGAATAGAGTCCGCTTCGCCGGCATCCGCTGTCAGAGAAGTAACAGATGCGGAATCGGCAACGCCGTTAACAAAAACATATTCGTCTAAATCAGGACGCTGGTAATCCGTATGAAGCGCGGTGCAGCCGCTTAAAATCACTCCGGCAATACATGCGGATAAAACTTTCTTGCATAAAACCATTTGTCTTTAACTCCTATTCACGTGCCAGAGCATCAATCGGATTAAGCTTTGCCGCATTCTTTGCAGGCAGATATCCGAAGAGCATGCCGATAAGTGATGAACATGTTACGGCAGCCACGATTGATGTTACGGAAAATTCCATCTTGATGCTTGATACAAACATTCCGAAGACCACGCCGATACCGTACGAGCAGATTACACCGCATCCGCCGCCGATGAGACACACGAGTACTGCCTCAATAAGGAACTGCTGCAGAATGTCACTCTGTCTTGCCCCCACTGCCATACGGATACCGATTTCCTTGGTACGTTCGGTTACGGATACCAGCATGATGTTCATTACGCCGATACCGCCTACGATAAGGGAAATTACCGCAATGGCGCTTATGAGGTATGTGAGAGTATCAGTTGTTGATGTTATGGTCTTTAAGATGGTATCGGAACTGTTGGTAAAGAAGTCCTTGGTTCCGTGTCTTAATTTAAGCACATGTTCAATCGCCTGCTGGGCAACGGCATTGGACACGTTATCCTTAACCCTTATGGTCAGGGAACCGAGATAATTCTCATGCACGATTCGGTTCATCATTGAGGTGTACGGAATGTACACGTTCAGTGAATCCTGACTGTCAAAAGGAGAATCGGTATTCTTAAGCACGCCGATTACCACACACGGAAGCTTACCGAGAATCAGTGTTTTACCGATGGGATTTTCATACTCAAAGAATCTCTTCCTGGTGTTTTCGTCAATGACGGCAACCTGAGCTATGTTGTTGACGTCCTGAGCGGTAAAAAGATGTCCTCCCGCAACTTCATAACCCTTTACCCTGAAGAACTGCTCACTCACTCCGGAAACCTTGGCGTTTGCGGAAACGCTGTGGTACTGGGCAAGAAGTGAATTCTGTCTTATCGGGGTAATGGCATCGGTAAATACCTGCTGCTCAAGAACCTTCATATCCTGAACGGTCAGGGTTTCAACCTTGCCGGATCTTATGTCACCGAAATCCTTTCCGGGATATACGGAAATGGTATTGGTACCGATGGCATTAATGTCGTTTACCACCTTGGTGCTGGCCCCCTTACCGAGAGCCACGACGCTGACTACGGCCATGATACCGATAATGATGCCCAGCATGGTTAGCAGGGTTCTCATCTTATGGGAAACCATGGCTATGAACGCCATCTTGAAGGCTTCCTTAAAGCGGTCAACGTAGGCACGGAGCTGAAGGACAAAACTGTCCTTCAGGAGAACCTTGTCCTCGTCGGCCAGCTGACGGCGTTCCAGCTTAACCTTATCATTCTGATAGTCGGCGATGATTTCACCGTCCTTAATTTCGATGATGCGGCCGGCGTTGGCTGCAATCTTCGGATCATGGGTAACTAGAATTACGGTATGACCAGCGGCGTTAAGATCCTTTAAAATCTTCATTACTTCCTCACCGCTGTGGGAATCAAGCGCACCGGTAGGTTCGTCTGCAAGAATAACCTGACCGCCGTTCATCAGTGCTCGCGCAATACTCACGCGCTGCTGCTGACCGCCTGAAAGCTCGCTCGGAAGATGATCCTTTCTTTCGTCAAGACCGAGTCTCTTAAGAAGATCTTTGGCTCTTATGAGACGCTTTTCACTTTTTATTCCCGCATAAATTGCAGGTATTTCCACGTTGCCGGTGGCATTGAGGTGCCCCAGCAGATGATAGCGCTGGAAAATAAAACCGAAGTAGTCCCTTCTTAATCCGGCAAGTTCGTCGGAATCGAGGTCGGAAGTTTTTCTGCCCTCTATGTAGTACTCACCGGTGGTTGGCTTGTCAAGGCAACCCAAAATGTTCATGAGGGTTGACTTGCCTGAACCTGACTGACCGATAATCGCCACCATTTCGCCGGCGTAGATCTTAAGGTCTATGCCGTGAAGAATTTCAACCGTTTCCGTTCCGAGTCCGAAACTGCGTGTTACGCCGTGTACCTCAAGAAGAGGCTTTTCGGAAGAAACGGCTGCGTTATCCGCGTTGCCGTCATGCTTACGCAGTTCTTCCGCGCTTATGTTTACACTGTTATTATCCGTAGACATGATAATATCCTCTTAACCGGCAAAAGTCTTAAGTACACACATATTAGAGACGCGGACCGCGACGTCTTGAATTACCGGCTGCCATTGAAGCGGCTTCGGCAGAAGCAACGTCTGAGCCGATGATGATTTCATCCTGTTCGGTAACACCGTCAAGGATCTCGTAGTTGATATTGTCCTTTCGTCCCACGGTGACAATTCTTTCTTCGGCCTTACCGCCCTTGCCCTTTACCAAAACCTTGTATTTGCTGTTTCCGAGACTCTGGTTGAGAACGGCAATCGGCAGATACACGACATTCTTGCTTTCACCGAGGATGATGGTAACTTCGGCGGTCATGGACTTGCGCAGAATACCTTCACTGTTGTCAACGTCAAGGAGGGCATTATAGTAGATTGCCTGAGTTGAACTTGAACTGCTGGAAGCAGAAGATGAACTTGAACTTTCGGATTCTGTTGCCGGTTCTATGTCACGGAGAGTGCTGATGAACTTTCTGTCAGGAAGTCCGAGGATGGTAAAGTATGAATCCATGCCAGGCTTAACCTTCACGACATCCGCTTCTGAAATTTCCGCTTCAACGGTCATGGTTTCAAGATCGGCAATCTTAACGATTGTAGGAGCGCTCTGGGTAGAAACAACAGTCTGACCTTCTTCAGTCACGATACCGATAACCACGCCGTCACGGGGAGCTGTTATCTTGGTGTAGCCAAGATTGGTTTCAGCCGTGGAAACGCTGATCTTGGCCTTTTCGATATTGGCATCACATGATTCCAGCTTGGCTCTTGTCTGAGCAAGACTTGCTTCGGCACTTTCAAGATCGGCATCGGAAGTTGCGTTGCCCTTTTTCATCTTAAGCTGGCGATTATATTCAAGTTCCTGCTGTTTCAGCGCCGCCTGCAGCTGTTTCTTTTCGGCCTGAACTATACGGAGTTCGGCCTTTGCACTTGACAGGCTGTTTAACTGGGTACGGGGATCGATTTCCGCAATCATGTCCCCTTTCTTCACCTTGTCACCGAGCTTTACGTAGAGCTTCTGGATCTGACCGTTAACCTGGGCACCTACTTCAACTTCGTTGCGCCCTACCAGGGTTCCGGTGGCAAGTACCTTTTCGACCACGTCCCCCCTTGAAGGATGAATGGTCATGTACTCGAGTTCCTTTTCCCCGCCGAATTTATACATGGCAAAACCGCCGACGGCACCTGCTACAAGTAAAGCTATAAGTAATTTTTTCATGATCATGTCCAATATTCATGCATTATGTATGTTTATTCTAAATAGCCCAATCCGCAGTATCCGACTGACATAAAAGGACGGAAACAGAATCAGATAAATAAATCTAGATTATCTGAAAAGATTGGCAACCTTTTGGGTCAAAATATTCATTAGGTTTATTTTACCCTAAAACTCAATAAGAGATTGTTACAATGTGTGACAGAAGGAAACAAAATCTGATGGAGCTTTCCGGAAGCACGGGAATTTCATTTTTCAAAACATCTTATTTCCCCTGCCACTCTTCATTCATCCATAAATTACCTTTCTTTATTAATACAGCCCTAAAACTTTACAAATATTCAAAATATGTTTTCTCCTCCTCATCAAGTTCATTTTTCCTCTTGTTTTTCCTCTAAATTCACCTCGTTTTTTTGATCATTTTTGTGCTCAAAACAAAGTACCGCCCCATCACAAATCCTTTTAAATCAAGGTTTTCAGCAATTTTCTATTTCATGATAAGAGACATTTATCATGAAAAATCAGGTTAGGGGTAACCATGAACTATGCCATAGTCTTTGCCGGCGGAGTCGGTTCTAGAATGAAATCTCCGGACTTACCGAAGCAGTTTATCGAGGTTAACGGTAAGCCAATCATTGTCTATACCTTGGAACATTTTCAGAAGCATAAGGATATTAAGGGAATAGTTGTCGTATGTCTGGAACAGTGGATTCCTCATATGCTCAAGCTCGTTGCCCAGTTTGAACTGTGCAAGGTTCTGAAGGTTGTCAAAGGCGGTTCCACCGGACAGGAATCAATCTACAAAGGTCTGTGTGCGCTTGAAGGCATTGCCCAGCCGGATGACGTCGTTTTATTACACGACGGCGTAAGACCAATCATCGATGCCGAACTCATTTCAAACAACATCAATTCCGTAAAG
>JAGAYS010000063.1 GCA_017940385.1 Ruminobacter sp. | reverse complement strand
GATCTATTTTTATTATTTTTCGCTTTTGTTTTTACATCTTCGCATATTTTTGGAATTTATGCTTATCCGCATGCGTAACGGGACACCGAGATGCCCCTTTAGCTAAAATATATCAAACTTCTGCTATTTTTTCCGAAAAGTCATATTTTTTTGGGATAAATAAACATTTTTACAACTGATATCTCATCCCTCTCCCATATTTATACATCGTGTTAAAAATTAACTTTATTAAAACATACATTATTGTCACAATTGTTTAACAAAAAACGTTTTCATTTACTAATATATGAATTTTTCGGAAGAATTTATTATAAGTACTGATATAATCTGAATATGTTGACAGGCGTAGGTGTAACCGTTGTCCTGCAATGGAGAAACGGCGCTGGGCTGTTAACTGCTGATTATCAACAAATATCGGGAAATGCTATATGAAATCCAAAAAGAATAAACTGTATACTGCCATTCTGGCTTCTCTTCTTGCCACCTCAGTAACCGCATGTGGCGGCGGCGGTGGCGGTGGCAGCGATCCTACCCCAGAGATCAAGACTGTAACAGCTAACCTGGAAATCAACACAAACACCTACAGAAACAACCTGTTCTGCTACAACGAGGCAACTGCCGATGAAAAAATCTGTAACATCCGTATGTTCCAGGTTATGGTTGAAGCGTTCCAGAACGGTGACGACTCAATCAATTATGACATCGGTTGGGGTCCAAGCAATCACAAGGGCGACCTTCAGGGCGTTATAGACTCTCTTGACTATATCCAGGGACTCGGCATGAACGCCATCTGGCTGACTCCTGTATTCCAGAGTGCGGGTCTCGCAACATCTACCACCAAACTGGATGCTACCGGTTATTTCGGTGAAGACTACTACAAGGTAGATCCTCATTTCGGAAATACAGATAAGCTGAAAGAACTTGTTGATGCGGCTCACGAAAGAGGCATCTACGTATTCCTCGACGGAGTATTCGGTCATTTCAAGAGTACCATCAATACTTTATCTCCAACGAACAAGGAAATCGTCACTACAGATACATGCCAGGGCTTGGGCGGAACATATTCAGCCGATGAAAAATCTAAGTGCTCAGATTTCGGAGAGGACTCAACTCTTGACTTCTACAAGGAACTGGCTGCCCACTACATTACCGAGTATAAGATTGACGGATGGAGACTTGACCAGGCTTATCAGGTTCCGGTTTCAGATTGGAAGAAAATCAGAGAAGCCGTTGAAGTAGCTGCGGCTGCCACCACCTATCAGGATCAGAATGGCGAAACCGTACATCCTTTAGGCTATATGGTTGGCGAAGTCTGGGGCAGTGAAAACGACATCAAGACCTACGGCTACGGCTCTGACACCACTCAGGGGATCAAGTCAAACTTCGACTTCAATACCCGTTACGGCATTGTCCAGGCTCTGGCCGTTGAAGAGGAGGGGGCCTACAACCATTCAGGCGTAACCATTCAGAACAAGCTTAAGTCAGCCGAAAACACTTACCCTGACTTTGCGATTCCAAACTACTTCCTCACCAACCATGACGTGGTACGTTTCGGCGATCTTATTCAGAGAGCAAAGAAGCTGAAGGCAATCTCTTCAGAGGATTACTTCAAGCGTTATAAGGTTGCCCATGCAGCAGTAACCGCAATGAGCGGTCCGGTAACCCTCTACTATGGTGATGAATGGGGTCAGGAAGTTCCGGGATTTGACGTCAAGGTTACAAACCGCTGTGATCTGAAGGATATGTGTGACGACCACGTTTCACGTTCAACCGGCGAGATCTCAGGCTTTAACTCAGATCAGGAAAATCTGAAGAACTTCGTTACCGGCATGATGAATCTCCGTGCTAACGTTAAGGCCATTTCAATGGGTTCTCTTACAGATATCGGCACCGATAAGAATCTTTTTGCAGTAAAGAAGACCTACGGTGATTCTGAAGTACTCGTAGTACTTAACGTTCAGGAAGACGTAAAGGTTGAAGCTGAATTTGACGCTTCAATATTCAACGATGCAGAAGCTCAGACCAGTGTTGCAGTCTTCAGTTCCGAAGATTCCAGAGGAGCTCCTGTGATTGTTTATCCTGAAGGAACCAGCTACAAGGTTACTCTTGAACCTCTGTCTGCCGTACTTATCTACGTTCCTCAGCAGGAATAACCATACCGCGATTCTTTACCGGCAGTACGGGAAAAACAGCCTCCGGGCAGTGTTAACCGTTAACGTCGGTACTTAAAAGAATGAGGGGGCACTGCAAAATGCAGTGCCCCCTTTCTTTCTCGTCGCAGAATCCATAACCCGTTAACGGATTCCTTCATCACCCCACAAAACGTATCCTTCACCTGACATAGTTATCAGTGCCGCCCGTCACCGGCCGTTCCGCCTTTTGCGTAAGCCTTTCATGGCAGCACTTCCACACAATTACACCGTTTTCTTTACACCATGATAACCCAATCAGCCGTTATTCCGTCGTCAGTTTCGACTTTTACCGATAATATAAGCAGCAACGTTGCTTTTGTAGTAATATTAACTGAGGGGGGATGTTTGTTATTTAATCAAGCATCGCAAAAAACCTTAAATTTTCCACTTAAGACAGGATTTAACGTTTATAATTTCCTCCTAACATAGGTACGGCGTACTTCGCAGGCAGCGAGGGACTTACGAATTACGCATTTTTCAGGAACAGGCACAAAAGACAGTAACAAGGAACCGCATTCAGGATGGACCAGCTTAATCACATTATGTTGATCATAGGACTGCTGCTGTCATGCAGTATCTTTGCCAGCCGAATCTCTTCAATAATGGGGCTCCCGGTGCTGTTGCTGTTCCTTATTCTCGGCATGCTGTTCGGTGAAAACGGATTTCTCCTGGAAATCCAGTTCAGCAATTACAATCTGGCTTTCTATATCGCCAATCTGGCTCTTGCCGTAATCATATTTGACGGCGGATGCCAGACCAGTTACTTCACATTTAAAACGTCATCAAAACCCGCCATAATACTGTCCACGTTCGGTGTACTGATAACCACCCTTATTGTCGGTGCGCTCGTGTACTACATTTTCAAGATGAGTTTCTTTGAATCCCTGCTTGTGGGCTGCATGATAGGTTCCACAGACGCCGGTGCCGTATTCTCACTGCTCGGCAGCAACGGTGTAAGCCTTAAGAACAAGGTTCAGGGGCCTCTTGAAATAGAATCCGCCACCAACGACCCTATGGCAATTTTTCTGACAATAACGGTCATCGAAATAATCAAGTCAGGAGTCAGCACTGCGGCAGGCGGTCCTGAAACCTTCACCATGTCGAACGCTCTGCTGTTCTTTTTGAAACAGTTCTCCTTCGGCATCGTGTTCGGCATACTCTTCGGATATCTCGGCAGAATGCTGCTCAACGCCATCAGCATTCCCAACGGTCTCTATTCGCTGCTGGTTCTCGGCGTCGCCTTTACCGGTTTTGCCATCACCTCGGCCATGGACGGTTCGGGCTTCCTGGCAATCTTCATCATCGGCATGATTATAGGCAACACCACACTCAAGCAGCTGCGGTACATCCGCCCCGTTCAGGACGGTCTCACATGGCTGTCTCAGATATGCCTCTTCCTGATGCTCGGCCTGCTCGTGGAACCACCTAACCTGCTGATACATGCCGTCGACGGCCTCATTGTCGCATGCATCATGGCATTTCTTGCAAGACCGGTTGCGGTATTTCTCTGTCTGAAGCTTCTGTTTAAGTTCAGCACCAGGGAACTGCTGTTCATATCATGGGTAGGTCTCAGGGGGTCCGTACCGATTGTACTTGCCATCTACCCTATCATGAATGAAATTCCTCACGCCGACCTCTTCTTCAACACCGCATTCGTCGTGGTAATATTCTCGCTGTTGGTTCAGGGGGCAACCATTCTGCCTGTTGCAAAATTCTTTGACGTTTATGCACCGAGCTCCACCGCTCCGGTCAGCAAGGGACAGATGGGTATCACGATTGATGATGATTATGAAATCTTCAATTACGAGGTTAAGCACAAATCATGTCAGGATCAGCTGCTGAGTGAAATTAAATTCCCTAACCGCACCATGGTGGTATCCGTCTTCAGAAAAAGCATGATTCTGCATCCCGTCAGCCGCATGAAACTTAAAAAGGGAGACATCATCTCCATCATAGGTCACTCTGATGATGAACTGCTCCTGAACACCATCTTCAACAGTGATACTCCGATAAAGAAAGTGCATTATCCGTACAGCGGAGACATACTGCTGTCCGGGGAAGCAGACATGACCGAAATTGCCGAAAAATACGGGCTGGTCATAACCTCAAAGGAACAGCTTCTTACACTCGGAGACTTTCTGTCCTACCATCTAGGAGGCATCCCGACCGTTGGAGACAGACTAACCGTCATAGACTGCCGCTTCACCATATGCGAAGTATTCGGCTCCCAGATCATCAAGGTGGGTTTCGAAAAGCTTGAAAACAACATCTGACGGAGGAAATTCCGGCTGTTCATGTTCCGAACTGCCGGTTCATTCCGCCGAAATATGCATGAATCAGGCTCCATTCATATTTGTTTTCCGTATGTTTACGCCTTTTTTGAAGACTTTTACGCAAAACTTTATTCTGAAATTTTGACTGAATTCTTGATTAAACGAGTTTTTTATGACGTTTATGTGAAAATGCTTTCTCTATCCTGTAGAATGATATATGTATGTGTGTAAATATCAAACGTGTGTTCTCGCTGTTCCGTTACACGGCTTAAAGCCGGTTATAAAAACGGCAGGCACAGAACTCTGACAGGATGTTTACGGGATATTGGTAAAAGAATAAATTATTAAATAAAAAACCCATGGCTCATATGCCGGCTTAAGCCTCTCCGGATGCACCGGATCGGAGACATAAGAATAAAAACCAGATCAGCAGTTGCGGGAATATAAAACAATCTAATTCACGGCATCGTCTCCGTCTTCGCACGGAAGTTGTGCCAGTCCTTTATTTATTACCCGTGCGGTCCGTTCCTGTTTTTTTGACTTCTCCGACGGAATGCGGATTACTCCGTCAGTATCTCATATGTCCATGCAGCAGCCGTAAATCGGCAACCTAAGAATAAAAAGAGTTTAATATGAACAGACGTCGCAACAAAGGCATCTCCAAACCGGCTCTTCTCATGGGAATTCTGGCAGTTTCCGCCAGCGTCGGCGTAGGCACCTACGCCGTAATGAAGGCTCAGAAGAGTCAAGAAACCGAAAACGGTATTGAAAACATAGATCCAACTTCCCCGGTGTCAATCGCCGGAGCCCTGTACGGCTGTATTCTATCCGACAGCTTTGACGAAATGCCGTCGCTTATATCCATGCTCAAAACATACGAGGCGGAAAACCCTGATCCTTCCGAAGAACAGGAGGATCAGAACGACATATACGCAGACAACGGCAATTCCGAATTTGGCGGTGATGAAATGTTCAGACCGGGAGAACTGGCTCAGGACACAGGAGTGGACATCAGCAAATACCTTTCAAACGCCGCAAACCAGAACATCAGGGACAAGGTCATCTATCTTTCCGAGCAGCTTGATTCAAGCAAACTCAGTCCGGAAACCTACAGCTTCTATCTGAACTCCCTCAGCAACATCTTTGAGGTATACAAGCCGAAAACGGAAGATGAAAGGGTTCTGCGTGATTCCGTGGTGGCATATACGGTCTTCAAGAACAATCCTGACTATACCATTAACGACATCCGTGCCATATTCGGCCCGTATGATGCCCTTAACGTCAGCCGTTTCCTCATAGGCTCTGGTGACTACGAACGCATCTCAGGCTATGAACTTCGTCGTTTTATCACCGAAGAATCCCAGAAACTCATCACCCTTCTGCCCACAAACCTCAACAGAAGCGTCCGGCTTAACCTGTCCGCCTCAGACTTTGTCGGCTATAACACGGACAGTCTCCGTGACGTAATCAGGCTGAAGGACAATCTGCCTGTCGTAATGGCTCACATTCCGATGATTAGGGAAGAGGCCCCGAAGGAAAACCATGACAGCATAGAATCACTGAAATCAGTCTTTGAGGCAACCGTACGCGATTCCATTGAATTTGCCGAAATGGGCAAAAAATACTACGAATGCGTGGCAACCACAAGCGAGCCGTTCTTCCTTACCGGCATCGTTACTCCGGTCAGGTACAAAAACGTGGCCGCGCTTGACAAGATTCCTCTCCATACCTACAAAATGAACATCACCAGGGAGCTTCCTGGATGTCCCGATCTCAAGAGCATATTCATACTCGCACCGGATCTTAAGGCCTATTCCGACCTGCTGAGCCGCGGTGCCAAAAAGATGAGCGATGAGGATCGCAACAACTACCACAAGGACATTTCACTCCTCGAAAGGATAAACAACAGCAGCGGAGATGAGATTACCCTCACTCTTCTCGGATCAGACATTGCCGCAGTTGAAAATCATCTTGAACAGAATCCTGAACAGGGTAAATTCGTGGGCAATACGGATCAGGGGATCCTCTACAACCTGAATCTGCCGTCAATAAAACTGCTGAAAACACTTGAAATCAGCCCTGACACCAAACCTATCTTCATGCCGGCAAAGATGCTGACGACAAAGCGTATTCAGGCCATAAACAAACTGAAGATCATTGCCGACTTCAGAAGCGTTGAGGATACCCTCAGCGGAATTAACTTCGGCATGATTGAGTACGAGCCGTACAAGTTCATAAGCCAGCTGAAAAACGGTTCGACCGACAAGGTCACAAATTATACTGCCGAGACGGCGGAAGCGAAGAAGCCAGTATCAGAAGATAATTCAGCAATACCTGCTTCAGCCGAAGCGAAAACAGCCGAACAGACAGACGTAACCGTCTCCGCGGAAGCCGCACCGGTAACACCGGACATTCTTGATGATGAACACGAGACTGCCACCGCGGATACCACCGTAGCCGCAGTTACGGAGAATAATACCGTTCCGGAAAAGGAAGAAACTGCCGTCTCTCCTGAAACCGTGCCGCAGGACACCGCCATGGCCGAAACCGGAGAAAGGAAAGCAGCTCACGTAATAATCGAAACGGCGGAAGTTAAGACGCCGGAACCGGGGTCTGCCGAAGATCTGTCAAATAACACGATATCATCAGAAGTATCATCCGCAGACGAAAGACAGTCAGAATCAGCCGCGATTTCCGACAGTCAGTCCAAGGATGAAAACGTCATTACTCCTGAAATGCTTCAGGAAAAGGACATTGCCACCCTGAAGGTTCTTATTGACGAAAAGAATGCCGATGCCATGTACGAGCTGGCCGACCGCTATCTCCACGGCCACAACGGAGTCCGAAAGAACACGGCCAAGGGGCTTGCCCTGCTGGAGGATGCCTGCAATAACGACAACAGAAATGCCCAGTACGTTTACGGACAGCTTCTGCTGAATGATGCAAAGTCTTCCGACTCAGAAAAGAGTCACGGGGCTGAATTAATCATAAAGGCTGCGGAATCAGGTCATCCTGACGCCATGTATCTTGCCGGCGTCCTTCTATACAAAGGGGAATACGGCATTGTCAAAAACCTTAACAAAGCCTTTGAATACTTCAGCATGGCTTCAGAGCAGAACAATCAGAAAGCCACCTACATGATGGCGAGAATGTATCTTAACGGCGAAGGCGTAAAGGAAAACAAACAGCGCGGCTTCAACCTGCTCATCCATACCGCAAGAAACAATCCTGATGCGGCGTTTGACCTGGCCACGATCTTTGAAGGCGGTGTCATTGACGGAGTAAAGGATGAACGTCAGGCAGCGGAGAATTTCGTATACGCGGCAAGAAAAGGCAACAAAAACGCCTACCGCAAGGCAGGTATGTATCTCATCGGCACCAAAACCGGCACCAAGGAAGCACTGCGCTATCTTGAGCAGTACCGCAACAAAAATGACAGAGAGGTTGATTCCGCCCTTCTCAATTACTACATTGCAACAAACAATCAGCGTGAAATCGCAGGACTCATTGCCGTCGCTCCGGCTGAAATTCAGGAGAAATATCCTGTGGAAATGGGTATGCTTTACGAGAACGCTAACGGTGTTCCTCAGGACTACATAAAGGCGGAGGAATATTACCGCAGGGGTACCGAGCTTAAAATCGCGGACGCATTCTGTCACCTCGGTGATCTCTTCAACAACGGACTCGGACGCACAAGGGATCTTCGTGCCGCAGTCGGCCAGTACACCCGCGGTGCCGACCTCGGATCAGCATCCTGTAAAGAAAAGCTTGCGGTAATCAAGACGACTGAAACAAACTACCGCAACTACGGCGAAGCCCATTCTCTTATTACCGGAATACCGGAAATGAAAAGAAGTGATACCGGCAGGGCCGTTCTTGCTGCCATGTACCTGTACGGCAAGGGAGCACAGAAATCCCCTTCCGATGCCCTTAAGCTGCTGAGAACCATGAAAACCGGCGGCGCTTCGGTAGTCCGTTCCGTTTATGAAACCGGCAACTCCAGGGGCAGTCTGTGTACCAATCCGATACTTGCCGGTGGCATCGGTGTTAAGAACCGTAACTCAATCCAGCTGTCCATCGGACTCCTGAGCGATCTGTTCTTCATCAAGGACTACGCTGACAACAGCGGCACACTGAACTTCAATGAAATTCTTTCCAAAGCGAAAAAAATCTGCAAGCATCCGGCAATCTCAATAATGTACGATGCCACGGAACCTGGCAGAAAACCGGCTTCCGCAAATCCTACCGATCCGGAGGCCCAGTACCAGCTCGCCATGCATCTGTTCCGGGAAGGAAACTACGAGGAATCCTTCAGATGGCTCAAGCAGTCTGCCGACCAGGATCATGTCAAGGCTCTTAACAATCTCGGCATCTACTACCTTTTCGGCATCGGTACGACTCAGAACAACCAGAAATCCCATGACACCATAATCAGGGCCGTAAGCCGCGGTAATCCTAAGGCTCACTTTAACCTGGCCGCCCTTAAGATGTACGGCATCGGCTGTAACGCCGATACCAAAAAAGCCGTGGAAATTCTTCATACCGCCGCTAAAATGGGAGAAAGAGGCGCCTCAGTTCAGCTTACCTATAATTATCTTAACGGCGTCTGGGCCTCAGATAATGAGGATGAGGCTTTTGTGGAGCTTCTGAACATTCTGACGGACAAGTAAGAACTCCGCGGTTAACGGAACTCCATGGCCGGCATCCCCGAAGAGGATGCCGGCGCCGCAGTCAGGTTCCGTTTTTTACGATTAGGCATCTGCACGGAACACGCCCTTGCCAGTCTTTTTTTGCTGTTTTTTTGAGTCACTGACTGACGTCAGCCCCGCTGTTGCGGTATAATGTACGGCAGAGAAATGCAGAGCTTTCAGGACGGATTTTATGAAGATTTCAGTTGCGATTATAACGGCCAACCCGGACAGAGAACAGTTAAGTGACTGTCTGCATTCCATCAACAGCCAGAGAGTCATCAAGGCTGATGAGATCCGTATCTACGATTCCAGCGATGACAACTCGGTTTTCGGCATAGCCGAATCATACCACGCCAGAGTCATCAAGCTTCTGCCGAATGAAAGTACCCGCGGAAACAAAATACAGATTAAGGATCCGGTCAAGTATTTCAAAACGGAGATTGTCAAAAAAATAGTCAATGAAACTGACGATGACAACATCCTCATTCTGCTGTCCGATGACTGCCGATTAGATCCAAGTGCGATAAGCGAGCTTTTCAGATACTTTCTGAAGTATCAGGATCTGGCCCTCATCTATGGCAGACAGATTGCCGATCCTGACTGTAATCATCTTACCAGATACGTCCATAACATATTCTTCCCTATTACCAGAAGAGACCTTCCCCTGTGGCATCTCATGAAGATTTACTGTTCATTCAACTTCGTGGCCTACAGGGTCAAGTTTATTAAGGAAGAAGGCGTCATGCCTTCTGAAGAAACCAGTGAGGACATGTTCGACAACATCTACATGAGCGGCAAGCTGTCAGACAAGGGATACCGCACCATGTACAACCCTCTCGCAATATGCCACCGTAACCGCGAGCTGAATGTCTTCTATGTATACCAGTACACCCGCGGTCTCTTCAGATTTCTGAAGTCCAACGACTGGCTTACGGAAAAATGGTGGATACGTAAAACGGATCTGGAGTCCTTCTTCATCAACTTTAAGGAATATATCAGAAACTACAGCTCAATACCGTTCTCCTCATTCTATGCCACCGTCTGCTTTACCGCAGCCAAAATAGGTGAACTTCTTGCTGAAATAGACTACCAGCGCTCCCTGAAGCGAAAGACCCTCAACAGCAAAGATCTGATTGCCACCACGCTGTTTGACAAGGAAAACAAGCTGTACAAATAGCATTGCCTCCGAAGCATTTCACGCACTGAGCCGCGTTCCGGACTGAACACGATAAAATAAAGCCCGACGGTAAAATACTGTCGGGCTCTGTTCAAGTGCCTGATTAGGATGTTCTTAAAACCGGCTCAGGCACTATAGGGACTTGCGGTACTACTCAATGTACTTGAAATCGATCTGCTTGATCTTTTCCTTCCATTCTGCAGGACCGGTCAGGTGAATATTGTTACCCTGAGAGTCAACCGCTACGGTTACAGGCATGTCCTTAACTTCGAATTCATGGATTGCTTCCATGCCGAGTTCAGGGAATGCCACAACTCTGGCCTTCTTAATGGCCTTGGACACAAGGTAAGCAGCACCGCCGACTGCCATAAGGTATACGGCACCGTGCTTCTTGATTGAATCCGTAGCCTGCTGACCGCGTTCTGACTTACCGATCATACCGATAAGGCCTGTTTCTGAAAGCATGGTTTCAACGAACTTGTCCATACGGGTTGAAGTGGTTGGACCTGCTGGTCCGATAACTTCATCGCGTACTGCAGGAACAGGTCCGACGTAGTAAATGAACTTACCCTTGAAATCAACACCTTCAGGTAACGGCTTGCCCTGAGCGATAAGATCGCAGATACGCTTGTGGGCAGCGTCACGGCCGGTAAGAATGGTACCGCTGATTAACAGGGTTTCACCGGTCTTCCAGGTGGCAATCTCTTCCTTGGTTATACCGTCAAGATTTACCCTTCTTGCACCGTCTGCATTGCCGAGTTCAATATCAGGCCATTCATCAAGTGAAGGAGGAACAAGATTTACCGGACCGGTACCGTCAAGTTCGAAATGAATGTGACGGGAAGCGGCACAGTTAGGGATAATGGCTACCGGCTTTGCAACCGCATGGGTAGGATAGGTCTTAACCTTAACGTCAAGAACGGTGGTCATGCCGCCGAGGCCCTGAGCACCGATACCGAGCTTGTTGATGCGGTCATAAAGCTCAAGACGGAGTTTTTCTTCGGAAGTTTCGGCGCCCTTGGCAATGAGATCTTCAATGTCGATAGGATCCATTAATGATTCCTTGGCAAGAACTGCGGCCTTTTCCATGGTACCGCCGACACCCACACCGAGGATTCCCGGAGGACACCAGCCTGCCCCCATGTGAGGAAGCTGTTCAAGAACCCAGTCCTCAATTGAATCAGACGGATTAAGCATTACAAGCTTAGACTTGTTTTCAGATCCGCCGCCCTTGGAAGCGATGAGTATTTCAACCTTGTCACCAGGGATGGTGGAAATATGGGTAATTGCAGGAGTGTTGTCCTTGGTGTTCACGCGGGCACCGATAGGGTCAACCAGCACGCTCTTACGTAAAGGATTATCAGCACAGCAGTATGCTCTGCGGGTACCTTCGTTTACCATTTCCTCGATGGTCATGTCACCGTCAAAGGTAACATTCATGCCGAGACGCACGAAACAGGTAACGATACCGGTATCCTGACACAGAGGACGGTGTCCGATGGCGCACATCTTTGAATTAACGAGAATCTGGGCGATGGCGTTCTTTGCCGCAGGATTCTGCTCTCTCTCATATGCCTTTCTGAGAGCTCTTACAAAGTCGACAGGATGATAATAAGAAATATACTGCAGGGCATCATAGATTGAATCTATGAAATCCTGCTGCTTGATTACGGTCATGCATGACTCCTTATCGGTCTAATGACAAAAAATTCAAGATAAAGGTTAGAAACTGATAATATTTGCCACATTATAGCACCTAGCCGACAGTCAACTCAATCCAAAACCCCCCTGCCTTACAGCCAAAACCCTTAAAATATGCGGTATGTAGATTTTTTAAAAGACGTAAATGAATATTCATGCCGGAGATGATGAATCCGGATGAAAAAATAATGCAGAAGCTCTGACTCCTGCAATAAAAGCATAATCCGAAAAACCTCCGTTTAATGATGAGGAAGCATACAGACCTAAATTTTCCAATGGTAAAATATTGTCATCATCAGCTGTATCCGAACGGATATCCGGCGCCGGGACCGTCCGTGACCGGTTTCACACCATTTTTCAAAGTGCAAATCAAATATTCTTCCGAATGTTATGCAATAAGCATACATAACGCTAACAAATGTATATTATACAATTCAGAATATATTCTTTTTTAATATTTATCTTGTTGATTTATAAAAGAATTGTTATATAATTGTTAACATAATGTTTTTTACAAAAGAGATCCGTCTTCGCATGAACAGCACAAATCCGAACCGTAACAGTTCCTCCCTTCTGCCGGAAAAATGCGGCAGGATATTTTTCTTTTTCATGCTTACTTTTCTCTCAACCCTGATAATCATGGTCATGACTCCGGGAAAAGCGGAAGCCAGGCACTCAACCCACATACCGAAACACGCACTTGAAGGATACATCACCAGATGCTCGGAAAATTCAGCCATGATAGGCTGTTCCCCAATGGGAGAGATTTACGAGAATAACGGGAAGATATCCCAGGCTCTGCTGATCTACAGAAAACACTGTATAAAAAACAATGATGCACACTCATGCGTACTTGCCGCTGAAGTACTTCAGGAAAGAAGACGCCCGGACGAGGCCATGGAACTGTTTCATAAGGCCTGTCTTATGGACAAAGCCGTTGAATACTGCGACCGTGCTCTTGCGGAATATGCGGGCAGAAAGGATTTTAAAAATGAATTCAGACTGAACCGCACGCTCTGTGAAACTCATTCCGAAGGTTCAGAGCTCAGCAGGTACTGCTATAACGCCGGAAAATTTCTTCTTGAAAACAACGATACGGCAAAAGCAGAACATTTCTATCTGAAAGGATGCAATTCACAGAGCACCGCGGATCAACAGAATCACTGCATCGATCAGGCCGTGACTCTCGCACAGCAGGGCGAATACCGGCTGTCCGCCAAGCTTTTTGAGGTCAGCTGTCTTAAGAACAGTCTGTACAGCTGTCACCATGGAGCCCTGATTTATATACAGGAGCTTCAGCAGCCGTCCAGAGCCGTAGTGCTTGCCAAGAAAGCCTGCGACCTGAACAATCCCGAGGGCTGCTACAGAGTGGCGGAAATATACTCCATGTCAGACAGTTCGCCTGAGGATGCATCCGCATACTACATAAAGGCCTGTGAAACAAATTTCAGGGATTCCTGTGAAAAGCAGAAGCAGTTCGTAAAATCTCAGAATTAATAAACCGCACGGGAACTGATGAATTATATAAACTGAACCGCCGGCAGTAATAACAGCCGTCCGGTAAAAAATAAACAATAACCAGAAACTGATGAACGTACATTTTCCGGAGCCCCGTTTCATGATGGGGCTCCGGCTTCCTTATTTTGGCCGGTTCCGAATATTAGGGCCGTCTCCCATTCAGCGTGAAAGCATCAGGAACGAAACACGGAGCCGTATTCGAAACTTACGAACGTGCGCCTAAACTACTTGGTAAGTATCAGCAGAGTATGTGCCAGTCCCACGTGTTCGACCATTCTGTGTACCCTGAAGCCAATTTTCCCGACAAGCCTGATGAAAGCGTCAGAATGATAGAATCTGCTTACGCCGTTGGCCATTACGGTGAAATAGAGGCTGTTGGCTTCTATTACAAGTCCCGCAATGTCGTTTGACTGCCTGTCACCGAACACCTCGTTTATGGCAACCATTGCACCGTCGTCCATGGCATTGTAGACCATGGTCAGAATTTCCTCTATCTGCTCACTGCTGAAGCAGTCCAGGAACTGGCTCATCCACCACAAATCGCCGCCAGACGGAAGTCTTGCAGATTCCTCCAGGATATTTACGGGACAGGTGTCTATTCTTTCCTCGAGGCCATGCTCCCTGATATTGGCGGCGGCAAGCTCACACTGCTGGGGAAGATCGATTATGGTTACCCTGGTATCATCAGAAAATGCCGTAACGGCCAGAGCAAACTTACCGGTATTGCCCCCGATGTCGTTTATATGCCTGAAATGACGTTCCCTGAAAAGAATCGGCAGAACACTGCTGAACACGTTGTCGGAATAATAATGATCAAAACCGAACCACGCCTTCCGGGCCTTTTCAGGGAGGGAACTGAGAAAAGGATAGATGGTGGCGCATGACGACGTAAATACCTTAAGCCCCTTAGGAGTCTCCGTCTCCAGGGACTCGGTCATGTACTTAAGCCCTTCGTAACAGACCTCGGAGGAAAAATCCAAATTGACGTTGGTCATTCTGTCGTTTGCAAGATAATGAATAATCTTGGTCGGACTCAGGGTATCGTCATCATTCCTGATAAGCAGATCCGCAGCCACGGCAAGATCGGTAAGTACGGATACGGCATAATCACTGAGGCCGGAGATTTTCGCCAGCTCGGAACGGCTTACCGAATCGTTTTTACTCATTTTTCCGAAATGGGCCAGGATGCCTTTATTCTTCATGGCAACAACAGCCTGAAATATAAACGGGCTCACGGCCAGATACTGAGCTGCCTTTAAAGCCCCTACCGCACTCATGTCGTTATAGTTTTTCTGTGTCATCAGTTCCTGCCATCCTTCTTTTTCTTAAAATTATTCTGATAATGTATTCAGCGGTGAACATCATCCCTATCAGCACGTAGGAGATGACACCGTTGTACAGTGTCCATGTCTCATCACTGCAGAACAGTGCCGTTGCCAGTGAAACAAGACCGTTCACTACAAAGAACACGCACCAGGCAACGGTTACCTTCCGGCAGTAATTCCGAAAAAAATCATCCCTGTCTTCCGCCTTCACCGTATAGGATGCTATTTTCTCAATAACCGGTATTCTTCCCGGAAAGAGGCTCATGGCAAAAAAGGTCAGAAAGCACCCCGTCACCGCCAGCGGATAAAGTTTTACGGCCAGAAAGCTTCCGCTTGCAAGGAACAGAGCCGCAAGCACAAAATCAATTGCGCAGAGCACTGCCCCGGGCACCCCGGAGTCCCTTCTGCCGGAAAAAACAAAGGCGAAAAGTCCCAGCGCCACAAGGACTCCCGCCATCATCAGATCGGATTTTCTGCTTATGGCAAAATACACGATAAACGGGAAAAGCACTCCCAGCAGAATTTCCACCGTCCTGATGATTATGTAGGGAACCTTATGCAATGAGACCATCCTTATTTCATCAGTCTGAATATAAGAGACGTGTTTACGCCTCCGAATGCGAAGTTATTACTCATCGCATATTCCGCAGACAGAGTCCTGCCTGTTCCGGTTATGTAATCCAGATCCCCGCAGAGAGGATCCGGTTCCGTCAGATTCAGATTCGGGGCAAACCATCCCTGTCTCTGCATGAGCAGAGTCATTTCCGCCTCAAGGGCTCCGGCTGCGCCAAGCGTATGTCCCATATAGCTTTTAAGGGTTGAAACCGGCACGTTTTTCCCGAAGACCCTGTAGGTTGCAGTACTTTCGGCAATGTCACCCGAAGAGGTTCCGGTACCGTGCGCATTCACGTATCCTATGTCCTCTGGCTTAAGCCCAGCATTTGAAAGAGCCGTTCTCATGCATTTTTCCATATACTCGCTGGACGGATTGGTTATGTGTGCGGCATCGCAGTTCGTGGCAAAACCGACAATCTCCCCATAGATTTTTGCACCTCTTGCCACGGCATGCTCATAATCCTCCAGAATCAGGGTTCCGGCACCTTCCCCGACAACTATGCCGTCCCGCTTTCTGTCAAACGGTTTAGGAGTAAGTTCAGGGCTGTCGTTGCACTGACTTGCCACAAACATGGCATCAAAAACGCCGACGGTAAACGGGCTGAGTTCTTCCGCTCCTCCGGCCACCATTATCCGGTGCGCCCCGCTCCTGATGCATTCATAGGCATATCCGATTCCCTGAGAACCGCTGGTACAGGCCGTGCTTGTGGCGATTATCCTGCCGTGAATTCCAAAAAATATCGCCAGATTCACGGCAACGGTATGAGGCATCATGCTGACGTAGGTGGTGGCATTGAGGGAGGTGACATTCCTGTCCGTCACGAATCCGGCACAGTCCGTCATGGCATTAAAGCTTCCGCCGGAACTGCCGTAGGCTATACCCGTGGAACCGTCAGAAAGAAGAGGTGAATCCGTAAGCCCGGCATCGGCTATGGCTTTCTCCGTGGCCGCCGTGGCGAGTATGCCTACCCTGCCCATGGTTCTGGTCTTTTTTCTGGGATATGAAGGGAGTTCGGATTTTACCGGAGCTGCCACATGACTGAGCATGCCGGAATATTCACCGAGCATCTCCATTACCTCAACCCTGTTTCTGAGGGCCTTCAGGTTCTCCATGCATTCTCCCGCACTGCTTCCGAGAGGTGAATACATTCCCATTCCGGTAATCACTACGCGGGACATTAGCATAACCCTCCGTTGATACTGATGTTCTGACGTGTTATGTACGAAGCCTCATCGGAAAACAGAAAACCGATAAGTGATGCAACCTCGGTGGTTTTTCCCATTCTGCGAAGCGGAACCAGTGGAAGCACGTGCTCCTTAATCTCATCGGTAATCATTCGTGTTTCAATGATTCCGGGAGATACGGTGTTAACGGTTATATCCCTCTTGGCAAGTTCAAGTGACAGAGACTTGCAGGCGGCGATGATTCCCGCCTTAGAGGCACTGTAGTTGGTCTGTCCGCGGTTTCCGATCATTCCGGATACGGAAGCCACGGCTACGATTCTGCCGCCGGTTCTGAGCTTTATCATCGGCATGAGTGTCGGCTGAACCACATTAAAGAATCCGTCAAGATTGGTGGAGAGAACGCTGTCCCAGCATTCTCCCGTCATCCCGGGCATCGGAGAGTCAGCGGTAATTCCGGCATTGCTGACCACTCCCCAGTAGGCGCCGTTACGTTCGATGTCAGAGCTTATTGCCTTCGCGGTTTCAGACCTGTCGGATACGTCGAATTTCAGGATCACGTTACCGGATTCAGTGCCGTTGAGCCCTGCTATCTCCGGCAGAATTTTTTCCAGGGCGGCGTAACCGCGATCGCTGTGACAGTGAAGAGCCAGAAGGACCCCCATCTCCGCAAGCTTAAGCGCAATGGCCTGTCCTATGTCGGAACTTGCTCCGGATATCAATACTCTCTTATTATTTCTGTTTAACATGGATAATCTATACGCTCCTTTACCGATTCATCCGTCTGCAGCCTCTTCGGCATCTGCAACCGGCCATACCGGCCCGTCATTAAAAGGCTGACCGGCACCATGTGATTTTACAACAAAAAGCCGCAACAACGGCGGGCTCCGCCGTTTTATGTTAAAAAAACAAGATATGTCTTATATTTCGGTCTCGCCGACGCGTCTCCCGCTGATTACCGGCACGTGCGGAGTTCTCCGCCGCAGCCGCCGTTCTCCCCGAAAAAGGACTGCCGCCGAGTCCCGGATGGCCGCGGACAGAATTTACGGAACAGTTTTTTTCTTCACGGAAACAGACATGACTGCTCCGTGAACGTAACCGGGACTCAAAGGCATTCCGGAAAAAAACGGGTGTCCTTTTGCGGTCCCCGCCTCCTTTTTCTTCGATTCGTTTATACCTCATTCACCAATCCGAATAAACAAATCGGCTCTTACGTGATATACTTTGCGAAATAATATTATTCACGTACCTGCATGAACCGAAAAGAAACACATGAAAAACAACAGGACACCGGTTCATGCATGCCGGGACAAAATTAATAACAAAGGTGAAATATGATTTACTGCGTGGATCTTGACGGCACACTTATTCAGAATGACATGTCGGTTACGTCTTTTTTTGAAACCGTCATAAAAAAACCGTCACTTCTTCCGGAATGCTACAGATGGCATAAGGAAGGCGGAAGAGCAAAACTTAAATACAACATCGGCGAGATATACAGCTTTGACGTTGAAAAACTGAAGTTCAACACCGAACTCATTGATTATCTGAATAAGCTTGCCGAAAACCCGGAAAACTCCATTTATCTGGTTTCAGGAAGCACTCAGAACATAGTAAACAGAATCGCCTCAAGATTCAGCTTCTTCAAGGAAGGTTTCGGTTCTTCCATAAACGTGAACCTGACCGGAAAGAACAAGCTGGAACTTATAAAGAAGTATTTCGGGGACAGCGATGTATGCTACGTGGGTAATGCCCGCGTGGATCTAAAGGTCTGGGAAGGAACCAGCAGCGGCATGGTGGTAAGCAACTGTGAATCCTTCATAAACAGAGCCAGACAGGTTACAAAGATAGAAAAGGTCTTCAAGAAAAATTTTGCCCGCCTCAAACACGGAAGCATCTGACAAACCGATGCTCATTAACCGAACATAAACTAAAAAGGAGCCAGGCTGATGCACCGCACGCCAGACTCCTTTTTTATCAGACCTTCGGAAAATCACCCGAACATTCTGGCGATATGCGCGTCATTCGGCTTCATCACCGTAATTCTTGCCTCAGCAAGCTTTTTTCCTGAAACGGCTTCAGCAACCTCCGTCTCAGCCATGCATACTCCCGCGTCATCTTCAAAGGTTATTCTGGCAGTGGACAGCACCCTGAGTCCCGCAGGCAGAATACTTTCACCGTAAAACGCCATCTTTCTGACTGAAAGAATAAAACCTATTTTAAAGCCTTTTCCGCTTTTGCCATCCTCGGCAATCATGAGGGCGGCAATCGACTGAGCCATGGTCTCGATAAGACATACGGCCGGCATTCCGCCTTTTTCCTCAGAAAATCCGGCACACGGGCGGACTCCTGGTGTGAACGAACAGGTAACCGTTCTGTTCTCAATGTCAACATGCTCGACGCCGTCAATGAAACGCATGGGCTCCTTCTGCGGAACCATGTCCGTAATCCATCCGTTATCTGCAGCCATAGCTGCAGTCATCCCGTCTTTCATTTCAGAGTTCATTATGATGTTCCCAAGAATTTTCTGTTTGTGACACTCGTGTTCCGTCTCAGTCCCAATACTAATCACAGCAGTCATTTCTGCCGAAAATCAGGGAAACGTTGTTGCCGCCGAAGGCGAAATTGTTTGACATGATTACCGGCCTGCGCAGCTCTTCAGGCTTTTTAACCAGATGTATGTCATCAAACTCATGACTCGGCATGTGCTCAAGATAGTTAAGGGCTGGAAGCTTCAGACCGTGTCTGAAAATCAGATAGGCTATATACGCCTCAACCACACCCGCGGCGCCCAGAGTGTGACCCGTAAGGTGCTTGGTTCCGGATACCGGAACCCTGTCACCGAACACGTCGCGTATAACCTTATGCTCCATGGCATCGTTAAGAACCGTGCCGGTGGCATGAAGATTAACGTAACCCACGTCTTCCGGATTAAGACCGGCATCATTAAGTGCCAGTCTTATTGCCGTCTTGGCCCCTTTTCCTTCAGGCTCGGGCGCTGAAATATGATATCCGTCGGTACTTGATCCCGCACCGAGGAGCTTCATGACGTATCCGCGGGTAAGCGGCGTCCTTGTAAGGATTGTCACGCCGACACCTTCGCCGATATTAATTCCGGCCCTGTCATCAGACAGCGGATGGCATCTGCCGGTATCCAGTGCTCCCAGAGCAAAAAAACCGCTGACTGTTATTCGGCTTAACGTATCGCAGGCACCGACGATAACGGCATCACATGCGCCGGATTCCAGAAGAGCCCTGGCACTGACAAACGCTCTGCCGCCTGACGAGCAGGCCGTGGCAATGGAGTAGCTCGGCCCGGTTATGGCCAGTCTGTCGCTTACGAATGCCGAGATGTTGCCGATTTCGGAAACGCGCGGGTCATATTTAAGTTCCCCCTCATATTCGCTGCCGGCGGAAAGAACCTCGTTTTCCACATCCGTTATGGCGGACGTGCTGGTACCGATGACGGCTCCTATGCGGTCCGGACTGAACCGGCCCTGTATTTCCTCAAGAAGCGGCTGAAGCTCGTTAAGACATTCGTTAAGAAGACGGTTGGCACGACAGTCATGTCTGTTGAGAGGTGCAGGATAAAGCGGAATCTCGGCAAGAAACGCCGTTTTTCCTCCGGGAAGAAACCCGGACATTTCCTTCAGGCAGATGTCCTTTCCTTCCGACAGGTTTCTGACCGCCTCATCCTCGTTAAGCCCCAGAGCACTCTTACATGCAAAGCCGTTTACATATATCATAATTCTTTCTTTTAAGTTCAGGCCTGCCGCGGACAAACTTCGTATAACTGCAGCAGGTTAAAATTATTATCAGGGACATGTCCGCAGATACCGTCCAGATGCGGATACAGCCGTCAGAGGTATTATTTCTGACATGTTTTATCCTGATTCCTAACATAATTATACACGAAATAAGGAGGCTGTTTCCTTAACATCAGTGCGGTGACCGGTATGAATAACAGTCCCCAGAATATAACCGCGCCCATGGTGACAATGGCAGGCATTTCGGAAAACATCAGCAGTCCGCAGGAAAACTCGGTGGATATCCAGGACAGAAAAAGAGTTACAGGGGTACTGTCCGCGCCGGCATCCGTGACTGACTTCTCTCCACCCGTCCCTGATGATGCAGCGGACTCCGTGTCGGATTTTCTCAGCGAATCCCTGCCCATGCCGTAAATAAACACGCAGTAATCGGCACCGAGCCCGGTGACGACAAAAAGTGCCACGGCCGTAAAAAGATTCATGCTTCCGGTCATGAGGATGTCGGCCGTGATGCCGGCACAGATTCCGGTTACAAGAGGAACCGCGGCCGCTTTTATGATATCTCTGCCGATAATAAACATGCCGCCTGCCGTAATGAGAATAAGAGCCGTTACCAGCATACGTATGAGTTCCTGCCGGTAAAGACCGAAGGCGCGTGACCATTCTCCCCGACGATCCAGAGGATAAACTCCCTTAAAGCTTCTTATTTTTTCAAGAAGGGCCGCATTCTCCGCATTAATACGGACAAGAACCGCATTATTCCCGATCATGAAATCAAACATTCCTGGCATGTCGGCGGCGCTGAAGCTTTCTGCGGCATTAATCCCGGTCTCGTCATCCTTAAGATCGATTCCCTGTTCCGCATAGATGTTCTTCAGGTCAGGATACAGACTTAAATATGTTTCAATACTTTCCTTCTGTCTGCGGGCTGAAGGCACGTGCAGACACGGTGCCTCGACATCCCTTATCTCCGTGGCTGACAGTGTTCCGATAAAACGCTCGCAGACCTCAAGAGGATCAAATTCTTCCTTATTCTCCCTTTTTTTGGAGTCCTGTTCATTATCAGCAGTATCAGCAGTCTTTATGACTTCCTTTCCACGGGGCTGCTGTTTTTCCATGATAAACCAGACACCTGAGGAGTTGCCGTTCACGATGCGGTTCACCTCCCTGTCCATGACGGCAAGCTCCGTATCATTCCGGCGCAGGGAGGCCACGTCGTCATCAGCTCCCTTCTGCAGTATCAGAAGAACGGCAGACATGAAAACGGCGGCTGTCACCGCAGCTGAAACCAAAGGAGAAACGGACGAAAGTCGTCTGAAGACCGCAACCGGAAGAGATACGGACAGGCCTCCGTCGGCACATCCGGAAAGACGCGTCAGACTCAGGACATAACACGAGAGCAGGAATGTTCCCACAAGAACCACCGAGGCAAAAAGACTCAGCTCCTTCAGAACGTTAAGTCCGGTAAAGGAGGTTACCCCGTAGGCCGTGACACTGGTAACCAGACTGAGACCAAGCGGCTTAATAAGCGCCTTTCTCAGCATTTCCGGAGTCCCGTAACCGCATCGTGCCCTCCTTACCAGCACGTGAAGCACGTAGTCAAAGGAAATCCCCGCAAGGGTAGCCCCCATGGCAAGGGATATGACATGCATTCCGCCGAAGACGGTAAGCACCGCACCGAAGGCGCTCAGCATGGACACGGATATAACTGCAAGTCCGTAAATAAGAGGCTTAACGGATCTGAAGAATCCCAGCATTATGACGATAAGCATGAGGGAAGAACCGACGCTTATCTTGGTTATGTCACTTTTTGAAGAACCGGATGCTTCCTCGGTAAAGAAAAAAGCTCCCGTATACATCATCTCAATATTTCTGTTTTTAAGGCTGAGCCTGAGATTACGGCAGTATTCATAAAACCCTGTGCCCTCGTCTGACGAAAGACCGGAAGGATCCATAGAAGCACTTATCACATAGACTTTTTTGCCGTTTCCGTTCTTTACGAAGGTGAATCCCGAAGCATCCATGCCGAAGCCGGATGATGCCTCTCTCATGAGATAGTGTCTCATGGTAAAAAAAGGATCCCTTGCGAGTTCCGTCGCGGTAGCTCCTCCGAACGGACTGTAGATAATGCCGAGAACCTCGTCCCTGAGCTTTTCCCGATCCGGTTTACCGGAAGTGAGATAAGCGTCCGCCCCGAGTGCATATCTGTGGGCAAAAAGAAAACTGCCGGTCTTTTCCATATCGGAAAAATCCCGGACCTTTATGAATTTAAAGGTCTTTAACTTATCGGCAAAGGAACGGACCGCATCCTCCAGTTCTCCGGTTTTACCGGCAGATGCCCCGTCCGAACCTTCCGCAGACTGTCCGGAAACTGATTCCGCAGCGGAAGATCTGTCGTTTTTAGGTTCCGTTCTTTCATCCGCACTGAATGTAAAAAGCATCTCCCCTGAAAGCCTGTCCGTAAAGTATCCTGCTGAACCGGCATCGCTTCCGGCATCAGGCAGAAGATACCTAAGATCCGTTCTTACAGTCTCTCCGCCCTTTTTCACAAAAACCGAAATCCCGGTGATTACGGGCAGCATCAGCAGCAGAAATACCAGAACGGCCTTAACTTTATTCATAGTCTTAAGAATCAGCAATCATAAAAAGGTTCACGACTGTCACCGCCGTGAGTTCAAAAATCCGAAATGTTCAGACAGGAACAACAGTTTATCCTAAAGACGCACGCTCCGCCTTCCGTGAAACCACCGTGACAAAGCCTGCCGTCTGCTCTCAAGTTTACTCCAATGGAAAAAGAATGTACTCTGCGGACATAATGAATTGCGACGGAGATTTATCGGAAACGGCAGAATTCCTGTGGCATTCCGGCATCAGCAGCATCGGTCACCGGACTTACAAACACCATTCTTGTGTAGCTGTTACCGTGTTCCATAATTGTTATTGAGTGCAGAACATCCCCTTTTCTTTCAAGCTTTATGCGGTAAATCACACTGCCTATCTGCTTATCAAGAGGCTTAAGATAAATCGCATGCGCATGACTTTCGGAATCGTAACCGCCGCCGGTAACATCAAAGTTTGCGGTAAGATCCGCGGTATTTCCTTCAATGCCGCCGTTCAGCACCGACAGAAGGATACCGTTAAACATGCCGTTTCCGTCACCGGAAACCGACTTTGAGGAGCCGTCTGGCTGGTATTCCGTTACTCCGTCACCCAATAACAGCCAGGATCTTTTAAATGGCTTTTCCATTTTCCAGCAGAGTCCGTCAGACACCGTAAACAGCATGCGTCCGGATGATTTAAGGCTTCGTCCGGCCTCAGCCACGTATCTTGTCTGTTCAAAATCACTCAGAACCGACTCATGTCTGACGTTTCTGAAAAAATCGGCCGCCACGGCATCCGCTGCCAGAGCCGCTGCCGCTGGAACCGCCGTGCCATTCCCTTCGTTTTTACCGGTCTGAACGTCTGATGAGGCAAGGCATGTACCGGCAAAATTAAAGACGCCGAAAAGAAATGCGACAGTCAGTATTTTAAAAAACGGTAATGAATTTCTCATGTTCATGTTTGAGGCTCCGTTGTTTCTGTTTCCGCCGGACGGTCAGCAGGATGCGGTGTAAAAACCGGAGCCGGTGACGTCTGCGTAAGTCTGATGATCAATAAGGAACATACAGGTTCGGACCTTATTGTCTCACAAATCCCGGGATGCCCTCCACTGCGTCAACAAATCCCTGTGGCATGAAAAAGCTCAGTTCAGAACCGTTTTTTGGAAGGCAGACCTGAACGGTTTTGGCCTTGACGCAGATTTCTCCGCGACACACTATCTCAAAACTGTGCACCAGGCGGTTCACGTATTCATCAAGATGAACCCTGACGGTAAAATCATCTCCCAGTCTGAGTGAACGCAGATACTTCATGCGCTCCTCGACTATCGGAAAGAAATTGCCGTCATCACTGATTCTCTGATAACCGTAGTTTATAAAATCCAGAAACTCCCCGCGGGCGACCTCCAGATACCGTAAATAATTACCGTGCCATACGACTCCCATGGGATCGCAGTCGTAAAACTGAACCTTCTGACGGGATTCAAACGTATAAAGCGAACTCACCTGTCATGACTCCAAAAATCGTAAAAATTAAACCACTCGTAGGGATATGCGTAAAGAATGTTTTCCAGTTCCTCCGCATATTGACGGACATAGCCGCGAACGGATTCCTCCCGGTCTTTTCTGTCGAGCCTTACATGTCCCCACTCCCGGTAGTATACCTTAACCCCGTCATCATCGGTAAGCCCCAGCATGACGCTTACCGGGATCTTCAGTATGGAGGCCAAAATCCACGGCCCCTGGGGAAATCTCGCCTTTTTTCCCAGAAAATCGACTTCCACATAACGGGTGGAATCATCAAGAAGTCTGTCCCCCATCATTGAGACCCATTCACCCCGGGAAGTGCGCTCCGCAAGCTCCATTGAGATATCTGGAGAAATATCTGCAGTGCTTATGATGTTAAGGGAACTGTCACGGTTAAGCTTATTCAGATAATCCATAAAAACAGTACTGTTCTGCATATGCATGAGGACATTCACCGTCTTATGGATTCTGGAGGTATTGAAGGCTCTCAGAACCTCCATATTGCCGATGTGAGCCCCTATAATCATTAGCGGCTCGGGGCTTTCGGTTCTTTTTAGGGATCGGGTAAGTCCGCCGTCTATCTCTCCGACATTTCCGAAATCTGTCTGTCCGGACCAGGATACTATCTTACCCGCAACGGATCTGCAGAAGGCATATATGTGTCTGCGGGAGCTGAGTCTGCCGAGTTTAATTCCCTTTTCGGATGCGGATGCTTTAAGATTTCTGAGATACTCATCGGAAATACGTCTGACGTTCTTATTGAAGATCCAGACCAGCCAGGAGGCGCACCAGGCTATGATACGGACAGCCCCGTTACCGAATAAACGATGAAAAAACAGCAGTACGTTCATTCCGAAAGCGGACGTACTTTCATTTTTCCTTCGCCAGGAAGCAGGACTGACCATTGCTACAGATACTCTCTCTTTCTGATTGTCCGGTAATGAAACACCTTTTCAGTGCAGAGTCTGGTATGCATCAGGGATATTCTTACATTGTCGGAAAAACCCTTGAAATTGCTGTAGTTTCCGGGAAGATATTTCACGTTCACCGGTACTTCCAGAAAATCCACGCCGGACCAGTACATTCTTACAAAAATTCCGGTATCGAAATCCATGCGTCTGCCTACCTTACCGGAATTCATGACCTTAAGAGCCTGTTCAAGCGGATAAAGACGCATGCCGCACATGGTATCGACCACCCGCCCGGTACCAAGCTCCACGCCGACCCAGAAATGTGTCATGTACCGGCCGAGTTTTCTGCAGAGCGGAACAGACGAGTCATAAACAGGCGTTCCGTTGATTATTTTATCAGTATTCTGTCTGCCTAGATTTAAGAATGCAGTTATGTCCCGCAGATCATGCTGGCCGTCAGCGTCAATCTGCAGAGCATGGGTAAAACCGAGCTCGGCAGCCTTTTTAAAGCCGGAATGCACGGCAGCCCCCTTGCCCATGTTAACCTCATGTCTGACAATGACCTGATTCATCAGGTTAACCTGTTCCCTGAGCTTTGAAGCTTTCGGTTCCCGGTTTCCGTCATCAACCACGATAATTTTCATCCCGAAACGAAGAAGTTCGGGAAGAAGCCTCATCAGAGGCTCCACATGCCTGTAGCAGGGAACGACAATGCACGGTCTGAACTCTCCTGCCTCTTCACCGTCACCGCGAATCGGGGCCTGTTCAGGAGGTCGACGATAGTTATACATCATAATCTATTAAACTCTACTGCGTTTTCGTCAGTTAATTATTGTTTTACGTAAAATGAAGGTTAAATCTCGGGGTCAGTAGTATACCAAAGAAACCGTACGTGCCCGTATTCATCATCAAACTGCCGTTATAAAATCCCGTTCCTGCTCACATCTTAAGTTTGTCTCAGACCTCCGGACGTATGAAAGGAGCAGACATCACAATCCGCTCCTTTATATGATCTTCATGGTTTAACTTTCAAATTCCGGAAAACCGCTTTCTGCCATGAGACCTCAGTACACGGAATGTAACTATCCAGACATAAAGCATGTACAGGTATGAAAATACATTCAAAAGCATCATCAGCAGCACCATTACTAATTTGGATGTCGTCATGTACCTGAATGCCTCTTCCGAAAGATTCTCTGACGATACCCCCGCAGGACTAGGGACAGCCGCGATGAGCATGATTACGATAACCAGTGAAATAATGATATTAAGCCCCAGTGCTATCTGAGCCGTAAGAACAAGGCGTCTGTTCACGTTATCTCCGAGATCACTGAAAAATTTCTTAACCCTGCTCATTGAAGCTATAATTAAACAGAGTACCATTATATCTATGGATGCTATGGATGAAGGCAAAGACCAGAAAAATTTTACTGATACGTACACCAGAAAAAAGAACAGGGCAGCTACCATTAATCCGCTGCATTCATGGGTTCTGTGTGCCATTTCGGAAGGACCGATAACGTTGAAGTCGCCGCTGTTCCCTTCAAAACCGTATCCTTTTTTAAGGACAGCCTTCTGATCTCCGGTGCTGTGATTTCCACTGTTGCCGTTAGTGTTATACATAGTTCCCAACTCCTTTTAAAACTATCGCTAAAGGCTTATTACAGCCTTCGGGTCAGATATCTCCGGATTACGAAAAACTCCAACAAACAAAAAGTCAGGAATTACCGACACCGGCCGATGTTGTGCTGAATTCTGCACACTTCACAAAAAAACAACGCATCCTAACATGATGATCTGTTCATTTCCATGAGTACGCGCTCATTTTTTCAATAACCGTCAAACCTGAATGAGGACATTGTCGCCGGATATTTTACCTGTTGCAGGCTTCATATTTGGAAATACGTCTTCTTTTCTATATAATGGTTCGTCAAAAACACTCCCTAACCATCAGATATCCGTTTTTCCGGACGGACAGGACACAACTCATGTTAGAATTTATCACTTCTCTGGCTGATTTTGTCAATGCGGCAGATGATTTCATATGGGGTATTCCCATGCTCGTCATGCTGCTTGGCATCGGCATTTTACTGACATTAAATCTTAAGGTTCTGCAGGTTTTTCACCTGCCTGAAGCTCTCCGTCTGCTGTTCACTCCCCACAAGGAGCATCATTCAAAGCAGGGTGAAGTAACAAGCTTTGCGGCACTGTGCACGGCACTGGCCGCAACCATCGGTACCGGCAACATCGTCGGTGTCGCAACCGCAGTAGGTATCGGCGGTCCGGGAGCCCTCTTCTGGATGTTCGTTGCCGCTTTCTTCGGCATGGCCACCAAATATGCGGAATGTCTTCTTGCCGTAAAATTCAGGGAACAGGACTCAAGAGGTCACTTTGTGGGCGGTCCCATGTTTTACATCAAAAACGGCATTGGCCCACGTCATGCGAAAACCGCAAAGGTTCTCGCTGTGCTTTTTGCGGTTTTCGGTGTTGTCGCCGCCTGTCTCGGCATCGGTACATACACTCAGATAAACTCCGTTGTTGAAGCAGCCAACCAGCTTCACTGCGACAGACTGTGGGTCACCGTAATCATTACGATTCTGACAATCATCATCACCTACGGGGGACTCAGAACCATTTCAAAGACCGCCCAGAAGGTGGTGCCGGTAATGGGACTTGTCTACATCCTTACCTGCATTGCGGTAATTGTGCTTAACATCGGAAAGGTTCCGGATGCCGTCATGCTTATACTTGAATCTGCTTTCTCCACTGCCCCAGCCGTAGGCGGCTTTGCCGGGGCCACCATCATGATGGCCATGCAGAAAGGCGTGGCACGAGGCATTTTCTCAAACGAGGCCGGACTCGGTTCCGCTCCTATTGCAGCGGCTTCCGCCAAAACAAATTCGCCTGTTGAGCAGGGACTCATTTCCATGACAGGCACCTTCATCGACACCATTATCATATGTATGCTTACCGGATTAACACTGGTAATCACCGGTGCCTGGTGTTCCGATCAGACCGGCGTGGCCATGACTACCCTCGCATTCCAGGGAACTCTCGGTAATGAAATCGGCCTTTATGTGGTAAACATCAGCCTTATGCTGTTTGCGTTTACAACCATCATCGGCTGGAACTTCTATGCCGAACGCTGCATAATCTATCTTTTCGGGGTGAAAGGCATAAAACCTTTCAGGTCTCTTTACATCCTGATTGTTGCCTCATACATTCTTATCGTATTGTACGTTGACATGAACAACGTTGCGGACAAGACTGCCATAAACACCATCTGGACCATTGCCGACCTTGCAAACGGACTCATGGCAATACCGAACCTGATTGCGCTGTTCATGCTTAGAAAAGTCATCTTCAGTGAAACAAAGGCTTTCTTTACTGGAAAAAAAGAGAACGGTATTAGTACTGCTGAAAAGGCATAATGAGTCAACGGAAATTCCTCCGGAATTTCCTGAGAATTTCCATAACTGCAATATACGGGAACAAAAGTTCTCATTTACTTAAAATCAGGTGCCGTTCCGGTTTCAACAGGAACGGCACCTCTTTTTCAGGTTTTAGCCCTTACGCATCAGCAGAATGCGTGACAGCACGCATTATCTTCCTCCTCCCGGGAGCCCCCACTCAGTTCGCGTTACTCTGAGTAAGATTATATACATGAGCATCATCAGTAACGATCACTGAGCCCTTCAGAGAACCACCGCTAACCTGAGGCATTTCGGTGTAAAGACCGTTAAATTCAGTACCGCCGCTTACGTTTACCCCCGTATATACGCTGTAGGTATCGGATCCGGCGAGAGCAGGAGCGGTAATTACGGCCAGGCTGTACGGTGTTTCCGGAAGTCTTGCGGCAAATACTGGCTCCCCTGAAGAGTTCATGACGGTCATTACCGTATTCTGTTCACCGATGTAGCCGTTTCCTATCACGAAGGTATTCTGTGTGGTGGTGTCGGCTCCGGTGCTTGCAAATTCCTTCTCGGAACCGCTGATGCCTATGGCAAGTCCGCCGGTAAAGGTAAGTTTACCGTCGCAGTCAAATCCGTGTTCGGTTCCGAGAATGGATATACCAACAATCACACCGCCGGAAACATTGATGCTGCCGTTGGAATCAACGGCATCACCTTCGGTGGTGCGAAGATATATGTTACCGCCGCTGATATTGATGTACGAATCATATTTGATGCTTGTGTTCAGTGCGTCATCCGCAGAATTGACGTTAATGTTTCCGCCTGAAATAATAGAGAATAGGCTCAACACATTGATTTTACTATGGTTTTGTATTTTTGGATAATTACAAAATACCCAAAAAATACCCTATATAAGAATAACCTTATCTTCAATGAGCCAAAAGTCATTTTCAGCGATTCCGGCATATGCCATCAATCCTGCTTTGTTCTTAAATATATGACCTTGATACTTGTAGTACCTCTTTCGCCTTATCGGGAGAGTTAAAGCATCTCTCTTACTTGCTCCGTTATATCTACGATTTAGGTATAAGCTCATGGAAATCCCATAATGCTCACACATTGCCTTAAGTGATGGATACTCTTCACCAAGATGATCTGTATGTCTTCGGGACTCAAACACAAACACCTCCTACACACTCAGATTTTGCCTGTACTTTTTGGGAAAAATGTTCAGTCAAACATCCCTGATTTCTCTTACACTCAAGGAAATACCTCTTGAAGTAATACCTTGTATAGAAGTCGTTAAAGCTGTGGTCTGTCCAGGGCTTATCAGCTCCAAGAAAATGCACCATCACAGGAGCTAACTGCGTGTACCGTTCGTCGGTAAACATTAGATTGAAGTGTGCAGGTATCTCCTGAATGACGTTGCCGAAGTGATGATTAACGAAGTCTTGTTCCGGGCAGTAAATGTGTTTTGAGAACTCATGTAAAAAACTTTCATACTGCTCTAGCAGATCCGGGGCAATTGTCTCAGCTCCATACACCACAAGTCCTGTGTTGATGTAGACCTGATTCGGAATGATATCGTTAAGCTGCAGGTTGCTCATCCACCTGTCACGGTTCTTCCGCTCAGATACTCCGTACACACGGTTCGGTCTGCACTTCTCCAGGAGGTACTGAATTGTGTTGAAGAACAGAACATCAAGGTCAAAATTAACAATGATGTCTGCCTCCTGCCGGAGCTCCTGGAGAGCTTTTATCCGCATTGCGAATGCAGGTAACGACTTTCGGTTCACGAACAGTTCCAAGTATTTATCACCCAAGGTCTTATGAATTGAAAACTGCGGAAACTCCACGGATCTGAACTCAATCGGATAACCGTCGGTGGCCTGTCGCAGTCTCTGGTAGTTTGTCCCCTCTTCCACATAGCACACGACTTTGGTTGAGTTAAACCGGAAGAACGACGTGAGAGCTACAATCGCAGGATCGATGTAGTCCGAGTCGACTACGCAAAACGCTACTGTCTTATAAGTCATCTTTGAAAATGTCCTCATCGTAATTCACAAGTGTAAGTGATACCTTTTTGTCCTGCGGATTGACCGCAGTCACCCAGCACTTGACGAGTTCCCCAATTGCAAAGAACGGATACTCCATCGTCTGACCGTAGTCGTCCGACCATGACGGAAGTTCTCTGTCTATCACAAGGTGATGACTGTCTGTCCTGGTGTATGTGTACTCTTCGCAACCACCATCAAGCTTTCGAATAAAGATAATGCCACCGGACAATTCCTCAACGATTTCCATGTCCGTGGTTACCGTCAGAGATGCGGCATCATACTCGGTGATTCGACCCGTTACGTTGCTGATGTTCTCATCAAGCACCAAGCCAACCAAGTCATTGAACTGACAGTTTAGACCATCGTACTCGGTTTCGATCTCATAGGTCACTCTGGTGCTGCGGAGATACCGAAGTCTCCTCATGCCCATTGCCTGAGCCTGTTCAAGATTAGTCACTCCGAATGCGGTCAATTTCTCCTGGTTAACTGACAGCGGATACGAAGTGATGTTCGCATCTCCGTTCTCATCCACGTGACAGTAGATCGTCTCGGTCTTGTAAGTCTCCGGTGATGTGTAGTCCACAACCACTTCATCTACGTCATCATCTTTCGGCAGATTGAAAGTTATCTGCGGTGACGAAGTCAGATTCTGCGGAGTAAAGATCTGCACCAACGGTTCATCATCTCCCTGAACATGCAGCTTAGTGAATGACAGCTTATTATTCAGTACAACCGGTGATGCAAAGCCAACATTCAGACAATCACGGAGCACATCAAGCAAAGTGCTGTCACTGTCGATAGTGCCGTTCAGCGTAATGTCTTTAGACTGCCACCACGCATCGTATTCGGCTAATGACTCATCATCGACAATACCTGCGTACTTCGAATTGTCGCAGATGTACTTAATAACAGGAGCAACTTCCTGTGTCGGCTCAAGAGTTCCTGTGCTGATATTAGGAAGTTTACGAGTCCAATAAGTCGCAACCTGATTCTCGGAAAGTTCGGAGAGTGTTTCCGTCCCCTTGAATCGACCAATGATCACGGTCATATCATCGTACTTGTTGATGGTGCTGATTACAGACTTCAAACCTACCCACTTCACTGTGTTGAGTGCTCTGGTACTGTTGTCTGATTCCGTGAGATTCTTCATGCGGAATTCATAATTACCCGGCTCTGCAGTTTCAAGCTGATACGTGTACGCAAGCTGATCGTTCGTGTTGTTGGTGAACGTGCGAGTTGTTGTAGTCCACGGGTCGTTACTTCCGGCTCTGCGGTATCCGATTTCAATCTCAACAGACAGATTTCTGAATGTACCGTTGTCCTGCAGATAACCGAGTCCGTTCGGGAATGAAATGTCATACTCGAAGATTGAGGACTTCGCACCATACGGACATGCCCGGTACGGTCCCACGTACTCACCTGCAGTTGAGCTGCTTTCATCGAGAGTAAAGCTTAAGCCTGTCTGCGGAACTCCCTGTCCCCAGAACTCATACCAATCGCTGAGAACTGCATAGCTTGAATTAACTCTGCTTACAGTATAGAGACCTGTTGAGCTGTCGTGGACATCAATGACGTACATACCGTTATCCGCATACGGATAATCTGCCGGTAACCCTTGGAGCACGGTTACTTCCATAAGCTGAGAGGTGCTTATATCGTATGCACTGCTTGGAATTGACGGTGCAGCCGGATATGAACCCTCATCAAGTTCAGAGCTGTCCACGGTAATGGCAGCAATCTCATCTTCACCAACTGTAGAATAAGCAACTCCGAGAAGTTCACACAATGAGATTTCCTCGTTTGAGTTCTCTGCGGTGAGAATCTGCGGTCCCGATGTGCCGCCATAGACAGTGTATGTGACTCTGGTTATCTTCTTAACGGCAACCTTTACAAGGTCACCTGCAGTTACTGTCACAATCTCCTGCTCATTCTCATCGTACGAAGTTTCTTCAGTTCGCTCTCTGAACCACTGCTTATGCAGTTCAAAGTTTGTTCCGGTGAAAGAGTCGGCAAGAGTTACAGCGATCTCACTTGTTCCGGTGTCGGGATCATCGGTTACCGTTTCTGCAGAACCAATGAGTCTGGTGTTGTTTGCTCCGCTGATCGTAAAGTACGCACCCACACCCCATCCAAGATTCAGCTTTTTTCTAATTGGCATTGATCCCGGACCCGATGTACCTCCGCTTATAGGCTGATTCACATAGTAAGTGCCGAGAAACGTCTTACCGCTGAAGTCTGTCTCAGGATTGTATTGTGAACTCTGATCTACTTCTGTCACAGGAGGTTCGAGCGTATGTCCCGATGCAGTGACTTCCGTTGAACTGTAATAGCAGTACCAACACTTGTCTTCAATGCTGTTCTGAGCAGTAATTTCCGTGCCCGGATCAAAAATTGAAAGCGTACATCCATCAAGTTCGCTGATCGGAGTTTCACCGACGTAAACATCTGAGAAGTCATTCTCTCTCTGGTAGTATCCTCTGCCCTGGCAAAGTATCATATCGATGAACTGCACGTTATTTCGGTAGAATACGTGCTTGTCTGCAAGGTAGTCAGGGAAGTGCTTGAAGAACCCGAAGTTCTCCGGTATCACTTCGGTCAGACTCACTTGGTTGCCTTGAGCATTAACGTCGTATATTGACGATCCCTGTTTGGTCTCTCCCTGTGTCGCAGAGCTGAGACGGTTCGCCATGATGATTCCGTACACGGCAGAACCTACAGCCATCACGATAGAGATGATTGCCATGATCGTGCCTGTTTCCAAACCGCCTGCCTCGATAACGAACCGCAGAGTCTTCGCTCTGTCGAGTCTCACCACATCCCAATCGTTCTGCGGAAACTTCACTCCATCAACGTATGCTGACAGATATGCGGTCACTTCACGATTGTATGCAGGACACTGTTTCTGCAGCAGTTCTGTTAATGTGCAGTCGTGACTGTCGACGTATTGTCTCTCGATGATTCTGCTCAAGTCCTCACGACTGACAACTTCTATCTTTAACATATCTGTAATACCTCTTCTGAGAGAGTGCTACCCTGTCTACTAATTCATATCTGCAGTTCTTTCGTTCTGAAGTATGGAGCACTTTACCGTTGATCCACAGACCGACATGGTAAAGTCTGCCACCAACGAAGAACGCAATAATGTCATAATTCTGCGGTTCGTCTACTTCCTTGAACCGCCCCTCCTGACGTTCCCACATCAGACCTCGTGTCATGTCTTTCTGCCGAAGATCCGTGTAGTCGTTAAGTTCTATGTTCAGTTGTTCCCTATATGCATCCACGATTAAACCCCAACAGTCGAGGTTTGGAAACTCTCTTCCGTTGGGAGTGTGTCTTATCAGCAGATAGTCATCTATCTTTCTTGTCATTCTTTGTCCTTATGCGACATATTTAAGTCCCGGAGCGTTGAATGCCGTGTACCTCAACTTCGGAAATTCCGTGTTCAGCATGTCGCAGAACGAGGCAGTAAAGTTTGCCTGGTCTCTCGACAGTTGCCCTCCGGTAACAGTAAGAGTCAATGAGTACAGAAGATCATTTGTCTCTGCATGCCACTGCTTGAGCGTCAGATACGTAGTCGCATGACTCGCCAATGCTCTCTTGATATAGTCGTAGCACTGACCGCTGACTCCGCAGATGCTGAAAGACAAGTCTGTGAATCCGCTGTCCGATCTTTCAGGTAATTGGACTAAAAAAGCAGAGGCACTGTACGTTACCCCTGCTATCTTCTGGTCTTCGTATCCGAGAACAAAGTTCAACTGACCAATGTCCTCATTGTCTATCTGTAGTGTTACCGTCGGAAGTTGACCTCCCGACGCATATATCTCATTCAATGAGTAAATCATACTCAGTCTCCCTGGTCTGCGACCTCTACGAAGAGACCGATCACCCCATTAGTCAGACACAGATAATACTTATCGTTAAGATTGTAGACGTTATCTGCATTGAGCTTTCCCGGAGTGTATCCTATTTTCACAGGTGAGGTCACAGCAGGGTAAGTCATAGGCACATACATCTTCTTGATATAAAGCTCATTATTTGCTATGCGTGGGAACAAGAATGGTGATATTGTCGGAGCACAGCCATCCGCTGTGATGCCTGTAGCTGGAGATGCCAGCTCTGCAGTTGAATTCAAGTTTCCGCTCACACCTACTCGATGACAGAGTATAGAAGTTGGACAACTATTTGCAGAAGTTGTTGATTCCCACATCGAAAAATTATTACCCCCTCTTAAGTGAAAAGGATTGTAGCTCATCGCATACCCGAGCTGATAATTGCTACTGTAGTTGCTGTTCGAAGTATTACCTGTGTACGACCCATCAGCAATCTGAAAATCATCATCAAGTGAGTAATGAGTGAATGAGTACTTCACATTATCAGATGTGTAGAGCACTGTATATGGCTCTTTAAATATCACTAGCTTTGATGTACCAAAGCTAATACACAGAGAGTTTTCAGACTTCCAATAGTCTACAGCTAAACTAAGAGTGTCTTCCAATGTGCTAAAAGTCACGGGATTGATACACCCGAGAAAGTTTCTTCTGTTGTTACGATATGAGTCAGTCTTGAGATATCTTAGCTGAGCACAAGGAACTCTTGCATAACCCGAGCCTGTAAAAGGTTTTGTCAAGTCATATGTCGGAGTGTCTGACAGTGCTATATACATGTTGTGATTATCCACACCAATGCCGAGACACTTCTTAGTCATGCCCCTGCCGAGAAAATAGAAATCTCCTGCAAGAGAGTCATTATTCACATCTACTGTTGCCCCTGACGTTGAGCAGTAGAAAGGCTCACCGCTCGAGAGTGAACGCGATTCCGTGTAAACCCTTGTTAAGCCCCTTTTGAAAAATTATCTAATGTACCTAGCTATCCTTGTGCTGGTTTCATCAAGACAGGATAGCTGATTAAGAACCTTGGCCCAATTCTGTATTTTAGCATT
>JAGAYS010000062.1 GCA_017940385.1 Ruminobacter sp. | reverse complement strand
TTTCTTTCAGCTCATGAATTCAGCGAGTGCCCACACAGATTGTCTAGATTCGTTTTTAAAGAACTTTTTTCGTTTCGCTCTGTTCAGCGAACGATGTGTATTTTAGGTTTTTTATTTTTTTCGTCAACACTTTTTTTGAATAATCACAAAAAAAATTGTTTTTTGGACATTTATTACGCTTATTTACCGTTTTTTGACCGCTTATTGTTTAAAAAGCATACCGTTCGTATTAATTACAGATCTCGCGCACACTTCGTATAATCCCGGATAAGACTCATGACGCATTTTTAGACTGCATTCTCATCACGGACATATATGATTAACGCACGCACCGTAAGACCGTAAGTAGAGTAGCGGTATGTACACAGCCATCCTGCCTCATTTCGATATGTCACGCCTCGCGACAGTATTCCGGATTCCGTTTCCAGGCTGCCGAATATAAAGAACTTTACCCTCGCTTTCTCTCACCATTACATTCCCATGCTTTTCATCTCTGCCATTTCTACAAATACCCGTATCCGGCACCGCAGGGCTTCCTTCCCCCTCCCCAGATTCCGTCCTCTATGCTGTATTCATATAGAAGCCATCTTGACAATCTATTGTCTTTAGTATAGTATTTATAGCGTATAACAATTATTGGAGATAAAAACATGTATAAATCACTTACTGCCATTATGTGCATCATGCTTCTCGGATGCACGACACCGCCAGCCCACGTCGAAAGAAACGTCGGTGACCAGTTCCAGGAAGGTAAAACAACCTGCGACGAAGTACGTTCGGTAATGGGCAAGCCGACCTCCGAAACCGACATCGCCAAAAATACAACCCAGCTCTGTTACGCCAATTATGAGACTAAAGTAAATCCTGCAGCAATGATTCCTCTAGTGGGGCTGTTCTTTACCGGCGCAAAAGCAGAAAGCCGGGTTCTGTGCTTTACCTTTGAAAACAACGTACTGACGGATAAAAAATACGCAAGCCATACTGCAAGGGCAGGGCTGAACGCACCGGAATAACTGATAGTCACGAATTCATATATACTCCTTAATTTCAACACCGTACATATCGTACCATGAGGGTTTTGCCGGGTAACGCAGGTTATCCGGTTTTTTTATGCCTTCGTCATTCCAGTGCCCGTATTCCGTCAAATAGCCCTCACGTCCCTCCATGATGTCTTCAAAGCATCACTCCCCCCGTAAAAATGATTTTATTCTGTACAAAACATCACTCTGGGAATATAGTATTCAGCTATTACCGCCGCAGCTTCCTGCGTGCGTGCCTTTATTTACCGTTTTCTCCGCGATGCTATGCGTCACGGACATTATGATACAGCCTTATTTTCGTACACATGAATAAAGATATAGATACCGTTGGACTCAGATGTCCGGAACCGCTGATGGTTGTAAGAAGGGAAATGAGAAACCTTTCCAACGGCGACACTCTGACCGTCAAAGCCGACGATCCGTCAACAGACAGGGATTTTGAACTGCTCTGTACCCATATGGGCTATAAAATGTTAAAAAAAGACCTAAAAGGTCCCGTACTATCTTTTGTTATGCAAAAATAGTATTTTCGAGTACAATACGCACTATAAAAATTGATATGTACGGTCAAATATATATTTGTGAATTTATTTTAATTATCTGATACTCCTAATGAGTCTTCAAAGGAACTAGTTCGATGTCTAACACTTATGATATCAAAACCTTTCAAGGGTTGATTTTAACTCTGCAGGATTACTGGTCACGTCAGGGATGCATGATTGCACAGCCTTTCGACATGGAAGTAGGTGCGGGTACTTCCCACCCTATGACATTCCTCCGTGCCATCGGTCCGGAACCTCACCACTGCGCATATGTTCAGCCGTCTCGCAGACCAACCGACGGCCGCTACGGTGAAAATCCAAACAGATTACAGCACTACTACCAGTTTCAGGTTGTTCTGAAGCCGTCTCCAAGCAACATCCAGGAATTATATCTCGGTTCATTAAAGGAACTCGGCTTCGATCCTTCAACCCACGATATCAGATTCGTTGAGGATAACTGGGAAAACCCAACACTCGGCGCATGGGGACTCGGATGGGAAGTATGGTTAAACGGCATGGAAGTTACCCAGTTCACCTACTTCCAGCAGGTAGGCGGTCTTGAATGCTTCCCTGTTACCGGCGAAGTTACCTACGGTCTCGAAAGACTTGCCATGTACATTCAGGGCGTAAACAACATTTACGATCTGGTATGGGCTCACACTCCTGCCGGTGACATCACCTACGGTGACGTGTTCCATCAGAACGAAGTTGAACAGTCAACCTACAACTTTGAACACGCCGACGTGGATTTCCTCTTCTCAGTGTTTGACGCCAGCGAAAAGGAATGTCAGAGACTTCTCGCTCTCGAAAAACCTCTTCCGCTTCCGGCTTACGAAAGAATTTTAAGGGCTGCTCACGCATTCAACCTTCTTGATGCCAGACACGCCATTTCCGTAACCGAAAGACAGCGTTACATTCTCAGAATCAGAACTTTATCCAAGGGCGTAGCCGAAGCTTACTACAACGCGCGCGAAGCTTTAGGTTTCCCAATCTGCAAAAATAATAAGGAAAGCAGGTAATGGCCACTAGAAATTTACTTGTAGAACTCGGTACCGAAGAATTACCACCAAAGGCACTCCGCAAGCTTGCAGTTGCCTTTAAAGACGGTTTTACCGCTGAATTGAAAAAAGCCGACCTTGCCTTCGGTTCGGTTGAATGGTATGCAACCCCTCGCAGACTTGCACTCAAGGTTATCGGTCTTACCGAAAAGCAGCCTGACAAGTCAGTTGAAATCAAAGGACCTTCAGTTCAGGTTGCATTTAAGGACGGAGAGCCTACCCAGGTAGGTCTCGCATGGGCAAAGGCTCAGGACATTGAACTCTCTCAGGCCGAAACCATCAGTACTCCTAAAGGCGAATGGCTTGTTTACCGTACCGTTAAAGAAGGTCAGGACACCGTATCCCTCATTGCCGGTTTCGTAAAGACCGCTCTGAGCGCACTTCCGATTCCTAAACTCATGCACTGGGGCAGCAAGAAGGAACTCTTCGTACGTCCGGTTCACACCTTAACCATGCTGTTCGGCGACGAACTCATTCCTGGATCAATCCTCGGTCTTGAATCATCACGCACCATTCGCGGTCACAGATTCATGGGCGAAAGCGAATTTGAAATCGCATCTGCCGACGAATACCCTGAAATTCTTGAAACCAGGGGTATGGTTATCGCCGATTACGAAAGACGTAAGAAGATGATCGTTGACGCCATCACCAAACAGGCTCAGGATCTTAACGGTACAGCAGACATGGATGAAGACCTGATTGAGGAAGTTACTTCTCTGGTTGAATACCCTGTGCTCATGACCGCAAAATTTGAAGAAAAGTTCCTGGCCGTTCCTGCCGAAGCGCTCGTTCACACCATGAAGGGTGACCAGAAGTACTTCCCTGTATACCGTGACGGCAAACTCCTGCCTAACTTCATCTTCATCAGCAACATCATTTCAAAGAATCCTGAAATGGTTATTTCCGGTAACGAACGTGTTGTAAGACCAAGACTTGCGGACGCCGAATTCTTCTACAATACCGATAAGAAGAAGACTCTGGAATCACGTTTTGAAAGTCTCAAGACCATCCTGTTCCAGAAGCAGCTCGGTTCCCTTGCCGACAAGTCTGAAATCGTTGCTGAAGTTGCCACGGAAATTGCCAGCAAGATCGGTGCAAATCCTGAATACGCCAAAAGAGCCGGCCTCCTGTCAAAGTGTGACTTAATGACCAATATGGTTATGGAATTCACCGATACCCAGGGTATCATGGGCATGCACTATGCACGCATCGACGGTGAACCTGAAGAGGTGGCATTGGCAATGAACGAACAGTACATGCCAAGATTCGCGGGCGACAGCCTCCCTTCAAACAAGGTTTCATGCGCTGTAAGCATCGCCGAAAAGATTACCACCCTGGCAGGTATCTTCGGTATCAACCAGATTCCTAAGGGAGACAAGGATCCGTTCGGGCTGAGAAGAGCCTCCATCGGCGTAATCCGTATCGCCATTGAAAAGGAACTCGATCTCGACATCAGACCTCTCGTTCAATTCGCCGCAAGCCTTTACGGTGACAAGCTCACCAACGCTAATGTCGTTAACGACGTTGTTGAATACATTCTCGGCAGATTCAAGGCTTACTATCAGGAATTCGGCATCGGAGCCGATGTTGTTCAGTCCGTTCAGGCAACAGGCGTAACCAACCTGTACGACTTTGACAAACGCATCAAGGCCGTGGAAAAGTTCAAGACCCTGAGCGAAGCAGAATCCCTGGCCGCATCAAACAAGCGTGTAGGCAATATTCTTGCCAAGGCTGAAGGTAATCCTGAATTCAGTGAAGACCTGTTAAAAGAAGATGCTGAAAAAACTCTGTATAAGGCCATGTCAGATATTTCCGCTGCAACCGAAGCCTCATACAATGAAGGTAACTATGCCGAAGCATTATCAACCCTTTCATCCCTGAAGGAACCTGTTGATAATTTCTTTGATAAGGTTATGGTAAACTGCGAAGACACTGCCGTTAAAAACAACCGTTTGGCTCTGTTAAGACAGTTAAGAAACATGTTTACCCATATAGCTGATATTTCACTTATCCAGAAATAATGACCTGTGAGGACGTTACTTAATATTTGTAATGTCTTTATCACGAGCTGGTAATTTGTTTAAACGCCATGTGAATAACATGGCGTTTTTCGTTTCAACCGATTCCAGCTTCAGACATCCATCTTTCGATGGCAGTACATCAACCAGTCCCCCGCCAAACCTGCTTTTATCATGTCCGAAAACACCTATCCGGACACCTTCCGGACATACTTCAGTGCGCAATATAATTAAAATGACCTACCTCTAGTTTAATCAGCGTGCGCAAAAACTTATTATCCGGAGTCGTCACATTTTTATAATAACAACATGAAATCAGGCATATCTTTATAATAGAATTTTAATTACAGCTCGTTAATATTCTCTATTTTTAATAGATTTGGACGGCATAACCATGGCATTAGACATTATTGTTTGTGATGACTCCAAATTTGCAAGAAACCAGCTTATTAGGGTTATCCCCAAAAAAATAGCAAAGAACATTTATACCGCGTCAAACGGTAAGGAAGCCATGGAGCTTCTCCGTGAAGGTCGTGGCAAACTGATGTTTCTTGACCTTAACATGCCTGTCATGGACGGGTATGAGGTTCTCGAAGCAATAAGACAGGAAGGTCTTCGGGTTATGATAATTGTAGTATCCGGAGATATTCAGCAACAGGCTCTGGAAATTATCAAAAAATACAAAGTACTGTCATTCCTGAAGAAACCTTTAGTTCCTGAAGAACTGCATGAACTCCTGACAAAATACGGACTGTGTCATGAAGATGACCTGGAGGATCTGGCTGATCCATCTCTGGCCATAGACCACAGTGAATCAAAACCATTCGACGAACTTGGTGAAAAAATTAACATTGCCACAGGTCTTGCGGCAAGTAAGATTGCAGACATGCTGAACCTGTTTGTCACAATGCCACTTCCAAACATCAAGGTTGAAACCGGCACAAAGATATCCAATGACATTCAGAGCTGGCTTGACATAACGGGAAACATTATCGTAAGTCAGGGCTTCGACGGTGACGGAATTCTCGGTGAAAGTCTTATTTACTTCTCATTCAAAGACATAAATACCTACACCAAGGCTGTAACCAATAACTCTAAGCTTGATGAGCAGACCAAAAATTCCTTGGTAATAGAACTCGCAAGCATTATTTCTGGTACCCTGATGCGTAACTTCACGCACCAGATAAACTATATCATCACCTTTAACTTCCCGGGACTTGTTTCTCCTAATGTGGAACACAATCTTACCCACCCTGAACTAGCTAACAGTAAGATTCTGAACGTGGAACTGACATATACCATAAAGGATCTGAACATGAACATCAAATTCCAAATTCTGTTCAATCACTCCACTTCTGAAAAACTTAAGGAAATAATGGCACTGGTATGACGGATATTCTTGATAATCTAAGCGAAATTCATGACCTGCACCGAAGCCTGACAATAATTCAAAACCTAAACGTCGGCGTCATCGTTCTGGACAAAAATTTTAAGGTCAAGATTTGGAACAGCTTTATGGAAACAAAGAGTGGCATTGAAGGTTACAGAATCAATGACCACAGCATATTTGAATTTTTTCCTAATCTCGCTGACTCATGGCTCAAAGACAAAATAGTAGAAGCTTTTTCCATGGATACACTCGTATTCAGTTCCTGGGAACAGCATAAGGAAGTGTTCAATTTTGCCAACAGACGTCCTTTTACGGGAACTTCATCAGAAATGATGATGAACTTTACGTTCATTCCCGTTCTGTCCCTGACAGGTAAATGCGAAGAAGTTACCATCATCATTTATGACGTAACTGATGAAGCAAGCTCTAAATTATCCCTTCAGGCTGCAAACAAAAAGCTTCATGAGTTGTCAATTACCGACAGACTTACCACCCTGTACAACCGCGGATACTGGGAAGAATGTCTGAAACAGCAGTACAACATTAACAGACGTACATTAATGCCGATTACCTTAATGATGTTCGATATTGACCACTTTAAAAATGTTAACGACACTTATGGTCATCCGGCAGGAGACGCCGTTCTGAGAGAGGTTTCCGCCATTCTTAAAAAACAAATACGAAGTACCGACATTGCCGGACGCTACGGTGGCGAAGAATTTGCAATCCTTCTGGTTGACGCTAATCGTGAATCAGCCTTTATGGTGGCAGAACGAATCCGTAAGGCAGTAGAGGCTCATACCGTTTATTATGAAGATATGGTTATAAAATTTACCATCAGTCTTGGTCTGTGTACTCTTTCAGAAACAATACCAAGTGCACAGGAATGGCTGGTCAGCACGGATAACTGCCTGTATTTTTCAAAGGAACACGGCCGAAACCGTACAACCCAGTATGGCCTGAACGATACTGAAGAAACCATGAACATTAAACCGGAGTACAAGCACGGAATCAAAAAATAACCGTTGAAAAACTCCCAATCACCCGCAGTCGCGTTAGCGTTGTCCGGGATCAAAAAAGGAGGAATTAAAAATTCCTCCTTTTTCCTAATTACTACACGTAAACCTGCGATTTGATTAACCGCAGCTTCGGCTATTACTTACCGAATACGATACGCTTCATGTCCTTCATGTAACCGCGAAGAGTATGACCTACAACTTCGATTGGGTGGTTACGAATCTTTTCATTAACGTCAATAAGAGTCTGGTTATCAACAGAAGTATCAGATGAAGATAAACCTGCACCGATATCTTCAAGGGTAACCTTATCCATGAACTTTTCCTTGAGTAAAGGTACACATGCGTTAGAGAAGAGGTAGTTACCGTATTCAGCAGTATCTGAAATAACAACGTTCATTTCATATAAACGCTTACGTGCAATGGTGTTAGCGATTAATGGAAGTTCGTGTAATGATTCGTAGTAAGCTGATTCTGGGTAGATACCAGATTCAGTCATGGTTTCAAAAGCAAGTTCAACACCTGCCTTGATGGTTGCTACCATGAAAATACCCTTGTCAAAGTATTCCTGTTCAGAAATCTCGGTGCTGCATGCAGGAGCATTTTCGAAAGCAGATTCCTGAGTTTCCTTTCTCCAACGGAGAAGATCCTTATCGTTGTCTGCCCAGTCCTTCATCATGGTTTCAGAGAACTTGCCGCTTTCGATGTCGTCCATATGCTTGCGATATAACGGACGCATGATGTCCTTTAATTCTTCAGCCATGTTGAAAGCCTTGATCTTGGCAGGATTGCTCAGACGATCCATCATGTTGGTGATACCGCCGAACTTAAGAGCTTCACCGATGGTTTCCCAACCATACTGTAAGAGCTTACATGCATAACCGGCATCAATACCGCCAGCTACCATCTTATCGAAAGCGAGTAAGCTTGCAGTCTGGAGCATACCGCAGAGGATGGTCTGTTCACCCATAAGGTCAGACTTAACTTCAGCTACGAATGAAGAAGCGAGACAGCCGGCCTTGTGACCACCGGTACCGGCAGCCCATGCCTTGGCGATATCCCAACCTTCGCCCTTAGGATCATTTTCAGGATGAACGGCGATTAAGGTAGGTACACCGAAACCACGAACATATTCATTACGAACTTCGGTACCTGGGCACTTTGGAGCCACCATAACTACGGTGATATCCTTACGAATCTGTTCACCTACTTCAACGATATTGAAACCATGAGAATAACCGAGAGCCGCACCTTCCTTCATTAAAGGCATAACAGCCTTAACTACAGGAGAATGCTGCTTATCAGGAGTAAGGTTGATTACGAGATCGGCAGTAGGAATTAATTCTTCATAAGTGCCAACCTTAAATCCGTTTTCTGAAGCACGCTTGAAAGATGCTCTCTTTTCAGCAATTGCTTCAGCACGTAAAGCGTAAGATACATCAAGGCCTGAGTCACGCATGTTTAAACCCTGGTTTAACCCCTGGGCACCGCAACCAACGATAACAACCTTCTTACCCTTTAAGAAGTCACAACCTGATGCGAATTCTTCACGGGCCATAAAACGACAGCAGCCTAACTGAGCAAGCTGTTCACGTAAATTTAAAGTATTGAAGTAATTTGACATTTTTATATCCTGTCCGTTATTCAAACAAAACTGTATTAAAAATAAACAATGATATTATACACAAACGCAGTGATTGCTAAAAGTGATATATATGCAATATCACGTTGCGTATAATGCAACACGATATTAAAATTGAAAAGGAATAAACACCTTTGACATCATACTTGATAAGACAAGGACAATCATGGACACCTCTGAGCTTTATCTGTTTCTTTCTCTAAGCAATTTTCTGTCTTTCAGACGTACGGCTGAACATTGTGCCGTAACCCCTTCAACATTAAGCCGTGCCGTAGCCAGAATGGAAGACGAACTTAACGCCAAACTCTTTGAAAGAGACAACCAGTCCGTAAAACTTACGGCCGCAGGACAGAAATTCAGAGATTTTGCTGGCGAATACTACCTTAAATACCTTAAAGTCAAAGAGGAACTTAAGGCAGTTTCCGAAAACATGACGGGAAATCTCAAAATATTCTGTTCCGTTACGGCCTGTGTCTGTCTTCTGCCAGAACTTCTAAACCAGTACAGGTTTCTCTATCCGAACATTGATCTAAAAATTGAAACGGGAGATGCCGCTCAGGCCATGAGCAAAATAATCAATCATGAAGCCGACCTTTCCATAGCGGCAATACCGTCTCATATTCCTCAGGGACTGGTCACTCACGGTTTCACGAAAATTCCCCTGGTGTTCATAGCCCCAAAAAAAATACCGCAGCAGTGGTTAAAAAAAGGGGGAATAGACCAGACCGTCGTACCTTATGTCGTCTCCGAACAGGGAGCATTACGTCGTGAAATCAATGCCTGGTTCAGTCGTAACGGCATAAAACCGAATATCATAGCCGAAGTAGCCGGTAATGAAGCCATTGTGTCCCTGGTGGCCCTGGGGATGGGAATAGCAATCATTCCTGAAGCGGTAATAATGCAGAGTGCCAGTGCCGCTGACATACAGATAATTGATCGTCCAGGTGATATCCCTCCATTCAACGTAGGGCTCTGCACCACTCTGTCAAAAAACAGGGACAGGGCGGTAAAAGCCTTCATTGATGTAGCCAAAAACAGCCTGCCTAAGGAATTGACTTTTAAAAAACTGACTTAGTGTTTTCATTAGGATGTTTTACCGTCATTTATTATTCTTAGCAAATAATCAGCTTATCGTGTAAAATAGGCAGGTATTTTTTGTCTATCCGCGCCTGCGAGAAATTAGAACGTCACTGTTCTGACATCATTGTCAGTCCGAGTCTCCGTTATCCTCGCATGGCGAAAAACTTATAAATGACAGGTAAATGTTATGAAAAATATTAACCCAACCAAAACAGCTGCCTGGGCTGCACTTAACGAACATTTCAAAGCTATTTCAAATGTTACCATTGCAGACCACTTTAAGGCCGACAGCAATCGTTTCAACAACTTCTCATTAAAACTCAATCCTGATTTTCTCGTTGATTTCTCAAAGAACAGAATCAATCAGGAAACCATTAATCTTCTCATCAGCCTTGCCAAGGAAACAGATCTTGCCGGTGCCATTGAATCAATGTTCAATGGTGAAAAGATCAATGTAACCGAAAACAGAGCCGTTCTCCACACCGCATTAAGAAACAAGTCAAACAAGCCTGTTTTAGTTGACGGAAAGGATGTAATGCCTGAAGTTAACGCCGTTCTCGAAAAAATGAAGGCATTCTGTGCCAAAATCATCTCCGGCGAATGGAAGGGCTATACCGGCAAGGAAATCACTGACGTTGTTAACATCGGTATCGGCGGCAGTGACCTCGGCCCATGCATGATAAGCGAAGCTCTCGCAGCATACAGAACAAGATTAACTCCGCACTTTGTATCAAATGTAGACGGTACTCATATCGCTGAAACATTAAAGAAGCTCAATCCTGAAACAACTCTCTTCCTGATTGCTTCCAAGACTTTCACGACTCAGGAAACCATGACCAACGCTCACACCGCAAGAGACTGGTTCCTCAAGCATGCCGGAGACAAGGCGCATGTTGCAAAGCACTTTGCCGCTCTGTCAACCAATGCCAAGGCCGTATCTGAATTCGGTATCGATACCGCAAACATGTTTGAATTCTGGGACTGGGTTGGCGGAAGATACTCTTCATGGTCAGCCATCGGTCTTTCAATCGCCCTTGCAGTAGGCTTCGACAACTTTGAGAAGCTTCTCGCAGGTGCCTATGAAATGGACTGCCATTTCCGCAACACCGAATTCTCAAAGAACATCCCTGTTATTCTTGCCTTAATCGGTATCTGGTACAATAACTTCTACAAATTCGAATCTGAAGCAATTTTACCGTATGACCAGTATATGTACCGTTTCCCAGCCTACTTCCAGCAGGGTAACATGGAATCAAACGGTAAGTACATTGACCGTGACGGCAACAAGGTTGACTACCAGACAGGCCCTATTATCTGGGGTGAACCTGGTACTAACGGTCAGCACGCCTTCTACCAGTTAATCCATCAGGGTACCAAGGTAATTCCATGTGACTTCATTGCTCCTGCAATCAGCCACAACCCTATCGGTGACCACCACGCCAAGTTGCTGTCAAACTTCTTTGCTCAGACTGAAGCTCTTGCTTTCGGTAAGTCAAAGGAAACCGTAATAGCCGAATTCGAAGCCAAGGGTATCAGTAAGGAAAACTACGAAAAACTGGTTCCATTCAAGGTATTCGAAGGTAACCGTCCTACCAATTCCATTCTGGTTAAGAAGATTACTCCTGAAACTCTCGGTGCACTTATCGCAATGTACGAACATAAGATATTCACCCAGGGCGTAATCATGAACATCTTCAGTTTTGACCAGTGGGGTGTTGAACTTGGCAAGCAGCTCGCAGGTAAGATCCTTCCTGAACTGTCAGGTCAGGACAAGGTTACTGCACACGATGCTTCTACCAACGGTCTGATTAATTTCTTCAAGGAATTAAACAAGTAATTTAAGCGTAACACCATCCGTTCATACGGATGCTGACTGAGTAAGCGGTAAGGACTTAGGGTCATTACCGCTTTTTTTGTGCATTATCGCTTGTTTATCCTCTCCTGTTATGGATATCCTGCTGTTTTGTATCTATGCTAGAGAATACAGGAAAAAATAATATATAAGGGGGGCACCATGAATAAAGTCGGTTACTATGTCAATGATGAAGATAAAGGCTGTTTCAGAATTTTCGCACCATACTGCGACACTCTTGCAGTTGAACTTGACAGAACCCACAGAATAATAGAGCTGCAGAAGCAGAATGACGGTTATTTCACTGCTGTGACCGATAAACTCCCTGAAGGCATTCTTTACTGGCTAGTGAAAAACGGCCGTGAATACCTGCCCGATCCTTATTCAAAATACCAGCCTTTTGACGTTCACAGCACCTCAATGATCTGTTATCCGCATAAGGCAGATATCAGCAAATGGCACGGAGTTGATCCAAAGGATGCCGTTATTTACGAGCTGCATCTTGGCACATTCACCGAAGAAGGAACTCTCAAGGGAGCCACCAAACGTCTCTCCTACCTTAAAACACTAGGAATAAACGTAATTGAGCTTATGCCGGTAGCAGCTTTTCCCGGAGAAAGAAACTGGGGATATGACGGCACATACATGTTTGCGCTGAATATGGGGTATGGTAACTACAGAGATCTTGAAGACTTTTTAAATCTGGCCCACTCTCTCGGCATCGCCGTAATTCTTGACGTCGTGTACAACCACTTTGGTCCCGAGGGAAACTACAGCGGCATGCTGGCACCTTTTACCAGAAATGCTGACACTCCATGGGGAGCTGCAATAAACTTTGACGGTGAAAATTCACACGGTATTAGGGAATTTTACCTTGCCAACGCTGAATACTGGCTGTCTGAAGTAGGTTTTGACGGATTCAGAATGGATGCCGCATCACTGATTATTGACAACTCTCCTTCCCATATACTGACTGAAATCAATAAGCTGGCTAAGGATATTGAGCAGCGGGAACACCGCAGAATTATCATGATTGCCGAACATCTGCGTAACAGTAGCAAAGTAACCTGTAAGGATGGTCTGGGATTCGACGCCCAATGGTGTGATGACCTGAACTACTCACTGTACGCAAACCTTACTCACGAAGACTTCCGTCATTATAAAGACTTCGGTTCAATTGATGACATCTACAAGGCCCTGAATAACGGTTTTGTTTATGACGGCACCAGACTTAACAGCGTATATAACGTTTATCAGGGTGAAGACGGTTCCTCCATACCGCCGGAACAGCTTGTTGTTCATATACAGAATCATGATCAGGTTGGCAACCGCCCGCACGGTGATCGCATGAGTACCTCATACGGCATTGACAAGGCTCTGCTTGCAGCCACAGTATGCTTTGCAAGCCCATACGTTCCAATGATCTTCATGGGCGAGGAATATGCCGAAATGAATCCGTTCTACTTCTTTGAAAGCTTTAACGATCAGTGGCTGGTTGATGCCGTCAGGGAGGGCAGAAAAAGAGAATTCTCATTTATGCCTGACCTGGAAATAAAGGAACCGCATGACGTTAAAACATTTATTGACAGTCGCCTGGATCCTGACTGCATTTCCGACGCGCCTCACAGCGATGTCCTGAATTTTTATCAGTCTCTCATTGCCCTGAAAAAAAGCGGTGTAATAGGCGTACATGACAGAAATGAACTGTCCATAAATCTCATTAAGGATAAAAATGTAATCACCATTACCACTCCTAAGAGCGTAACGGTATGCAATTTCAGTGAATCCGACGTAAAACTTTCAGATCTTGGAATACAGGCCAAAAAAACCCTTCTCAGTTCTAAGCTTAATGCCTCAACCGATACAGGAACCGTAGCAGGGATCAGTGCTTCCATCTATGCCCTGTAGAATGACCGCATAAAAACTCAATGATCCTGATTATCTGCAGATGATCAGGATTTTTTTATAGAAACAACCGCAATTTGTTTTAAATGTATTTGCCTGCATTCAGTTTTCATCCGCACGATATGAATAACGTATTTTTCCGGTCAATACATATTTCTAATGGACAGAAGACATTCTGATATCTCTTTTTTGTCGCTTTTTGATGTAAAAGATCCACCTGATATGATAAAATACATCTATGTTTTTTGGATAATTTTACATTTTTTTTATAAACATCATAATCATGGAAAACAGCAAATCAACCCCTCTGGATATATACCAGTCCGAGGCATCAGTAAAAGAAGTTCAGGCCACCATGCACATGGAAGGTTTTAATCTGACAGATGATGAATTATCAATTCTCAATGACTGTATTCTCGGAAAAAAGAACAGTGAGGAAATCCGCAGGGAACTAATCGCAAGGATAATATACAGAAAGAACAATGCGTGATGAACAGGATCCATACTGCTACCCCGGAACGGATGTTCTGAAAAACAAACTGGATATCCGGGATGAAGAAGAGCTTTTTGAAACGGAAAAAGTTCTTTCCATGCTTCGTCTTTTTGAACTGTTAAAAAAACCTCTCGAAGGTGATTTCGGGTTCGAACACCTTTGTGCCATTCACTACTACATATTTCAAGATCTTTACGACTGGGCCGGAAAAATAAGAACTGTTGACATAGGCAAGGGAAACATGTTCTGTCATGTCCAGTTCATAGAAAAGGAATCACATAAACTTTTCCGGGATCTTCAATCAGAAACAAAATCCAATAAATTCCCGCTGACAAGATTCACCGAAAGATGCTCATACTATTTCTCTGAAATCAACGCCATTCATCCTTTCCGGGAAGGAAACGGCAGAGCCCAACGGGAGTTCATGCGCTCATGGGCCATACACTGCGGTTTTAAACTTGAATTCTCAAAAGTAACACGTCAGGAAATGCTGACTGCCTCCCGTGAATCGTTTGTCTGTAATTACGAACCAATGAACAGGATTTTCAAAACCATAACATCTGAATTAAAACACTAAGCAGTTTAGCTTATTCACAGATCTGTTCAATGTCGGTGCCGGACTCACGGTAACCATTATCTGTTCTCCGGTTAAAATTGAATACCCCTTATATTTCTAAAAATGATAGAATATGACCAGTTTTTTAATCGTGATTTTTCTTTGTTAATTAAAATGGAATAAAAAATGGAAATTAAAACCCGTTTTGCTCCTAGTCCTACAGGTTATCTTCATGTAGGTGGTGCCCGTACTGCTTTATACTCATGGCTTTACGCCAGACACAACAATGGTAAGTTCGTACTTAGAATTGAAGATACAGACCGTGAAAGATCAACTCAGCCTGCCATTGATGCCATTATTGAGTCCATGAAATGGACCGGACTGAACTGGGATGAAGGTCCATATTATCAAACCAAGAGATTTGACCGCTACAATCAGGTAATCGATGAACTTCTCGAAAAGGGTCTTGCTTATAAGTGCTACTGCACAAAAGAAAGAATGGATGAAGTAAGAGAAGAACAGCAGCGTCAGGGGCTTAAGCCAAGATATGACGGTCACTGCCGTGATGAAGATCCAAGCAAGCACTCTCCTGACGAACCTTACTGTATCAGATTCAAGAACCCAACCTCAGGCAAGGTTGGTTTTGAAGATCAGATCAGAGGATACATCGAATTTGACAATGCCGAACTCGATGATCTGGTAATCAGAAGAACTGACGGTACCCCTACCTACAACTTCTGTGTAGTAATCGACGATTGGGACATGGGTATTACCCACGTAATCAGAGGTGAAGACCATATCAACAACACTCCAAGACAGATTAATATCTACAAGGCTCTTGGTGCTCCAGTTCCAGTATTTGCCCACGTATCCATGATTCTCGGAGATGACGGTACCAAGCTGTCAAAGAGACATGGTGCTGTAAGCGTAATGCAGTATCGTGACGACGGATACCTGCCTGAAGCCCTCATTAACTACCTCGTAAGACTTGGTTGGGGCCATGGCAATCAGGAAATATTCACCATGGACGAAATGATTGAATATTTCTCCCTCGAAGGTATTTCAAAGAGCGCATCCGCATTTAACACTGAGAAGCTTCTCTGGGTTAACAGCCAGTACATGAAGTCTCTGCCTCCTGAAAGAGTGGCTGAGGAATTACAGTGGCATATGGACAATCAGAAGATTGACGTATCCAACGGTCCGGCCCTTACCGATCTGGTAATTGCCCAGAGGGAAAGATGCAAGACTCTTAAGGAAATGGCTGAAGTATCACGCTATTTTTACGAAGAATATACAGAATACGAGCCAAAGGCTGCGAAAAAATGGTTCAAATCAAACAGTGCCGAAGCACTTGAAAGATCACTCGCAAACCTGAAGAATGTATCAGACTGGAATGATATCGAAAGTCTTGAAACTGCATTCAAGAGCGTGGCCGAGGACATGCAGGTCGGCCTCGGCAAGGTAGGTATGCCGTTAAGACTTGCGGTAACCGGATGCGGCGTATCACCTGAAATGGGTATAACAATGAAGCTTGTCGGCAGAGAACGTTCGATTGCAAGGATCGAAAAGACTATTGCATACCTTAAGGCCAATGCTTCAGCTGAGCCTACCGCTTAGTAATACGGATAAAATTTCCAAACACTGGGAATTTTAATCATTCAGAAAAGGGAAGATAACAGCAATGTTTCTTCCCTTTTCCACTATAATCGCATTTATGACAATATAATTACAAAGAATACGGAACCAAAACATGTCATTAAATACTGACAGAACAAATGTGGCCGTGGATATGGCCAAACCGCGCAACAGAATGGCCATCAGGAACTTCAGGGATATCCTGCATGAAGAAACGACAGGATGGTCAGTTCCTGAAATCCTCTGGCTCTTCGGAGGAATTATGTGTATCACGATCCTCACAGTGCTTAGGTCACAGAACGGAGAGACAGTCTGGTACAGTCCGCAAAAAATAACTGAACTCACCGCAGCCATTACAGGATGTATCGCGGCCATTCTCACCGGTAAAGCCAAGCTGGGAGCGTTCATTTTCGGACTGATCAATTCAGTACTTTATGCATACATATCCTACCATTATAAATATTACGGAGAAGTAATGGTTAAGGTACTGATATTTATGCCGCTTAACATTTACGGGATGGCATGCTGGCTCAAAAACATAGATTCAGTTGAATGCGAAGTAATAAAAAGAACCCTGAGTCTTAGAAACAAAATAATAATCGCGACAGCAGTATGCATCGCCTCTGTGGCACTGGGAATGCTGCTGTCATACATCGGCGGAAACAGACCATACATAGATGCGACAACTACAGTATTAGCGACAACAGGACTCATATTAACAATAAACAGGTACGTGCAGAACTGGATACTGTGGATTACGCTGAATGTAATCAGCATCTGGTTATGGATTATTCCTTTTTATAAAGGAGAAGGTCAACCTGTTGCCATTCTGCTAATGTGGTGTTTCTACCTGACAAATTCAATTGTTATGTACAGAAGGTGGAAACGCAAAATAGGCTAATCAGCACTGGAAATTGCATGACACAGGTCAAAAAACAATCACAATTAATGATATTTTTTGTTAATAACGTTATTACGCACATTTTGAAATAAGACATCTGTATATAATCATCGCAGTTTTAACGGAGAAAATTAAAGTGAAAATCTTATCAAGACTGCTATCTGTACTATTGGGACCTTTTTTAGGCCTTATAGTGTCAGCGTTTATGTTCACTGCAAATGCATTTGCCTACGAAGCATGCGATGATGAAGATGACGAATGCAGAAATATCACAGGTTATAATGAGAACCTGAAAAATAAGTCAGAAGAAATACAGAACCAGGTTAAGTCAATGACTGAATGTGCCATGCAGGGCAACTGCGAAAACAAGTAAAATCCCTAAAGCTGATTTATGATGAAAATAAATCAGCTTTTCTTTATCAAGACAGTATTTTATACAAACCTCTTATTCAATCTAAAAAACAGCCATAAAAACGGTCATGGTTAAATCCATAATATCTTTCCGACAGAAGATGAGTCATGATTATCAAGGTATGTTGCTGAGCGATTTTTCGATGGTTATGCAAAAGTAAAACGTAAGCGTGTTTTGCCTGAGCCGTCAGAATATTTTGCTTTAGGATGAGAATATGCTTAAAATGCCTGAGGATTAAGAGTCACCGGCCACTCATTGCGATCCTGCAGTGATTGTTATTCTGTCGAATCGGTGTGTGTACGGGATAAAATATTTCTTACTAATTATAAAGGTGGGGACATGAATTATTTGTCTTTAAGAAGCTCTATTTTAGCCGGAGTCATGGCGCTGGTTATCACGTCATTATTTTTACATCCGGCATCAGCTGATGAAGACAGCGATGCCATTGAAAGAGCCGAGGAATATCTTCTCAGTCAGATAAAAGATGAAGGGCAGGAATACCGTTTTGACCTTTATCCAAAAGAAGACGGTAAATTCATTATGGTTCTTCGCGGAAAGTCAGACGGAAAGACGTACGCCACCACCGACGCCGTGTCTTTTGATAATGACGCGACTGTAATTCATGCCGAGCCGGTAGACGCAGGCTACTCTGATAACATGGAATCATGCGGTGTCAAATGTAAGGTTAAGTTACGTGAACTGTTAAGGAATGTTACCGTAAAGATCGACAGTGGTGACTTAAAGTTTTGGGATACGCATAGTTTCAAAGTTGTCAGAAAGAAGTATGAACGTCAGACGGAAACAGTCCTCGGCAATCAGGAAAAGTATTCAAATCCGCATATGTTAAAGAATACGGAAACCGGAGCTCTATTCATTCCTGATGAGAATGGCTGTTACAGAAATCTTGATCCTGAGACCGGTAAAGCCACAGGTGAGATGATAGGTCCTTTTTCCTGCTGATAATTCTGCAGTGGAGAAGGGCTCTGAGTCATAATTTCTGATGTGAACCCGGACTGATTCCGTCAGTCCGGGTTATTCTTTTTAATTGAGCCTGAACGAAATATGCCAATTCAAAGACTGCAGATTATCATCACTGTCTTCTTATATTTCCTTGTTTTAGTATGTAAAACTCTGGGCTTATAGGGGAAAATGTGGGAGATGTCATGTAAGACAGACAGTTAAACACTGAATAAACATTGAATGGAGACAGGGGCCAAAACTCATCCCCCCAGAAACGCAAAAACCGACCATAAGGTCGGTTTCTAAGATAGTGGCGGAACGGACGGGGCTCGAACCCGCGACCTCCTGCGTGACAGGCAGGCATTCTAACCAAGCTGAACTACCGCTCCGCATAAA
>JAGAYS010000061.1 GCA_017940385.1 Ruminobacter sp. | reverse complement strand
GTTTGAATTACGTGATAAAGAAAAAGCTTACTATGGATGGATGAAATGGTTTCTGGCAGCGGAGGAAAGCGGAATACCGCAACTGCAGAAGTTTGCAAAGCTTAAGGTAAAGCGACTGAAAGGATTGGTAGCTCACGCTACCCATCCCATCAGTACCGAAAACCGGAGGGCACAAATAATAAGATTAAAGTGGCTAAACGAATTGCATTCGGGTACCGGGATGAAGGATATTTCTTCACACTGATTAGATACCTGTCATCTCTAGGACTCCCAACAATTCCGTGATGAACCTTTTTATTGAGTTTAAGACCTGTGACATTGTGGAAATCGAATCTTAAAACTCCTCGATGTCCGTCATGAAAGAGAAGAGGTATTGATTGTGAAATATACTACAAATCAAATGCAAAATAATTGCATTTAACATACAATACACATACAATTAACTTATGAAATGTAAAAAAGAAGGAGGTTACCATGACTTCATCAACAGTGAATTACAGTTTCAGGGTTGATCGCGAAATCAAACGCCAGTGCGAAGCTATGTACAATGAACTCGGCATAAATTTGGCTACTGCATTCAATGTTTTTATGCGTCAATCTCTTCGAGCAGGCGGATTCCCTTTCAATGTTCGTCTGGAGGAACCAAACAAGGAAACGATAATGGCCATGATTGAAGCTGAAAACATAGCCAAAGATCCCGAAGCAAAGCGCTTCTCTGACGTTGAAGAAGCCTTGAAGGAATTAAAAGAAGAATGAGTAAGTATGATGTTTCCTGGACCGGTCAATTTAAAAAAGACTACAAGTTAGCTAGAAAAAGAAACCTTAATATAGAACTTCTTGATGAGATCATTCGAAAACTAGCTAGAGGCGAAGAACTTCCCAAAGAGAACAGAGATCACGCATTATCAGGAAACTGGTCAGGTTATCGCGAATGTCATATTCAGTCGGACTGGCTTCTGATTTATCGCATTGAAGAAGGTCTGCTGATACTGACTCTTACCAGAACCGGCAAACACAGTGATCTGTTTGGGAAGTAAACTCAATGTACGCTGTATTGAACTGCCGGTAGCCGTTTGGCTTTAAGGTCCCGAAGAGATCACGGATTATCTGCTCCTGCCAGTCGATAAGTTCAAACGGCTTTCCAGCCCCCAGGTTCCCTTGGTGTGGCAGAGAGCCTGAATAAAGTTCACAGCGTAGTCGGCGGCATCCTTGTCATACACGGACTTCTTTGCCTTAAACTTTGTAGGGACGTATTTTTTAAGTTTCCGCATTGCCATATGCTCACCTCCTTTTAGGCATAAAAAAAAGACCGCCGAAGCGATCTTTTGTTAAAGTTTAGTTTTGGTTAATGTTACTTGAGATTCTTTTTGTAGAAATCCTCAATCTTATCAAACGGTATTTTTTCCAAGTTATCGTACAAATCTACGTGATTTGCATCCTTGATAATAAGCAGTTCTTTGTTATCACCCTTGAGCTTTTTAAAAGCATCTTCACCAAAATAACGGCTGTGAGCTTTCTCTCCGTGAATTACAAGAACCGGAGTTCTGATTTCATCAGCATACTGCAGGATCGGCATATTGATTAGGGAAAGAGCAGACGTCATGTTCCAGTGCCCGTTAGAATTTATAGAGCGTGGGTGAAATCCTCGTTTGGTCTTGTAGTATCCCCAGTAATCCTTAACGAACTGCGGTTCATTTCCGGACAGAGTCTCTGGCAGACCATCTCCCGGTTTAAATGTATTGCTGGCATAGTCCAGAGTTCTCTGCTTATTGAGAGCTACTTTCATTTCATGACGGGCATCTGCATCAACCGAATCGTTATAGCCCTTTGCTGTAACTCTTGTCATGTCATACATGGTTACGGCCACAGTCGCCTTGATTCTGGTATCCATTGCGGCAGCGTTAATGGCAAAACCGCCGAAACCACAGATACCCATGATACCTGTAGCATCAGGATTAACGTTGCTGTTGTTGCTAAGATAGTCAATCGCAGCAGAAAAGTCCTCTGTGTTGATATCCGGGCTGGCTACATTTCTCGGGGTTCCTTTGCTTTCTCCGGTAAATGACGGATCAAATGCAAGAGTGATAAAGCCGCGTTCGGCAAGTGTCTGAGCATACAGACCGCTGGATTGCTCCTTTACAGCACCAAAAGGACCGGAAACAGCTATTGCCGGTAATTTACCTTTGTGCTCCTTTGGTATATACAAATCACCGACAAGGGTAATCCCATACCGATTCGTAAATTCAATTTTCTGAACATCTACCTTATCTGATTTTGGAAATGTTTTATCCCAGTCCTCTGCCATAGCCGAACCTATCCCCATCATTGTCAAACACGCGGTAAATAAACCGCAACATAAGCCTTTACCCATTCGTTCACCATCCTTGATAAAACTGATATCCATATGTGCTGGTTGATTCTTTACAAAGTAGAAATCATTGATCAAACTAAACTATTTGAGTTTGGAATAATCCTCGTCAGTAACCGGCTCGAGCCATTCATTGGAGGTGTTTTCTCCCTCAACTTCAATCGCAAGGTGAGAAAACCATGAATCCGGAGCGGCTCCGTGCCAGTGTTTTACATTTGCCGGAATGTTTATTACATCACCAGGGTTCATCTCTACTGGAGCCTTGCCCTGTTCCTGATAGTAACCGCGGCCGCCAACAGCAATTAAAATCTGACCGCCGCCTTTCTGGGCATGATGGATATGCCAGTTATTACGACATTTTGGTTCAAAGGTTACATTGAATATTTTTACCTGACTTACAGAAACCGGTGCAAGGTAGCTCTGACCTATGAAATATTTTGCATAGGCGGTATTCGGTTCTCCTACAGGGAACATTATGGTTCGAGCGTACCTGTCTTTCTCAGAAGAAGCAGTGGCAGCGTTATCGTTCCAAACCTCCTTTGCAAGGTTAAAAACAGCCCATGCCTTAGGCCAACCTGCATAAAAAGCATTATGAGTAATGATAGCTGCAATTTCTTCTCTGGTTACACCGGCCTTTTTGGCATTCTCAAGGTGATACTTCATGGAGGAATCAGTAATCCCCAGGGACATCAGCGAAGTTACCGTGATTATGGTTCTTGTTTTTAGAGAAATATCTTTGTTGTTCCAGTTCTCACCAAAAAGGACGTCATCATTGTAGTGAGCAAAATCAGGGGCAAATGCACCTAGATTATCTCTTCCTGCCGTCTGCACAATTCTTTTTTCTTCCTTCATGTTTCCGGTCTCCTTCATATCTGCTGTCGCATAACAGGTTCCGCATACTGTTAAAGCAAAGCCGCAGAGCAGATTAGTTAAATTTCTCATAATGCATTCCTTATTCTATGGATTTAAGCCACTTCAAAACCTGCTCTTTAACATTATCCCTGTTATTCTGACAATCCTCACCACGAACCGCTATACCGTTCTTTACCAGTGATTTAGGAAACAGAGTTTTCAGCGTGGCATCCAGACCAGACAATCCGCTTCCCTGATGGGTTACAAAAGGTATTAAAGTTTTTCCGTTAAAGTCATTATTTTCAAAAACGGTATACATAATCATCGGGTAGTTTCCCCACCAGATAGGAGAGCCGATATAAATCTCCTTGTATTCAGATAAATCCGGCAAAGCTCCCTGATATTTCGGACGTGCCTTTTTTTCCAGTTCATCATTGGCTAACTCTGTAAGTTCTCTATATGGAAGATTGTAATCATCATTTACAGGCTTTATCTCAAAAATATCCGCATCTTTCTGGCTGGCAATTATTTTCGCTACTATTGCTGTATTTCCTTCCGTTATATTACCAACCTTATACTGATCACCGGTTCTGGAAAAGTAAATCACTAAAGAATCTTTAGCAAAACAATCTGACATCAACCCGAATAAAGCTATAAAAAATGAAATTTTTAAAATAAATTTTTTCATGTTGCCGTACCTAAATTCGTCCAAATGCTCACCTTTAAAACATCTTAAAGGACAACAAAGTTAACGTCACCATAAATTCAAAATAATTGCACAGAACATTCACAAAAAAAGTTTCGATTCAGTGTTAATTTACTCAAATAAGCCCTGGGCAATACCGATAGCAAGTATTGATGAAATAATATCGCCAACTTCTGAGTTCGGGATTACAATCCTTCGGAAAATACGCACGTTGGTTATAAAAAATTAAGCTCCGTACTAATTGTTGGCGTTCTTTATCGCCCATTCAATGGCATGACCTTTGTCCATGAATTCCACACCGCTTTTGTCATGGAGCAGAAGCTCGACTACTCGAAGTTCCGTCTGAATTCCGTTAGAAATACTGAGTTTCGCTCCCGAGGTCAGTTCTATCTGACATACGATGGAATTATCATGCTCTTTGGAGGTATGAACAGTCGGAGATGGAGGCACTTCAATCATGAAAAAGGAACTGCCTTCAGTGTTATTATCAGCAGACGGTTCTTTACATTTACCGGAACCACCATTGATAAGACCGAGTTCTCTCAATTTGCTGATTCTTTTCAAATAAGTCTTATACGATATTCCCGGTTCTGAAGTCCACCGCGTGGTGCTCAGACCGCTGCTTTGCTGTTCATAATACTGATTCAGCCACTGCTGATGCCTTGGATGTGTTTTAGTCATAAGATTATCTCCGTAAAATACGGTGACATCTTAAAGCGTTGTTTTTGGAAAATGAATAACCCTAATTGCCTACACGCTGTTATGAAACGACTTTTGTCAAGCAGTAATTTAGGCAAGACATTTTTCTCAGTCTAAGCACGGCATTGGCCACTCTGTTATACGTGGATTGGATACCTCAGGTCAATGGTT
>JAGAYS010000060.1 GCA_017940385.1 Ruminobacter sp. | reverse complement strand
TCATTAGAACGACCACGCCAGTAATTACCGCCTCCGATAACAACACCAACATCTATTCCTTTTTCAACTATCTTTTTAACCTGACGGGCAATATCTTCAATCAGAGCATCATCATATCCTGATTTTGCTTCTCCTGAAAGTGCCTCTCCGCTAAGTTTAAGTATAACTCTTTTAAGTTCCTTCATAACTATCTCCATCTCTGATTATTATTTTTCTAATGTATTTACATACTCATCCTTAATATCTGCACTTGATGACATCTTACCGGCTGCAATATTATCAAGAACATCATCGATATTTCTCTGTTCCGGCTCAGGCTGTGATTCCTTTTCAGCCACTGCCTCCTGCAAATTATCATCAGCAGCTTCTTCTTTTTTTTCAAATATCTGAGCTGTATTTATTTCAGAATAACATTGTGTACATCTTCCGTCAATAGTTGCACCGCTGTTAATCTGTAATGTCTGTGACTTAATATCTCCAATTATCACTGCTGTTGAATCTATAACAACAGGACCTTTCACATCTATATTACCTTTTACTGCCCCTGCAATAAATGTTGATGATGCTGTTATGTCGCCAATAACAACGCAATCCTTTAAAATATCAGCTGCTTTTTCTGATACAATATTTCCTTCAATTCTTGCACCGTCAGCCTTTACATTTCCCGCTTTTGAATTGCCTGTCAATATTCCTGTTATATTAAGAGCACCTGCACATGTAACATCACCTGTAACAGTTCCATATATATCAATTGAACCTGTAGAATCAAGGTTACCACTTACAGTTAAACCTTTTGTTATAACTGCAGTCTCTGCAGTTCCATCTTTCTCATCCTCACTCTTTGGTTCTTCAACGCCTACAGCTTTGCCCATCTCAATCTGTGCCGAAAGCTTTGCAAGTTCAGGATCTACTTTGCCACTCTGTCTGAGAGTATTAACCATCTCTTCATCAGAAGATGATTTTTTTGAAAAATCACTTGCTGTTTCATTTAAGTCTTCTTTGAAATCTTTAAAAAACCCCATCAGAATTTCCTCCTTAGGTTAAATGTATGTATAAGCACATCTTGAAATATTATAACATAATATTGTAAAATTGTGAAAGGTTTATATTCATAAAATATTATAAAACTATGAGAAACACGCTCCGCGAGTTTCTCAAGTTATCGCGGCAGTCGCCAAGGTCTCGTGCAAGCACGGACTTTGGCTCGTTACACGCGTAAATAGGGTTATAGGACAAAACGTGTTGATGGGTTAATCCCATTCAACAAACGTTCTGTCATAATTATGTAAATCACTCCATACAATGGCATCGCCCCAACTAGAAAGACTTTTTTCAAGTTTATTCTTTTCATTCATTTTTTGATATATTGCCGCAATGCTTTTATCGGTTGGCATAACATTTATTATTTCAGACAATGAAAGCGGTTCAGGCGAGTGCATATAGCACCACCAGTAAACCGCTTTTATTCTTCTTTCAACAGATAATCCTCTATGATTTCTAAGCATTTCCCTAAGTCTGGAATTGACACTGCCTTCAATTCTGTTATTGGTAGAAGGTGTGTTAAATTTGTCCCTTAATTCTTTGTCCAGATAAGTAAACAGCGTGTTTTCCCTGATAAGTTTAATTAATGACTTTTCTGCTTTCAGTATCCGTTCATGTGTAGGACGCCTGTTTCCATTTTCATCAACTGTCATTTCATTCAGGAAATCCTCATACTTATTTATCCATTCAATAAATCTTTTTATCCATAAATCCGCTTCTTCTTTTGTGTTTATTTTCAAGAGTTCTTTTGCCATGTTATATAGCTCTTTACCTGCCATTGAATTAGGTCTTGATGTCGTGTAACGCCTTACCTGGCAGAATACATGGAAAACGCATCTTTGGTGTTTTGCACCCGGCCATACTTTTTTGAGTGCCTTTGCAAACCCTGTTCCACCGTCAGATACAACCATTCTAGGTTCCGCTATACGTTTCATTAAAGCCGTCCATGCAGCGGCATATTCATATCTGCATAAATACCAGCCAAGGACATATTTATCATCACAACAGATTAAAATGCACGCTTTTCTTCCCAGATAAATACCATCAAGATACAAGACATCCCTGCTGTCCTCGACTTTAGGCGGCATAGGCCATATATTCCAATATTTAGCGGTTTTGCGTCTGAATGTTCTTCCATCTCCGGGCATTGATGACTGGGATTCCTTTCCAAACAACCAATCCAAGAAGATTTGCAGTTCTTTGGCAGAGTTGTCTATTTTGTGTGTAACTGATGAATTGCATTTCCTGCAAAGCCAACGTTGTGACCCTGCTTTTGTCTTTCCAGCTTTAATACATTTATTTCCACATACAGGACAATTTACTTGATTCATTTAATCTTCCTCCGTTGTTGCTGTTTCAAGGAAGATTAAACCTTGTTTTTCCCTTTATTTGCAAGGGATGCAGGTGTTTTTATCAACACGTTTTGTCCACCCTCAAAGTTGTTTCAAAAAAGATTGAACCGCCCCCAGCCCTTGAAATTCAAGGGCTGAAGGCGGTTTCTATCAACACATTTTGTCCTATAGGTC
>JAGAYS010000059.1 GCA_017940385.1 Ruminobacter sp. | reverse complement strand
TTATGAAATAATTCCGCTCCGATACCTATAGACTTCAACATCATGCTCCACCTTTGAATCTGACAGTCACCTCAAAAAGGCCTTTCCCTGGTACGCTGTTCAAAGCGCAGAAAGGCTCTATTACTGTCATTATCCCATAACGTACTTAATCGTCAACCGCCAACATCTTACTTTTTGATAAGAATATAAGCATAAAGTATCTATCAATGACACGTCCAAAATATCAACACTTAACTTTTCCGGAAGCAACTGGCTATATCATATCTTTTTACAAAAAATTTTTTCAAAAACGTCAGATTTTTCCCTCTGCCGAGGCTACTTAATGAAAACAACGTTTTTGGCTTATCGCGGTTATGCGTGGCAGGAAGCGTTTTATTGTTCTCTCCAACTATTTGATGCAGATGGCATTTTGTCTGGATTAAGTATATGCAATAACATGAAATACTATTGATCGTTCAATGGTGTTTTACTCAAAAAACATCCTGAAAACCGTCTAACGGAATGATTAGATGTTTTTCAGGAAAGGGTTAATTAAAAAATTTTCAGCAGTTTTTCCGGCTTTTGACAAAGAGTCAGTTTCCGGAAATTCCTGAATATTTAATGAAATTCATGCAGAAGCAGCGGATCAGAAGCTTGAGGAATCTTGGATTTTTAGGAGAGTCCATGTCTTCGGAATTACTGTCCCAATAGGCATGGCATTTTTGAGATGTTTTCCGCAGCAGGATCGTGTTATCTGCAGGAATGCCGCCTGCATTCCATTCAGAAGAACGGTTACTGCTGTAATTATCATCAGCCTTTTCATCATTCGGGATATCGTATTCGGATTGTTCATCATTGTACCACCACATTTCATCGCGGATTTTAAACAGACTGTATCCACCGAATCCCATATTTCCGTAATAATGAATGCGTATGGATCCGTCTTTAATTTCAACGGAAGAAATCCCCAGAGATTTTTCATTTATGGCAGAATCCGCATCTTCAGGAGCAATGATTTTTCCGGTATTTTCGGAATCATACCACTCACCGTCGATCATCAGATGACGGCAGCAGGCACAAAGAACAAAGTACAGGGTGTCTGCTGCAGACATTCCGGGAAAAGGAATGATATCAGTCCCCCACAGTAACGGATCGGCTGATTCGGCTGCTTCCGCAGCCATTGAAATAAACATATTCCCAAAAATTGAATCAGTTTTATCAGAATCATCCTGTCTGCATTGTTCATAATCACTGAAGATTGCCGGCGGATTGTCTTTGAACCGCTGCATGCCTTCTTCAAAACTGTCAGCCAGTTTGACGAGTCTTGCACTTTCTTTGATTTTTCCGCGTCTCCAGACTATTTCCAGTCCTTCGCCATGTTTTTCGCAGGACTTAAAAGTCCTGAAGCCGTAGATTCTTACTTCAATATGAGATGCCGCATCGGTGCCTGACGATGAATTTAAAACTGAATTTCTGTACATATCCGCCTCCGTTAAAAAAACGATAATTTATCTATGCATATTTTTATTATATCTATAATTTTACAACCTATATAGACTATATTCAAAAATTCATCATTTTTCTGTAAAAAAGTTTATCTTTATACATGGGGAGCTGTTTTCAGCAGACATGAACATCGTCTAGGATGCCCGCCTGTCTTTTTATTTCTCAAAATACTCAGATTTACGGTGCAGGAGGTATGCCAATCGCCCCGGGTGAAGAAATAGGATACGGTTTAAACATATTCCACCCTGAAGTAGAAAAGGCCATGGATTTTGCAATTAAAAGAATTAACGAACTTTGGAAACCCCGTTGGAACCATTGCCCTGACGCCTGAACAGGCCAAACATTTTGCGGAGCCTGGTGCAGTTTTCCCCGGTATTGTAGCTTTAAACAGGCTCATGACCATTACGGCATGTGCCTGTTTCATGCCTGCACGTAATTGCGTTCCGCTAAGAACATATGCATGGCAGATAAGGAACTGAACACTCAGAGAAATATCCCGGGAGACAAATGGCAGTAACAAAACAGCCGCACCGCCGTCAGAAACGGCAGTACGGCTGTTCGTAAGAACACTTCCTGACCGGCTGTGCCGGACAGGAGGCATTTTTGCAGCTCAGATTCTAAAGAGTTCTGATTCTCTCAATTGCTTCTACGCTGTTTTCATAGGTGCCGAAAGCCGTGAGTCTGAAGAAGCCCTCTCCGTTAGGTCCGAAACCTGAACCCGGAGTACCGACAATTCGGGCCTTGTTAAGAAGAAGATCAAAGAATTCCCAGCTTGATAATCCGTGAGGTGTTTTCAACCAGATATAAGGTGCGTTTTCACCGCCGTATACGGTATAACCGGCATCTTTAAGAGCTGTTTTAAGGAACAGGGCATTTTTCATGTAGGTTGCAATCTGCTCTTTTATCTGTTTATTTCCCTCAGGTGAATAAACGGCTTCACCAGCTCTTTGTATAATGTACGGAGCGCCGTTATATTTGGTACCGTGTCTTCTGGCCCACATGGCATGAACGGATTTATCAGACAGTTTCAGTTTTTTGGATATAACGGTATATCCAAGTCTTAAACCAGTAAAGCCTGCATTTTTAGAAAATGATCTGAACTCAATCGCACAGTATTCTGCACAGCTGCATTCAAAGATACTGTGAGGAAGAGTATCATCGTTTATGTAAGCTTCATATGCGGCATCATACAGAATAACCGCACCGATTTTTAATGCATAATCCACCCATGCCTGCAACCTTTCTTTTGTTATGGCAACACCTGTCGGGTTGTTAGGGAAACAAAGGTAAATCAAATCAGGGTTAATCTTAGGAAAATCAGGTATAAATCCGTTAGACTCAGTGCATGGCATATAGATCAGCCTGTTGTAGATTCTATTCTCTTCACTGAAATCCCCGGCACGACCTGCCATTACATTTGAATCAACATATACGGGATATACAGGATCACAAACTGCCACCAGACTGTTCTGATCGAAAATTTCCTGTATATTTGAGCAGTCACTTTTCGCACCGTCAGAAATAAAAATTTCATCCGGTTCAATACTGATCCCTCTTTTCTTAAACTCATTCTCGGCAATGGCGGTTCTTAAAAATTCATAACCGAGATCCGGAGCGTAACCGTGAAAGGTATTTGCCGCCCCCATTTCATCAACGGCATTGTGCATGGCTTTTAATATTGCAGGAGCAATAGGCTGGGTAACATCGCCGATACCGAGTTTTATCAGTCCGGAATTAGGATTACCGGCTTCAAATTCACGTACTTTTCGTGCAACTGTCTGAAAAAGATAGGATCCCTGTAATTTTAAGTAATTTTCATTTATTTTTGCCATTTTATTCCACCAATTATTCCTTCACGGATTAAACTTCCATCTCGCCTTCAAATACAAATTCAGCAGCCCCTGTCATATATACCGGATGACCGATGCCTTCCCATTTAATTTTTAATTTACCGCCCAGCAGATGAACGGTTATCTCCTGATCAGTGCAGCCATTTAAAACACCTGCCACGGCAGTTGCGCAGGCACCGGTACCGCAGGCAAATGTTTCACCGGTTCCCCTCTCCCATACACGCATTTTTACATTCTGACGATCCATAATCTGAATAAATTCCGTATTAACACGTTTTGGGAAAGACGGATGGTTTTCAAAATGTCTGCCCAGACTTTCCAGCGGGAAATTATCGACATCATCAACATAGATGACTGAGTGAGGATTTCCCATGGACACACAGGTATGGAAATAAACCTTCCCTTCCACTTCAATAGGTTCATTAACGACCGTCTTTTTTTCACTTATTACAGGTATGTTCCCGGATTCCAGAACAGGCTGTCCCATGTCAACGCAGACACTGTTTACTTTCCGTGTCTGACTGTTCTCTTCAACATCAAGCCAGATTTTTTTTATTTTTCCGGCAGAAATAATGCAGAATTCTTTTTTATCGGTTAATCCTTTACCGTAGACATACACTGCAACACAGCGTATTCCGTTACCGCACATTTCACCTCTGCTGCCGTCTGCATTGTACATTTCCATTTCAAAATCGGCCCGGTCGGAAGGATTGATGAAAATCACTCCGTCACCGCCGACTCCAAAATGTCGATCAGAAAGTTTTTTCACGATCTCAACTTTCTTTTCCGGAGTAAAGTTAACCTCTGCCCCATTGATATAGACATAGTCGTTTCCGCAACCCTGCATTTTTGTAAATTTCATATCGTTATCTCTTATCCTATTATGACTGTAAAAGCATTTTCACGCGTCTCAAAACCCCACTGATTCAACGTATTGTCTTATACATCTCTTCACCCGCCCCGTATAAAAGAACCTCCAGATAACCAAATAATCAAGTGTACGGTTATGTCTCCGTATACAGGATGTTCCCGTACACCCGATTATTTTTTTATCAGGATTAAAGGTTCAGATTATCATTTACCGCTATTTCCGTAGTTGGACAGCACACGGGCGGAAGGATCATTAACATTGCATCCTTCCCATTGCTTATTAGGCATCCAAAAGTCTTCTATCATCTGTGACTGACTGGGATAATATTTTTCAAAAATTTCGCGATACAGCAACGATTCCTTGGTAAACGGCGTTGCATGAGTGTACTGTCCGCGCTTTTGTTCAAACTCGGAATCATCGTACTGTTCCTCAGCATATGCCTTTAAATGGTCAACCATGGAGTGACCGACGGCATCGGAAAATGCGGCCTTTTCTCTCCACAGAATTTCCGGAGGGAGATAATCAAGACCTTCAAATGCATGACGAAGCAGATATTTTCCTTTGTTATAGTGATTACGTTTCATCTCAGGATCAATGGACATAACATAGTGAACGAAATCAAGATCTCCAAAAGGAACACGTGCTTCCAAAGAATTTGATGAAATACATCTGTCAGCACGAAGAACATCGTACATGTGAAGTTCACGAACCCTCTTCTCCGCCTCTTTCTGGAATTCAGCAGCAGACGGAGCGAAATCGGTGTATTTGTAGCCGAAAAGTTCATCGGAAACCTCGCCTGTCAGAATTACTCTTAAATCAGTGGTTTCGTGAATTGCCCTGCAAAGAAGATACATGCCCATGCTGGCACGGATAGTCGTAATATCGAAGGTACCGAGAGTATAGATAACATGTTCGAGTGAATTTATAACATCATCTCTGGTAATAATAATTTCCGTATGATCGGCCTTCAGGTACTCAGCAGTCTGTTTTGCATATTTGAGATCAATTGCATCCTCTCGCATACCGATGGCAAAAGTCTTAATCGGATGTTCACTCTTTCTGGCGGCTATGCTGCAGACCAGTGAGGAATCCAGGCCGCCCGAAAGCAGAAAGCCTACTTTTGCATCTGATACCAGGCGTTTTTCAACACCGGCAATAAGCAGTTCTCTTATTTTTGTACAAACAGTTTCCAGCTGCTCATCACGCAATTTCTCATCCGGTCTGGCAATATCGCAATAACAGATAAATTCACCATTATCGTAATAATGTCCGGGAGGGAAAGGTAAAATTTTTCCTTCTACAAGATCTGTCAGACACTTGGGCTCACTTGCAAATACAATATCATGAGCTTTGGTATATCCGTAGTATAAAGGACGAATTCCTATAGGGTCACGGGCCGCAATCCATTTGTTGGAATTGTGATCATATATAACACAGGCGAACTCGGCATCAAGCTTTTCGAACATTCCGGTGCCATACTCTTTATACAAAGGTAAAAGCACTTCACAGTCGCTGCCGCTTGCAAACTTATAACCACGCTGTTTCAGATCGCTTTTGATTTCTTCAAAACGATAGATCTCGCCGTTACACGCACAGTACCCCCCATCCAGTTCAAACGGCTGCATTCCGTCAGGGGTCAATCCCATTATGGAAAGCCGCTGAAATCCCATTAATCCGTCACCTACCTTTAAGGCTCTGAAATCATCCGGACCTCTTGAAGTGCTTTTCAGCATTGAGCTTTTGAGTGTTTCAAGATCTACTGACGGGCCGCAAACAGAAAATATACAACACATATACTATACAATCCTCAGTAATATGGGAATTTGATTAAATTCCTATCAGATTCCCGACATATTTATAAAGAAAACAGAATTTATTTTACAGAAAGCAGGAGTTCGCCATAGGATAACAACGGCCAATATTCTCTTGAAACGCATGTCTCAGCTTTATCAGCCGGACTGCGTAATTCCTGCATTTTAGGGAGGAACTGCTCACGAATGAGCTGACTTTCCTTGATAATATAAACCAGGTTCCTGTTTTGCACCTACTTCGATGGTTTTTCTCAATGATGAATAAACGTCACTGCTTATAACGGATCACGTAATACAATCATCGAATACCATGTAACCAAAATATTCGGAACAGAACCTTTGTCGTAATTAACCCCTTAATGTCAATTTCCGTGAATTAAAAACATATTTTTCTTTAATTTCACTTATGTTTATATCGCTTTGACTTTGTAATCTTTAATATATTTGTATATTTTTCTTTTTCTGAACATGGTCCTTAAGATATTTATCAGCCAATCGTGACATCCTTTAAGAACTATGTTCTTTTACAATCTTCTGCTAGAATTATAGTTATCTGTTAAGTACAAATAAAATACTATAACAATAACATAACAATACCTTTTAGGTATAATAAGCTCAAAATGAGGTGGGTATGGATTTAAGACAGATTCGATATTTTATGACAGTGGCCGAAGAACTTAATATCACCAGAGCCGCTGAAAAGCTGCATCTTTCACAGCCACCGTTAAGCAGAGCCCTTATGGAGCTGGAGGAAGAGCTTGGCTGCGTTCTGTTTATCAGAGGCAAGAGACATCTTGTTCTGACTGCGGAAGGACTGGCTTTTAAGCGAAGAGGCGAGCAGCTTTTAACTCTGGTTGATATGACTAAAACAGAATTATCTGAAATGCAAAACGGTATCAGCGGGACGCTTTATATCGGTCATGTCGACAGCAACGGTCCGACGCTTGTGGCAGAATGGATCGAATCATTTAAAAAACTATATCCCCATGTAACCTATAACTTATGGTGCGGAAATGTGGATGATTTGACCGATCGTCTGAAATCCGGTCTTATAGATCTTGCAATTACAATGACTCCCACCAATAGTGATTTCCTGGACGGTTTTAAGGTTTTTTCAGAAAACTGGGTTGCAATAATTCCTGCAAATGATCCCTTGGCTAAATCAAAACATGAATACATAACACGGGAGGAACTTATCGATAATGATCTGATAATTTCATCAAGACGGTCACGTGAAGATGAAATCAGAGGCTGGTTTAAAAATTTTAAAAAGGAACCTCATTTCATAGTTAAAACAGCTCACTCATCCAATGCTGCCAAGCTTGTAAACAGAAATCTCGGAATTGCCCTTTTCCCGGCTTCAGTTGCCAAGAACATCGCATCCGGTACCAATGTAACGATCAAAAAATTATCACCGGCAATAAATGTCGACTACATGCTGTCCTGGGATAATGAAAGGCACCCTAACGCCCTGACGACAAAGTTCATTTCTCACATAAGGGAAAAATATGCGGCAAGTGAAAAAGGAAATCAATAACATTGAACGCGATACCATGCGCAACACGGAGAGACAGTTCAAGTACATTTTATGCACTCCGCCACTAATCTACATAAGATCATGACCATTTACGGCATGTTTTTTTGTATCAAACAGAATGGCGTGTTATTCGTTAACCTTGTTCTTTTCAATTTTTCCGGTATACACGATTTGAAATATATTCATTACTCTGGGATCCGGACAGCAGAATGTAACAGAGTTCTCAGGAAGTCCCTCACGGGTAAACTTCTGACCGTCCTTAAGCTTTGAAATGTACATATTGGCAACTGTCAGCATCCATGGGCACAGTCTGCCTGCGTCTCTGGCATAATCATAAACATCACCGATACGGTGGCCATAGTCACCCCCTCTTTTTCCTCTTCTTTCAACAACAGTGATTGTTATATTTTCATTGTTTTCAGCCATTTTGCTCTCCATTTTTTACTTTTCTGAAAATAACTTTAAACCGGTTATTCCAACGATAATGAACACCAGACACATGTGATGGAACACCGTCTGTTTTTCGTTAAACATTACTATTATCCATAATCCACATGGCATAGGCGTTCCCAGAGGCAGCTTCTTTAGGGCAATCGCCGGGGTCATTCTCTTCTAGCCATGAAGACCTTACGTCATTGCAGCATCGTGATGCATATTCACGATGAGCCGGTTATTGAAGCCAATCCGCAAATGAGCCTCGATGCTGTATGTGAACTGATGGGACGAACACCACCATGGGCTGATGGGCTCATTCTGAAAAAGGAAAATGGCAAATAGTCCATTAGTGAGTTTTACAAAATTGAGTTCGAACCATTCCGGCAGAAGAACCTGCTCCATCAGCAGAATTAACCCTCATGCCGTTGTCGGTCAGCTTAGTGTTGAGAGGATCTGTGACTGCTTTAAGGACAGAAGCAGACAGGCAAGCTGCAACTACTGCATCGGGGCTGACGGCAGAATCGGACTCTGTGTTGATGAGCAGAACCGTTCCTGATGTTCATCATCAAGGGACAACGACCAGCGGGCCGTTACCATTGAATGCGCCTCAGATCTGACTGAACCTTACACCATGAATGATAAGGTGTATGCCACACTGGTGAACCTGTGCGCTGACATCTGCCGAAGGAACGGCAAGCGAAAGCTGGTATGGATTGCAGATCGGGATAAAGCTTTGGAGTATTCAGCCAAAAGTGACGAAATGCTCCTGACCGTTCACCGCTGGTTTGCAAAGAAATCCTGTCCGGGAAACTGGTTAATGGAACGATTGGGCTGTTTAGCTCAGGAGGTTAACAGCCGGCTTGGGTAATAAGGGCGATTTGCGCATATACAAAAGCCGACAAGATACTTGTCGGCATAAACCTAGTTCTTTAAATCAAAAGTTCCCAAGATTGGACTCAATGATTTAGCATCTATTTCTTTGAACTTTTAATCTTTTCCCAAAGACTGTTGATTACTTCATTTAATTTTTCATCCTGAGGTTCTACTACAAACATCAATTTCAATTTATCATCAGGTATAGTGATATTTGGATTTGATGCTACTGACTCATCTGCAAGATCCAAAGCAGGTAAAACGGCATTTGAATACAGGTTGTAATTTGATATATCCGCCATTACTGCTGGTTCAAGAATATAATTCATGTACTTGTACGCATTATCGACATGCTTCGCATCTGCTGGTATCGCCATCATGTCGTACCATAATACGGCTCCTTCTTTAGGAACAACGTAGTTAATTTCTAAACCTTTATTTGCTTTTTGGGCTCTTTCAATTCCGATAAGAACTTCGCTACTCCAACCGAATGCTACACATACGTCACCGCTTGCAAGATCAGAATATTGTGATGTACGAAAATATCGAATATAAGGTCTAATCTTCGTCAACAATTTAGCAGCTCGCTCATAATCAACACTTTCAGATGAGTTAGGATCTAATCCAAGATAATTAAGAGTAGTGGCAAAAACTTCAACCGGAGAATCCAAAACAGCAACACCACACTGTTCTAATCGAGATATATTCTCCTCTTTGAAAATAAAGTCCCAAGAGTCAACAACATAATCATTTCCAAAAATTTCTTTAATTTTCTTCACATTATATCCGATACCTGTTGTACCCTGCTGATATGGAATTGCGTACTGGTTATCAGGATCTAGTTTGGATAAAAATTTCATTTTTACAGGATCGAGATTCTTATAATTTGGGATCTTACTTTTATCGAGTTTCAAAAAAATTCCAGTATTTATTTGGTTGGATACAAAATCTGAACCGGGGAAAACAAGATCATAGCCAGACTTTCCAGCCAATAATTTGGTCTCTAAAGCTTCATTGGTATAAAAATGATCAGTTACTACACGTATATTGGTTTGTTTTTCAAAATTAGACACTGTATCAGGAGCTTCATAATCATCCCAATTATATACATTTAACACATTATCATTGGCGGCATCGGCTGCAAAAGCTAATGAACTCATCAGGGTGGCTATGCATAAAACAAATTTTAAATTTAAAAGAGTCCTATTTGACATACTACAATCCCTCAGCAAAGTTGCAAAATAAAGATAACTGCACATCTAAATCAGTACAATTATTAATCATTCTATAGCATTGGTACTTAATAAAAAAGACTGCTTATCACAGATTTATTGGAAGATCAATCAAGAGACGGCATATGCCTAGTAAGACAATATGAAACGACCTCCACGAATGAATGTAAAAACGTGGATTTACCGTGTAAACTGTAGATGTCTATAAACAGATACGGATTTACCGCAAACATTGAATGAAGGTCGTTATGAATAAGATAATATATATTGGA
>JAGAYS010000058.1 GCA_017940385.1 Ruminobacter sp. | reverse complement strand
GTCGAACTGGACTAGACGAATTTGCAATCCGCTGCATAACCGCTTTGCTAACGCGCCAAACTTTGGAGCGGGAAACGAGGCTCGAACTCGCGACATCAACCTTGGCAAGGTTGCACTCTACCAACTGAGTTATTCCCGCATCTTCATGCTTTGTTCTCCGTCAGAGAACATGGTGTATTATATAGAAAATTATTCATCTGTCAAAAAAAAATTTAACATTTTCACCTGTTTATTCAAAAATTGAGCTAAACGTCCACAAAACATACAAAAAACATGTTTTTGATGCCTTTTATCAAATCAATCGAACGGTTTCAGGGAATTCCCGACAGAACAAAAAACCTTATGTACGGCTGTTCCCGGCCATTTTATGAAAGAACGGCAGTACGGCGTATTTATGATTGAATTTTCACAGGCTGTTAACGTACAGTTCGAATTCAGATCACAAAAAACAAGACACATTATTAATTTTTTTAACTCGAATTTTATGTTTTTAAACACTTGAATTATAATTTAATAACGGTTTCATACCTTTAACGCGCGCATTATAAGGATTGTTTTGCAGGCCTTACGGAAATTTGAACATGATTTCTGAAGAAACCGCTTTTATTTCATTCGCGAATCAGGAAGATAAGAGAAATATTGCCCAATGTTAGCAAAAATACTTCAGAAAATTTATAAGGCAGTACTGCTGTCTCTGGGAGTAGTCTCAGGGATTGCTGTTGCCGGAACTTTTTCCGAAGTAAACGTGACAATACCTCAGGACATAAACACCTCTTTTATCAGTATCTACGCCAATTCCGCACTGTACCCGATGCCGAAACAGGCATTGTTCTCCACCGCCGACATGATTCTTTATCCTGAACGCTACGACACGCTTTCGATGGGCATAACATTCACCCCTCCTGTCGTGGTAAACAACAGCATGAAAATCAGGGAAATGTTCTACGGCAAGCCTTTCGTTGAATTCATAGCACTGAAGGATTCAGGTATATCCAGATTCGAAATGTCTGAAATCTCCCCGGAACTCTCAGGCTCCCTGCTTCAGAGCGGCGATGCCCTGACACTTGAAAACATATCAAAAAATATTTCCGAGGAATGCCGAAACCTTTACACAAAAACCTTCAGCATCAACGATCAGAACGTCGCCTATTTCGGCTGTTCGTCACGCAACGCGGATTTCTACGTCATCGTTCAGAACGATGACGAACATATCGGCCAGACATACATGTACGCCAATGAAGCCGTAAAACCTAAAAACGGAGAAGAAGATCCTGCCGAAAACAGAAAAGTTCTGATCATTAACTATCTGTCACGCGAACTGGTAAACTACAAGCACCCTGAAAGGACGCTTAGCAGTCTGGTCATACCTGAGGCTGCCATCAACGTTTATCTGTCATCATCATTCAGCAGAAGAAATGCCGAAGGCCAGGCCGAGGACATGAACGAATCCCTGGCCAGTGATTTCGACGTCCTTCACAGCCGTGCGGAAGACATCATGAAGGACACTCTCTTCAATACCAAGCTTCTGATACCGTCCCGCAAAAACAACTTCAAACCTTTACAGATTAACGGAGAATCGGCAACGGTTCCCCTTTCACTCGTCAACGTTACCGAAAACCGCTTCGGCAACAACCTGCTGACTTTCAGCGATGCGCAGGGTGAACATGTTGCAGCGTCAACCATGATTACCGCCAAGCTCATGGATGCGGAAGACATGATGCAGATAGCCGCCAAAATAGCGGAAGACAAAACATGCATGGCTCCTCATGAAGTAAACGAAAAGGAGCTTATGGGGCTGCCGAGCGTTATTATTGACTGTGACAATACATACGGCACAGATGAGATCACAAAATCATACCTGATGCTTAAGGTACAGTCCCTGATGCCGGACAATGAAGACACCGATAACGATTCCGGCAACATGGATTCAATCATGCTGGTTCTTCTTCTCGGAGACAATACGGACAACGAAATTGAGGACTTCATCAGTGCCGGTCTGCTGTACAACAATCTCAGGTGGACACCGACACTCCGGAATCTTACAGAAATGGAGAAGAGCTTCATATCCGCCGTACCTGGACTTAAAAACTGGTTCAGCATGAAACCAGAAGAACAGGATGAGGAATCATGGGAAAAGTTCATTTCCGAAACGGAAAAGGCCCTTGCGGATCATGCGGATGCAAGCCCTGAAGAGCAGCTTGAGCTTATACGTCAGTATTCATCACTGCTGGCAAAGAAAAAGAAAAAATAAGAACGGCTTCCGAAAACAGCTGTCAGCGGACGGCTGCGGAACCGGAAAAACAGATATGAATGCCAAGGATATCTGTTTTTATAATAAATTTTATAAAAAAATGTTTAAAGATAAAAGATCATATATAATAACCACTTATACGGTTTAAGTTTAAACAGTTTATATATTTACTGAGTGTTTTGACGTTTTTATTGAGTACACCATCAAATACTTATTAAATAATAAAATAATTATAGAATACTACTTTTAATTATTGTATAACTTATATAAACATACGTGTATGAGTGCAGTTACGGACAATAATTTCAGCCCTCACGGGAAAGGTTATCCGCGCGGACTGGCAGAGAGTTTAGTGCATATTATCGTAAATAATTAACAACATACACTTTTTACGGAGTCGTTTACAGGATGTTTAACAAATTTACACTGATGGCAGCTGCAGTAACGGTCTGTGCCGTTATTTCTTCTTCTGCATATGCCGGCAACAAATTCTATCGCTGGGAAGACAGCAACGGAGCCATACACTACTCTCCGAGCAAGCCTTACGGCGTAAAAAACATAGAAGTAATCGACACCACATTCTCAAGCAAACAGCTTGAGGCCATCAAGAAGTCAAATAAGGAAAAGCAGGAGCTTTATCTTATCCAGAATCAGGATAAGATCACTCAGGAAAAGGAACTGAAAAGAAAGCAGGACCTGGATCGTCTGCAGACCTGCGTTGACATAACCTTTGACAAGATGAGCTATCAGAAGCGTCACATTGACGACAACAGCATAAAGCAGAAGCTTGACTGCGAATACAAATATAACCGTAACAAACAGTCAGTAAAATATGACCAGTGTATCCTTCAGGTTGAGAGCGAACGTCTCAAGAACCTCAAGATTCTAGAGCAGAGTGCAAACCACTGTTTCCAGACCATTACTGATCAGAGCATGATTGATACGGTTATGCAGAAATACCGCGAAGCTCCGCAAATTCAGACTGAAAACCTGAACATGATGGATCCTAACGCCGATTCCGAAACGGAAGCTCCAAAGAAGAAGCTCAGAACTTCCTCAAAGAACAAGGCAAAGGGAAAGAACAAACAGCAGGAAGTCCGTAAAAAAGAACCTGACGCCGCACCGGCACAGGCCGAACAGTAACACTGTTACTTTCAGAAAGTAATTTCCTAAAACGAAGGCCTCAGATTTCTGAGGCCTTCGTTTCTTTCCCGCAGTATGGGCCGTAATCCTTTATTTAACTGAATCCGTCGCTACACGTCACTGTAATTATTGGCAAGAACTTCGGTAATGACTCTGAATACCGCCTTCGATTCCCTGAAATGATTCTGATTGTCTGCCATGCAGGCCTCATACCCCCGATCCAGAAGACTCTCAAAGTGCAGTATCTGCAGGGCAAAATTATATGCCGAATCAGTTTCAAACATACTTCTTTTTATGTGAGCCTCACTGTCGAATCTGGAGGTCATGTCATGCTCCTCCGGAGGATTGCCGTTAAGACAACTCATATAGGACTGGGAATGAACAAAATCTTTGATGAAATAATATCCGTAACTTCCGCCAATATCGAGAGCACACGGAAGATTGGAAACATTAGAAATTGTTATGGTTGCGGTAACTCCCTGCCTGTTGCGCAGTATGATATTCGCATTTACACCCACATGATACTCATGTGAAATGTCCAGATGTGAATTTATAACCTCAACGTGCGTCCCAAGAAGGGATACTGCGGCACCTATGGCATATCCGCCAAGGTTAAAAAGAACTCCGTCGGAAATGGTGATTTTCTGACGCAGGAAATCGTCCCTCACGAATTTTGAATTAGACCGGCCGTAGCTTATACACACATTCGTAGGTCTGCCGATGTCTTCAAAGACCTGATGTCCCCTTATCACCCTGCCAAATCCTGTAATGAGAGGAGATGAAAGCGTAGGATTGGCTTCCATGAGGATCTTTTTGCTGTTCTTGAGACACTCATGAACCTTTGCCAGTTCACTGATTGAACATACCATCATCTGTTCAACCAGAACGTGACGGTCATGCATCATGGCTTCAGTGGCATAATTACAGTGGGAATCGTTGGTGGATGCTATATACACATAGGATGATTTCTCGTAATCCCAGAAACTGGAAATACTGTCAAAGACAACCGTCTGTCCGGTTAAGCCGAACTCCTCCACCAAAGCTTTGGCCTTATCCGTGTTATGACTGTATATGGCGGTAATCGGACGGTTTAGTGTGCGATATATCTTTATTCGCTCGCGTGACATGGCTCCGGCACCGATAATTGCCACACCGTATCCACGAGAATCAGCGTTAGAATCATCCATAATGCGAAACCATTTATAAAAACAACCTATCAGACGGAACAGATTCACACGGCCTCTTCATCCGAAAAACAGGCACATGCGGACAATGCTCCGAAACATACAGTTTAAGCATAAATCAAAAACGCGGAATTTGCATTATACACTGTCACATTATTGATATTTTTGACGATATGCCATCGGGGATTTCGGCATTACGGCTGTTTTCCGGCAAAAGATACGGCAGTTAACGGTCTTCAGCCGGGAAAAAAATCAGACAGCCGCAGAAATGTGTTTCAGTACACAAACGATGTTTTGAAAACACCAGAGAGGATTACGGCAAGCCCCAAAACGTACAAGGCAAGTCCTCAGAGCCAAACAAGCCAAAGGCCTATGCCACATGGCTCGGTATCAAATTCGGCATAGAGATTTCGCTAATCCCTGCCGCCAGATACTGAATTCGTGCCACCTATGGATAGTGCACATACCGAGCACACAACAAAAGGATCCGACACGGTCGGCTCCTTAATATCAGTGCTGTTCGTTCACCTTTTTCCAAGAAACGTTGTCCCTGAGATACACAGGAAGAACATTCTCAGGCTCCTCTCCGCCGTTTTCGGCAAAAGAAACCGCAGCGAGTTCGGCAATTTCCACGGCATCGGGAAGATTCTCCGTGGCTCTGGTGATGCGTCCTTCAAAAGAATCGGCAAGATAAGGATATGCTCCGAAGCCGGTTCCAGTAGCAGTAAACGACTCACCGCCAAGTGCATCCCTTACAAGCTCTACGGCCTTTTCCGGCGGAAACACGCCTTCAGGAATAATCGCTTCAGGCACTTTTCCGGAAAACTTATAAATACCAAGATAGACCTCACTCATTCTGGCGTCAATGGCGGCCACAACATACTCACTGTCTGTTTCCTTATGAGCTCTCACTGCCATAGCCTGTAGATCGACAATGCCGATTAACGGCTTTTCGGCACCGAACGCCAGTGCCTGAGCCATGCTTACGCTGATACGCACGCCGGTAAATGACCCCGGACCGCGACCACAGGCCACGGCATCAAGATCCTGAAGTCTGAGATTAGTCTTTTTTAAAACATCATCGATATAAGGCAGTAAAAGTCTGGTATGTCCCTGCGGAGACACACTTCTGACAGACTCAATAACGCCATCCTGATACAAAGCAACGCTGCATCCTTCGGTTGCCGCGTCTATCGCCAAAATCCTGGTCATATTACCCTCTTAGTCTTGTTTACCGGTGACCGAGGCATCTCTGTCTCACCGGAATCCGGCTCATTATAAACCAACCGCCGACAAACCGCCACACGAAGCCGTCCGGGCGTACGGTGCCCGTCTCTTTCAGACGGCTGATGCCGTGTCATGATTCCGGACAACGCTGACAGCCGTCTTATTTTCTGAAGTCATTCTCAATCAGATCCCGGACTACGTCTATCCTGTTCGTCATATTGAAATATGAGAGACTGTTCAGAATCCTGCCTGCATAACTCTTATTTGCCGAATTGAGCAAATCACGGGAACAGATGATTACCGCTCCCTTATCCTTTTCGGTACGGATTAATCTGCCGGCCCCCTGCTTCAGGTCAATAATGGCTGAAGTCACGTCCACGCGATCAAAGGCATTCAGACCTTCCGATTCATACATCATTCTGGTCATGAATCGGTGAACCGTCTTCTGCGGGAACGGAATCTTATCAATTATGACAAGCGACAGCGCACTCCCCGGAATGTCCACACCTTCCCAGAATGATTTGGTGCCGATAAGAATCGCATCTCCGGCTTCCTTGAATCTGCGTATCAGGTGATTGTTGTTGGAAACATTCTTTTCCTGCTCAAACACCTTGCGCGTACGATCAAAGCCTAGAGTCATAACCTGATTCTTACGCAGCGCATCCACATACCTGCGACAGGCGTCGTAGGAAGTAACCAGAATGAACACGCCTCCCCTGGTGGCATTGATTACCGGAGCCAGCATTTTCAGAATGTTGGTCGGACTGGCATAGACCAGATTCTTGCTCAGGCTGTCGTCATAGTTTGACGTAAATGAGGACAGTTCCTCGGGAACGCACAGTATGGCGTTGTTTTTGAAGTCAAACGGACTGTATACCAGCTTGCATACGGTATTATCACTGCTTAAGCCTATGCCGAATCTGAAATTTCTAAAGTCGGTTTCCTTTACCACCTGAATGGTCTCATCCTTTTCTCCGGATGTTTCCCTGGCTGATTCATCCGGCACCAGCAGATCTATGGCTGGAGACTTCACTCCTCCGGTATCGATGGTGGCACTGGCAAAAATAAAACTGTTAAAGCAGTCTTCCTTTGTCAGGAAGAAATTTTTAAATTCCACACTTGGTCTAAACGGTGACCTGGTTATGGAAAAACCGCCTCCCGAAACCTTTCTGTACCAGTAGTAATAGGAAGATGCCATCATTCCTGAGGATTTACAGGTATTAAGATACTGGATAGTACTGCCAATAAAATCATAGGTATCGGTGAAGACCTTGGTCACTTCCTCAAGCTCGTCTATGCCGTCCTTGATTTCGGATGAACCGTTCGCCTCTGAATACAGGATTCTGACGGCATCACTAAGCCCCGTAAGTTTCATGTACACGGCTCCTACCTTCTCCCCGAACAGGTGAAGCCCTTTTATGAACTTATCAAGGTTCAGATCCAGCAGAACGGCCTCTTCAGAAGCCTGTTGCACGGCCGCAGAATTTCTGCTCTTCGAAGAAGCGCATGTGCTGATTCTGTATGACATCTTCTCATACTGGGGAAGCAGGCAGCATTCATTATCGGTGTAGATATTGTCAATGAAGGAAGGGAAGGAATCCGTACTTCTGCCTTCGGCAAAATGTCTCAGATCAGCAAGAACCTTATCAATCTCCTGAAGAATGACACGCTGGTATCTCAGCCTGCGTTCCTCCTCATCAGAGAGTCCGGAAGTCCCGGCAGAACCTTTTGCCGGTTCCGTTTTTTTTGATTCGACGTTCGGCTTTTTAATTCTTTTTTCAGTCGAGGCGATGTCATTCTTAATCTTTTCGTAGGCTTTGGTAAGGTATACGGCCGTTATGGCTTCATTGATCGATTCGGTACCTATTTCGGCACTGAATGCATCCCTCAGCGTATCCTCAAACTTATGAGCCTCGTCCACGACTACGATACCGACCTTCGGAAAAAGCATCTCGTCATTCTGCACGCCGTAACACAGCAGCGACTGGTTCAGTATGACAATTCTTGAATTCTTGGCCCTTTTTCTGGCATTCACCAGATAACACTCTTCGTAGAACGGACATTTCTTTTTTGAACAGTTTATCTTGTTGACGCCGATGCGTCCGATATTAAGTTCAGACGCTTCTATGCCGGCCGTTGCCTGCATGTGGTTTTTGAATTCCTCGATTTCTCCGGTTTTTGCACAGCTGATGTAGTTCTTTATGGCAGTAATTATCTTCCTGTTTCTGTTTATGCTCTCGGTATTAAGCGCCGGTGAACCGCCGGCATCTCCCATCAGCAGTTCAGTCTGGATACCGACACCGGTTCCGGGTGCAGGAAGTACCGGAACGGCTTCCTGACCGGACTGACCATTTCCCTGCTCACCACGCGGTTCGGGAACACCGAATACCCTGCTCATGTTTTTCTTGCAGAGGTAATTTGAAGCCCCCTTAAGGATTGAAATCGAAACATCAATGTCCAGAACCTGTTTCAGAAATTTTATGTCCTTGTCATAAAGCTGATCCTGCAGAGCCTTGGAATATGTGGAAATGAGAGCTTTTCTGCCTGAAAGCAGAATAGGTACCAGATAGGCAAAGGTCTTACCCACGCCGGTACCGGCCTCAACCACAAGATTGTGACCGTCATAGATGGCATCAAGAACGTCACATGCCATCCGCACCTGTCCCGGTCTGATTCTGTAACCTTCCTTTTCAGACAGAGGCCCCTTATTGTCGAATACCCGTACCACATCATCTTCTGATGCCAGACGGGAACTTTCAGCAACCTTGTCCTCGTCAGGCTCATCACGGCCGATATTTTTGGTAAACGGGGAATTGTCAGCCTTCTTTTTCTTGGCCGCCGAAACTCCCGACGTTCCGTTAAATTCAAATGGCGACGGCATTGAATCTTGCATTTACAGAATATTCCTTAAAAAACTTACGGTCCTGAAGGACTGATAACGGAGCAACAGACTGAATGGTACGGGCCCGAATGTTTATAAATACGGGAACAGCGGAAAAACTATTTTCCGCCCCTGAAATACGCCCTTACGGCCAGCACAATGAGAAACACGCCGAACATGGCCGCATATTCGGGTTTGGCGTTAACCAGATTCCACAGTCTGCTCCAGGTTCTTACGGTCTCAGGCTCCTTCAGAAATCCAAAGGCTATGGCCGCCACCCCAATAACAACCGGAAGAATCACACACCTTATAAGATAGGAAAGAGGAACGGAACCATTCTGCCCATCACTGCCGTTTACCGGCTCACCTTCTGTTCTGTTTTTATCCATATCCAAAAACACCTAATTCCTGTTATCGAACTCAAAATCATCTTCAGAAGACTATTTTTCCTGTTCCGTCTTGTCTTCATTTACACCCAGGCTGTCAACGTCGTCATTGTCTTCATCGTACCGTTCAAGGTCAGCATAAGGATCCGCTTCAGGTAATGAGGGAGCAGCAGACTGCCCTTTATAGCACATGTACTCACGCATGCCCCTGACAAGAAAATCAGCAGCCAGAGCGGCAAACACAAAGGCAACGACAACGACCGCTCCATGAGAAAAAATCAGAGTTACAAAAAGACAGATAACGGCAGCTATCAGCAGAACAAGTCTGAAAAACAGACCGTGCCTCATTTTCAGCTTTTCATGCTCATTCGGAGTCCCGATGTTTTTTTTCTCCGTTTTTGCCACACCCGAGGTTACTACACCGGTATTCTGCCGGTATTCTCTCTTGGCATTTGGGTCCATTGAAGACTCTCCTTGAAAAATGGAAACGAAACAGACAGACTCATTCCGAACAATAGTGCTGTTACGGAACGTAACGGATACACTCAATTATACGTTGTCCTTTAAAAAACACATAGCTTTTTTATGTGTAATTTTAAAGACATCGGGTAATCCGTATTTGTAAAACAAGGCCGGGAACTTTCGTCCCGGCCTTGTTTTATGATTTAAGCTTCCTGTAATACAGAAAGGATACCGGCTCTCTTAAAGCTTGTATCCGAGTTCCTGTCTTAAGTATGCGCCGGCACCGATTAAACCGGTGTAACCATTGGTGATAACGTATACAGGGATTGCCGACAGGTAGTTCTTGAATCTGCCCTTGTCCTCAAATGCAACACGGAAGCCTGAGTTTTTAAAGAACTGAAGGAAACGAGGTACGATACCGCCTGCAATGTAAACGCCGCCGAATGCACCGATGTTAAGAGCAAGATTACCGCCGAAACGGCCCATCATTACACAGAACAGGCTGAGAGCTCTGTGGCAGTCAGTGTCAGGATCTTCGAGAAGAGCACGACCGGTAACATCCTTAGGTTCAAGATCTTCAGGGATACGGTTGTCAGACAGAACAATGGCACGATAAATGTTTACGAGGCCCATACCTGACAGAAGTCTTTCGCATGATACATGACCTACTTCTTCACGGAGAACGGACAGTAAAATGTCTTCTTCAGGGCTGTTTGGCCCAAAGTCAACATGACCGCCTTCACCAGGTACGCTGTACCAGGTATTATTGAAATTGAAAAGATGGGCAACGCCGAGTCCAGTGCCGGCGCCGTATACGGCTACAGGCTTTGTCTTGTCTGGTTCGCCGCCGCCAAGTTTAACCATGTCCTTTTCATCCAGAACGGGAATTGCCATTGACTGAGCCGTAAAGTCGTTGATTACCGACAGCTTTTCCAGACCGAGGTTGGTACGCATTTCGGAAATTGAAAATTCCCAAGGATTGTTGGTCATGGATACGTGATCGCCTGTAATCGGACAGGCAATGGCTATACAGGCCTGCTTAACATTCTTGTCGGCATGTTCCCCCATATAGGTTCTGAGCACACCTTCAAGACTTTCATTCTCAACCGCTGAATACACTACGGTATCCTGAATTTCACCGGTTTCAAGATTGCATAATGCAATACGTGCATTGGTACCGCCCACGTCACCGACTAAAGCAAAACCTGACATAAATACTCCTAAGCCTCTTTGATTTTCATAATTATATAAAGGTTACAAATCACATACATTTCCGTTATTCGGTGAGGGATGCATAATCACCTGCGAAAACGAAAAAACGATAAGCAGTATTATATATTTTATGTGGATGCATGGCAACCTGAACGGATACCTGTCCGACACAATTTCATGCGGAAAAAGACGTACGGCATAAAGAAACAAAACGTGCCGTCATTCCGGAAAAAGACATGAGTAAATCATCAGGACATGACAGACGAAGCAAAACGCAGGTACCGCGCAAACCTTCATGCGTCACGCGTGAATAAAGCATCCGAAACCGGTGTCGGAAATTTAGTCAGATAATTTTGATAAACATAAAATTTCCGCACAAAAATAATCAAAACTCATAAAAAAATGCACATAAAAATTGAAAACGTTATCACCTTTCGTTAAAATGAAAGAAAATTACGTACTTAACAGAGTGACCTGAAAATTAATAAATTTCAGTTGTGCAAACTGAAAAATCAAATAAAAAAACAAAAGGGGTTAAGCAACAAAAAGCACGTGAATGTTCTTGTAATTCACATTTGTATGTTATTCTTGCAAATAAATATTACAGGTGTGTTTTCATAAACGTAACATTTTTTCATAAAAATGTCGCATAACGTTCCCGTGCAGTTCCGTTTTAACGAATGGATTTTGTCCTTATTTTCCCGTCACCGGCACTCTCCGCATCCGGAACGTAATATAAGGTAATAGCGGATAACTCTAGGACTGACCAAAAGAATAATAATCAGTCCACTAATAAAAAATTCACGGATAAAGCTGTTTAAACACAGACTGCATTAAACAACCACGGCCCCCGGACATCCGGAAAGAAGAAAACGTGACTGCCAGACTTTCACTTATTTCTTCCCCTAATAGGATTGACGGTGACACGGTTACGTAAGAAATGTAAGAGGTAGTGTCCCTGACATTATCCGTTTTCTGACGGACTGTGCTCCGCATACGGACAGGCGGCGAGTCAGTATTGAGAGAAATTAATCATGTTGAATTTTTTAGATTTTATTAAAAGCAAGTACGAATTTTTCAGCCCGAAGGAAAAGAAAATCGCCGACGTTGTGCTGGATCAGCCGCAGAAAATCATTGCTTCAAGCATTGCCCAGCTTGCAAAATCAGCCGGAGTTTCCGAACCTACCGTTCACAGATTCTGCCAGAAGATCAACACAGAGGGCTATCCGGATTTCAAGCTCAAGCTTGCCCAGACTCTTGCAAAGGGCATTCCTTACGTAAACATCCACGTGGACGAAAACGACAGCACGGAGAATTACACCAAGAAGATTTTCGACTCCTCAATCTCAATACTTAACGAAGCCCGCAAAAATGTAGACATCAGAATCATCCAGAGATGCGTTGACGTACTGAGCTGCGCCCGCCGAATCACTTTCTGCGGTCTCGGAGCCAGTGCAACCGTGGCTCACGACATGCTGAACAAGTTTTTCAGGTTCAACATTCCGTGCAATTACTTCGAAGATCCCGTAATGATGCTGATGAGTGCTTCAAACTGCAATCTTGAAGACGTGTTCGTACTTATATCCCATACAGGAAGAACAAAGGATCTCATTGACGTTGCCAAATACGCAAGAAGCCGTAAGGCTACCGTTATCGGTCTGACGTCGGAAAACAGCCCTCTTGCGGAAGAATGCTCCCTTGTTCTCTCAACAAAGATTCCGGAAGATACCGATGTATACATTCCAATGGCATCAAGACTTGCGCAGCTCGCCCTTGTTGACGTTCTCGCCACCGGGCTGTTCCTGAGAAAAGGACCTCAGTTCATCGCAAATCTCAAGAATGTAAAGGAAGCAATAAAGGAATCACGTCTGGAACAGCAGGATGAATCAGGTGACGACCGCTCCCAGGATACGGGAACTCACGACGGTCGATAAACATGGTACAAATGACCGCAGCATCACAAATAAAGAAACAAATACAATTAATATATTAATTATCCGCTGTCAGAATAATACAATGTTTCCTTAGATAATTCTAATGTTTCAGAACCCCCTGACTGTCGGGATTAATGAGCATTATGACAGTCCTGCGTTTACGTGGCTGTACTGCCGAAAAACGCATAAAGGCCGTCTCATAACGGCCGTACGGAACCGGAGCAGAGACAAAAATGTCCAGATATCTGGCTATTATTGACAGTTTTAAGCTGAATCAGCTGAGAAGTCTCGGGGAAATATACGTTTCCCCACGGGAGCTCAATGAAATCAATTCAGCGGATCCTCATACCGCAAACTATCAGGATCTGCTGGAGGAGAATTTCTTTTTCAAAAATGTCACTGAAAAGGTGTTTCTGCTCATTTCCCTTCTCGAAGAACGTGATGATGACAGAGGTCTTGACGTCTGCATATCGGAAATCGAATACATCATAGCCCTTAACTTCAGAGCCGGTGAACAGCTTAAAAAGCGCTTCCCGGAATTCAGGTTCTATTCCCTCACCGGATACCAGGGGATATTTCAGAATTTCAACAGCTACAATGTCAGAAAAAACAGTGCAGCAGGCATAGCCGCAATGAGAGTTCTCATGGGACTGTGCGAACTTCCGCCCACAATCAACTCATACAATCTTCTGGATTTAAGCACGGATCCCCCGAGAGAGCTGCTCGTGGCAAATCATCTGATTAAAAAGAAAATCCCGTACTTCCGCACAAATCTCATATACAGAACGCTGCTTACCCTGATAACGATGTATCAGCGCACGCGAAACTATCCTGACGGAGACGTCGGATATGTCATGGACATGCTGGAAATATATCATTATGCCGTTAACCGCTCCGATCAGCGGCCTCCTGAATACAACAACGAATGGCAGAAAATTCCCGTCTATGCCACGCTTCTTAAAATACATGAAGAAAATCCCGACATCACGCTTGACGATGTTCTTGTCAGGATCGAAAAACTGGATGAATACGAAAAGTTCCTGCACACTCTTACCGCCCTTTACTCGAAAAACTACTCAATTCTTTTCATATACCTGAAATCAATTTCCGAACTGAAGAGATTCGGCATCAGCAGATCCGTCGTGGCAAAGGTTGCCTCGGAATGCAACAATACCGACGAAAGGGAACTGCTGGCCACGTGGCTCGGATGCTGTTTCGGCTATCTCAGAATAATTCCGGCGGTGTTCGACACCATGGAGCTTAACATCATGTCCGAAGGACGGGATGATTCACAGGAACTCTCCGACAACGACGACGGTCTGATAACCTCATTCGGGATCCCGGGTGCGAAAAGCAGAGCTGCCGGCGAAAGAAATCCAGACTCCGATAAACTTGCCGCATCCATGCCTGCGGCCAACGATGAACACCATGGTACGGAATACATACCGGAAGCATCCCTGCCGCTTGAAAAAGCCCTGATGAACCTCTCTGACAGTTCTCCAGTCACGCCTCTTGCGTCGGATCTGCTTAAAACGGCACCTGAAAACAGTGACACCGGCAATTCCCGACCGGAAAATACGGTATCTGCCAGGGACGGGGATTCTGCTGATAAACAGACCGTAGAATCAGACGTTGTCATCGACCTGTCCAAAGTCAGCACCGTTAATGACGACAACGCCGGCGATCCTCAGATGTATCTTTCCAAAGACGATCTTGAAAACATCAGCTTCACCGATCCGGGGAGCGACGCCAGCATAGGAATATCCGGAATACTTCCCGAAGGTTTTCTGGAATTCAGTTTCTACAGCGAGGACGCAGGTTCATTCCTCAATCTGGAAGAAGCTCCGGAGAACAGAAATTTTGAGGTAATAGAGCTTTATGCCAACGACGGAAAAACCCCGAAGGCAGAAGAAAAGCCGAAAAAAAGCAGTCCTGAATACGATACGGACACCGTGGTATATGCCAAAGGCGTACGCATCAACAACTCACAGCTGAAAATAGCGGCCTATACTCCGGCATATCTTGAAGGCGTGTATCAGGCTCTGGCGATAACACCTGATTTTACCGCCCTCAGCATTCAGGAAATTTCTTGTGCGGTAAACATGCTCATAAGAACGGAAGCTCCGGTAAGCAAGGAATGCATTCTCAGAAGATTCGCCCACATCTGCAAACAGACCGGGACATCATTTAAGAACGAACACAGGATGAAGGTTCTTCAGGAAATCAATCACGTGATTGAAAAGAACCGTCTGATTACCGATATTGAAGACTTCATATACATACCGCACCGTCCGGTATACTCCAGAAACAGAAAACTCTGCGGAGACAGGGACAGTGCCAGATTCTGTCCACGTGAAATCAGATACAGTTCGTATGTGAGCAGACAGGAAATCATCGCAACCATCAGACTTATCAAGAATAATGACAATCTGGGACTCGGCGGCATCAAACCGAATGCCGAAGACATACTGAAATTCATGGGACTGCTAAAGAACAAAACCCGCAGCATCAGTCTGAGGGAAACCGACAGACTGAACAGAATCATCGCAGAGGATGAAGTTAAAAATGCCGCCGCCGAATCAGCATAAGGAACAGAATCCGACCTTCCTGTAATAAGGGGGCATTACCGCCTCATGCGGTTCCATTCCGTCTCACAACCGAATCCGTGACAGGTCCTGGAATCATCCGCCCCGAACAAAGAACCGTTTCCTCAACAAAACCATAAAAATCACTAAAAACTGTTATCAATAACACAAAAAAAGTGTATAATGGGCTCAGTTTTAAAAGATCGGCACAGAGAATAAAATGTATCAGTTGTTAAGTCAGTTACATCATCACCACCATCATCGTCCTAAATAGTCTTTCAGGAGGAGTGGTTTATTTTCTGGAAGACCTTGCTTCCAGGAGTGCCGTATAGATTTTCATAAGACCCTTGGAAGAATAAAACGGATACTTCCAAGGGTTTTTTAATTATACAGACATACAAGAGGGTTATTTGAAATGTCTAACAAAAAGTTTCGTATCGCCATGCAGAAAAAGGGTCGTCTCAGTGTTGAAACCACAGAACTTTTAGAAAGCTGCGGTTTAAAGATCAACAAGCGCGAGGACAGACTCATTGCTCACGTTGAAAACATGGAAATCGACATTCTCCGTGTACGTGACGACGACATTCCTGGTCTTATCATGGATCACGTTGTTGACTGGGGTGTTGTAGGCGAAAACGTGCTTGAGGAAACAATGCTTGAACGTCAGCAGGAAGGTCTTCCCGTAGGATACAAGCAGGTTCGCAAGCTTGACTTCGGCGGTTGCCGTCTTTCTCTCGCAATCCCTGTTGAACAGGAATGGAAGGGGGTTCAGAGTCTTGAAGGCTTAAAAATTGCCACCACCTACCCTAACCTCACCAAGCGTTACCTTGACGAACAGGGCGTTAACTTCAAGAACGTACTCTTAACCGGTTCCGTTGAAGTTGCTCCGAGAGCCGGTCTTGCCGATGCAATCTGTGACCTGGTAAGTTCAGGTGCCACCCTTGAAGCCAACGGTCTCAAGGAAGTACAGGTCGTTTACAAGTCCAAGGCCGTACTGATTCAGAGAGATCAGGAACTCTATCCTGAAAAGCAGGCCATTGCCGATACTCTCATCAGACGTATTGACGGCATGATTCAGGCTCACGGCAGCAAGTACATCATGCTTCACGCTCCGAAGGACAAGGTTAAGGAAATCACCGCACTTCTTCCGGGCGCTGAGAATCCAACCCTTCTCGAACTCGCCGGTAACAGCACTCACGTAGCCATTCATGTAGTTTCCACCGAAACCCTCTTCTGGGAAACCATGGAAAAGATTAAGGCCCTCGGCGCAAGCTCAATCCTCGTATTACCTATTGAAAAGATGCTGAAGTAACATTATGAAAATTGTTAGCTGGAAAGATTTAAATGAACAGGAACGGGTAGACATTCTTACCCGTCCCGCCACTGCCGATGACGGCAGTAAGGCCAAGCTTGTTGCCGACATCATCAGCAACATTCGTAACCGCGGTGACGAAGCCTTACTGGAATACTCCCGCAAGTTTGATCGTCTAGAATCTGATCATATTAAACTTACAGCTGATGAAATAAAATCAGCATGTGACAGAGTGGATCCGGAGCTTAAGACCGCCCTTAAAAACGCCTACGACAACATTTCTATGTTCCACAGGGCCCAGAAGCCGGCTCCTGTAGTGGTGAACACCAGACCCGGCGTTACCTGTGAACTCCACACACATCCTATTGACAGCGTCGGGCTGTATGTACCTGGCGGAAGCGCTCCGCTGGTAAGTACCGTGCTCATGCTTGCCGTACCGGCTCAGATTGCGGAATGTCCTAAGGTTATTCTGTGTTCTCCTCCTCCGGTATCAGATGCAATTGTTTATGCCGCAACCCTCTGCGGCGTTAACGACATCTACACCGTTGGCGGTGCTCAGGCCATTGCCGCAATGGCATACGGTACTGAAACCGTGCCTAAGGTTAACAAGATTTTCGGACCGGGCAATTCATTTGTGACCGAAGCGAAGAAGCAGGTCAGTGCGGATTTCCGCGGTGCAGCAATCGACATGCCTGCAGGACCTTCAGAAGTTCTTGTAATCGCCGATGAATCAGCCAATCCGGCTTTTGCGGCATCAGACCTTCTGTCACAGGCTGAACACGGCCCGGACTCCCAGGTTGTGCTTCTGTCAACAAATCCTAACTACGGAAGCGAGGTTGTTGCCGAAGTTGAAAAACAGGTACAGGAACTTTCCAGAAAGGACATTGCCAACAGAGCCCTGGAAAAGAGTATCGCCATTGTCTGCGAATCTCTTGAGGAAGCATGCGCAATCTCCAACATTTACGCACCTGAACACCTGATTGTGGAAACCAGGGAACCGCGTGCCCTGCTGCCTTATCTGCGTAATGCAGGCTCAATCTTCATCGGCGGCTGGACTCCGGAATCAGTTGGTGACTACGCCAGCGGCACCAACCACACCCTGCCTACCTACGGCTACGCAAAGACCTGTTCATCACTGGGCCTTGCAGACTATCTGCGACGCTATACAGTACAGGAAGCAACCACCGAAGGCTTAACCAATCTCAGCCGTACCGTTGAACTCATGGCTGATGCGGAAGGCCTCACCGCCCACAAGAGAGCGGTAACCATCCGTATGGACATTCTCAGGGGAGCAAAATAAGATGAGCACCATTACCGAACTTGCTACAGAAAGGGTAAGACAGCTTACCCCATATCTCTCAGCCAGACGCATTGGCGGAAAGGGGCATAACTTTCTTAATGCCAACGAGGCTCCGAAGAGTGCCACCTTCCTGATGAAGTCAATCACTCTTAACCGTTATCCTGAATGTCAGCCTCCTGAAGTTATCGAAGCCTATGCCGACTACTCCGGAGTAGCCGAAGAAAACATTCTGGTATCCCGCGGCAGTGACGAATCAATCGGACTTCTGGTACGCACCTTCTGCGAACCGGGAAAAGACGCGATTCTCATCAGTACTCCGACCTACGGCATGTACTCAATCAGTGCGGACACCGCCGGCGTAAAAACCGTTGACGTTCCGCCTGCCGACGATTTCCAGCCTGATGTTGAAGCCATCAGAAACACGGTGGAAAACGGCAGCGATAACATCAAGGTTATCTTCATCTGTTCACCGAACAACCCTACCGGTAATGTAGTTGATGATGAAAAGCTTACTCAGATTCTGGAATTCACAAAAGGCAGATGCCTTGTGGTTGTTGACGAAGCCTACATTGAATTCTGTCCTAAAGCCTCCAAGGTAAAATTCATGAAGGATTATGACCACCTGGTGGTAACACGCACCCTGTCAAAAGCCTTCGCGCTGGCCGGCATCCGTTGCGGATTCACCCTGGCAAATCCAGAAGTAATCAAGCTGATGCTCAAGGTTATCGATCCTTATCCTATCGCCGACCCTGTCGCTCAGATAGCTGTACAGGCTCTCAGCACTCATGGTATTGCAATCATGAAGGAAAGAGTTGCCGAGCTTAGGGAACGCCGCGACAGATTCGTGGAAGAGGTTAAAAAGCTGGACTTCGTTCAGGAAGTATTCTATGAAAATGCAAATTATATCCTCATCCGCTTTAAGGACGGAGAATCACTCTTCAAGTCCTGTGCGGACAAGGGCATCATTCTGAGAGACTTCCACACCAAGACCAGACTGCAGAACTGCGTACGCATAACAATCGGCAGCGAAGAAGAAATGAATGAGGTATTAAACGTATTTCATTCAATTAAGCAGTAATCCGTAACTTCCGGCGTATGTTTCGCAGTGATTACGACTCTGCCGGAGAAACATCTCCGGAAAAGAATTTTCACGCCGGTTTTAATTTTTTACATCGCGGGGCAGAACAAACGCCCCGCAGTTCAGTGGAAAGCCTATGGAAAAATATCTTTTCATCGACCGTGACGGTACAATCATCGAAGAACCTGTTATTGACAAACAGGTCGATTCTTTTGAAAAGCTCAAATTCGAGCCCCGTGTAATCTCAAGTCTTAAAACCCTGCAGAATGCCGGCTACAGGCTGGTAATGGTAACAAATCAGGACGGTCTCGGCACCGATTCCCTTCCATACGAAAACTTCAAGGGACCGCATCAGCTGATGCTTGACGTACTGGCCTCTGAAGGTGTTACCTTTGAAGAGGTTCTCATCTGCCCTCATTTTCCACATGAAAACTGTGCCTGCCGCAAGCCTAAGACCGGACTTCTCGGTAAATATCTGGTACCGGGAGTTGTAGACAGGGAACACAGCTTTGTCATCGGTGACCGTGAAACCGACATGGAACTCGCAAAGAACATGGGTATCGGCGGCGAACGCTACAATCCGGAAACAAACGGCTGGACTGCAATTGCCGAACGACTCACGAAGATTCCGCGCACGGCTCACGTGGTACGCAATACCAATGAAACCAAAATCGATCTTTTCGTGGATCTTGACCACAGCGGCGGCAGTGAAATCTCCACCGGAATCGGCTTCTTCGACCACATGCTGGATCAGATAGCCACCCACGGAGGCATCACCCTGAAACTCAAGGCCGTCGGAGATCTCCATGTCGACGAACACCATACTGTTGAAGACGTAGGCATTGCTCTCGGTACCGCACTGAAGCAGGCTCTCGGAGACAAGAGAGGCATCGGCAGATTCGGTTTTGCAGTTGCCATGGATGAAGTTGAGGCCAAACTTGACGGTCTCCCTGATGATTCTCTGATGAACCACCCTGTTGATGCCTGCATGGACATTTCCGGAAGACCTTACTCCGTATTCAGCTGCGATGCCGACTTCGTCCGTCAGCAGGTAGGTGAACTCTCAACAGAAATGGTTCCGCACTTCTTCCACAGTCTGGCATATGCCATGGGACTCACACTGCACATGAAGGTTACCACGGGCAACACCCATCATCAGGTTGAAGCCCTCTTCAAGGCCTTCGGCAGAGCCCTGCGCATGGCTCTGAAAAAGGAAGGAAACGAACTTCCTTCAAGCAAAGGAGTACTTTAATGAGCAAACAAAAAGTAACCATAATCGATACCGGAGTGGCCAACCTCTCGTCAGTACTGTTTGCCATGAACCGACTTGATGCCGACTGTATCATCAGTGCCAGGGAAAATGACATCAGAAATGCGGACAAGCTTATACTGCCTGGTGTGGGCTCAGCGGTAGCAGCCATGAAATCAATCAGGGAAAGACACCTTGACGATCTGATTGTTAATGTTCACCAGCCGCTTCTCGGTATCTGTCTCGGCATGCAGATGCTGGCCGGTTTCTCCGAAGAAAGCATGAGTCAGGGAACTGATGCGGTTAAATGTCTCGGCATAGTTGACGGCGGCGTCCGCCTTATGAAGGTTCCCGGACTGGTGCTTCCGCACATGGGCTGGGATCAGGTTGATCACGACGGTTCATGTCCTCTCTTCAAGGACATTCCGAGCGGTTCATATTTCTATTACGTTCACTCCTACGCACTGGACGTAACCGGACACACTGCTGCCACCACCACATACGGACAGACATTTTCCGCCGTTGTGAACAGGGATAATTTCTTCGGAACCCAGTTCCACCCTGAGAAATCAGGTCCTATCGGCCATAAACTTCTTAAAAACTTCCTTGACCTCTAGGAGAACACGACATGATTATACCTGCAATTGACCTTATTGGCGGCAAGGTTGTCCGTCTTTATCAGGGCGATTACTCACGCAAGACCGAATACGACGCCGATCCTCAGGAACGTTTCGATCTCTATGTTAACGAAGGTGCGAAATTCCTGCACCTTGTGGACCTCGACGGTGCCAAGGATACTTCCAAGAGACAGCTTGGCGTTATTTCAGAACTCATCAGAAACACCCCTGTACCGGTAGAAATCGGCGGCGGCATCCGCACCGAAAAGGATGTTGAGGATCTGCTGGGCATCGGTGCTGAACGCGTTGTGGTAGGCTCAGCGGCAGTCAAGGATCCTAAGATGGCAAAAGACTGGTTCCGCAGATTCGGAGCCGAACACATCGTTCTCGCCCTTGACATAAACATTGATCCTGCCTCCGGCAAGAGATTCATTGCCATCAAGGGCTGGCAGGAAAACAGTGCCGTAACCATCGAAGACCTGATTAAGGACTTCGCCGAGGTAGGTCTGAAATACGTGCTCTGTACCGATATCTCCCGTGACGGTACCCTTAAAGGATCAAACGTTGAACTTTACAGAGATCTGCACGACCTGTTCCCTCACATTGATTTCCTGGCATCCGGCGGCATCGGCAGTCTTGATGACGTGGCGGCCGTTCGCGACAGTGGTGCCGCAGGCATCATCATCGGTCGTTCACTGCTTGAAGGCAAATTCACTGTCAAGGAGGCTGTAACATGCTGGCCAAACGCATAATTCCGTGTCTAGACGTTAAGGACGGTGTTGTAGTAAAGGGAGTTCAGTTCAGAAACCATGAGGTTATGGGCGGCATCGTTGAGCTGGCCAAACGTTACGCCGACGAAGGTGCCGACGAACTGGTGTTCTACGATATCACCGCATCAAGCGATGCCCGCGTCGTGGACAAGAGCTGGGTACGTAAAATCGCGGAAGTAATCAATATTCCTTTCTGCGTTGCCGGAGGCATCAAGAGCGTTGAGGATGCGGCAAGAATACTTGAATACGGTGCAGATAAGATTTCAATCAACTCACCTGCCCTCGCCGATCCGACCTTGATCACCAGACTCGCCGACAGATTCGGTGTTCAGTGCGTTGTCTGCGGTATCGACTCATACTACGATGAAGCCACCGACCGTTACCTCGTTAAGCAGTATACCGGCGACGTAAACAGAACCCTTATCACCAAGTGGACTACCCCGGAATGGGTGGAAAAGGTTCAGGAATGCGGATGCGGTGAAATCGTACTTAACATGATGAATCAGGACGGCATGCGCAAGGGATATGACCTGAAGCAGCTGAAGCTTATCAGAAGTCTTGCCCACGTGCCTCTCATCGCCTCAGGCGGTGCCGGTGAAATGTCTCACTTTAGGGACGGCTTCAAGGAAGCAGAATGCGACGGCTGTCTTGCCGCATCCGTGTTCCATAAGGGGCTGATACACATCCCTGAACTGAAGGACTACCTCAGAAATGAAGGAGTAATCGTTCGTGACTAACTATACCTTGAATTTTAAACCTGAAGAGCTTGATTGGAAGAAGGTTAACAACCAGATTCCTGTAATCGTACAGAATTACCGCTCCGGTGTTGTACTCATGCAGGGTTTCATGAATCCTGAAGCCCTTGATAAGACCCTTGAAATCGGCAAGGTAACTTTCTACAGCCGTACCAAGCAGAGACTTTGGACAAAGGGTGAGGAATCACGTCATTATCTGAATCTGAAGGCCATAACCGCAGACTGTGACAATGACTGTCTGCTTATAGCGGCAGATCCGATAGGCCCAACCTGCCACCGCGGCACTGAAAGCTGCTTTGACGGACACCTGCCTCTTGAAGCTTCAAACATTGCCGTATTCAATCCTGAAGCTGCTGAAGTTACAGAAAGCGACATCGCAAAGCTTCTGACAAAGTTCAATACGGAAAGCACCAGGGAGAATGCCGCTGACCTGCTCAAGGGCGTACTCGGTGCATTGAAGCAGAAAGGCATCTCATTAAGAGACATTGACGCCCTGTTCAGACAGAGCTGCGACTGCGATCATGAATAGAAACTGACATGAATCACGCCTGATTATTTTCCGTTCAGGTGCGGTTTTTAAGGATTTTGTCAGATCTTAGGTAATCAGAGACCGGAACGAAAGTTCCGGTCTCTTTAGTTTAAAAACGAAGCATAAAAACCTATTTTTATAATAATTTTTTGTATATGTGAGATTTAAATAACAAAAATAATACATTTAAAAGCCATACATTCGAAATATAGTCACCATTAACTATAAAATCATACAGCTGAACGTAGAATCTCTGACTCTTTTTAACGGATATTCCATGCATCAGATGTTACAGACCATATAGCATGTTGAAACTAAAGCACCGAATAATTCTTGTTATTAGGATTTCTCATTTTATTATTTTAGGTATCGTAAATGTCAATATTTAGTATGAATAGAGGCGCAAATGCCCCCCAGAATAGTGGTTCGGTCAGATCCACTTCGCAGGTTCATATTCTGAATGCAATAGCCAATGAAGGCTCTCCAAATCTCCTGATATGGAAGTCCCCAGTGATGGATTTCAATACAAATTCTGTTCTGATTGTAAATCCCGGTGAGTCAGCAATATTCATCAAGAACGGAGAAATTGTTCAGGAGTTTGACAACGGACGGTACGAACTAAGCACTGAAAATTACCCTTTTCTCAGCAATCTCAGAAACCTTCTTAGCGGAGGCCAATCTGTCTACACATCAGAAATCTACTTTGTCAGAAAAGCGTTAAGCAATGAAATTCTTTGGGGTACTGATTCTCCAATCCAGTTGCGCGACCCCGTCCAGGCCCTGCAAACTTCGGTGAGAGGAAGAGGGTCATACAAGGTTACAGTAGGCAACGCAGGTCTGTTCATATCAAAACTGAGCGGTAATGTAAGAGAATTTACTCCTGAAGATCTGGATTATTATTTCTACTCACAATTCCAACAGAAAATTAAATCAGCCATTGCAACCGCTCTTAAAAATTCACATGAGGAAATTCTCGGTGTCTGTTCCAGACTCGAAGAATTCGCAAACGTACTAACACCCGTAATTGCCCAGATTCTTGAAGACTACGGTCTGAATCTGCAGTCATTTAACATTCACGCACTCGATATACCTGATGACGATCCTAACCGTCAGAAACTTGAAGACGCATATGTCCGCTCACGTGAACTGAATATTCTTGGCGATAATTATCGTCTTGTTAAAGGCATGGAAATCATTCAGAATATAGCCAATAATCCAAACAGTGGCGGTCTTGCCGGTGCGGGTGCAGGTCTGGGCATGGGAATGGCTGCGGGAAGCGTAATCGGAGAAATATCGAAGGGAATATTTAGCGGCATGGCTCCGGTTCAAGAATCTCAGTCGGCCTCAGCCGTGCCTGGCAACAGTTCAACACCAAAAACAGACTCATCTGCGGAGGATCCGTTTGAAAAACTGGCCAAGCTCAAAAAAATGCTTGATGCAGGCCTGATTGAACAGGAAGAATATGACGCAGTAAAAAAGAATATTCTTGCCAATATGTAGTTATTTAGGCGTTACTGTTTTGGTAATTTAAATATAAGCACAAAATATGAATTCTAAAATTATTTCAACACTATTAAAAATGGTGTTTCCCATAACGTTCAACGTTGTATTTTTGGTAACCGTACTTTCTGCCGATATGCATGCAGCAGCCTGGATATCGTGCTTTTTTGTTAACCTGTCCTACATCGTGATGATAATGCTTCCTTATTTTAAACCAAAGGAGAAAAATACGGAGGCGGCGAACTATGTGGTCTACCTGACGACCTCATTGGGATTTGTCGTAATATTCATTGTCGGGTTCTTGATTATGTTTATTAATCCGGAGTCTTTCGGGGTTCAGACATTCCTTATAATGCTGGTGCTTCTTATGATTGAAGCAGCAGCCACACTCACATACATGCTCGCAAATAAAAACGCAGCAGACATGATTGCTCAACAGTCTCACGACAGTTGCAACATGAGAACCATTGCTTTTGATCTCCAAAGCGTATCCACCCTGTTTACTGATCCGGAACAGAAAAAAAAGCTGAATCAGCTGGCGGACATCATCAGAACCAGCCCGACAGCCTCCAGACCGGAAGTATATGAGTATGAACAGGAGATCCGCAACACCGTTGCCGATATAGTAAATCAGATTAAAGCAGGTAAACAGGCTGATTATAATTCAATGTTTGAATCTATTAGAACAGCATTAACAAACAGAAATAACAAATTAAAATTATTGTAATGGAAATAAAATGAGTCGTAACGAAGAATTTCTCAAAGAATTAAAGTGCTCGGGATGCGGGCAGAGCATCACTGATTTCGACAGGAACGCAGATACTGTTACATGCCCTTTTTGTAAAAAGAAATTTCTGAATCCGTTCAAAAATTCAGAATCGTCAAGCGAGAAGGAATTTTATGAAAGAAAGTCCGGAAATTCGACTTTTATTATCCCGTTTAAAGAAGATGTTGAAAGTTTCAGTGATCAGATCATTTCACATCTTACAACCACCAATGATGTTCCTCTGGATATATTCAACCAGTTATCCTTTGACAGAATTGAAAAGCTCTATGTTCCATATTTCACCTATCAAGGAAACTTTTACTGCTCATGGAACTGCGAAGTACCGATTAAATCAGGTTCAAACACCGAATACCGCCCTCACAGTGGCAACACAAACGGTAATTTTAAAATTCTGATCTCAGCATGGGGCAATGCTTCAGATTCAGAAGAAAACAGACTCCCATCAGGGATTGCACAATTCATTGATAATTTCTCAGTTAACAATGAAATTGGAAATCAAAACGGTGCTGTTTTTGAACCATCAATGGTTCAGAATTCAGATGATCAAAATGAACCCAAATTTAAAGTATTAAATGCAAATCAGGATTCCCGTTCCCTTTGGAACAGCTATGGTCAAACCATAGCCGGACGCATTGCGGAAAACAGAGCAAGAGAAATAGCTCCCGAAGGATTCCGCAAGTTAAAGTGTTCCACGAGCGTCGAACTTGATCCACGATTTTTGGATAAAAGCGAAACAGTTTTGGTTCCATTCTGGTTTACCCAGTATTCATACTGTAACCAGCAGTTCTACTTCGTTTCTTCCGGAGTAAATAAGAATACAAATGACTGGACTCATCCGGTTGATCCGGCTCTTAAAACAATGGAGGAACGCTTCGGCTTAGGCATTGGTGCCTCATTAATACTGGCCGTCATTGTCTTTTTTGCCTCAAGCTGGGCTTGGGCAACAATCCCGTTAGGTTTAGCCCTCACACTTTTTATTATTAACCTAAACATCAATAATAAAAACAAGGAACAGAGAAAAATCGCAGCAAGAGCTGTGTTTGGAGACCAGGAAATCCTAAACAAGTTATAGCATTCATACTTCCGTCTTCAGACAGTAATGTATGTTGTCTTAGGAATTTATCAAATCAGAATACACATCAATAATCGTAAAATTGATGTGTATTTCTCCTTACTAACAGCAGGAAAACAGCTGATTAATGTTTTTCAGAAACGTAAGAGACGCTCCTAATCCACATTATGCTCTTTCTTAAACACCCTATATTCCTCTATCTTTTCCTCATTCCCCGAAAGACGCAGTGTTCTCTCAAGTATTTGAGTATAAAGAGGTCTGCCCTTAAGAAGTGACGCCGTCTGCGTGGCCGCCACCACCGCAATCATCATCGGCAGCAGGAACTGGAAATTATTGGTCATTTCGCAGATAAGAATGATACCGGTTATCGGCGCTCTTACGGAAGCCGCAAAAAAGGCACTCATCCCCACAATGGCAAGGATACCGGGATCGTAATTAAGGATTCCCAGATGCAGCATGCCCATTCCCATAACGGCCCCTATCAGTGCCCCCACTGAAAGAGACGGCGCAAATATGCCTCCGGGAATTCCGGAACAGAAGCACAGCAGTATACCGACAAATCGTGCAAGCAGCACTGCCGCCAGTAACCCCAGGGACGATGAGGTCATTATCCAGCCGCTTATGAAATACATGCCGGAACCGGTAACCTCCGGGACAAAAACGGAAACGGCACCGAATATTCCGCCGATTACGGAAACGGAAAGAACGGTACGGAGAAGTCTGCCCCTGAAGAACGCCGCATAGGCATCCTGCATTCTGCCCACAGCCCGGTTGAACAGCACTCCGACCACTCCCACAATGCAGCCGAATATCAGAAAATCAATAAAATCCTTTGCGTCAACCCTGGCAAATACCGGCAGATCAAAAACCGGATCCCCGTTGCCTACAATAAGAGCCCTGACCGTCGTGGATAGAACAACGGCCATTGCCACGGCCTGCACTGCTGAAAATTTGTATTTGAACTGAGGTCGCATTTCTTCAAGAACAAACAGCATTCCCGCAATTGGAGCATTGAAGGCGCTGGCAAGTCCTGATGCGGCACCTGCGGCAAGAAGAACATAGAAATCCTCCTTTCTGATTCTTAGGAAATCACACACAGCCGCACCAAGGTTACCGCCAATCTGAATGGACGGGCCCTCACGTCCCAGAACCATGCCCGAACTCAGGGAAAGAATACCGCCGAAGAATTTAATGGGAAGAACCCTTTTATATCTTACCGGTCTTAAGTCAACCATGGCTCCTTCAATTTCAGGGATACCGGAACCGCCGGCCTCAGGAGCATATTTTTTTGTTAGATATATTGCTGGCACGATCATCACAAAGCTTATGATGAAGGCAATAACGGCAACCGTCACACTGTCGGTCTCGCCATTAAGAAGAGACTGAAGCCATTCTGTTCTGACTCCGTTCAGAAGATTAGGCAGAAGCTCAAAGAAGGCACAGACGGCTCCGGTAACGGAACCTATGATAAGAGATGCCACGGTAAGCATAAGCGGCACGTGCAGTCTCTGACCGTGTCTTTTGAAGAAATCGGCCGTTCTTAAATTTACCACCTGTCTTTTCATATAAACTCCGCTAATATTCCGTCAAATTCTGCAAGCGTGATGTCCGTGCCGCAAAACAGCCGTATTCACCTGTCATTCCTTTCTGAACAGAAAAAAAATAAAAAGCAGGGAAAAACCGGCAATAAGCCAGTGTCCAAACATAATGGACAGCACCAGCACACCGATGCACATGAACATGCTGACTTTTATGAACCAGTTGAGGATCTCTGTCTGTTCATTCAGATCTTTCCGTACATCATTCGCTGTTTGTCTTGTCCTCATTCCTCCTGCAGAAGCATCGTGCCGGTATTCATAAGAACCTGTCGGTTCGGTATTCTGCGGAATATCCGACTGACTGCCGGACGTACCCTCCCCAACCTGATTTTCAGACATTTCCGAATCCGAAAAATCCGCATCTCCGTGAGACACACCGCTGCCGTCTCCGGCTGTTTTCCCGTCGGGCTGAACTGCAGAAACGGGCTCGTCAGAGTCCTGCTTCGGTACCTGATCGTCAGTGATGTTATCGGAAACATCATTCCGTGCAGGTACGTCACCGCTTTCATCTTCCGGTAACGGGACTGAAACGGAGGTGTCTCGCACCTTAAAAGGCCACGCCGCGGACACCTCCGCAATGGAGATGTTTAACGCATCGGACGATACCGTATCGTGAGACAGATCCATGCGGAAAAGATCCTCAAGAATCTCAGTAAACATGGAAATGAAGCCGTCCGCGTTAACGGGATACTTTACTTCTTTGGAATTGTCATAATCAAAGGTATTTATTTCCGTAACCTTGCCCGTTTCTCCGTCCAGATATATTTCAAACTTTCTGAAGGAACTGAAAAAATCATAGATAAACAGATAATCACCATTTATGTGTATGCCGCTGTCCCTAAACCCCAGAAAATCCAGAAGAATTCGGGTTCTGCTTTCAAAACCGCCATTCTTAAGTTCACTGAAAATACAGCGGAAATCATTAAGAAGATCCTCTGTCGGCTCCTCACGGAAAACCTTCAGACTGCCGTGAATATTCCCGTTATCTCCTGCTTCTATGAATCTTTTCTCCGCGGAAAAAAAGCTGCCTGTCATCTTGTCATGATTGTATATATTCATGCCTTCCGCAGGACGGTTTCCGTCTTCACTGAAATGGCATATACCGTAATTTATGCCGGGAATGGCATAAGAACATAAAGATTTCAGCTGCGTGTCGTAATAAAACATTTGCTATTATCCCCCAGCAATTCTCATCTGAAAAAACAGACTGCCACCCCTTAACGGAACCTCATGTTTCCGGCGGCATGCATGCTTTCAGTTCTCTTTCCGCTGTATTTAAAACACTGACGTGATTATAGCATACGACATCATATACTTTGTAACGTCAACCCACCGCAGATAGCCCTGTCACACATCTGAGACGGGGACTTCCGTTTAAGGATTCCTTAAAAAAACAAAAACGCCGTTATGCGGTTCACATAACGGCGTCACCTGACACGTAACGGCATTATCAGTCTTTTGAAGCCTGACTGCCGTCATCATCCATGTACTTTATGCCGACGACAAGGTAACTTACCATTGACCAGATTGTAAGACTTGTGGCTACAAGCATAAGCAGTAAGGACAGATTGGCCATCCAGTTATCACGGAAAATCAGTTCCTTATCTCTCCAGATGAGACCTGCTATGGCCATCATCTGAATGGCTGTTTTCCACTTTCCTACCCAGCTTACGGCAACCAGACCGCGCTTACCGATTTCAGCCATCCATTCTCTCAATGCGCTGATTACGATTTCGCGGGAAATAATGATTACGGAACAGATTGTCAGAATGATTGAAAACCCCGGGTAATAATCATCCTTATGCGCACTGAACCAGCCGACCAGCATAACCAGTGCCACGCATACCATGATTTTATCGGCAACGGGATCAAGAAAAGCCCCGAATTTTGAGCACACCTTCCACTTGCGGGCCAGATAGCCGTCCAGCAGATCGGTAAAGCAGGCTATAACGAACACAAAGGCTGCTGCAAGATTACTCCATTCATAAGGGAGAAGAAAGAAGATGATGTAGACCGGTATTAAAAAAACTCTCAGAAGAGTAAGGACATTAGGGATTTTTTTAAGCATTTTAAAAACTAAACGTTGAAATTCTACAATTCAAAAGCGGGAGCATACTGCGCAGCTGACAAAAATGCCGTTCTTCAACTTTTGGGACACTGCAAACGGAACCCGACGGCCCTACACGCCGAAATAAATCCTCTGCCGGTTTCCGCGTCATCTTCCTGAAAACGTCCTCCCACGTATTTCCGCTATTATTATAATCACACCTTAAAATAAAGAAAAGGAGGAGATTCAAATATTAAAGAGACTTAACGCAGTTCAGATGTTAATGGCGGAGTAAAGAAACACGGAGCGGAGAACGAAAGCCAAAACATTTGTTCGGGACGTCTCTCACCGGCAGAATCGGGTAGGGGGAGTTTATGCTCACCCCTCCCACACCACCGTACGTGCGGATCCGCATACGGCGGTTCAATGCAGCTACAGCGGAATTACACCATATTTGCAATTCCTTCGAAACACGGTCGTTCCCAGAATTTATCCCCTGTGTACGGGGTGGCAGTTTCCCTTCTCCAACCGTATTTATGCTACTTTCATAGTATATACCCTATCCCTAGCAACATCCTTCGGTCTATACTTTCACATTCCGTGCTATCCTCACCGAAGTCAGACCTTCGCTTATGTCTTATGTCTTATTTCTGTGCTTAATACCAAGTCGGGACTAAGCTTTCCCATGATTTAACACCTGCATCGTTCAGTCCTTCACGCCTGCTCTTCGCTACTATGACCTCTGCTGACTTCTCACCATTCGTTGTTACTGCTTGATCGCTGATGAGACCTCCTCGGGTAAGAGTATCTTCTTTCATGTTAAACTGCCATCTTTACCTACGTGAATTCCGTCTAGATATAGGACTTCAGGTTATTTAGCACCCTTATCCTCCACGTCGGCCTAAAATGGTTTCTGTTCGTCAGTTCAACACTTTGCTATCGCTTCTTTCAGCTGCCATGTCACCATGACCACCTTGCGAGTCGCTAATCCTTTCCTCTAGCGGACAGATTCGGGACTTTCACCCTAAAGATTATACCCATGCCGAGCACACTAAAAAATGAGCGGCACACAAGTGCCGCTCATTGAGGATTACTGCAGGCTACTTAGGGTTCAGCCACCATTTTTTTACATTCTTAGGTGTCTCACAGCCGTATTTTTCAATAATCTCAACGGCATTCTCCACGGCCTTTTTCTGCCCGGCCTTATCAATCTTGGCAAAATATCCCTTTACCCTTGGAGCGGCGTTGCCGTAGCCGCATGACGCATATGCCGCCGCCCAGGCATAGGCTCCGTCATAGTCTGACTTGGAGGCCTTAAGAAGGGACATATTGTACAGGGAAACATGGTTGCCGTTGGCCGCGGCCCTGGTATAAAAATCCTCGGCCTTTTCGATATCCTTTTCGACACCGAGTCCGTTCATGAAGATATTGCCGAGATCGTTATAGGCGTCGATGTTACCGTCATCAGCCACACGCGTGAAAATACGATGTGCCTTTTCAAAGTCAGGCTTTGTACCGACCCCGTGCAGATACATGGAACCTACAATCAGATTGTTTTCGGTAACGCCTGAAGTAACGGATTTTTCAAACATCTGCAAAGCCTTGGTGCTGTCAAAAAGCTCTCCTTCCGTCATGGCGTAGATGTTTCCCAATTCTCCGGCAGAATCCGCATCGGCTTCCAGGAGAGGGAGAAGCAGACTTTCGGCCTTCTTCAAATCCTTTGGCTGATTAAATCCTCCATAGGTATAAACCGATGCCAAAGCCCTTCTTGCGGCAACAAGTGCATAGTATTCACAGTCTTTCTTTCTGTTCTCAAGACTTACGGAAGACATCTTCTGCAGAATGTCTATGCCCTTGCCGTAGTCAACGGGAACGTCGGAACCGTAACTGGTCTTTCCGAGATATATAAGAGCAGTTTTGAAGTTTGCCAGCTGACTGCCGGAAGCCGCGGCCTCAGAAAGCAGATTAAAGGAATTGAGATACTGCTTTTCCCTGTACATAAGATCCGACAGTCTTATGGACGCCTGAGGAATCCCCTGCTCAGCAGCCATGCGGAACCACTTTTTGGCGGTTGCCGTGTCTTTCTTTTCAAGAGCAAGGTTTCCGAGAATAAATGCCGATTCACCGTCATTGTCGGTGGCAAGTTCCCTCAGCACCGTAAGACCGTATTCGATGTTCGTGTCATCACCGCCGTCATTAAGAACGGACAGTGCATATTCACGCAGCTCATCCACTGAGGCCACCCCGGATCTTGAACGCTTGGTAAGCAGTTCCCTGAATCTTGCAGCTTTCTCCGGAGTCTTTTCCACCATGCCGTTAATATACATCACGGACTGATAATACATGGCGTCAAGATCCTTCTTCTGCGATGCGGCATCCAGATATTCCCAGGCCTTTTCATAATCAGGATCCGTCCCCAGACCGTTTATGTAAAGATTAGCCAGAGCCCTGTAATTCTGACTGTTCTGAAATTCCGGACGTTTCATGAGATTTTCAAAAAGCTTCAGCAGTCTGGTGGCCTTGTCAGGATACTTCCGCATGAATGATACGTCATTGGTAAGCTGTCTCAGCACATCTGACGCATATGGATATTCCGACATGTTCATTCCCGGAACCATAAGGAATCTGTACAGATAATCCAGGCCTTCGTTTCTGTCAATCTGGATTCCGCCAAGCCCCTCGCTTTTTATGCGCCCCAGTATGAACAGAGCGTCAGGACTTGTTATGGCTTTGCTTCTCTGGCAGTAGCGCATTGCCGAACTGTAATCGCCTTCATCATAGGCGGTATTGCACAGTTCGATGTCTGTTTCCCCACAGGCGGTCAGAACGGAGAGGGCAGCAATCATGGCAGCTGCCGGCATGACCTTTGGACTTTTCATATCAAAAACCTCAAATGTTTGAGTTAATCCAAAAAAGCCTGAAACCGGACGTCGGAACAGTACCGAACGAAAAGAAATGAACCGTACCCTTCCGGCGTTGACGGCAAAAAGCCTCTCGACTGTCAGTACAGAGATTGACCGGCGGCACGGGATGATATGTGGTGATTATTATCGTCCGACAGGAAAACACTTCCGGATTCGAAACAGCCGCATGCGGAATACACGCGGTATCCGGCCGAATCCTCTGTAAACCCCCCGGAAATCTATCATACCGAAACAGCGGTAATCAGCAGGATGATCTAAGCACCGACATTTTCATTATACAATCAGTGTTTTTTTACTGTTGCGAGGTATTTCATGTTTAGTGATTAAAAAACGACTTATTGTTGATCCGCAATGAGAAAAAGAGGAAAATCAGAAACTTTAAGAGTAAGTAAGATTGCCGAACCTTACCTCAGGATCGTTATGGCGCACGGATGCGGATTTAATGTTTTAGGATAAAAAATGACGGACACCGAACAGGACATACATGACGGCATTATGGATGCAGTCGAAAATGCGGATATTTCAAAAATCAGAAAATCACTCATCAAATGTATGAGATTTGATGCTTACAGAAAATTTTACATGCTGAATAAAAACGTTTCGGAAATCCGCTTCAGCACTTTTAACCCGTTGGACAGATACAAATTCTTCAATGATGAATTTGCCTACGCCTCCGGGAATACCGGAGCTCTCATTGACGAGCACGACGGAGAAAAATTCCGCCCGATATACAGATGGAACTACGGGTACCTTAAAAATCAGATCGGACGCCTGATTAAGAACTTTTCCCTGCAGAGAATCGAACTGGTAAAAAAAATGCTTATTGCCATGATATTTCTGCAAAAACTGAAAATGTTCATTCTGTTTCTTATTGCCTTTTCTTTCGGCTCCTGGATCTACAGTCTGTACAGACATCAGGACTTCAGTCTGTCTGCCGCACTCTTTTACGCCGTGTGTGCCTGGTGTGCCGGGATCATCGTAAAAGCGGATGAAGAGAGAAAGAAAAAATAACGGGGCGCCACTTAAACGGCTCTCCCCGTCGCATTACGTCACTGCATTAAAATCTTATGATTTCCGCGCGGAACGTGACCTCATTCCGCGTCGTCGGCAGCATCCTGCCGACCTTCAGATTCTCCGGCCGTTTTCTTTTTCGCAGTCTTTTTACGCGAATTTATCCTGCCGAGAATTTCCATAATCTCCTCGCTGTGACGGGCAATCTGGAAGGAGATCTCGTCCTTGATGTTTTCCTTTACGCCGTCGAGCTCTTTGATACTGCTGAAAAGGTCAAAAATTCCGTCAGCCGCATCAAGCATGCGATCATATTTACGAGCTTCCTCTATGTCCTGAAATCTGGCCACTTCCTTACCTTCTTCGTCTTTCAAAATATATTCAACTTCTATCGTTCTTTTCATGATTTACTGCTTTCCAATTGTTTTCTGCCAACAGACTGAATCAGACCTGACAAGGGATGCTGAAGCGTAACTGCAAAAAAATACGGCCTCATGCATACATTCATTATACATGAGGCCGTATCCCTTGAACAATAATTTATTTATTATTCCTTATATTTTTTATTTTATGCAAATCAACAGTCCAAAACTGACGGTTTAACACCTTATGAACTCTGACGGCATCAGTTCCTGAACTTCACCGCCGTTCCGTAAGCAACGATTTCGGCAGCCCCCTGCGTTACTGCAGAGGTGGTATAGCGAACGTTAACAATTGCGTCCGCGTGCATGGCCTCTGCCTCTGCAACCATACGCTTGGTTGCAAGCGCCCTTGCATCGTTCATCATTTCGGTATAAGCCGAAAGTTCGCCGCCTATAAGATTCTTCAGCCCCTGCAGAATGTCATGTCCGACATGCTTAGCCTGAATGGTACTGCCCTTGACGATGCCCAGCATCTCAAGTTCCTTTCCGGTAATGTAATCAGTATTTACTAAGATCATCCTCTTCTCCGCTCTCAATCTCACGAATTCTCTGCATGCAGACGTATATCATGGCTGCGGCAAATCCAAGCGGAACAACTCCGAGAAGAATAACCCACGGAATTTCCCGCACCTCAAAAATAATAACACCGAAATAAACCATGAAATATAGTACGGTAATTACGGTTATTACAATCGGGGCAATCAATTTTTTCACGTGAATGCTGTGACTGTTCTTCATCAGACCTTTTCTCCGTTATCATCGCTGTTTTCGCAGACCGGACGGCGACGCGCCGACCGTAATGTGATTCTATCATCTCTTTCTGTTTTCATCCGCTTTGATTTTTCCAAGTTTGGCATTCATATCATTTTCTTAAGTTTATAAATGAGAAGATCATTCTCCGACATGGTAAAATCCGTCCGACAATACGTGATCCCTATCAAATAAATCCCAATAAACGAACATAAATGATATAATTCCGCCATAGCAAATAACCTCGCCCCGATCCGGAAAACACTGTAGCCGACAGATGACGGACAGTCTGCCACCGGATAGCATCACAGTGACTCATCATGCCTAAATTCATTAAAGAATATAAAGAAAATCTAATCCTTCTGCTGGCTCATTTCTCTGCCGACCTGTGTCAGGGTTCGGTAAGTGCCGCACTTACGGTAATGCTTGAACAGGGAGTTCTGCACAACAAGCAGGAAATGTCATATCTTGTTCTTGCATCAACCCTGGTATCATCACTCATTCAGCCGTTGGTGGGATACCTGAGCGACAGAAAGCCGCGCCCCTACCTCATGAGCCTCGGGATCATCGTTGCGGCTCTCGGTCTGATGTTCATCGGCCTTATTACCGATTTCTCACTTCTGTTCATTCTGCTCACCACCTCCGGCATCGGTGTGGCAATATTCCATCCGCAGGCAGGCAAGATAGCCAACAGCGTGTCCACCACGCATAAGGGACGCGGCATGAGCATCTTTTCCGTAGGCGGAAATCTGGGCTTTACCGCAGGACCGTGTCTCATATCCGGTGCCACACTGCTGTGGGGGCTTCCGGGAATCATGGTTATTGCAGTTCCGGCCTTTATCATGTCTTCATGGCTTCTTTACAGAAACTCAAAGTACGTGGAATACACCAGAAAAGAGGAAAAAAGACAGATTCTCAACGCCTCCGTTGAAAAAGAGGACTATAAGGGTTTTGCCATACTGACGGTAATGATCTTTTTCAGGTCAATGGTGCTTTTCGGGCTGACAACCTTTATTCCGACCTACTTCATGGACATGTTCCACATGAATTCCCAGTCAGCGAACCTCAATCTGAGTCTCATTGCGGTATGCTCCGCCCTTGCAAGTCTTACCGGTGGTTTTCTGGCTGACCGCATAGGCTTCAAGAAGGTACTGTTTTACAGTGCGGCAGCCGCAGTACCGTTCCTTGTATTGTTTACCCGGGCATCTTCCGGCCTTGTTGCCTCCCTGCTGCTTATTCCGGTAGCCTTCTGCATTTACGGTACGTTAAGCGTATCCATGGTGCTCGGTCAGAAGTTCCTCTGCCGTCATGTGGGGTTTGCCTCCGGCATAACCATAGGTCTCGGTATCAGCTTTGGCGGTCTTACATCTCCAATACTTGGATATATTGCCGACCATTACGGCACCCAGTACACCATGTATGCCATCACCGGCGTGGCCGTGGTGGCAGCTGTTCTGGCATTCCTTGTTCCGGACATTGACCTTATCAGAGCAAAGCTCAGAAAGGAACAGGAAGCATTAAGTACCTCAGCAGAAAACAGGTAACGGAGGCAGGTCATGACGGACAGAGATTCAGAAAGTTTTGTCTCCCCGGAGCTTAAACAGGTTGCTGCTCCGGCAGCTTCGGCCGGCTCGGAGCCTGAAAGAGTTGAACTTCCGCTCTCAGCCGAAAAGGTTGCGGCCGGATTTCCGCTGCCAAACGGCGGCTATGTGGAAAGTTCACTGGATCTGAACGAATTCTGTATCAGACATCCCTCCTCAAGCTATATCTTTCAGGTTGAGGGAGAATCACTTATCGACGCCGGAATTCAGCCCGGAGACTACCTTATAGTTGATCGTTCACTTCCTCCGAGAAACGGAGATCTGGTCATTGCCTCCATTCACGGAGAATTCACCGCCAAATTTTTCAGAAATCATCCGGTACCCCAGCTGATTCCTGCAAATCCGCAGTTCAGCCCCATTATCATTACCCCGGAGCTCGAATGTGAAATAACCGGAGTGGTCGTAACATCTTTTAGAAAATACCGCAGCTGACGTCCAAAGTCAGACATTGTCATGTTTTTACGGACACCGTTTGTATACAATACAGAACACGTGCGGCCTTTACACACCGGACCGCACATCATGTATCGCATCAGCCGTCAGAATAAAGCTTCTCGGGAAAGACTTTAAATCAGCCGCCGATGATTCCATACGCCGTATGAAAAACCCTGTTTATGCCGAAAAATACGCTTCAGCATCAACCATGGATGAATTCGATGATGATATGGATGCAGCCTACTACGGACACGATTCCGAAGAACCGTACGAAGATAACGAAGACGATGAGAAGAAATAAAAGCTTCCTTTCCGGAAACTGATGCAAAACTGACTGACCGGCAGGTCATGACTTCATGCCAAAACAGGCTTATAACCGCATGTTATAAGCCTGTTTTATTTTATCCGTTTTTCACCAAAAGACAGAACCGGAAACCGGCATCAGATACCGTTAATGACCGAGCTTCGCGTGTCCCTGAATACCGGCTCAAGTCCGTTCAGCCTCAGCGCAGCGGTAACCTCTCCGACGGAGCGGTCATCGCTTATGATGAACTGCGGCAGATCATGCCTGTCGACGGCATAACCTCCCGGCTGCGTGCTTGAGGCTGCACTTATGGAGGTAATGGCAATCGGGGTTATTACATCCCTGAAACGCGGATTCTCACGGGTGGAAATGGATATTTCCAGCATGTTGTCGAACAGCCTCCAGGCACAGATTGTCTGTATCAGATCCCTGTCACCTATCGGATATTCCGGTTCAAATCCTCCTGCCGCCGGTCTCAGTCTAGGAAAGGACAGACTCATTCTGGTCTGCCAGTAGTGCTTTCTCATGTACATGAGATGCATGGCCAGTGCCACCGTATCGGCACGCCAGTCATAGAGTCCCAATAGAGCTCCTATGCCGACCTTGTCCATTCCGGCGTCACCCAGACGCTCAGGAGTTTCCATGCGGTAGCGCATGTCCTTCTTTTTTCCGCGCAGATGATTTCTGTCATAACATTCCGGATCATACGTTTCCTGATAGACCATCACCGCGTCAACACCAAGCTGTTTAAGTTCGGCATACTCGTGAGTATCGAGAGGCTGAACCTCCATCATCATGTATGAGGCATATTCACCTACGACAGGCACCATTTCCCTAAAATAGTCGATGCCGCACCTCTGGGCATTCTCACCGGAAACGATCAGAATGTTCTCATATCCCATCTTTCTGATGGCCTCGCACTCCAGTCTGGTTTCCTCAGCATTAAGAATTCGGCGCTTGAATTTGTTGTTGATGGCAAAACCGCAGTAGCGGCACTGATTGGAACAGGAATTTGTCAGATAAAGCGGCACATACATGTTCACCGTATTACCGAAACGACGGCGGGTATACTTTCTTGCAAGTTCGGCCATTTCTGAAATGTAAGGAGCGGCCTTTGGGGAAATAAGTGCCATAAAATCCCCCAGGTCCAGCTGTTCATCATTTTGGCTTTTAGCAAGTGCAACATCAACTTCCCTTTCAGTTTTGGCAAGAACTTCGGCCGAAAGGTCACTTAATTTATATCTGCCGATTTCATCAAAGAAACTCATGACCGACTCCTTTAATCACAATCCTTGAGAAACGCCTCTAACGGACTGGTTGCATGAGCAGTCTCGGAAACCGGACCGAGACCGGCAAGACGGGCGGCCCTGCCGGCCTTCACGGCCATGGCAAAGGCCTCGGCCATGGCCACAGGATCACGTGCCACGCTGATGGCAGTGTTTACCAGCACGGCATCGGCACCGATTTCCATGGCCAGTGCGGCATCCGAAGGACGGCCGATACCGGCGTCAACCACGACGGGTACCGTCTTCTGAGCTATGATTACCTTAAGCATGGACATGGTGGTAAGCCCCTGATTGCTGCCGATTAAAGACCCCAGCGGCATTACTGCCGCGGCACCGGCATCAGCCAGTTTGAGGCAGAGAACAGGATCGGCACTGCAGTAAGGAAGAACCGTAAAACCCTGCTTAACCAGTATTCTCGTAGCCTCGAGGGTTTCAACAGGATCCGGCAGCAGATAACGCTGATCAGGATGAACCTCTACCTTGATAAAATCCGTACCCAGGGCATCTCTTGCAAGATTGGCGGCAAAAACCGCCTCTTTTGCATTACGTGCCCCGGAGGTGTTTGGCAGAAGATTGACACCCGGAATCTTTTTCAGGGCAGGAAGAATGGCATCCGTCCCGTTTTTAAAGTCACATCTTTTAACGGCCATGGTCACAAGTTCAGAACCTGAGGCAACAACGGCCCTGCTTAACAGGTCCGCTGAAGCGAACTTGCCGGTTCCCGTAAAGAGTCTTGAGGAAAAAACCTTTCCTCCGATTACTAATTCATCATTCATTTTTATTATCCAGTCTGTTTTCCGGAATAAGTGATCTCCGGACGGCAGTCCGGGGACTCCAAATAAGTATGCTTTTCCGGCGGCTCCGTCACCGTGGCTCCGCCAAAAAATGCCCGGACGAAATCAGGAGTTCCGTCCAATCCCCGCGAACTGAGTTCTAACCGCCCTGCATAAAGGCAAAGACGGTGACATAATCATTTTCCTTAAGGATGTACGATGCGTAGGTTCCGCGCGGCACTATGACATCATTTACGGCTACGGAATAATAGTCTGGAAGTCCCGTAAGTCCGGAAAGAAGCTCTTCGAGAGTGGAGGCTTCGGTTGTCACCTCTTTGTCATTTACAAAAATTTTCATAAGTGTCACCTACTTTTGGTTATTATCCTTTTTTGCATCTTCAGCCTTTGATGCCGCCCGTTTCTTTTCTGATGAAGCGGTGCGTGACTTACGGACAGCAGGCTTTTTCTCCGCAGTCTTAGCCTTTTTCACGCTTTCCGACTTCTTTTCCGCGGATGAAGATTTTTCGGCATCCTTAACCTTTTTTTCTTCCGAGGATTCGGCAGGCTCCGCATCAGCAGTTCCTGCCCCCACGGCATCAAGCCATTCATTTATTGCCTGAACAGGATTCTCCGCCTTTGTGATTGCGGTAATCACGGCAACCGAGCCGACACCGGAGGCCTGTACTTCCTTAAGATTGTGAAGCTTTATTCCGCCTATGGCGACAGTAGGATACACACCGTCAACAAGCGACACGTAGTCCGCCAGTCTCTTAGGTCCCTGAGGCTTGGAGGCCATAACCTTGGAGCCCGTCGGATAGATATGACCCAGTGCTATGTAGCTCGGTTTAAGCAGACAGGCTCTGGCGATTTCCGCATATCCGTGGGTGGAAACACCGAGTCTTAAACCGGCCTCCCTAATCGGATTGAGTTTGGCGTCAATGAGATCCTCCTGACCGAGATGAACGCCGTATGCACCGTGCTTTACTGCAAGCTCGTAATAGTCGTCAATAAAGAGTCGTACTCCGTATCTGCGACTGAGTTCCACGCTCCTTATGATTTCCTGCTCCAGCTTTTCCGGACTCTCCGGATTCTTGATGCGCAGCTGCATGGTTCTGACGCCGTTCTCGCAGAGAGTTTTAATCCATTCGGAGCTGTCCACGACCGGATAGAGTCCCAGACTGTGTGAACACGGAGCGAATCCCGCATTCTTTTCCGGACTGCAGACAAGCTCAAGTTCTTCAACGGTTCTGGCCATAACCGGGAAATATCTGAGCATTTCGGCATTGTTTATGAATCCGTGCTGAAAAAGACGGCTTCCGGCTCCCACGTCAATCGAATTTTCAATACCCCTTGTCATGTAGGCTTTGGCAAAGGCAATGGCATCAGCGGCCGTATGCCCCTTGGCCATCATGGAGGCGATGGCGCTTGCCATGATGCACCCGGTACCGTGAACCCCGACGCCGTCAGAAACGGAAGCCGTTTTGCGGCAGCAGAAATAACAGGTATCGTTATTTTCGCCGGTTATCGTAATGTCATACACGTATTCCGTAAGTCTGCGGTATTCGGATAAATCACCGGAGTCCTCCCTGCCGTGACCTGTTTTACCGGATTTTACAGTACTCTTCACCAGGTCTGAGAGGTGCCCGCCCTTGAGATAAACGGTCCCGGCTCCCATCATCTTAAAGTATTTTGCAAGACCGGTAAGTCCTTCAATACAGCCGGCAAGACTTGAGAAATCAGGCTTAAAACCTTCGCAGAGGGCCATGGCCTCATCCAGATTCGGAGTAAACACGTCAACAAGAGGCAGCAGAATGTGAAGCCACAGGGAATAATTAACCTCGGAAAGTTCCCCGCCGGTGCCGGCCACGGCAACAGGATCCCAGACAACCACAAGATCCGGATTGAGCTTTTTTCTTTCCCTGAGGAAAGTCACGGTGGTACGCAGAAGCTTCTCATTCGGTATGAGACCAAGCTTGATTACCTTAATCTCCGGCATGGAGCCTGAGGTCAGAGCCTCCAGCTCCTTCGTAAAAATTTTGTTCTTCACGGGCTTAACGGCCAGAACCCTGCTGAGGTTCTGAGCGGTTACGGCGGTCACCGCCGCAACCCCGTATACGCCGAAGCAGCTCATGGTGGCCAGATCGGCCGTGGTTCCCGCCCCGTTAGAACTGTCGGTGGCGGCAATTGTCAGTACGGTATCAGTCATGTTTTCACCGTTATCATTAAATACAAACTACCTGCTAATCCGCAAGTTCCTTGATTTCCCTGCTGATGCGCATTGAGCAGAACTTAGGTCCGCACATTGAGCAGAATTCTGAAACCTTGTGGCAGTCCTGAGGCAGATCCTCATCATGGAAGCGTTTTGCCAGTTCAGGATTGATGCTTAGGGCAAACTGATCTTCCCATCTGAATTCAAAACGGGCCTTGCTCATGGCATAGTCCCAGGCGGTACTTCCCGGATGTTCCTTGGCAAGATCCGCCGCATGAGCCGCGATACGGTAGGCCATGAGTCCCTCACGCACGTCATCCTTCTTCGGAAGCCCCAGATGCTCCTTCGGGGTAACGTAGCAGAGCATGGAGGTTCCGAACCAGCCTATCATTGCCGCCCCGATTCCTGAAGTAAAGTGATCATAGCCGGGAGCCACGTCGGTAACCACCGGTCCAAGGGTGTAGAACGGAGCCTCGTGACAGTAGTCAAGTTCAAGTTCCATGTTTTCCCTGATGCGGTTCATGGGCACGTGTCCCGGCCCTTCTATGAGAACCTGAACATTCTTGGCCCAGGCTCTTTCGGCAAGCTCTCCGAGCACCTTGAGTTCAGAAATCTGAGCTTCATCGTTGGCATCATGAATGGAACCTGGTCTCAGGCCGTCACCGAGGGAAATGGCAATGTCGTATCTGGCGCAGATGTCGCATATCTCATCAAAATGCTCGTAGAGAAAATTCTGCTTTCTGTGGAACATGCACCACTTGGCCATGATTGAGCCGCCGCGTGATACCACTCCTGTAAGTCTTCTGGCCGCCATTGGAATGAATTCCCTCAGAAGTCCCGCATGAATGGTGTAATAGTCCACGCCCTGAAGAGCCTGTTCAATCAGTGTTTCCCTGAAGACCTCAAAAGTAAGGTTCTCGGCAATGCCGTTAACCTTTTCAAGAGCCTGATAGAGAGGAACCGTACCAATCGGTACCGGAGAATTTCTGATAATCTGTTCCCTTGTTTCATGAATATCCCTGCCGGTACTCAGATCCATTACGGTATCCGCACCGTAAATGGTACTGAACACCATCTTCTCAACCTCTTCGGCAATTGATGAGGTAATGGCGCTGTTACCGATGTTCGAATTGATTTTAACCTTGAATCTGCGACCGATAATCATCGGTTCAACTTCCGGATGATTGATGTTTGCAGGTATTACCGCACGACCGGCCGCAACTTCCTCACGCACCATTTCAGGAGTGAAGAATTCACCGGAGACCCCGATGTTTTCACGGGCGGCCACATATCTCATCTCATCGGTAATGATACCCCTGCGGGCAAGGGCAAGCTGCGTAAGACATTCGGTGCTCTCACGGGTAATCTTGGATGAGGATATGCCGCACTTCGGAGATGCCTCCTCAAGAACCTTAAGATCCGTGCGGTTTTTAAGCCACTTTTCCCTTACGGCAGGCACGCCGCGGGAAACGTCAATCTCCGCTGACGGATCACCGTAAACACCTGCGGTATCGTAGAGATCCACACTTTCTCCGTTGGTAAGACTTACCGTTCTTGAAGGCACGCTGTAGTCCGTGCCGGGCACGGCGATATATCTGCGTGAAGAACGAGGATAGGCATGTCCCTGCAGTTTTTTCAAATTTTCCTGTGAGGCTTTTTCTCTGGCTGAAAATTTTTCTCTGACTGATTTTGCTGAAATTGACATAAGACTGTTCCGGTCAAAAATTATAAAAAACACCCGAACCGGAATAATCCTATAGACAATATTGATCCTGAAATACTGATACTCGGTGAGTATGACTGTTCCCTTCGCGGGCATTATCCCGGGCAGGTTATACGGATTTCAATAAATGATCTCAGCCGAAAAGGCACTCCGACAGGTAATTAAACTTTACTTAGTTTACTATCTTTTTCATAAAATTCAAATTTTTATGACCGTATCCGGGATCGGCAGTACTGCTGAGAAAAAGACAAAAAGAAAGAGCGCATGACATCACCGTCATATGCCCTTTCCCTGCATTTCCGCATCCGCGCCTAAAGTCCAGGCATTTCTCCGGGGAGGACATGGCGACGGAGGATACGTCCGCTACTTCTGAGGTTCGGAAAGCGTTACGTTTTCCCCGTACACGGTGGAAAAGTCATCCTTCATGGAGATGGTACGGAAACCGTGGTCGTCACAGTATTTTTTCAGAGACTCCGTCTTTTCAACGCTGCCGTGTTCCCTTAAGGAATCATTCCCCAGAAGAATGTACGCGCGTGCCGGGTACTTTGCATTGTTCACGATGTACTGGGCCATGGAGAGATCTCCCGAACTGTTGCCGAAAGCAAGCAGCGGCACCTTACCGATTTCACGGGCGATAAGAGGCACCTTGTTCATCTTAACATTCTTTGAAATGAGCTTTCCGCCATAGATAAGTCTGTCTTCAGGCTGATAGACGTAATCAAGTCCGTCCTTACCCTTCTGACCGCTGGCCACCATGTTGCCGTCAGTTCCCAGAACCATGTAGGAAGGAATATCAAGAACGTCCTCAATCATCACGCGAACGATGTTACGCTCCGTTCCGCTGACCACAAAAACGGTAAAGCCGTTGTCCTGCAGATACTTAAGCATTGAAACCATAGGCAGGAAAAATGCGTCGCCGCGGTTGAGATTGTCAAAACCCTCAGCCCTGGTTTTCTTGAATGCTCTGGCATAATCCTTAAGTTCATCCGGAGTCATGCCCTTGTAGGACAGGGTTGAATATACGGCGTGACGCTTTTCGGCATCCTTCGGTAATTTGCCGGTTTTCCAGCCTTTTTCGAGTTCACGTGCAAATTTTTTCATGTCGGCAGGAGCCTTGTATGACGGGTCATGAAGAACTCTGTGGGTAAACAGAACCCAGTCAAAGTAGGAAGGATAAGTTTCTCCCACCAGAGTACCGTCAAGATCGAACACGGCAATGCGGTCTTCCTTCGGCACGAAATTAGGTGAGTTCTCATCGGAAACATCCCTGACGTATCTTACAAGATCGGCTGCCACTTCTGAACCTGCGGTCCAATGTGAAATTACGGCACCGTCAGCCGGTGCCGCACCCTCTGGAACGGTGCAGCATGCGGAAAAACAGATACTTACACAGATAATACCTGCAATCTTTTTAAGCATTCTCATAACCGGATAATCCTCTTGATAAAAAACATAATACTGAATTCACAACAAGACTCGGAGACGACTCAGACACTTACTGCCGAAATCATCTCACCCTGATTAAAAATTCTACATTATGACTGTTTTTTATACACAATTAATGATAATTTCCGATATCCGTTATGAGAAGTGCGGTGTATTTTTACCATGTTCCGCAACAGTCAGTGAATTTCAGTCACATCCCCGCATGACTTTTCAGAAAATCCAGAACCTCTCCCTTTTCCGGCATTACGGCAAGAGCACCTTTTCTCGTCGTAATTATCGAAGCGGCCGCATTGGCAAAGGTAAGACATTCCGATAAATCTTTCTCAGTCAGGGAACCGATGTCATGCCTCAGCAGAAAATCCAGCACGCAGGCGCAGAATGTGTCCCCTGCTCCCGTGGTCTCACATGTGTCGGGATTTCTGAATCCCGGACGGAAAACGGTCAGAGCCCCGTAGAGAGCCATGCTGCCGCGGGCTCCCATGGTGGCAAGAACAAGCGGGATGTCATATTTTTCCGCCAGCATGCGTGCCCCCTTCTCCAGATCCGATGTTCCGCAGAAAAATTCGATCTCATCGTCTGAGATTTTCAGCACGTCACATACGGAAAATCCGTATTCCATTGCCTTTAAAGCCCTGTCGGGAGATGACCAAAGCGGAGCACGGTAATTGGGATCAAATGATATGAGGGCATTGACGCCTGATGCCGCGTCAACCGCCGTTTTTGTTGCCGTGACTGCGGGTTCGGAGGTCATGGACAGCGTGCCGAAGTGAAAAACACGTGCAGACTCGATGAGATGTCTTACACTCACGACCTCATCCGCGGTAAGCATCATGTCCGCACCGGGATTGCGGAAGAATGCAAAATCCCTGTCACCGTCTGGAAGCTTTCTGACAAAAGCCAGCGTGGTAGGAACGGATGCACTCAGAAAAAGACCGCAGGAATCGATATTTCTGCTTTCAATACGCTCCTTAAGCATGTGCCCGAAAAAATCATCCCCAACCTTGCCGATGAACGCGGTTCTGTTTCCAAGACTCGCAAGCATGGAAAGAACGTTGCACGGAGCCCCTCCGGGATTCGCCTCAAAGGTCATGTTGTTCCGTTCGCTGACACCGCCGTCGGTAAAATCAATCAGTAGCTCTCCAAGAGCCGTAACATCGTATTTTTTCATATTTCTCATCAGACCTGACGTATAGTTCATAGGTTTTTCCGGTAAACTCAGGCTTTTTCCAGTTAGTGCCCGAAAACACGTTTCCCGGGACACTAATGTGCATTATTTTTAGCCGTTACGCCCGGAGACCGGTACAGAACCGGAGGAAAAATTAAAAATTTATAAAATTTTCAATATTCAAAATTTCCCGCAACACTTTAAAAATATGGCTTACGGCTTGTTTTTACCTGTCAATATTTACCAAACCCATAAAAAATTTACACGTTATTAACAAAGTTATAATACTCACCTTTATTTTATCAAACTTTTCAACAATAAATTTATGTTTTCAGGTTTCCTGATGATATAATAGCATCAGTGAGAGTTCTTGTTGAATTGTCACGGTGACGGCATATTCTTCCCCCATAAAATTTATAAACTACAACAACGGAAGAGGAGCACAAAGGATATGCGATAAACTCCCTGCAAGGAGGCAGTGTGTTTATGCGTTTGAGGAATCTGATCCAAGTCCATATCTTTAAATTTTTAAGGGAAACATTTATCTAGAGGAAATAAATAAATGAATATAAAGAAACTCGCGACTCTTACCAGTTTGGCAATAAGCACATTTGCTGGTACTGCACTCTCTGATTACGGCACCGCAAACGCGGCAGGTAATTTCGCCTGGCAGAAAGAGGTTGTATGCAAACGCAGTGTTCTGGCAACCCCTATCATAATTACCCCGAATAATCTCAGCTCAGACAGAAATGACGGTCTGGGCTGCTTCAACGGTCCTTCAAAGAACTGTAACATGAGAATGTATCAGATCATGGTTGAAAGCTATATCCACGGCGAAGGCGGAGCCATGGGTTACGGTTACGCATGGGGACCAAGCCAGCATGACGGTAATTTAAAAGGCATTATCGATAACCTCCCATACATTAAATCAACCGGCGTGAACGCCATTCTGCTCACCCCTATCTTCAAGACTGAAGTTGCTCAGGATCAGGACGCCGAACTTTACAAGCTTGACGGTACCGGTTACTTTACTTCCAACTATTTCGAAGTTGATCCGAAGTTCGGTACAAAGGAAGAACTCAAAGATCTCGTTAACAAGGCGCACGCTCTCGGCTTAAGAGTAATCTTTGATGCCGCTTTCGGTCACTCAAAGATCAACGTTAACCCTATCAGCCCTAAAGGCCACCGTCTCGTAACCGACAAGCAGTGCCGAGACATCAGTGGTAATCCTGACCACATGATTTTCACCTACGGTACATGTTTCAATACCACCCAGTCACTCGACTTCCTTAAGGAAATCGCAACCTACTGGGTAAAGGAAGCCAAGATCGACGGTTTCAGACTTGACCAGACCTATCAGATCAAGCCTGAACAGTGGAAGGAAATCCGCAAGGCAATGGAAGCTGAATCAGCCAAGCCTGCAAATTCATACAAGCTCGGCAACCAGACCGTTCAGCCTGCAGCATTCCTTTTGGCCCAGATGGCATCATACAACATCAAGGACTACCAGAAGGTTGCCTTCGTAAACGACAGTCTTGAAAGCGCCATCAGCCTTCCTTCAAGAAACGCCATGATTCGTGTATTCGCAACCAAGGAATCCCTGTCAAACGGCGACTGTGCAAAGCCAGTTTCATTCCTCAACGAAGAAACTCTCAAGCTTAACACCATTGACAGCCACGCCTCAATGACCAACTATATTTCCGGTCATGACATCGTAAGATTCGGTGACCTTCTCCAGAGAGCAGGCTACGAACAGGACGGCAGAAAGGGTGACTCATACTACAACGCACACCGTGCGGTATTCAGCTACATGACCGCAATGTCTGGTCCTATGATCATGTTCTACGGTGACGAAGTCGGTGAAGACATGCCAAACTTCGCAAAGCCGCCTGCAACAAAGTGCTACGAAGTAAACCAGTGTGACGACCACGTTTCAAGAACTCAGGCAAGAGCCTCAGGTTTCAACTCACAGGAACTCGCACTCAAGAAGGACATTGCCGAATATCTGAATCTGCGTGACACACACAAGTCACTGTCAAACGGTAGCCGCCGCCACATCTACAGTGACGAAAGCGTGTACATTGACCTGAAGCAGTATCAGAACGATCGCGTGCTCTATGTACTCAACATCGGTGAAAGTACCAGAGAAATTGCAATCAGCAATGACATTTGGGGCAGCATCGGTCTCGGTTCATGCACCCTTACCAAGCTTGTGGGTAAAGGCAGCGTGTCTTCCGGAGTAATCGAAGCACCTTCACTTTCAGGTACGTTCTTCAGTCTGAACTGCAGATAAGATAACTATCTGAGGGTACAGGGGATACGAAATCTGATTTCTATCCCCTGTCGGTTTTTATGGCGATACGGTCTTAACAATATTTTTAAATGTGATTAACCCGATACAAACAAAATATCCGTCAGAACCTGAAATCACCGTAAAAACAAATAAAACAGGAAATGGATTTTCTGTTAACACCGAGGAGACATAATTATCGGAACCGGAACTCCGAAAATCCCTTTCCAGGCATAAAAACATAAATAAACAGTAAAACGCCGGTCATGGCCGTCAGCATCACTGATATCCGTATCGTGTCCAGCACCATCTTCATAACTTATCACGGATAATTTAATGATGAGTGTAAAAAACCGATAATACCGGTTAATGCACGGCAGGGAAACCGCTGATAATAAACAATAGTTGTGAAATAAATTACATGTATTGACACAATTATCCGGTATCCTTTGTTATATACACGGCAATGACTTAAAATCAAAATAGTATGCATACCTTGTATTACAGGGTTTTACATGCTCAGGGCAACATTCTTACTTAAACATTAAGAGCGAAAATAAAATGAATACAGTCAAACAACATGGGAACACCTCCCCGGCATCCATCGCATTGGGTGTGGCAGTTACCGCCAGCGTCATAGGCGTAGGCACATGGGCTTATCTCAACGGCAAGGAAGACACGTCAGAAGGGAGCGTTGACAACCTGCACGTTCAGGAAGATCAGAAGAACAACCCGGTTGCAGTGGCAGCAGCCCTGTACAACTCCGTTTTATCAGATGACTTCAGCAACGTGGAAAATCTTACCGCCAGACTGAAGGCCATCAAGGTTTCCGAACTTGAAGAACAGCTTCACAAGAAAAAGCAGAAGCCTGACATCGATGACTTCGATCTTCAGGAAATCAATGCCATTGAAGCCGAATTAAGCAAATTAAGTAAGAAGAACGAAAGCGAAATACTGGAAATCGACATCAGCCCGTACCTTTCAAAGGGTGCGCTTGACAATATCAGAGGCCGCATCAGAACCATTTCCGAACAGCTGAATGTCAAATCCATTCCTGAAACCTATAAATATTATCTGGATGTTGCCCAGAACATATTTACATTCTACAAGCCAAACACCATCGAAGAACAGGAACTCATGCGTTCCATCAAGGCATACAGAGCTTTCAGCAGAAACGCATACTACACCATAGAGGATATTCGCTCTCTTTATGGTCCAGTAGATTCACTGAAGGTCTGCCGCTATCTTATCGGTGCCGATGACTACAGCAGAATATCTCCGTACGAAATGAAGAATTTCGTGTCACGTGAAATCAACATTCTGATCAAGAAGCTTCCGTCAAGCATCACCGACAATCATCAGATATATACCAATGATGACTTTACGGAACTCAATGCTTCAACCCTTCAGGATCTGGTAAATCTCAATCATGTACTTCCAAGCGTGATTTCAATTCCGGCTCTCATTAAGCCAAGTCCGGATGAGGATCCAAAGTCAGGAGAACGTGAATACCAGACAATTACCGAAAACTATGACAAGGCCGTAAGAAAGGCGGTAATGTTCACAAACCACGCCGTCAACTTCTACGAATGTCAGATTAATACAACTGAAAGCTTCAGCGTCAACGCGGTAGTTGAAAAGGTAATGCCTACCGACAATCTCATTATCGACAAGATTCCTCTGGACGTGTTTGAAATCACCCTGCAGGCTCCTATTCCGGGCTGCACCTCAGACAAGCTCTTCGTTGCCGCACCTAAGCTCAATGATTACAGAAACATCATGAAGAACGGCATGCCGCGCATGTCAGACGCCGACGTTGCCCTCTACTCCAACGACATTAAGCTTCTCGAGGCAATCAACAGCAGATCAAGAGCCCCTATCAAGCTTGAGCTTCTCGGTTCAGAACTTGCTGCAGTGGAAAGCAAGCTTAAACAGTATCCTGAAAGAGGCTTCTACCGCAGCGCAAACGCCACCGGTAAACTTGTCAACCTGAGTCTGCCTTCATATGCCCTGCTCAACACGCTGGATATCCGTCGCAACGCCGACCTGATATTCATCTCAAGCCCGCTCCTTGCGGCAAAGCAGCGTCAGGCACAAGAAAAGCTTAAGATAGTAAACTCATTCAAGACTGTTGAAGAAAGTATGATTCTGCTTGACTTTGAATCACTTCTCAACTCTCCTTACGAATATCTGGCAACCCGTGAGGAATCCATCAACAAACAGCTGGAAAACCTCTCCAAGGTTACCCCTAACCTGCAGCTTGTGTCTTCAGCTCCTTCAAGCGGCATCGACGCTGTTGACTTCACCATCGAAAGCAGTGAAGCCGACGACCTGATTGCAATTGCAAGTAACGAAGAAGACTCCATCGAACTGGCAACAAACACCGAAGAAATCAAGGAACAGGAAGAAGCCGCCAGTGAGGCTGCCCGTCTCGCGGAAGAAGCCCGTCGCGAAGCCGAAGAAGCGGAAAGAGCTCAGGAACTCGCTCATGCTGAAGCTGAAGCGGCTGCAAAGGCCGCAGCCGAAGCCGCAGCAAAGGAAGCCGAAGCTGCAGCAAGAGAAGAAGCTGAAAGAGCTGAAGAGCTCGCAAGAATCGAAGCCGCCAAGGCTGAAGCGGCAGCAGAAGCTGCGCGCATAGAGGCTGCAAAGGCCGAAGAACTTGCCAAGGCTGAAGCAGCCAAGGCTGAAGCAGCAGCGGAAGCCGCACGTCAGGAAGCCATCGCCAAGGCTGAAGCAGCCGCCAAGATGGAAGCTGAACTTGCAGCAGCAGAAAAGGCTGAGGCTGAAAAGGTAGCGGCTGAAGCAGAACAAGCTGTCGAAGAAATCGAGATGCTTACCAAGGAACAGCTTGCAAAGGCTGACTACAAGACTCTCAAGGCTCAGTCTGATGCCGGCAACCCTATTGCCCAGTACGAACTTGCTTCCCGCTACATAAGCGGTAAGAAGGGCGTAAGACGAGACCTTAAGAACGGTAACGCCCTCCTCGCCAAGGCTGCCGAGGCAGGATATCCTGAAGCCAAATACATGCTCGGTTCCATTTACCTGCAGGGTAAGTACACCAAGCAGCAGAAGCAGCAGGGTGCAAACTACATCATTGAAGTTGCCGAGGACGGTTTACAGGATGCAATGTATGCAGCCGGTAACCTCTATCTCGACGGAACCCTGGTTCCTCAAAACTACCAGAAGGCCGCACAGTTCCTCAGTCTCGCAGCTGAAAAGAACAACACCGACGCTCAGTACAAGCTCGGTATCATGTACCTGAACGGCAAGGGAGTTCAGACCGACCTCAGAAAAGCGGCAAGTCTCCTTACAAGTGCATCAAAGAAGAACGGTTCCGCAGCGTATGAACTCGCAAAACTGTACGAGGATCCGAACACTCCTAACATCACTTCCGAAGATCAGACCATAAAGGATCTGTATGTATTCGCGGCCCGTCATAACGTGAAGGATGCTAACCGCAAGGCCGGTCTTGCCCTGATTGGCAACCTGTCAACCAGCAAGGAAGCTCTCAAGTACCTGAATGACTACATCAACAAGGGCGATCAGGAAGTTGACGACGCACTTCTCAAGTACTACATAAAGACCAATAATACAAAGGAAATCTCCAAGCTTATTCTGCACGCACCAAAGGACATTCAGGAAATGTATCCTGTTGAAATGGGCCTTCTCTATGCCTCAGGCAACGGTGTTTCCAGAAACATTGATAAGGCTGAGGAATTCTATCGTATCGGTATGGCCAAGAACATTCCTGAAGCATTCTGTCATGCAGGTGACCTCTACTCAACCGATGCTTCAGGCAAGAGAAACATTCCTAAGGCCGTGGAACTCTACACCAAGGGTATGAATCTCGGCTCAAGCAAGTGTATTGAGTCACTTGTAAGAACAAAGCTTGCCGATAACAAGACCCGTGACTATAAGGAAATCTTTGCACTCCTTAACAGGGTACCTGCCGACAAACTCAGTGACGGCAGCAAGGTTATTCTTGCATCCTTCTACCAGTACGGTCGAGGCATCGAAAGGAATCCTGCTCACGCAGCCAGAATACTGAAGACCGTCACCTCTCCTAAAGCAAAGCTTGCAAGAGACATTCTTCTTGCTCAGAGAGTTGAAACCTGCGGTCACTCAGTACTCATGGGTGAAACCGGCAAGCAGACTCACAATACCACCCTTCTCAGTGCCGCTGCACTGATGAACCTCTTCTACTATGCTGAAGTTCGTTCTCTCGGTGTTGTGAACTACAATGACGTGTATACCAAGGCAAAGCGTATCTGCGGTAACACCCCGGGACGTTACATCCTTCATGATGCGGATTCAAAGGTGAAGAAGCTTTCAAATCCAAATCCGACGGATGCCAAGGCTCAGTACCATCTGGCCATGAACTACTTCTATGAAGGTGATTACCAGAAGGCATTTGAATGGATGCATAAGTCTGCAGCCCAGAAGTATTTCAAGGCATACAACAACCTTGGTATCTTCTATCTCATGGGTATCGGTACCAACGTAAATGCGGAAGAAGCCTACAGAAACCTTAACTTCGCCGACTCTGCCGGTGACTATAAGGCAACCTTCAACTTCGCCGCACTCCAGATGAATGGTATCGGCGGTCCTAAGAACCCTACCAAGGCACTCGGCAACATCAAGTCTGCTGCCCTCAAGGGTAATGAAATGGCCACCTACTACATCAGTAGCCTGTATGCCCAGGGAAGAGCAGACGGCAATATTGACGATGCCATCAGAATTCTGTCAAACATCCTGTACTAATTACGGATAATGACTGAATAGAACAGAAACCCCGTCGATTGACGGGGTTCTTTATTATCGGTTATTCCGGTATTTTACAATAATCGGAATTTTTCATGACCACTCCGTTGTCTGTTTTTTCTTGTTTGCAGGTGGTCAACTTCTACGATCGTTTAACATCTGGTTTTTATAAGTTTTTTATCATCTTTCAGTTCCCGGTCAATAACCTGATTTATCAACTTTTCATAAAGTCCATTTTCCAACATACGTTACCTGCAGACGACACCTATAACCCAATATAAACCAGGTCCAGGATAACACACATAATTTTCAGGCATGAATATTTATTAAATGCGTAAGTAAAAAAACCGGGCCTTCATAGCAATATGCTGCCCAACCGATATGAAAACAGTACAAAAACAACACTTTCGAAAAAACATTATGTAAGTACACAGAATAATTTCGTGAATGCCATTAAACAAAACATACGATTCCGGAGATTATTCCAAAATTTATTATGAATTGACAGGTAGTAGCACATCCACATTGTATCTTTATAATTGAAACCGAATCGTTATGATGTGCAGCAAACAAATCTACTAAAATCAGGTAAATGAATGTAGAATTGTCAGAAATGAATGACATTTTATTTTGTTTCCTTTTTTATAAAAAATATAAACATCCAGCATGATGTAAATGAAGCAAAGTAAAAATCCACACATTATAATTTATTACAGAGGAAAAGAATGATTCTCGTAACAGGCGGCGCTGGCTACATAGGAAGCCACTGTGTTTTGGCTTTGATTCAAAATAATTATGACGTTATTATTTTTGATAATTTATGGCTCAATCATTAATTTTATGTGATCGCTGATTCCTGATGTACTTCTTCCTACTCGCATCTATGACTTTCAGGAAGAAGTATTCGTCATCCGGATAACCGTAACCATGTCGTCTTATGGTCTTGATCTTTTGGTTGATTCC
>JAGAYS010000057.1 GCA_017940385.1 Ruminobacter sp. | reverse complement strand
TTTTTTTTATGCGGAGCGGTAGTTCAGCTTGGTTAGAATGCCTGCCTGTCACGCAGGAGGTCGCGGGTTCGAGCCCCGTCCGTTCCGCCACTATCTTAGAAACCGACCTTATGGTCGGTTTTTGCGTTTCTGGGGGGATGAAGTGTTGACCCAAAAGGCCGTGCATCTACTGAGTTATCGTTTAATTACTCTTTTTTCAAAATAGTGATACACTGTTTAAATTCTTACTAAAAACGATAATATAACCTTTTATATTTTAATTTTTTTGTATAATCAGCATGAATGTTTTATTTGAAGTGATTTTATTATGCAAGTACTTACGTTAGAGAGACAGCAGTATTTTCTTTCCACTGTGTCCAGAACTTTTGCACTTACCATTCCCCTGTTGCCTAAGGAAGTTGAAGACTGGGTAGGCAATTCCTATCTCCTGTGTCGAATAACGGATACCATAGAGGATGCGGTTTATCTTGATAAGGAATTAAAGAAGATTCACATGCAGAAATTTGCTTCTTTCCTTTCATCCCCTATCGGACTTGAGCAGTGGACTTCAGAAATTTGTGAACTTGTAAGAAGTTCATCCAATGATCATGAAAATGAACTAATGGCTGCCATACCTGAAGTTGTGGGCAGATATTACTCCTATCCTGCTGAGATTCAACATATTTTAAGACATACAGTTACCATTATGGCTAAAGGCATGTCGCAGATAGAAAGATGGGAAAAGATTGACAGTCTTGATGAGGTTGATCACTACTGTTACAGTGTTGCCGGCGTTGTCGGTGAACTTCTTATCTCGTTGTTCGCCGAACATTCTCCTGCGATGAAGAAGACTCTTGATTCTCAATTGCCGTATGCAGTTACGTTTGGTGAAGCTCTTCAGTTAACCAATATACTGAAGGATGTTTGGGATGACTTGAAGCGCGGCGTAACATGGCTTCCAATTAAGAACACCGATCCTGACAGGGATACCAAGGTACAGGAATATATTTCCGTTGCGTACGGTCATTGTCTTCAGGCAATGGAATTTATTAAGAGAATGCCTGTCTTACAAGTAGGTATCAGACATTTCTGTCTGCTTACAAATGCAATGGCTATTCTTACACTGAGAAACATTCAGGCAAATCCTGGGTTTAAGGATTCAAGTGAAATTAAGATTACCAGAGCAGAGGTTAAAAAGCTTTATTACTTCTATAAGTATTTCGGTTGGTGTAATTTCGCAATAGATTTCATGACTAAGCGTTGTTCCGGTAGCAGTCTAAAGCCAATAATAAGAAGCTGCGAGGAAATCCATAAAAAGGTTAGTTTTTGGAAATAGTTTTTTGCGACGAGGTTTAATATGTTTTTCAATTTAAAAATTATTGCCGTTGCCGTGTCAGTATTGGCAATTTCTCTGTCTTCAGTTATGGCTGCGGAGCCTGCAGGAAATGAAGTTCTTTTTGATACTCCACAGGCCCTTAGGGAAGCGGCCTCAAAAATCACTACCAAGTTTGAGGAAGGTGTTCACTATAAGGTTATCGATGGAGCTGCTGTTTCCGAGGTGAAAGAAGTTCGCGAATTCTTTTCTTTCTTCTGCGGTCATTGTCATGCTTTCCTTCCTGTGATTAGACAGGTAAGTTATGCTCTTCCTGAAGATGTGGCCTTTATCGGTAATCACGTAAGGTTTCTCGGTGGGCCTATGGGGCCTGAGATGCAGAGAGCCTATGCATCAGCAGTTAATCTTCGCGTGACGGATGCTTTTGTTGACAAGGTGGATGATAATGTATTCAACAAGCATAAAGTTCCTCAGAAACACGAAGATGTTGTGGCAATTTTTGAAGAGATTGGCATCCCTGCCGAGTCATTTGAAAATCAATACAAGTCATTCCCTGTAATGAGTCAGGTCCGTCAGTATGATCAGCTGTCTGATGACATGCAGATTGAGGGAGTTCCTACAGTTATAGTAAACAAGAAGTACAAGATTATCACCGGTTCAATCAGGGGAACTGATGAGTATCTGGCCTTAATTGATTATCTCCTTACTCTTGATGACAAAAAATCAGATAAGCAGGAGCCGGCCAAAAAGGAATAAGATTCACTGGTATTATTCCTTCCTGAGATAAAGGACGTAATGTCTGTATTAGTTGATTTAAAAGCCGTACCGTATTTATGACGGTACGGTTTTTAAATATCAATTTGATGTTTTTTAATGTAATTGACATATTTTAATATTTTTTTTAGATATAGGTATAACATTTAGTATTTATCTGATGTAAAATACTCTTGTTTGAGAATTGTTTGAATGTAACTGTGCAATGTTTAAGCATTCGAATCTTTAAAGAATATTAGGATGAATGTATGTCAGTAAAAGCAACTACTAAATATATTTGGTTTAACGGTGAAATGGTTCCTTGGGCAGATGCCAAGGTTCACGTAATGACTCACGCTCTTCATTATGGTACTTCCGTATTTGAAGGTCTTCGTTTTTACAAGACTCCTAACGGAACCATTATTTTCAGACTTCGCGAACATATGCAGCGTCTTTTAAATTCTGCTCATATCTATCGCATCAATATCCCTTACACTCTTGATGAACTGTGTGAAGCATGTTGCAAGACCGTTAGGGAAAACGGCCTTGAATCTGGTTATATTCGCCCTCTGGCTTTTATCGGTGACGTAGGTCTCGGTGTTAAGCCACCTGCAGATGCAAAGATTGAAGTAATTATCGGTGTTGTACCTTGGGGCGCATATCTTGGTGAAGAAGGTATGAAGAAAGGTGTGGCTGTTGGTGTATCTTCATGGAACAGACTCGCACCTAACACCATCCCAACCGGTGCAAAGGCCGGCGGTAATTATCTGTCTTCCCTGCTGATTTCAAATGAAGCTAAGCAGAATGGCTATACCGAAGGTATCGCTCTTGACGTTCAGGGCTTCCTGGCTGAAGGTTCAGGTGAAAACGTGTTCTTAATCAAGGACGGTGTAATTTATACTGCTCCTATTACTTGCAGCTTACTGCCTGGTATTACCAGAGATTGTGTGATGAAGTTGGCCAAGGAACTCGGCATTGAAGTTAGAGAAGAGAGAATCCCAAGAGAAGCTTTATATCTTGCCGATGAAGTATTTATGACCGGCTCAGCTGCTGAAATCACTCCTGTAAGCAGCGTTGATGGTCTTGCCGTAGGTTGCGGTGCACGTGGTCCTATCACTGAAAAGTTACAGAATGCATTTTTTGGCTTATTCAATGGTCAGACAGAAGATAAGTGGAACTGGTTATATCCTGTAAATAAGTAATCAGATTTAAATTCCCTTAATTAACCGAAGCCAAAAGTTCATTGTTTACAATAGCTTTTGGTTTCTTTATTATTATACAAACTGAATTTTTTATTATTTTATAAATGGAGCTAAGTATGCCTAAATATCGTTCCTCTGTAACAACCGAAGGTCGTAACATGGCCGGCGCCAGAGCATTGTGGCGTGCTACAGGTGTTAAGGACGGAGATTTCGGTAAGCCGATTATTGCCGTTGCCAATTCTTTCACACAATTCGTTCCGGGTCATGTACATCTTCATGATATCGGTCAGCTTGTTGTCAAGGAAATTGAAAAGGCAGGCGGCATAGCAAAGGAATTTAATACCATTGCTGTGGATGACGGTATTGCCATGGGTCATTCAGGCATGCTCTATTCTTTACCTAGCCGTGAAATTATTGCTGACAGCGTAGAATATTCATGTAATGCCCATAAGGCGGATGCTCTTGTATGTATTTCCAACTGCGATAAGGTAACTCCGGGCATGCTCATTGCGGCAATGCGTTTGAATATTCCAACCATTTTCGTATCCGGCGGCCCAATGGAAGCAGGTAAGGTTAAGGAACCTATCGCCGGTCATTCAAAGCTTGATCTTATTGACATCATGGTTATGGCTGCCGATAAGAACATTACCGATGAACAGATCAATGTTGCGGAAAACTATGGCTGTCCTACCTGCGGTTCATGTTCCGGCATGTTTACGGCAAATTCAATGAACTGTTTAACTGAAGCCCTGGGTCTTTCTCAGCCAGGTAACGGTTCACTTCTTGCTTCTCACGTATTCCGTCGCGATCTGTTTGTTAATGCTGCAAAGCGTATCGTTAAAATGGCTAAGGATTATTACGAACACGATGATGAATCCGTATTACCACGCAGCATTGCCACAAAGGATGCGTTTGAAAACGCCATGACTCTTGATATCGCAATGGGCGGTTCTACAAATACCGTTCTCCATCTCCTGGCTGTTGCTCAGGAAGCCGGTGTTGATTTCACCATGAAGGACATCGACCGTCTTTCAAGACATGTTCCTCATATTTGTAAGGTTGCTCCTTCGACTTCAGTGTACCACATGGAAGATGTGCACAGAGCCGGTGGCATAATGGCTATTCTCGGTCAGCTTGACAAGAGCGGTCTCATTCATAGGGATGCTCATACATGTCTCGGTCTCACCATGGGAGAAGAGCTGGATCGTTATTCAATCGATCGCAATGCTTCCGACGAAGTAAGAAAGATGTATCTTGCTGCACCTGGCGGAGTTGTTAATCTCAGTGCTTTCAGTCAGAGTAAGGTCTATGATGCCGCTGATACCGATCGTGAGAACGGCTGTATCAGATCTAAGGAATATGCATATAATCAGGATGGCGGTCTTGCCGTTCTTTATGGTAATCTTGCCGTTAACGGCTGTATTGTTAAGACTGCCGGTGTTGATCCTTCAATCTACAAGTTCAGTGGTCCGGCACGCATATTCGAAAGTCAGGAAGATGCCGTTAACGGTATTCTTGGCGGTAAGATCAAGGCGGGTGATGTCGTTATTATCCGCTACGAAGGTCCAAAGGGTGGTCCGGGCATGCAGGAAATGCTTTACCCTACTTCATACCTGAAGTCAGTCGGTCTTGGCAAACAGTGCGCTCTTATCACCGACGGTCGTTTTTCCGGCGGTACATCTGGTCTGTCAATTGGTCATGTTTCTCCTGAAGCTGCAAATGGCGGTAACATCGGTCTTATCAAGGAAGACGATATCATCGATATTGATATCCCTAACAGAGCGATTTCAGTACGTATTTCTGATGAGGAATTACAGAAGCGCCGTGATGAAATGGAAGCTCTCGGAAATAAGGCTTGGAAGCCTTTAAACAGACAGCGTACCGTTTCAGGAGCATTAAAGGCATATGCCGCACTCGCATCTAGCGCAGACAAGGGCGGTGTAAGAGACGTTAGCAAGCTTTAAGAGGCTTGGACAACAGGCGACAGCCGTTACGGCTGTCGCATTTATTAGGATGTATATTGAAATGGAACACCCAACTAAAGAAGAGTACTTACGTAAAATACTTCTTTCTCCCGTATATGATGTGGCAAAGGTTACACCTCTTCAGAAACTTGATAAGGTTAGCGAAAAAGTAGGCGTTAACGTTCTTATCAAAAGAGAAGATCTGCAGTCAGTTCATTCTTTTAAGCTTCGCGGGGCATATAATAAAATTGCCGGATTAACCAAGGAACAGCTTGCCAAGGGAGTTATTGCCGCTTCTGCCGGTAATCATGCTCAGGGCGTGGCCCTTACAGGTAAAAAGCTTGGTATTAAGGCAACGATTGTAATGCCTAATTCCACTCCGGACATCAAGGTTGATGCGGTAAGACGCCTTGGCGGAAACGTGGTTCTTTTCGGGGCTACCTTTGATGAAGCATATGCTGAGTGCATCAGAATTTCAAAGGATAAGGGATACACTCTTATTCCTCCTTATGATGATGCTGACGTTATTGCCGGACAGGGAACAATAGCTCAGGAACTGCTGAAGCAGGACTCTCACATTACTCATGTGTTCGTACAGGTTGGCGGTGGCGGACTTGCTGCCGGTGTTGCGGTGTATATCAAGCAGGTAATGCCACAGGTTAAGGTTATTGCCGTAGAATCTGACGGCAGTGCATGTCTTGAAGCAGCACTTAAGAGCGGTGAACCGGTTACCCTGGATCGCGTGTCTCTGTTTGCTGACGGTGTGGCAGTAAAGAGAATCGGTGATGAAACCTTTAGGGTTCTCAAGGACAGCATTGATGACATAATCACCTGTTCAAACGATGAAATCTGTGCCGCCATGAAAGATATCTTCGAAGATACCCGTGCCATTTCTGAACCTAGCGGTGCACTGTCTCTCGCCGGTCTCAAGAAGTATGTAAAGCAGCATCCTGAACTTAAGAACGATGAATCAGTTACAATGGCTGCAATTCTTTCAGGTGCCAACACCAAGTTCCATACCCTGCGTTTTGTTTCCGAACGCTGTGAAATCGGTGAAATGGGCGAAGGTATAATTTCTGTTAAGATCCCTGAAAGAAAAGGTGCATTCCTTGAGTTCTGCAAGCAGCTCGGCGGAAGGGCCGTAACTGAGTTTAACTATCGTTTTGCCAAGGTTGAATCAGCCAGAATTTTCGTGTCAGTGCATCTGACAAACGGCAGAGAGGAACTTGACGGTATTATTGAAAGTCTCAGAAAAGCAGGATACGAAGTATCAGACATGACCAATAATATTTTGGCAAAGAACCATGTCCGTTACATGATTGGTGGTCATACTCCTGTAAAGGTAAATGAAAAGGCCTACGTATTTGAGTTCCCTGAAGTGCGTGACGCTCTCCTTAACTTCCTGGAGACAGTAGGTACTGACTACAACATTACCATGTTCCACTACCGTTCCCGCGGTATGGAGTACGGCAGCGTGCTCTGTGCATTTGAGGTCGATGATAACGGAGTAGATGAGCTTAATCGTCATCTTAATGAACTCGGTTACGAGTATAATGAAGTGTCAGACGATCCTGCCTATACTCAGTATATGAAGCCGTAAGGGCATAGGTCTGAAATGATAAGAGCCGGTCTGATGATAAAGTTTCTGATGCTGTCGGTTATGAGCTGTGCCGTACTGTCTGGCGCGGCTTTAGCAGGTGAGGACCTGCCTGATAACTGGAAGCTGACTTCAAGGCAGACCGGCTATATTTTTTTCGAAAAGACAACTCCAAGAGCAGAGTTTTCATACTACAAATACAAATTAAGTAATCCTGACATGAGCACCAGAAACGTTGCCATGGAATTCATGAAAAACGTGAAGGGGAGGGATTTGCGTCCCGTGCCCAAGGTCAAGGGATGGGAATACAGTTACGTGGGTAATCTTCCGTGTGCCACCGTGGTGACAAAGGAAGGTGAGTACGCCGTTCTCATAAATGTCTGTGGCAGTGCCGATACCGCCGAGATTTCAAGATTAATAAAGATTTCTAAAACACAGTTCAACTAATAAGCATAACGCCATCGGTGTTTAGCATTATCATTTTTCTTTTTTGTTATAATGTTCATCAGTATTAGTATTAAAAACATGATGGATATGCCATGAGCCAAGAAGATATGACAGATAATCTTAATGTGTCTAACAACACTCCGGAAAATCCTGATTTATCAGGAAGTATTGATGATGTAAGTGATATGGATGAACAGAGAGATTTCTCTTCAGAATCCTATGGCGAGTCATTACGTAAACTTCAGAGCAGACAGAAAAGAAATACTCTTTGTACCGCGGTGCTTGCTGTTCTGTTATTCGGGTTCGCAGGGTACGAGCTTACGCGTCCTGAAGTTGAAATTCCACAGCAGGTTGATTACAGTGCTGATATAAATACCGTAAACGGCAGTATCAGAGCTCTGGAATCATCCGTGAAAGGCATTGAAGGAAATGTTGCGTCAAAGCTTGATGCTTCTGCATTGAATGCCGTCAATTCAAAGATAACCGGACTTAGCAGTAATTATGATGCCATGCAGTCTGAAGTTGCCAGAATCAATGCCAAGCTTGGTGAAGAAAAGACAACCAGTCTCAGCTGGGCTGTTTTTGATGCCAAGTATCTGCTGACACTGGCCAACAGAAAGGTGGTAATTGACCGTGATTACGCTACGGCCATTTCTCTTCTGAAGGAGGCTGATACTGTTATTGCCGGTGTTAACGATCCACGCACCAGAAAACTGAGAGAAGCCATTGCTTCGGATCTTAATGCTTTAGGGAATATTCCGGCAATCGATTATGAAAAGCCGTTACTTCGTATAAATGAGCTTATCAGCAATGTGTCTAAAATGAAGATAAAAGGGCTTAAAAAGGTTAATCTTGTTGAAGAGGGCACTGTTTCTGAAAATGTCGATGACTGGTGGGATAATCTGAAAACTTCAATGGGCTCGTTTGTTAACAGTTTTGTTGTCATTAAGAGAAAAGATGCTACCGATACTGCACTGATGGCTCCGGATAACGAAGCGTTTTTAAGGGCTAATCTTGAAAATTATCTGCTGCTTGCGGCAAAGGCCTGTTTTTACAGGGAACAGGAACTTTATTCACAGTATCTGAACCGGGCACGCGAGCTGACCGAAACTTATTTTGATGAAACGGATCCGGTGGTTCAGAATACATTGAAGGGAATAAACGAAACGGCTGCTGAAAAGATTGCCTCAACTGACGTAAGATTTTTAAACAGTACAGTGGAAATTGGTAAGTTTATTAACGAATTTGCAGGGAAGTAGGTGTCAAGATGGTCAAATTGGTGATAATGCTTCTGGTGCTGGCAGGACTTATGATTACCGCACCGATGCTTGCTAACAACCAGGGGTTTGTATACATTGACACCGGCAGTCATGTAATACAGCTCAGTCTGGTATCAATGGTTATTATTTTGATTCTGGGGTATCTTGCCGTGTATCTTCTGTTGGCGGTGATCGGCAGAATAGCCGGAGTCAGAAAGGGACTTGCCAGTTGGTACGGTTCCAGCCGTACGGAAAGATCAAAGAAGATTCTTGAAAATGCCATTTCAAAATACATCGAGGGTGATTACGCTGCCGCTGCGGCTCTTGCAGAAAAGGGAAGAAAGTGGAGTGATGTTCAGTATGTGAATCTTATTCTTGGTGTTGTTTCCAATTATAAGTCAGGTAACATCGCCGAAAGTACCAGACTGTTTAATGAAGCACAGAAGGTTTTGAGCGGTCATGCTCAGGCGGTCAGTATTCTCAGGGTAAAGATGTATCTTGAAGCCGGAGAAAATGACAAGGCCATGAATATCATTACGTCGCTGAGAAGAACTGCAAAACCAAGCAAAATGATTTCAGCACTTTATTATAAGTGCCTGGAGAGGTTGGGCCGATACAGTGAAATAATGGAAAACCGCAAGGAGTTTCTCGGTAACGGTCTGCTTGATGAGAAGTCTTACAGGCGTTACGTGTCCGAGAAGATTGTTGACGAAATTAAAGTTGCAAACGACAGGTACATAGTCGATAAGATGTATGCCGAGCTTCCTGATGATATCTGTGACGGAATTGATGTTTCCAATGCGTTTGCGTTGGCATATAACCGTTTCGGAGAGGAAGGAAAGGCAGAAAAGATCATTATGAGAAATCTCAAGAGTACTGTTGATTCATCAAGAATATACAGTAATCTTTCCCAGTGGAATACTTCAAATCACAAGATAACGGAGTATCTTGAAAAGAAACTGCAGAAAGACGAGGCGGATAATCTGAATAATGCCGATTTAATGGCCGCACTTGCCAACATGTACATGAACCGCAATGAATTCGAAAAGGCGGTGGATTTGTACGAAAAGCTGGTGAGCAGGGCTCCGTGCTCTGATTACTTCAGCAGACTGGCACAGTGTTACCAGCGTCTCGGAGGTTATCAGAAAGCGGCAATGTACTATAAACAGGCACAGAATGATGATTAATATTTGATATATGTCACATATGTAGTACAATTTGAGTAAGTAGTTTATTATTACGGCCTTTTTCAGTTTTACTGATATAAGGCTGTATTTTTATAACGGGTTTGGGATATTGTTTAGCAAAATCAAATTATATGAGCAGAGGTACCGGGAACTGAACGAGTACCGTCTGGAAAAAGCTCAGGAATTTGTGAATGAGAAGGGGAAACTGTTTTTTAATCTGGTTCCCCTAATGCTGCATCTTAATAGTTCTGCAGTTCCCTGCGCTTTGGCCGGTGATGTTCCTCACGGTATCTGTAATTTCAAACTAAACGATATTCAGCGTCGGGTACTTGACGATTATTCTGAAGCAACGGCGTCGGTGATTGATACAAATACAACGGAAGAGTCGATTCTCGGTCTCTACTGTATGGGCAGCACCGCTTCAGTGGGGCAGAGCCCGAATTCAGACTTCGATTATTGGGTATGTGTATCTGAATATATGCCTGATGAGCGTGTCAGGCTTCTTGAGAAGAAGTGTAAGTTCATAAAAGAAATGGCAGCGAGCAGTGAGTATAAGCTCGATGTTAACTTCTTCATAGTGAAGACCGATAAATTCAAAAAACGTCATAATAAAGAAGGAAAGAATCCTGATGAACGCATGGATTCTGGAATGGGTGTAGATGAAGAAAACTGTGGTACGGCTCTCCATATGTTTCTTCTCGATGAATTCTATCGCAGTGCCATATGTGTGGCTGGAAAACTGCTGACATGGATGATTGTGCCCTGCAGTCATGAGCATGATTACGATGAATACGTGCAAAAACTCTACGCCAGACGAATTATATCCCGAGATGAGTGGCTTGATCTGGGAGCTATCGGGGATATACCGTCGGATGAATATTATGGTGCGGCCCTCTGGCTTCTCTATAAGGGGATAGATTCTCCTTTTAAGGCTTCCATTAAAATTCTTCTGATGGAAACCTATAGTGCCGAATATCCCCAGACCCAGCTTATCTCCATGAGAGTAAAGGACTGGATGCAGAATAATGAGGGATACAGTCTGAATCTTGACAGCTACTATATGGTTTTTGAAAAAATCAGCAGATTTTTACGTAATCATAATGACTATGAAAGACTCGAGCTTTTGCGCATCTGCTTCTATTTAAAAATTAACGAAGGCTTTACAAAAATCAGCGATCCGGTGGCACAGTCAGCACGCCGCACCCTTATTAACAACATGATTGAGGCCTGGGGCTGGAATATGGAGACGGTCAGCCGTCTGAGCAACCGCAATAACTGGAATATTGTTGACGTCGTGAGTATCTACAACAGGGTTTTCAACGTCATGATTCAGAGTTATCATGCCCTCCTTACTTTCGGTGTTGAATACAAGGTTACCGATGCGATAAGTTACAGGGATCTGAGTGTGCTTTCCCGTAAGCTGTTTGTGGTTTTTGATAAATTCCCCGGTAAGATTCAGCAGTATCTGCTCAGTTCAAAGCTTAATCTTGCAGAAAAGCAGCTGTCCTTTGTTGAGGTGCGTGACAGTACCATTCTGAAAAAAGGATGGTATGTCTACAATAAAGCACTTAATGATCTTTCCATTATAGGTACGCCTCCTATTTTTTATTTTGACAATCTGGTGTCTGCAGTCGCCACATGTTACTTTAATGCTCTGATTAATCATAAGACCGCTATCAGCGTTCATTCAGCAAACAGCAGTCTTACTTCCGAAAGGGTGAAGGTTATCTGTAATGAACTTAAATCCCAGTTTGTGAATTATCCTGCGGAAGTCGGTAATACAAGTCTTCTTGGCGTAACCTCCGTCAAGAATGTTTTCATTTTGGTCAACTACTCGTCAGATCCGACCAGAAAACATAAGTTTCAGGGAGCCATGAGCAGGGTACCGATGAGTACATTTTCATATGGTTCCACCAAAGAGTGTCTTGTGGGTTCAATAGCGGCGGTTCTTTCCAATTCATGGAATGAACTGATCTGTTACAACTATGAGGGGCCTGATGCCATGGTGGATTTTCTGAATGAGATGTCCCACCTGTTTGTTCCCGGTGCGTCCATGCCGGATTCAGCATACGTAATGGACTTCAGTGCCCACATGGGTGATGCGATGATTAAGCCAGATGTGGAGAATCTGCTCTCTCTGTGCATGAATAATCTTAATAAAAAGCTTTTGACAAGCAAGGGCATTACAATTGGCGGCGTGGACTACGTGCTGCAGTTTAACTCCAGAACGATGAATCTTGTGCGAGCTGAGGAAATCAAGGAAAAGAATCCTATCAAGGCTGAAATTCTGAGCAGCGGCGAGGCGAACAGGGAGCTTGTGCCTTCAATAATAGAAGCCAACTGCATGTACGGTCTTACTCAATATTTCTTTGTGAAGAATGATAACGAAACCTACCAGATTTTTAATTCCTCTGAAAATCAGGAATTAAGAATCTACGATAATTTTAAAGCTTCAATCAGCGAGCTGATTCTGGACATAACTTCTTATTACACCCGCAGCCAGAGCCAGTTCTCAAAGGAAAAAGAGAAGCACAAATACAGACAGTATTTTAATCTTCCACAGTTTTTCCTTGTGGATGTGTCCAATAATACTATTTCTCCGCTGTAGTTGGATGTATTGTGGTCGTGTGATTTAATGGGAATTCGTTTTAAGGTTTATAGGATTTTTTTATGTTAAAACAAGTACTGATCTTGGCTGCTTCGTTCTTTGCGCTGTTAATGGTTTCAGCATGCGGTTTAAGAGGTTCATTGTATTTACCAGAAGATCGACCTGATGCGTCGCCGACAACAGAAGGGGTAAAGGTGTTTGATTCCGGTGTTGAAGATTCTTCAGAAAACGATGAGACCGGCGTCTCATCGGTTGATGAGTAGTGTTGGTATAAACATATGCTCATGTATCAATATTGATAAATTAGATTTGGTGAATTATAAAAGTAAATATTAAGTGTGTTTTTTTATATAGGTATAAAAACAAGGTGTTAAAAAAGATATTTTTAGTATTTAGTGCTGTGGCATGTCTGACTGGCTGTGACTATTTTAATCGGTGTAAATTTGAAAGAAGTGCTGAGCATGATTATGAATCAATAACTGTATTTAATTACGAATTAAGACATTATTTGTTTGATTATGACGGTTCTCCAAATGTATTTGGTTACATTACTTCAAATATTCCCTGGGATGAGTTTTCAAGTGGGGATGCCGGGATAAGAGCTCTCCTTGCTGGTATTCCTAATTCCACAATGCACAGCGCGGATCAGGGGGAATACCATATTACTCATAAGAGAAATGACGGTGAGACCGTACATTTAATTTTTTCTTATGATGACAACAATAACGTTGAGGGTTTTGGATATGTGGACGAAAAGGGAGAATTTCTTATAGACGAATTCTTCAGCAGGTGTGACAACCTGGTTAAGGATGTTAACATGAGCAATAGGTAATCATGGCAGCATTGAAAGAAGAAAATCAATAAATTACGGGGCGTATTGAGAGTCCCCGTAATTCAGTAACTCAAAATAATGATGTTATTATCATTACACCGTCAGACATTAAAGATAAATATCTAATCGAAACCAGGTTATTATGGAACCTGTTTGTCAGTCTTCTAAAGACGGTTGCAAGCGGGAGTGTAACAGCCCTTTCATCGTATCTGTCGCGACAATTATTTCCATCCATGGTTTATGAAGCCGTCATGGCACTTAACCGAACCATCGCTGTATCTGGTCGTACAGGTGTAGGAGTTTCCGTTGAAGTGCACGTTTCCTCGGTAGCTTCTCGTGCTGCCGTTGGAATAACGGGTTGTTCCTGAGAAAGAATGAGTGCTTCCTGAGGAACTGCTGCCGTATGATCTGCCTCTTGATGAGTAACCGCGGCCTGAGTATGAAAAAGATCTGGCCATAATGTATTTTCTCCCTTATTTGTGTAGTGTTTTTACTCGTTACTTAAATGTCTTTAAGTATTTCCCATACATGGATAAGTATATGTCCTTGATTTTGTGTTTTTTTCAAAAAACGTATAAAATGCACTTTTTAGGCACGTGAAATGCATCTGGCTGATTTTGGATTAACTGAACAAAATCACTGACCACACTGTGCTACATGTTACTTTATGCCAATGTTTTTTTGTTCAGAAGTCCGGTTCTTTGGATATATGCATGGATTCCATGCCCTGTAAAGGTGCAATAAGTAAGGTTGCAGATATCCTGAAGAGCATAAAAAGATAACAAGTCTGTCAAAATATAGTAAAATTTCAGAAAAGAGGATTTGTCGTATTTTTCCTCCGGCTATTGATAATGATAATACTCAAATCAGGAGTTAATAATGAGTTTTATTTCGACTAAAAGTAATGGGTTGGTTTCCGTAGAAGATTTATCAGTAAAGGAACTTGCTCAGAAATATGGCACGCCTCTTTATATTTATTCCAAGGCTCAGCTCGAAGAGCACTTAAATGCGTATAATGCCGCCAGTTCAGATGTTGAACATCTTGTTTGTTATGCGGTAAAGGCTAACAGCAATATCGCCATTCTGCAGCTGATGGCTTCATTAGGCACAGGCTTTGATATTGTGTCAGGCGGTGAACTTGCTCGAGTCATCGAAGCCGGCGGTGATCCGAAGAAAGTCGTGTACTCAGGGGTAGCCAAGAGCTTCAGTGAAATTGAATATGCATTGGATCAGGGAATTCTCTGTTTCAATGTGGAATCTCCGGCGGAACTTGAACGCATCAATAAGATTGCCATCAGTAAGAATGTTAAGGCTCCGATTTCAATCCGTGTGAATCCTGATGTTGATGCCGGAACTCATCCTTATATTTCCACCGGGTTGAAGAATAATAAGTTCGGTGTTCCTGTTGAGACTGCTTTTGAACTCTATAGACATGCCGCATCTCTTGAAGGCGTAAAAGTTATCGGTATTGACTGTCACATAGGATCCCAGCTTACGTCACTGACTCCTTTTGTGGATGCACTTGACAGAATCCTTGCTCTTGTTGACAGACTTGAAGCTGAAGGCATTAAACTTGAGCACATTGATATCGGTGGTGGTCTTGGTGTTGTTTACAAGGATGAAGTACCTCCGGCAGTTGCCGACTACTTAAAAGTTGTTAAGGCAAAGCTTGCCGGCAGAAATTTAAGATTAATCTGCGAACCAGGCAGATCAATGGTTGCAAATGCAGGCGTACTGGTGACCAGATGCGAATATTTAAAGCAGGGAGAGGTGTGTAACTTCTGTATTGTGGATGCGGCCATGAACGACATGATTAGACCTTCTCTCTATAGTGCCTGGATGCGCATTGAAGAAGCTGATCACAGTATTGAACGTCCTGAAAATGTATATAATGTCGTAGGACCTATCTGTGAAACAGGGGATTTCCTAGGTAAGGAAAGATCACTTAAGGTTCAGGAAGGTGATTTCCTGGTAATGCATGGTGCCGGCGCTTACGGTTTTGCCATGTCATCAAATTATAACTCTCGACCAAGAGCCGCTGAGCTGATGGTTGATGGCGATAAGGTTTACGTGATTCGTGATCGTGAAAGCGTTAGTGATTTGTGGCGTCACGAACATAAGCTCTAATTCTTGGATTCAACCTTTAAGTTGAGTAGATATGCTGATTAATTTTTCCAAGATGCATGGTTGTGGCAACGATTTTATGGTTATTGATGCCGTAACCCAGAAGTTTTTTCTGTCTGAGAACAAGATTAAAAGTCTTGCTGACCGGCGCCTGGGTGTTGGTTTTGATCATCTGCTGGTGGTTGAACCTCCATATGATCCCGAACTTGATTTTCATTACAGGATATATAATCCTGACGGAACTGAAATTCAGATGGGGGGTAACGGAGCCAGATGCCTTGCCAAATTCGTGACGGAAAAAAAGCTTATCAATCGGAAAAATATCCGAGTCAGCACCCTCGGAGGTAAACTGGTACTGACCGTTAATGATGATGGTTCGGTACTGGTTGATATGGGGGAACCTGTTTTGGAACCTGCGAAGATTCCGTTCAGGGCTCAGGGCAGAAACAAAACATATGTTCTGCCCGTAGGTGACGGTCATGTACTGTGTGGGGCCGTATTTACCGGAAATCCTCACTGTATTCTTACTGTCGATGATATTGAATCTGCGGACGTGTCCGGAACCGGAGGACTTATTTCCGTTCATGAACGTTTTCCGGAAAAGGTTAATGTCGGATTTATGCAGGTTCTGAATCAGCATGAAATCAGACTGAGAGTCTACGAGCGCGGTTCCGGGGAAAAACCATCCTGTGGAACAGGAGCATGTGCCGCAGCCGTAGTAGGCATGGATCAGGGACTTTTGAGATCTCCGGTTACCGTGCATTTCAGCGGCGGGGATTTGACGGTTGAATGGCAGGGGGAAGGTATGCCCGTAAAAATGACGGGAAATGCCTCACTTGTTTTTGACGGTTGCATTGAATTCTAATCTTAATACCGACCTTACGGTCACCGGTGAATTATGTCTGTTCACTGAATACATGCATATTCGGACCGGGGTGAGGTTAATGTCGGGGAACCCGTGATTCTTTATCGAGGCTGTAATGCAGGATGAAAAATACGGCGGACTTCATAATGCCGTATCAGATTTTATCAGTTATCTTACCTATGAAAAAAGGTACAGTGTCCACACCATTAAAAGTTATGAACGGGAACTTCGTCATTTTATTGAGGTTCTTAATGCCAGAATTCCGGATTTGATATCCTTTACTGATGCAACGGAACATGATTTAAGACTCGGTATCAGGGAAATATCTTCAGCAGATCCTCTAAAGGATAACATCAGCAACAGATCCAGAGCTCACCTCGTAAGTACCTTAAAAAGTTTCTATAAATATTTATCTTTGATGAATCTCATCAAGGTTAATCCCATGGCAGATATAAAAACGCCGAAGTTTACGGCTGATCTGCCTGCTTACCTGACTTATGAGCAGTTTGAAAAACTGGCAGTGCTTCCAGATGATCCGTCTCCTAAAGATTATCGGGACCGTGCCATTGTTGAACTTCTTTTTGCCAGTGGGGTCCGTGTATCGGAGCTGGTCAGTATCCGTATCGGTGATATAGATTTCGAGAAAATGGAAATCAGAATCATTGGTAAGGGAAACAAGGAAAGGATTGTGCCTTTCGGCAGTTATTCTCTGCAGGCAATGATGGAGTGGTTCGCAGTAAGGGACTTATTGGCATCAGCTGAATGTGATTACCTTTTTGTCAACAGATTCGGAGAAATGATGACTACGAGGGCAGTTCAGATCGCCATAAAGAAGATGGGCCTGGCTGCCGACATTCCATTGAAGATTACGCCTCATAAGTTAAGGCATTCATTTGCCACGGAAATGCTTGCCGGCGGTGCAGATATCAGGGTTGTTCAGGAAATATTGGGGCATACGTCGCTGTCTGTTACCCAGATTTATCTGCATCTGAATATTGAAAGATTAAAAGAGGTGTACACCAAAGCTCATCCTCTTGCTTTTATGGAGGAAAACTCTTAGCCGGCAACCATCGAATCAAGGATGTTTACTAATCTGTGCCGGAACCGTATTAAGTTTTTACTTAGGTATAATACGTTATTAAGTTACAATAACAGTGTAAATATGCTTTTAGGTGTTTTCTCCGCCGTGTTTTCTGTGTAGAAATATGGCAAAGGACAATTATGATTTTTTATCGCAACTGGCATAAACCAAAACTTCTGACGATTGATCTTGACGATACCCTGTATGACAATGGCCCGGTCATAGCGCATGCCGAAGAGTATATCAAGATCAAAATAGGAGTTGATTATCTTGATGGTTCACGTTTGAGTGATTCTCTGTATTATGCCGTGAGAGGGAAAATGCTTGATATCTGTCCGGAGCTCGAATATGACGTGTCCATGCTGAGATATTTTATATTCAAGGAACTGCTCACGGATTCAGGAAGAACTTCAGATGACGCGAGCCGTCTGGCAGAAGAACTGATGCACGATTTTATTAGTGTCCGTTCTCAAATCAATGTTCCACGTGAAACACTGGATGTGTTACACAGATTAAAGAAACATTATCCAATTATCGGCCTGACTAACGGGAATTCAGATCCTAAAATTGCCGGATATGATGAATGTTTCGATGACGTGATATGGGCCGGAGTAAATCTTCCGTCGAAACCCAATCCTCATATGTTCCGTCAGGCCGCCATGCTGGCAGACGTGGATCTTGAAGATGTCTGTCATATCGGAGACAATGAGACTACTGACGTTTTAGGGGCAATAAATGCCGGTGTCATGTCTGTCAGACAGACTCAGTATCACCGTGAGGAGTCTGAACTTAAGATCCTGCCTCATATTTCAATAAATCACATAAGTGAACTTATTGATTTATTACTGTAATAATTAGATGTACAATAGACAATTACGGATTTGTCTGTCAAAAGTTGTTATCGGTTTGTGTTCTGATTTTCCGGTGAGATTAAAATGCATATACATGTGCAAATTCGTCAGCCATAAATATTTTTGCCGGAGGGATTCAGGATTTAAAATCCATACCAAACAACATGACCAAAACGATTAGCATCGTTAATGTACGAAGAAACATGCATGCTGACGTGACAGGTTTGTAAAATCATGTATGGATGTGGATCCGTTGTTGTATCCACTAAGAATAAAGAGAGTCGTGTTCCATGTCATTAGGATTTGTTGATACTATTGTTAAAGGCCTGAATCCAGAACAGCTTCAGGCCGTTACGGCGGAATTATCAAACATGCTGATTATTGCCGGAGCCGGAACCGGTAAAACAACCGTTCTGGTCAGAAGACTGGCTTATCTTATACTCAAATACAACATTCCCTCTCATAACATTTTGGCCGTTACATTCACTAATAAAGCTGCCAGGGAAATGAGTCAGCGCATACATGACTTTGTAGGTGAACAGAATACCAGATATCTGTGGTGCTGCACTTTCCACGGGGCCTGTTGTAAGCTTCTTCGTAATTTTGCAAATCAGGCCGGACTTAAGCCTAATTTTAAGATTATGGATACCTCCGAGCAGGTCAGAATAGTTAAGGACTGTTTCGAAGAACTTAAAATTGAAAAAACAAAGGAATGTTCTCCAAAGCAGTATGCGGCGTATATTTCAGAACTTAAGGATAAGGGACTGAGACCTCATCACGATTTTGGCGGACTGAATGGCATATACAGACTTGATGATGTTTATGCCCTCTATCAGGATAAATGCAACAAGGCCAATGTACTTGATTTCTCTGAGCTTATTCTGAGAAGTGTTGAGCTGATGAAGGGGAATCCTGATGTCAGAAAATTTCTGAATGGAAAATTTAAACAGATCCTGGTGGATGAATTTCAGGATACCAATTCAATTCAGTATGAGTGGTTGAAGCTTATAAGTGGAGAGAACAGCAATGTTCTGATTGTCGGTGACGATGATCAGTCAATTTATGGCTGGCGAGGGGCGGTGATGGATATTCTTAACCGTTTCTATAATGATTATCCGCACGTTACTATGTACAAGCTTATCCGGAACTACAGATCCACCAGCGCAATCCTTGCCAATGCAAACAGACTCATCGGTTTTAACAGCAGGAGATTTGCCGAAAAGAATCTTGTTACGGAAAGAAGCGATACGAACAAGGTCAGGGTCATTCAGACTAATTCTCCTGACAAAGAGGCTGAAATAATTGCTCAGCTTATTAAGAAATATAAAGTGGCATATCATTACAAAAATTCTGATTTTGCCGTCCTCTACAGAACGAATATGCAGTCTCGTGCCATCGAATCGGCTTTTGTGAATGCCGGCCTTCCTCACAGGATTATCGGCGGGCTGAGATTCTATGATCGTGAAGAAATTAAAAACACGCTTTCGTATTTAAGTCTCATCACGGATCATGATGATGATGTTTCCCTTGAAAGAATCATAAATATACCGTCAAGAAAAATAGGCAAGGTTACGTTGTCAAAGATTAAGACGGTTGCTTCACAGCAGGGGGTGTCGCTGTTTGATGCCTGTGTCCTTTTTTGTAATGCCAACAAGAAATCCTCCGGGATTAAAAGTTTTGTGGATTTTATTCAGAAAGCAGGTAAAGAGTTTAACGATAAATGCGCTGATTACGGTATCGGTGATCAGGTTATGAACCTTCTGGTGGAATCCGGACTTATTGAGTATTACCGACAGAAGGATGTGGATGAAAACCATGATGAATTAAACAGAAGCAACAATATCAGAGAGCTTGTTGATGTTATAAGTAAACTGGATGTCGGCGATTTTGATCCTAATATGGATTTCCCTGATGAAGACATGGATGATAATGCCCGTGTAAGTGTTCAGGACGGTGATGGCGCAGAATCTTCCCTGAACGTGAATGCGGATAATAACGGGCATGCTGCCGGGACTCTTAGTCCGGTTGAAATGATCCGTGGCTTTGTGACAACCGTTGCCATGAACGGGGATAATGACCTCGGTAATGTCAGAGCTGATGATGAATCCGGCGATACCGGCGTTAATCTGATGACCATTCATAGTGCCAAAGGCCTGGAGTTCCCTTGTGTAATTGTTGCAGGTTTTGAAGATGGTCTGTTGCCTCACGGTATAAACAGATATTCAATAGGTGACAGAAAGAATCTTGATGAGGAACGACGTCTGGCTTATGTGGCCATTACAAGAGCAAAGAATAATCTTGTGCTGACTTTTGCCGACATGAGAATGAGTTTCGGTAATTTTTATTCAGGCGGGGCAAGCATGTTCTTTGATGAGTTGGATAAGGATTATCTGGAATACTACGTATACAATTCCAGAGGGTGATGAGACGCATGACGGATTCTTTCATGAACCGTCTCCATGGCTGATACTGTCGGTAATGAGTGATGAGATTATTCTCTTTTGGCAGAGTTTATTTTTCTGTATTCACTCGGTGTGACTGAATAATGCCGTAAAAACATTCTTGTAAAGTATGACTGGTTGTAGAAACCGCAACTGTTAGCGATGTCTACGACCCTGTCATCGGTGTCCTTGAGCATTTGTGAAGCTTTATTGAGTCTGTGTCCTATAAGGAATTCATTAAAGCTTTTTCCTGTTGTTTTTTTAAAGATTTTCATGAAGTGGCTTTCTGAAAGACAGCATTCCGACGCGGCATCTTCAACGGTAATTTTTTGTTCATAATGATTGATAACCGCATTGATTGCCGGTTTTATTTTTGAAAAATCAGCCCGGTATTCACTGACTGTTTTATCATCTTTAAGAGAATGTTCTCCGAGAGTCTGAAAAATCAGATAAAGGCATCCGATAACTCCCATTTGAAAATCAGTGTAACTTTTTTTTCTGTATTTTATAAGTTCAACAATAAAAGGAGTAAGTTTCCTGTTTACGGGAGTATCTTTCTTTAACAGTTCCGGAAAAATCAGTTTTCCTTCAGAAATGTTCTCTATCTTCTTTATGTTTTCATCATCAAGAATCTGTTCTTTCAGGATGTCAGGATTAAACAGAATCGAGAAAAAGTCAGCTCTGCTCTCACCGTATTGTTCAACACTGTGCGGGTAGCGGCAGTTTGCTATGAGAATATCGCCTTCAGAAACGAGGAGCTTTCTGTTACGTACGGTAAAGAGAGCGACTCCTTCCTGCATATAAGTTATTTCCACTTCATCATGCCAGTGAAATGGAAAGTTTTTTAGCCAACATGGAATGATGGAGTGGTAAACGGAATAGGAAAAATCATCTTTTCCGTGTTTTTTGCTCTCGTGTATCGGCTTAATAATATTCATATAAAAGGGTTCTGTTTAATGGGTAATTGTATGGAGAGAATAATAGGATTGTGTTAAATTGTAAATAGAATCATTAAAGATTTTATTGCCGAATATTCTTAAACTAGAGCCATTGGACAACAGCCGAAAGGAGCTAATATCATGATGTACGAAGGAATAAGTCACAGATGCGGTTACAATGACTGCTATTGTCTTAATGAAAACGAATTAAGAATTAATCTTCATGCCAATCGCAGTGTAACCAAAGCTGTTTTGGTTTGCGAGGACCCGTATATTAACGGGATTTCAGGCGCTTCATTTTGGGACGGTAAGCCAGTGGAGATGAAATTGTCTTCAGAGATGGCTTTTGAAAATATTTTTTCCGTAACGGTCAATCCTCCGTACAAACGTCTTCAGTATTATTTTCTTCTGACATTTGATGATGGCAGTTCAGTGTGTCTTTTGGAGGACGGAATTCATGACACGTCGGTTATCAGACGCAATGAACTGGCAAAACATTTTTTTAAATTTGCCTGGATGAATGATTCTGATATCTGTAAACCGCCAAAATGGGTGCAAGATACTATATGGTATCAGATATTTCCGGATCGATTCTGCCGAGTTGAAGACGGATATAACGGTAATTTCAAAAACTGGGATGACATGTCATGCAGAGACCATAAAAGTCTTTACGGGGGGAATATTAAGGGCATTGCCAGCAGACTTGATTATCTTGAGTCTCTGGGTATTACCGGTATTTATTTTAATCCTGTTTTTCTGAGCAGAACCAACCACAGATACGACACTACCGATTATGAGGTTGTTGATCCGGCTTTTGGTACAAATGAGGAGTTTGTTGATCTGGTCAGAAAGGCCCATGCAAAGGGAATTAAGATTATGATTGATGCGGTGTTCAATCATTCCGGTACTGATTTTTTTGCATGGAAGGATGTTCTAAAAAATGGCAGGGATTCCGAGTTTTTTGACTGGTATTATGTTAATGACCTGAACTTCAATAAGAAGGGAAATACAAAGGACGGCCGTTTTTATACATTTGCATTCGTGGCAGAAATGCCGAAGCTGAACACCAATAATCCGAAGGTGGTGTCGTATTTTACGGACATATGTAAAAAATGGATTGAGGAGTTTGATATTGACGGCATAAGATTTGACGTTGGTAATGAGATTTCTCACAGCTTTATTAAGCATCTGAACATTGAACTTAAGAAAATTAAACCTGAACTGTTTCTTCTCGGTGAAATTTGGACCGATTCAGCCCCATATCTTGATGGTGATGAATATGATTCGGTAATGAATTATCCGTTTATGCAGGTTATTGGCAATTTCTTCAGGGACAGGCAGCTTAATGCCGTAGATTTTAAGCATAAGATAAATTACTGTTATTCAATGTACAAACAGCAGATTAATTATGCACTGTTTAATCTGCTGGACAGTCATGACGTATCAAGACTTATTAACATGGCAGGATCATATGACTGTTTCATTCAGCAGCTGACGCTGTTGTTTACAATGCCCGGTTCGCCATGTATTTATTATGGTACGGAAATAGCTTTAGAGGGGGAAAATGACCCTTATAACAGAAGGCCAATGCCGTGGAAAGATATAGATTCCGGGAAATATCTGAATATATTTGATGAGGTAAGGGCTCTCATTGAGTTGAGAAAGCATGTGTCTTTCAAGAGCGCCGGCGAGCTGGTATGGGAACAGGATGACCACTCAAGACTTATACATTACTCAAGAGGGTGTGACGGAAAACCACAGGTATTTATCAATGCCAATGAATACGATACTGATGTTTGTGTTGACGGGAAGATCCTTTTTTCACATAAGTATGCGTCAGGCAGGCTTGAAAAAGGCGGGGTGGTCGTTTTCGTAAAAGAACAGTAAGGGGAATATCCTCTGTGATGTACAGTGCGGATTTCCGGTTTTAATGGCGACGTCTGCACTGTTGAAAGTTTTGAATATCATATTAAGAAAGAATGTCCTGCAGTTCTATGATGACAGGCGGATTCATCTGGAACTGTCCGTTGCTATCCTGATGGCAGTCAATATTGTCGCATTCTCCTGTTCCAAAGGCAGAAATGTCTTCAAGGACAAGAAGCTTCGCCAATCAATGTCGCGTCGTGGAAATTGTTGGGATAATGCTCCACAGGAGAGCTTTCATGGACATATGAAGGATCATATAGGGGACAACATAAAGGGCTGTGAGGAGTTTGCTGAGGTCAAAGAAATTGTCGATAACTACATGGGTTACTACAATAACAGCCGTTATCAATGGGAACTTGCAAAGCTCTCACCTAACGAATTCTACCAGTTCTATACCACAAGAATATATCCATTGGATATTTCTAATAAGCCAGTCCCTCCTAAGCCGGTAAAGACAGCCTCGGAACTGGGAGCAGAACAAGTAGAAACAGACATCAGCAACGTAACTCAGACATGAGGATTCCCTAATTAGGGAGAGATATAGATTCCCTCGGTACTCTCAGCATGCTACTTTCGCTAATGGGTAACCGAGGACAAGTACGGGGGTATCCCGTAGTAAATACAGAGAGTACCTACCTCATAATTTAAAGGTATGTCCAATAGAGTGGGCACTTAATTATGCCATGTCTACTAAATGGGGTTACTGGAATTTTAGTTGTCCGAAATTATGAATAACTAAAATTTTAAATGTCCTTGACAAAGGGTACGGTTCAGTTTTACATGTACTTCTGACCAGACTTTTGAGTTTGAGGAGCAAGATTTCATGATGAATCTGTTCCCCATTTTCAAATATAGTCTTTTTCATCAGAGGCAAAAGTTCGTAGGGGCGGTATAGGTCGATTTTTGCATGCTTCTGTTTCTGTCTTGTTATAGGGATAGTTAAAACCATGACTTGAACATACGATAACAGAAAATAACGGAATATTTTGTCAGAAAAACAAAAATGAAGGATATGAAAGAGATCTGTCAGAGAGTGGTGCGAATGAAGGGACTCGAACCCTTATGCCTCGCGGCACTAAGACCTGAACCTAGCGCGTCTACCAATTTCGCCACATTCGCATTGTCTTGATTTTTTTTGGCACTCCCGGCGGGAGTCGAACCCGCGACCTCCGCCATCGGAGGGCGATGCTCTATCCAACTGAGCTACGGAAGTAGTCAACGGATTACAATTATAAATACTTATGACGACATGTCAACAGATGATTGCAAATAAATGGGCTAAAACGTCTCAAATATGATAATTTTTCAGCTTCAGTATGTCTGTTTTACTTCAAAGTGTTTAATAATTGCTCAAACAGGCTGTCCATTGTCTGTTTCTTTTCTTCTTCAGTTCTGGTGTCTTTTAATCTTGCCGGCCAATGCAGATCTTCTTCCGGAAGTTCCAGGAGAAACCTGCTGGGTTCAACCTTTGTTTCCTGCCGCTTTCTGGATTTTCGGTTTTTGCAGTACATGAGGAAGAGTTCTTTCTGGGCTCGGGTTATCCCCACATATGCCAGACGTCTTTCTTCTTCCACATTATTTTCCTCGATGCTGGTTTCATGAGGCAGTAGACCTTCCTCCATGCCTATAAGAAAAACATACGGGAATTCCAGTCCTTTGGAGGAGTGAAGTGTCATGAGTTGAACTTCCTCCAGATCATATTCTTCTTCGTTACGATCAAGGAGTTCTCTTACGCATAATCTGTTGATGGCGTCATTTATCAGCATGTCTCCGATGAATCCACTGTCATCTCCGGTTACGGCATTGTTAACCCACTTGAGTAGGGTTCTGACATTATCCAGACGTATTTCAGCAGCTTTTTCACTGCCGGAGTCAAGATAAAGCCAGTCAGTGTATCCGAGCCGCTCCGGCAGTTCGGATAAATGTTTTTCCCAGTCGGTGCCGTTAAGATCCTTCCTTATGTTTTCGATAAGGTCATGGAAACTTTTGAATATTGCTGCGGTTTTTGGTTTTACCTCGTTAATCAGCTCCGGATGGTTGCAGGCATCCATGAGGGATATACAGTATTTTTTGGCAAATCGGTCCAGATAACTCAGTGATGTCGGGCCTATTTCCCGTTTAGGGATGTTTATAATTCTTAAAAACGCCTTATCGTCATCATTATTTGCTATTAGTCTCAGGTAGCTCATGAAATCTTTGATTTCCGCCTGCGAAAAGAAGCTGGTTCCGCCAATAACCCTGAAAGGAATATTACTTTCCTGCAGGGCTTTCTGGATCTCCCGCGACTGATAGTTTCCCCGGTAAAGGATAGCATAATCACTGTATTTGCTTTTGTTTATGTAGTGATGAGCCAGCAGTTCCGTAACGATTGTCTTGCCCTCAAGCGTCGCATCAGGTATTTCTATTACATTAATTTTTGAGCCAAATTCCAGCTGAGAGTGAAGCTGTTTTACAAAGTCATGTTCATTCTGGGCAATAAGTCTGTTGGCACACTTCAGAATTCTGCCGCATGAACGATAGTTCTGCTCGAGCATGATGACCTTCAGATCCGGAAAATCCTCACGCAGAAGACTGATGTTTTGAGGTCTGGCCCCGCGCCAAGAGTAAATGGACTGGTCATCGTCACCCACGACCGTAAAACGCTGTCTTTTTTCTACCAGCAGCTTTATCAGCTGGTACTGGCTTGCATTGGTATCCTGATACTCGTCGACGAGAAGATAACGTACTCTTTGCCGCCATTTTTCAAGAACGGCCTCGTGTTCAAGGAACATACGTACCGGCAGATAGATAAGGTCATCAAAATCAACGGCATTAATGGCTCTCAGCGTTTCTTCGTAACGTTTATAAATGATGGCCCCGAGCTGATTGACGTCGTTTAAGTCCGTATCTATTTCATCGTAACCTATGAGGTCATTCTTATAGCTGCTTATTTTATTCTGCCAGAACATGCATTCGTCTTTTAAATGCTCCTTATCGGCATAGGCGCCCTGAAGTTCCTGCAGTATTTCCTTTATGACGGTCATCTGGTCATATTCGTCAAAGAGGGTAAAATTAGGTTTCAGGCCTGCATAAATGTGTTCCTGCCTCAGAATGTCGAGTCCTACAGAGTGAAATGTGGAAACGTGAAGTCCTTTGATGGTGTCACTGCTTAGTGAGGCGCAGATTCTTTCTTTCATTTCCTTAGCCGCCTTATTGGTAAAAGTGACGGCAAAGATGTTGTATGGTTTATAGTCGCAGTCCTGAATAAGATGTATGATTTTTTCTGTAATAACGCGGGTTTTTCCCGAACCGGCTCCGGCGAGAACAAGGCATGGACCACTTATGTAGTGAACCGACTCAAGCTGCTGATCATTAAGTTGCACGTGTTACTCCAGAACAGTATAGAAAAACATTTTTCCTGAAACGGCATTGGATGCCGTGACTTTATAATCATGACTGTCGAAGTCATCATCTTCATTTTCTTCAGACGCTACGTCCTTACGAACCGTAAAGGTCTGCCAGCAGAATTCATCAACCAGTGTCCTGTTTTCGTCCAAACAGAAAAAAATGATTGAATGAATGTAATTTCTGAGTTCACTCATCAGTTTATTTACAAACGTTCTAATGTATTCAGCATTACAGTTCTGCAGATTGATAACCAGAACACTTCCTTCCTGTCTTCGAATTTTTTTTGATGCGAAAATGGTCAGCGGATTTCCGGCATCATGTTCCGGATTTCCCGTATTTTCGGAAAGACCTATTTTTGGCAGAAGTGAATAGTATGATTTGCTGATATCAGTCGTTCTGGCATCAAGTTCCACACTCAGAATATTCCATTCAGCCATGCAGGTATGGTAAATAAAATCCGTATCGGCGGAAGAATCCATAATCCAGTTTGACAGCAGCTTTCTTTTGGTTATGACGTCTGTTGAGATTCCGTAAACCCCTTTTGAATAATAGATTTCACTGAAAGACGCATCATCAGACACCAGATCATAGTTTTTTCTTGCAAGGAGTTTTCTCGGAGTTACACTCAGAAGCTTTTTGATGTTTTTGACTCTGTCCCTGAATTTTTCAGGGCTTGCCATAATAAGATCTCCGATGCTCTGAGCCGGATAGGCCAGATCAATAAGCTGATTTGGCTGTTCATAGTTTATTAGTTCTCTGATAATGAGTCCGGTCAGGCGGTTCTCCGTCTGAGAAGTAACATAGTAATTACGTTTCTTCACCTGCTGAGATAAAAAATATACAAATTCATTAAGATGAATTTCATTGGCGATAACAATGGAACAGACTCCGTTCTGGGACATGTACAGGGTGTCGATGATGCTGTCCGTGATAAAAATGTCCTCAGTATTCTCATTCACATATGAACAGAACAGAGATTCCTTTCCGTAGTAAAAGACATAATCCTCATCAGGATCCGTTTCCGTGTTAATTGCCCAAAAACCGTATGGTCCGTTAGGGATTATCATGGCCTTTATCTGCTGGTTGTTGCCGATGGAGAATTCCGGTTCATATCCCAGGTTGAATTTTACGATTGTTTCATCAGTGATTCCCGCTTCTTTAAAATAATCAGTTGATTTTGCCTGCTTGGCACATACCCTGAAAAAAGAAGTGTAATCTACAATTTTTGTTCCGCCGTCAGACATTTTACTAATCTCGTTGCGTGTGATTTTCGGAGTGTTGATTTTGTTGTTTTCCAGAAAAAGCTCACCGGCTTTGTTCAGCTGATCCTGATAGTGTGGCAGATTAAAGTCCAGGCCAATAAGCGAAAAAATATCATATGTACATCCGCAACCATAGCAGTGGACGGTATTGTCCTTGGGATTAAAGTGCATGGACATTCCGGAGTTCTGATGATTGGGATTCAGACATGGGAAATAATCGTTGCAGTTGATACCCTTGTACTTTGATAAATAATGAGTCAGGTATCCTTTTAGTTTCTGCTTGGTTTCTTCGCGATCCATATTTAGCCTCTGAGCTTTTCCAGAACCAGTGCGGCAATATTAAGTCCTACCACTGCCGTTACACAAACTGCGGCACCGAATGCCGGAAGGTCATCAGCACTGTTAACATCTTTCGACATGGTGGCTTGTTCTGTACTGTATACGGCCGTAAGCTTCATTTTTCTTCCCGCTCCTGGGTATCCGTATTCTTTGCGTAATTTTGTACGCAGTCTTGAAAGCAGTTTGTCACCTTTGGTTTCTGCAAGATCCCCTTTGGTAACCAGCAAAGGATTTGTTTTTCCGCCTGCTCCTCCGGAGATAAATACAGGTTTTTTCAATGAATGAAGATGCTGAATATAAAAGGCTTTAGCTATAAGGTCATCAATGGCATCGATGTAAACATCAGCATTGATCCCTGCTATTATCCCCTGTATGTTGTCTACTGTAAGCAGACTGGTAATGACATCAATTTTTACGTCAGGATTTATGTCTTTCATCCTGCTGCGCATTGCCTCGGCCTTGTATTCCCCCAAAGTGCTCTGCATGGTATGAAGCTGCCTGTTGGTGTTGGATTCGTCTACTATGTCATTGTCTATAATGGTGATATGACCGACACCGGTTCGTACCAGTGCTTCAATGGCCCATGAGCCGACGCCGCCGGTTCCTGCAATACATACGTGGCTGTGTGCATATTTGTTTACAGCATCTTCTCCGTATAGAGCTCTTGGGCCTCTTAATCGGTATTTCAGTTTGTCTGTGATATCCATTGTTTCGTCCGTTGTTTAGTGTTTAAAATTTATATGCAGAGTTGATGTTTAGTTTGTGTATATTTCACCGAATGTTATTAGTATAAATAACCAAAACCTGCAGACAGATTAAGCGAAAAGCTTAAACGCTGATGCTCAGACAATGTCTGTAGAAGTCCTTATGCACTTTTAAAACAATTTTTTGGATTTCCATGGGAATGTCGTCGGTTGCGCATAACGGCTTGTGAAGTTCCTCAGGCAGAAATACGGCAAAGTCCCCGACTTCCAATGATGCATAGCAGCATGGTAGCTCTTCTTCAATGAAGCCCAAATCCTTGTCATTATCAAAGGTGTGTTTTATATCTGAATTATCATGGAATTTTTTCGGGGTGAAGCCGATTGTTTCACGTCCGGTCAGAATGACGTGAACATCCAGAAAATCTTTGTGGTATTCAAACTTGCGATGCTGTTTCAGTTCAGTATTGCTTGTGTCAAAGTTGGCAAAGACCATGTCTTTTTCCAGTTCCACTCTTCCGGAACCATTGAGTTTAACTGCCTGTCTTATGTATTTTACCAGAGGGGTGTCATATTCTTCCGAAGGTAAATCTTTTATATTTCCACAATACATAAAATATCTCCCGAATTTATTTATTATCCATATTGTAACATGCATTTCCGTGAGGTCCTGACGTATTTGATATGAATCTTTAAGTTGCGGCAACGGCTCAAAAATCAGAGTATCGTCATGACGGATATTGCGGAATGGTGAATCCGAAACAGTTTTTCATATCATGAATAAGAAAGACCATCTCTCATCCGTTTTTATTGAATATGATTACGGAAATCGAAATGGTCTTTCAGCAACCCTGATTCTCGCTGTTTAGGCTTAAAGAAAAACAGCGAATTTTCAGGAACGATGACTAATCAGCAAGACACTTTGTCAGATCATCCCAGTTGTATGAGCCGTTAATAGGCTGGCACTTATCCTTAAGGGTCAGTATCTGTCCGTTATGGTTAATTCTTACCAGAATTTTATTATCCCTGTTTTTGTAAAAGTCCCAAATCATGATGGAGTTGAGCGGAGTCAGGGATGAGACCTTAAACACGTCATCCTGATATGAGTAATTCTCGTTAGGTCCGAGTGTTTCTCCGAGTTTTGAACCTTTGAGGAGGGTCAGGAATGAGAGCATTGCCCTCGGGTCAATGAAGTAAAATTTAATCGGCTCTTCATTGGTTTCCAAAAAGTCCTGCAGCGAAATGTGAAGATCGTTAAAAAGTCTGCGGCCTTGTTCTGTCGTCTGAATCTGACCGGTTACGCTCGGTCCTACGGTAATAAACAGGTTGGCATTGTCGATGGCACTGAAAAGTTTTCTTTCGTCATTTCTCATGATGTCACCGAATGTCTTGTTAAAATCCTCGGCCTCCTGAACACTCAGACTTGGCAGAAATTTATACGTATCAAAAATGGCATCCACAATGTCTCTGCCCTCAACACGGGATTCAAGAATAAGCGTGTTACCGGTTATATCTCCGATAAATTTCTTCTTAAAGATACGCTGTAATACGTTATCCACATAATTTCGTGTTTGATTTGATTTTTGCTGAGAATTGTATTTAATTTGTCCTAATTGTCTGTGTGTATCCGGATATGAGTTCAGCCAGTCTCTGTATTCTCTGGTTTCATAATAGGCCAATACGTCAGGCATTTCATCCTGAACATATTCAATTTGTATCTTGTCATTTGAGAAGCTTTTTATGATTCCGAGAACAAACTGTTCACCAGTTTTCAGCGCAATACTGCTTCCGTCATAAGCAAAAATTATGTTGATGTTGTTTTCGAAAACTTTCTGGTTCAGCATCAGATTTTTTCTGCTCTGAGCATAGCTTGCACCCAAGTGATTAACGGCGTTGATGCCTGACATGGTCAGAGCATCGTTTGAACTGTTTAAAATCTTGGGTTTTAACTTTAAGAGCGTTGAGTAAAATGCTGAGCCTTCAGTGGTAAGTTCTCCCTGCTTCTGTGCTTTAGCCATTACGGCAAGCAGTCTGTTGAGGTTGTTGGGATTGTCAAATCCCCAGGCTCCCTTTGTTACGAAGGCTGCGGAAAAAACGTAGTTGTATCCGTCTATTGCTTTGTGTTCCAGCTTTGTTGCGGTAATGTCATTATTGATGGTTCTCAAACCATAATAGTTATCAAGCGCCCATCCAGTCATTGGGAGAGCGGCCAACATCAGAGCACCGGAGATAACAGAGACATATTTCTTAAAGTGAAAATTCATATCAGACCTTCAAACACGATTATTCTGAATAATTGCTGCTTTGCTGACTTCGGGTGTGGATAAGTCGCGGATGGTAAAGCAACAGTCAGTAAATAAATAAAATGATATTTTACTATTTTACATCTGTTCACTAAGTTTTAGAGTGACATAATTTCTGTTTTAGCGCAATTATATAAAAAAACAGGCATCAGATTGTATTTTCTGTTAACTTTCTGAATACTGATCGTAATTTTTCATAAAAAAACGGCTCTTTACCAGAAAGAGCCGTTAAATGTAATCAGTCCGATAACCTGTTATTACTCGTTATTAGCTTCTTTGCCTCCAGCTGCTCTGAATGCTCTCTTACGATCAAGTTCCGTAAGGAGCTTCTTGCGCAGACGGAGGCTTGAAGGAGTTACTTCTACAAGTTCGTCATCATTGATGAATTCGAGAGCCTGTTCGAGAGAGAGACGAACAGGCGGAACCAGAACGATTGCCTCATCGGTACCTGACGCACGAACGTTGGTGAGTTTCTTTCCTTTCAGGCAGTTAACGGTAAGGTCGTTTTCACGGTTGTGAATACCGACAATCTGTCCTTCGTAAACTTCCTGAGCGTGTTCAATGAACATTCTGCCGCGATCCTGTAAGTACCATATTGCATAACCAAGAGCCTTACCGGTTTCATTGGATATCATAACACCGTTCTTTCTCTGTCCGATGTTACCGCCGCGCCATTCACCATATGAGTCAAAGGTGTGGTACATCAGGCCGGTACCTGAGGTAAGTGTCATGAATTCTGTCTGGAAGCCGATTAATCCTCTTGAAGGAATTACGTAGTCAAGTCTTACACGACCCTTTCCGTCAGGAACCATATCCTTGAGATCTGCCTTTCTGACACCAAGCTGTTCCATTACGGAACCCTGATGCTGTTCTTCGATATCGATGGTAAGATTTTCCATTGGTTCCATCTTAACACCGTCTATCTCCTTCAGAATTACTTCTGGACGGGATACGGCGAGCTCATAGCCTTCACGACGCATGTTTTCAATCAGAATTGACAGATGTAATTCACCACGGCCGGAAACCTTGAATTTATCCGGATCCTGTGTCTGTTCAACACGGAGTGCTACGTTGTGAACCAGTTCGGTCTGAAGTCTTTCCCAAATGTTTCTTGAGGTAACAAACTTGCCTTCCTGTCCTGCGAACGGAGAGGTATTAACCTGGAAGGTCATTGTTACGGTTGGTTCATCAACTGATAACGGAGTCAGTGCTTCAACCTTTTCGTTTGAACATACGGTATCGGAAATCTGGAGTTCACCAAGACCGGTTATGGCAACAATGTCGCCGGCTTTGGCTTCGGATACTTCTGAACGCTGAAGTCCCATATAGCCGAGAACCTGACCGATACGGCCTGTTCTGGTTGAACCGTCTGGACTAACAACAGTTACGGCTGCGTTAGGTTTTGCCGTACCGCGGGTTATACGGCCGATGCCGATTACACCTACGTAAGAAGTGTAGTCAAGCTGGGAAATCTGCATCTGGAACGGACCGTCAGGATCTGCCTTAGGCGGTTCAACATTATCGATGATTGCCTGGAAAAGCGGAGTCATGTCTTCGGACGGAGTGTTTGGATCCAAAGTTGCGTAACCGTTTAATGCTGATGCGTAGATGATAGGAAAATCCAACTGTTCATCGGTGGCACCAAGGTTATCGAAGAGATCAAACACCTGATCAATAACCCAGTCAGGTCTTGCACCCGGACGGTCAATCTTGTTGATTACAACGATAGGCTTAAGTCCCTGCTTAAATGCTTTCTGAGTTACGAATCTGGTCTGAGGCATAGGACCGTCAACGGCATCAACAAGAAGAAGAACTGAGTCAACCATACTCATTACACGTTCAACTTCTCCGCCGAAGTCAGCGTGACCCGGGGTGTCAACGATGTTGATTCTGTAGCCATTCCATTCAATAGCAGTATTCTTAGCTAATATGGTAATGCCTCTTTCCTTTTCAATATCGCCGGAATCCATTACGCGTTCCTGTCCGTCCAGGGAACGGTCGAGAGTTCCGGACTGACGTAATAATTTGTCTACTAAAGTTGTCTTGCCATGGTCTACGTGAGCAATAATGGCAATATTACGAAGTTTTTCTAACATACCAGCCTCTGCTATTACTAAAATTCGGGGCTATTGTACATTTATTTATGTGATCTGTATAGCAAAAGATATAATTTTATACAAAATTATGCGTTTTTTAATGATTTTATTATCTTTTACTATGGAAAATTACTAATTATGAGGTGTTTTTACGGTGGGCATTATGATAATTTCGGATGAATTTCAGTCAGTATCTGATAATTTAAGTTGCGCATGACGGATTCATATTTTCTTTGATTGGTGTCTGGATGGTTTTCTGCCTTCTGTTCGCTGTTTCACGGGCTTGGCCGGGTATGCGGAAGCTTATTTTTAATGTGTTATAATGCTTCCGGTGCGGTTAAGTAAAATGGAACCGCGGTTTTGAATCTATTTTATTGTTTAATCATAAGGTGACCAGTTATGGCGATGGTAATTATTAAAACAAATGTTGGCGATATCACTCTTGAACTTAATCCGGAAAAAGCCCCGGTTACCGTTGAGAATTTTCTTCAGTATGTAAAGGATGGTTATTATTCCGGAACCATTTTTCATCGTGTGATCAAGGGATTCATGATTCAGGGTGGCGGTCTCACCGCAGGTCTTAAGGACAAGGCTTCCTCAAGAGCTCCAATTGAAAACGAGGCTGATAACGGCTTAAAGAACGACAAATATACAATTGCAATGGCCAGAACGATGGATCCTCATTCAGCTACTTCACAGTTCTTCATTAATACCAAAGACAATGATTTTCTGAATCATACAGGCAAGGATCTTCGCGGCTGGGGTTACTGCGTGTTCGGTAAAGTAGTTGATGGTTTTGATGTTGTGGATAAGATTGAAGCTGTAAAAACCACCAATAAGTTCAGACCATACGGTGATGTTCCTGTGGAAGATATTGTTATTTCAGAAGTAACGGTAAAGTAACCAGGTGACAGCTTATGTTATTGCCGATCTTCATTTATCGGCAGAAGCTCCTGAACTTACGGAAGCGTTCAGAAAATTTGCGGACACTGTATCCGGAGACGATGAACTGTACATAGTGGGAGATCTTTTTAATTACTATGTCGGTATTAACCCAGAGAATCCGGCTCACAAAGCTGTACGTGAGGTTAATTCATCCATATGTTCGAGAGGCGGGCGGGTTTATTTTATTCATGGAAACAGGGATTTTCTTCTGAACCGTAAAGATGCGCATTATTTCAGAATGGCGCTTTTAAATGATGTTCATCAGCTGATTTTCGGAGATATGCGGATTCTGATGGTACATGGAGATGAACTTTGTGATGAGACGATGGGATACCGATGTTTCCGACTGTTCAGTCGTCTCCCATGTATTCAGTGTATGTTCAACACTCTTTTTTCATACCGGCACCGTATCGAAATTGCTCAGAAAATGAGGGCCAAAAGCGTTAAAAACTTTGAGGCTGCAAATTATGTCAGGAGAATGATTAATCCTGACAGGACGCTGTCATTAATGAAAAAGTACGGCGTATCCGTACTGGTTCACGGCCATACCCATAATGCCGAGGAACTGAGACCAGATGACATGCATCTTATAGTCGATACAGGCGACTGGACGTCATCCGGGTTTTCTTTCGTGAAGATTGAGTATGGTGACACCATACCGGGTAACAAAGTCGTCGTATCACTTGAACGCAGAAAAATCTCCAGATGACAATCAGAAATTATGACCTTCATTCCCGTATGTTCTGACATGGAATGAAGGTCTAATCATGCTTATCAGTGTGCGTATGGAATCTGCACGTTGTGCTTGCAGTAGTGCAGGGCAGTCTTGAAATCAGCCAGTACCTTTTTAGTATCAGCTTCGCGGATAAGATAATGGTTTGCCACGTCTTCATGCGTGAAATTGAGAACTGCACAGTCTTCTTTATTCATTACATTGCGTATTCTCTGAGCATATTCATCAAGATCAGTATTGGTGTCCTGGGCATTGGATTTCGGTATGGTCAGTTCAAAGTTGTACACAAGTTCCAGTTTTTCCTCGTCAAAATCGATTCTTTTGAGTTTGATTTGATCGTTTGAGTATTTTGCCAGCTCTTCCGGGGTATTGCTGAGCACCACTATAGCTCTGATGTCATATATTCTTTCAGGCAGAGGGGCATACAGCAAAGCCATGGCCGTTTCATTCTGAACATCCAGTTCGTTACGTGGTTCGCTTAAATTTACAGCAAAAGCAGAGGATGTCATTCCGGCAAGCAGCATGACAGATAAAATTTTTTTTAACATTTTAATGGGCCTCACTCCAGTTTTGTCCAACTCCTACACTGACTTCCAGTGGTATTTTAAGTTTTATCACGGTTGTCATTATTTCAGAAATTTTTCTGCCGTATTCTTCAACAAATTCCTCTTTCACTTCAAAAATCAGTTCGTCATGTACCTGCAGAAGCATTCTGATATTATTTTCCGGAAGATTCTTCATCCACTCATCAATTTTTATCATTGCCGTTTTGATGATCTCAGCCGCACTGCCCTGCATTGGTGCGTTGATTGCCGCTCTTTCTATACCGGAAACAGCCATCTTTGTTGCGGTTTTGATTGCGTTGAAATTGAGCTTTCTGCCACTTATGGTGGTGACATATCCGTTTTCATGTACTGATTCTTTGATTGCGGCCATATAGGTTTTTACGCCGGGATATTTGGCAAAGTAGCTGTCAATGTAGTTTTTTGCAACGTCGTTGGAAATATTAAGTCGTTTTGCCAGACCGAAGCGGTTCATGCCGTATATAAGACCGAAATTTATGGCTTTGGCAGATCTTCGCATTTCCGGTGTAACTTCGCTCAGAGGAGTATTGTGGATCTGTGATGCAGTGGATGCATGAATGTCCTCGTGAGAATTAAATGATCTGATCATATTTTGTTCATCGGCAATGTGTGCCATGAGTCTTAATTCAATCTGTGAATAGTCTGCCGCAAGAATCCTGTATCCCGGTTTGGCTGCAAATCCCGCACGGATGGCTCTGCCCTCCGGGGTTCTTACAGGTATATTCTGCAGATTAGGATCGCTCGAAGACAGTCTGCCTGTTGATGTGCCTGCCTGATTAAACATGCCGTGTATTCTTCCGGTGGCTCCGTCAACCATTCCGGGGAGTTTATCAACATAAGTGTTAATAAGTTTTGTCAGAGCTCTGTAATTAAGAATAAGTCGGGCTATTTCGTAATTTTCGGCAATGAGAGAAAGTGTCTCTTCAGATGTTGACGGTTGTCCTGTAGGGGTTTTTTTGGGACAGTCGATACCAAGCTTCTCGTAAAGAATGTGTGAAACTTCTTTGGTTGAATTTATGTTGAATTCCTCGCCGGCAAGCATAATTATGCTGTCTCTTACGTCTTTTAGTTTCTGGTTCAGGGTAATGCTCTGTTTGGAGAATTCATTATGATCAAGGTAGAATCCGTTGCATTCCATTTTGTACAGAACCTTGATTAGAGGAAGTTCCTGAGTGCGGTATGCCTGCTCATTCTCCGGCATCAGTCTGAGTTTGGCACTGATATATTCGTGAAGTTGCTGTACCGCATCAAGGTGCTGACCCGTAAACGCCGCACATGTGTCTATTTCTACCTCTTCCATCGGTATTTTCTGCTTTCGTTTGCTCCCCTGCACCGCCACGGTACAGAGCTCCTGTTCATCAGACAGTGTTTGGTCCAGCAGAATTTCCGCTGCCTTCGACAGATCCGTTTCCATGGCTGAATCAAGACTGTGAAGTTCATTAAGTACATCCTGATAAGGCATTTCAATATTGATGCCGTATCCGTCAAGAGTATGCATTAGATCCTTAATGTCATAGGCAGTTATTTCCTTACCGCCATTGTTCACGATTTCCGCGATCACGGAAAATACATCAGTTGGATTGAGCTGGAAGGGGACTCCAAGGTATGAATGTCCGAGAGGAATATAGAAATCGCAGTTAACGGTTCTTATGCCCAGTCCGGTAAGTCGTGAATTGACGGCATTAATCACTGTTCTTAATGGGTAGAACACAGGTTTTTCTGCGGCGCGGAGTTCGGCTGTGAGCATTCTTAGCGTGTTTTCGCTATTGACCGTAACGGCAATATATTTTTTCTTTCTGTCACCTGTCTGGGTCGGTTTGGAAATTGAGGATTCTTCATTTTCTGCAGAATTATGGAAGGATGTTTCCTCGTCAGCAGAAAAAAGATCACGGGAATCTCCGGAGGCTTCTTTTTCCAGACAAGCTTTTTCCGTATTTATCAGTTTTGTGAATTCACAGGATGTGTATATGTCCAACAGGGTCTTGTGGTCAATCTTTCCGCGTCGGATTTCCTGAGGTTTGATCGGAATTTTCACATCGGTCTTGATGGTGGTGAGAATCTTTGACAGTTTGACGTTATCCTGCTGTTTAATGAAATTCTCGGCAAATGTTTTGGAGCCTCTAAAGTTCAGATCTTTTACCCTGTCAAGATTTGCGGCAATGTCTTCAATGCTTCCTATGGAATTCAGAAGAGCAGTAGCTGATTTGTCCCCGATGCCCTGCATGCCAGGAATGTTATCTGCCGAGTCTCCTTTAAGTGCAAGGAAATCACTGATGAGTTCAGGAGGAACACCGAATTTTGCAATTACGCCCTCTCTGTCCATTACGGAATCATCCATGGTGTTAACTATGAATACGTGTTCATTCACCATGGCAGCAAGATCCTTGTCTCCGGTGGCGAGATAAACGTCCATTCCGGCTTCGGCGCCGAGTCGTGCATATGTACCGAGTACGTCATCAGCTTCGACGCCTTCCACTGTGATAAGGGGAAGGCCCATTGCCGTAATTATTTTTTTTATGTTTTCTACCTGAGCCCTGAGTTCGTCAGGCATCGGTTTTCTTGTTGCCTTGTACTCTGAATAGAGTTCGTGTCTGAAACATGGACCGTGAGCATCAAAAACAACGGCCATTTGTGCTTTTGGATATGCTTTTTCCAGTTTCTGGATCATGCTGATGTAAACTTTTGTGGCTCCGGTAGGTTCACCGCGGCTGTTGGAAAGAGCGGATCTGGCCGTACTGTAATAAGCCCTGTACAAAAAGTTATTACCGTCAATAAGTACCAGCTGTGTATTTGTGCTCATATGGAATCCTATTTTACGTATTGTTGTTTTGGTAATTGCAGATATGCCAAAAAACAAGAATCATATTATGTCCCGGCGCTATTTAACCGGCTTTTATGGCTGAGCCCATAGCTATACCCGCAAAAGTTGCTGTCAGACTCAGAATCAGACTGCCGGCAATGTAGAAAAAGGTTTTAAGCCAGCAGCCTGAAGCTATGAGGTTTATCGTATCCAGGGAGAATGTCGAGAATGTTGTAAATCCGCCAAGAAGCCCCGTAATAAGCAGAAGTTTTAACTGTGGTTCCATGGCATTCTGGCAGAGAACAGTTGTAAATATCCCGATTAAAAAGGAACCGGCAATATTTACGGTAATTGTTCCGTACGGGAAATCACGTCCCATCCAGGAAGAGATTCCGCTGGTCATTAAATAACGGAGAAGTGCGCCGACCGCTCCGCCTGAGGCTACGAGAAGCATTGATTTAATCGGCATTCTAGCTTTCCCTGATAGTCATAAGCCATCCCTGTTCCTGCTGCTTCTGGCATTCTTCCTTCAGCAGGGTGGCACGAAGGTAGTGGTTATCCATCCAGTCGCTGGTGGTAACAAGTTCCAGTTTGCCGTGTTCCGTCATCTCAAATTTGATTTCACCGTCTATGGCATCAGGACTTCGTCTGACGCAGATGATTATTGCCAGTCTGAGGAGTCTGGCCAGTGCACACGCTTCTTCATACGGAACGGCGCTCTGGTTTTTAAGAACATCAAGCTTAAAGGCATCTCTTTCGTTGTAAAGGAGTGCACTCAGCAGATGTTTCTGAGCATTGGTAAATCCCGGCATTTCAATGTTGTCAATTATGTATGACGCGTGCTTTGGAGCTTTTTTGTATTCAATGCACAGACCAATTTCGTACAGCATTGCGGCCCATTTAAGAACCGGTCTTGAAGACGGATCGTTCAGTCCCCAGGCTTCTCTAAGACTGTCAAAAGCGTTAAGCGCAACCTTTGTAACCCGTTCTGCCTGTTCACGGTCGAGTTGATATCTGGTAATGAGACTGTCCACCGTTCTGGCACGGATGTTTCGTGGAGCGTAGTCACCGAGCATTCTGTAAATAACGCCTTCTCGCAGAGCTCCGCCGGCCAGTGTCATGCCTTTAATGTCCAGAATCCTGAATATTGCAATAAGGATCGCAAGTCCTGAAGGAAAGACCGTAAGTCTTTCAGCCGAAAGGCCGGCAATGTTAAGCTTTGAAAAACAGCCGGCTTCAATGGTCATTTCCTTGAGATGAAGAAGTTTTTCAAGGGTTACTACTTCACTTTCTCCGTTGGAAATCATGATTTCCTGCAGGGACTGAATTGTTCCTGATGCTCCGACACATGTTGAAAACCCGGCTCTGAGATATTCGTCAGCAAGAGGGGACAGTATTTCGATTGAAGCTTCAATGGCTTTGTCGTATTCAGATTCGGTTATTTTGTCTTCTGCGAAAAAATTGTTAAGCCAGGTTACGCATCCCATCTGGGTACTGTGGAGAACCTTAACGTTAAGCCCTTCACCGATTATAAGTTCGGTTGAGGCACCTCCGATATCTATTACCAGAATATTGCCGGATGCACTCGAGGTGCTGACGACACCATGGTATATGGTTCGTGCTTCTTCCTCTCCGCTGATAATTTCAATGCCGTGCTCAAGTATTTTTTCGGCTTTCTCTATAAATTCGGACGAATTCTTAGCAATGCGCAGCGTGGCTGTGGCCACAATACGGATATTCTGATCCGGAATGTCCTTGAGCTGTTCCGCAAACAGTCGGATGCAGTCAAGTCCCCGCTGAATGGCCTCTTCTGAAAGGAGATTGTTTTCGTCAAGTCCCTGGGCAAGCTTGACCTTGCGTTTTACACGTGAAACGGCTCTGATGGCCCCTGAGACATTTCTGACAACCAGCATGTGGAAGCTGTTTGATCCTAAATCAATAGCTGCATATAAAGGAGAAGAACCCGGCATATGTTTATTCCTTAAATCCATTTTTTCTCATGCTTAATGTGCTTCCCGGAAGATACGAAAAACATCAAGTATTAGAAGTTCGGACGTTGTATGTTACAAGTATACAATATATGCACAGACTTGTGTTTATATAAAGAATTTCACACTCTGATATTCGGTAACGGATAATTGATATTGTATGCCGTTTCGTTTTTTTATAAAAAAGTAGATGGAAGTTATTGATTTTTCCAAAAGATTATCTTTCAGATTTGCAAACACCTCGACGGGATGATTTTTATAACAGCCTTAAGCATAATCATGTTGACGTTCACAAAATGGAGAAAAAATCTGATTTGAGGGAATTAAACGCTTAAAGGAGCTGTCAATATGTTATAGTGGTATGTTGTCACAAACGGTATAAGCCGTTTCAAGTAACGTGAGGAGATATAAGAATGAGTGATTTCGTAAAAGAAATAGATGACGCATTATTTGAAGAACAGGTGCTTTTCAGTAAGAATCCTGTTCTGGTTGATTTCTGGGCTCCTTGGTGCGGTCCATGTAAGATGGTTGGACCTGTTATTGAGGATCTGGCTGCAGAAATGAGCGGAGTTTCCTTTGTTAAGGTTAATGTGGATCAGAGTCGTGATTTTGCGGCTCAGTACGGTGTCAAGAATATTCCTACTCTTCTGGTGTTTAAGAATGGTGAACTTGTTGGCAAGCAGATTGGGGCTCTCAACAAGCAGAAGTTAAAGGAATTTATTGAACAGTCCATTGCATGATGAATGTGTTTTTCCCTGCTGAACCGGGGAAAATAAGTAGTCAGCACTAATCCCGCCATGCTGCCATGCACTGGCGGGATTTTACTGTGTTTTATGAAATCTTTAAGTATCACCGGCTGAAATCTGAACCGGATTGTTATTCCTCGGGCACTTCAAGTTTGCTTTCGCGTATTTTTTTTAGGGCAGCATCAAAACCGATTTTCCAGCCACGTCTTACTTCCGCATCAATTGCTTTGTATTTTTCCGGATCCTGAAATCTTATGGTGTCGCTTATTTTGGCCTCATTTCCTAAAATGGCTACCCATTTTGGATTGTAGTTCCTTTGCGATATTCTGTCCCATTCCAACACTTTATTCATTGTTGATTCCAGTTCGTTAGGGTGTTCAAGAGCATAACGGCCAATGGTCTGACCATATACGGAACTCAGCCTGGTTACTCCGTCATGAACCGTGTTGTCGAGAGATTTGTTGGCATCGGATCTGGCTCTGAGCTGAGCCGTATAGAACCAGAACATGGCTGTATCAAAATGTCCTGACTTATATACCTGTTCGGCGTATGCAAAGAGCACCGGAGGTTCGTAGTCATTAGGATTGTCCATAACCTTTTTTATAGTATCAAGATTACCTTCCGTTACTTCCTGAACCAGTTTGTTTGTTTTCTTGGTGTCAAGTTCCAGGTACTCGCCCTTGGCCGTGTTGAGCATCTGTGACAGTTCCTGAGAGGTTTTACCCGTGGTTGGACTGTCGTTTTCATTGATCTGTCGGCCGTCGGCTGTAACTGTTACGCAGCCCGTGCAGAGAAGTCCGGTTACCGCAAGGCCTGCTAAAAATTTGTTTAAACTCATCTTAAATCTCACGTTAAGTTCTGATGAACATGACAATTATTGTATCAGCATTATCGTGAAAATAAGAAAAATTGTGCAATTGCTCATCAAATTATCCATTTACATTGTTTTTTTCGGATTGATAGGACTCCGGCATGAAAGTATAATTGTTGACGTATTTAAACAGAACCTGCAGGTTCAGATAACGGAATTATAATCATGGAACAGTATAATATTCTTCTCTTGTGCGGTGGTGACGGGTCAGAACACGACATTTCACTGGTAAGTGCTTCATACATTGAAAAACAGCTAAAAACATTCCCGGAATTTAATGTAATCAAGGTTATCATTCACCGGGACATGTGGGTCGATGAGGGGGGAAATCAGTGTAATCTCAGTCACAACCAAAAGTTATATTTCAAAGATGACAGGGAAAAAACTGTTCCCGTTGATTACGTAATTCCGTGTATTCACGGTGTTCCAGGAGAAACAGGTGACATTCAGTCTCTTCTCGAAATGGTATCACTTCCTTATTTGGGTTGCGGTTCTGAAGCCAGCAAACTCTGTTTCAACAAGATCAGTACCAAACTGTGGCTCAGTGCTATCGGTATTCCAAACACACCATTCAATTTTATTGATACTGACAGTGAGGAAAACTTAAAGAACGCTCATGAATTTTTCAGACGGTATGGAAGCATTTTTGTGAAGGCGGCATCTCAGGGGTCATCCGTTGGCTGTTATAAAGTTACGGACGAATCTCTTCTTGATGAATACATTAGAAAAGCCTTTTCCTACAGTAATGATGTTCTGCTGGAGCAGGCAGTAAGGCCTAGAGAACTTGAAGTTGCTGCATATGAATGTAATGGCGAGCTTATTGTTACCAATCCTGGTGAAATCATTACGCCAAACAATGATTTTTATACTTTTGAGGAAAAATATGACAGTGCTTCAAAGTCAACAACGATTGTTGAAGCTGATCTTCCCGAGAGTATTAAGTTAAAAATCAGGGAATATGCCAAAAGGGCTTTCAGGGTACTGAAGCTTAAGGATTTGTCTCGTATTGATTTCTTCCTTGTTGGAGAGGAAGAGATTCTCCTTAATGAAATTAATACTTTCCCAGGCATGACTCCTATTTCCATGTTCCCTAAGATGCTGGAAAATCATGGGGAGAATATGGCGTCGTTTCTTCATGATGCTGTGGTCAGAGCCGTTAACAGAAAATAATTTCATATAAACGAGCAGTTTAGGGAAGTTACCGAACATTAAAATACGCCCTGAATTAAGGCTTAATACTCAGCCCCGTTACTGATCATCCGATCCGTAACGGGGTTTTGTTTTGCCGTAAGAATGAGAACGATCCATGTGAGAATAAATCCACGATACTGCATGAGATGTTTCGGATTAGAGATTTATTGCAGAGAATGATGTATCTGTTTTGATTATAATGAAACAGGAAACAGGTGAATTCCGGGCAATTTATAATGTTCGTGAGGATAGAATCGTGGAAGAAAATCTTAAAGCTCCAGAAACTGACGTGGCGGACGGGGTGGAAAAAACACCGGTTAGCGGTGATTATCATGAAAACACAGGTTGTGTTAACGGTAAAGCCGGTTCTGAGAAAAAAGAAAAAACATCTCTGGTAAAAAGAAAGATGTTATGGTTCAAAGGCTGGTTTACCAGAGTTTTTGCATATCCCTTATATCTGTCCAGAAGAGTTGCGAGAGATGAAATTGACGTTTTGGCCTCATCGCTTTCATACACAACGATAATGTCGCTGATTCCTGTCCTTGCCGTTCTTCTCAGCGTTTTTTCCTTGTCTCCAAGTTTCAGTTCATATCGTGATGAAATGATGAATTACATTCTTCATAACATGATGCCGCAAATGGGTGATGTTTTAAAAGAGAACATAAATTCATTCATAGCCAATGCCTCCAAAACGACGGCAGTCGGTGTGGGTACGCTGATTATCATTGCGCTTGCCCTCATAAGACGAATAGATATAACACTTAACAAGATATGGCACGTAAAGGTAAACCGTTCGAAAGTAACAACATTTTCAGTATATTGGACAGTTCTTACTCTCGGACCTCTGTTGCTTGGCGGGGCCATAGTTGTTTCTTCATCAATAATGGCATCAAATTTCTTTGGGCAAAGCTCTGCCGGGATATGGCTCAATACACTGGGCATGAAAATGTTGCCGTGTTTTCTGACGTTTGTGGTGTTCACACTGCTGTTTACATCCGTTCCGTGCACCAAGGTGAATTTTAACCATGCGGTTGTGGGAGCCATGCTTGCTGCACTGCTCCAGGAACTTTTAAAACAGTTCTTTACGCATTACATAATGAATTTTACGAGTTATACATTTATTTACGGAGCGGTGGCGGCACTTCCTCTTATGATGGTCTGGACGTATGTTAACTGGTATATTGTTCTCATTGGAGCTGAGGTGGCTGCTTCGATATCTGACTACAGACAGCATAAGATACAGGTGAGTCAGGAGGCTGCAGCCGGTTAGAATCTTGCATTTTTCCTTTTAGATCGCGGAAGTCTTTATACGGCTTCCCGTTTTGTGCAGTCCTGTTACAGAACGCTCATTATCTCGCTGTCCGGGAACCAGCGCTCTGTCAGTTTTTGGCAGAGATCCTTTCTGTCTTTGAAAATTTCCGTGGCAATTACGGTACATTTATCCATTGATCTGTAGTCTCTTACCGCATCTGCGACACGATAGGCGATCTCGCCTGTCTGTCTGGTACCGAGCAGGTCTCCCGGACCTCTGATTTCCAGATCCTTTTGAGCTATGACAAAACCGTCATTACTGTTTTTCAATGTATTCAGACGTTCCATGCCTATGCTGTTTATCTTGTCTGAGAACATCAGACAGCAGAACGAATCCAACTGACCGCGGCCGACACGGCCTCTCAACTGGTGAAGCTGAGCCAGGCCGTACCTTTCTGAGTTTTCTATGACTATGAGGAACGCGTTCGGTACGTCAACCCCGACTTCGATTACCGAAGTTGCAACAAGAACGTCTATATTGCCGTCCTTAAATTCCCTCATTACCGCATCTTTTTCCGTGGATTTCATCTGACCGTGAACAAGACCAATCTTCAGATTAGGAAGTTTGGCCGTCAGATATTCACAGGCATTTATGGCATCCTGTGATTCCAGTACTTCCGATTCGTTTACCAGACTGCATACCCAATATGCCTGTTTACCGGCACTGCAGTTGATTCCTATTCTTTCGATAATCTCGTCGCGGCGTTTTTCCGGAATGGTTATGGTGGTAATGGGCTTTCTGCCTTTAGGAAGCTCATCAATCACTGATACGTGCATATCTGCATAGATGGTCTGAGCCAGCGTTCTCGGAATCGGAGTTGCCGTCATGGCAAGCATGTGAGGAACTCTGTTTTCTATACTGCACTTACTGCGCAGTTTCATGCGCTGTTCGACACCGAAGCGATGCTGTTCGTCAATAATTATAAGGCCCAAACTGTGGAAATTAACCTGTTCCTGAAAAATTGCGTGGGTTCCGACAATTATTTGTGCGGTTCCGTTTTTAACAAGTTCCAGCTGTTTGTTTTTTTCAGCTTTTTTCTGGCTGCCGGTCAGTAATGCAACTTTGATTCCCAACGGTTCCAGAAAGTTCTGAATATTGGAATAGTGCTGTTCGGCAAGTATTTCCGTAGGTGCCATGATTGCAGACTGTATGCCGTTGCCGACTGCCTGCAGGGATGCCAGAACTGCAACAAGTGTTTTGCCGCAGCCGACATCACCCTGTACAAGACGGTTCATGGGCTGTGCAAGAGTGAGATCCCTGCTTATTTCGTCAAACACTTTCAGTTGCGCGCCGGTCGGGCTGAATTTCAAAGTAGACAGGAATTTTTTAATAAGACTGTCTACAGGTTTCAGCGGAATGCCGTTCAGCAGTTTGTTACTTTCTTTAAGGGTAAGTACGGATATGTACTGTGATATTAATTCTTCACAAATTACTCTCTGCTGCTGATGGGTTGTGAACAGTGCGAGATCGCTCATTGAAGTGCCGATTTTCGGTGCGTGCACCTGAATCAGGGCATCCTTTAAAGTCAGTCCGGTGTGATTAAGGTGAGGCGGTATAAGTTCTTCACAGGCTCCGTTTTTTTCCAGTTCGTTCAGAGCCTTTTGAACCAGATTTCGCATCGACTGCATTTTGATGCCTTTGGTAAGGCGGTATACTGGTGTGTAGTTCTCAGGAAGTTCGGTATCTTTGAGATTCAGTTCCGGGTTCGTCATCTGCAGACAGTTCTGAAAAATGCTGACTTTACCGTGACATATAAGAACGTTTCCGGATTTGAGTTCCCTGTTTATGAAAATCGGGCAGTTGAACAGTGTAACCCTCAGTATTCCCGTGTCGTCCGAAAGAGTCAGAATCAGCATATTGTTTCTGCCGGTGGAACGGGAAATAATCCTGGCCCTGATACTGGCATGGGAGTCCTCCGTCAGTTCGCTAATCGGTGTGAATTCTGTACGATCCTGATATGAGTACGGAAAGTGCAGAAGAAGATCCATAACAGTGTTAATACCTATTTTATTTAAGGCCGATACCTGTTTGGAAGAGATTCCTTTTAATTCACTGATAGATAAAGCTGAGATATCCATATATTGCCGCGTATCCGTGAGTTAACCGTTCTTTTCAGGGCCGAAACTGTATTCGGCCCGTGCGTGACGTCAGAGAAGCTTTCTAAGGAGCCATTGAGCTCCTAATTTTCTGACTTTGAGAATAACTTTACGATAATCTTCAGGATAGTCATCTATGGTCTGGAGTTCAGACGGAGACGTGATGGGAGTAGTTCTGCTTAAAAGATAGTTTCTTTCGTGTGTTATCTTTTCTAGAAGCAGATGATGCTCGTCATCAACAAGAAGGCCGTTTTCCAAATCAAGTCCCCAGGCTCTGGGATTCAGATTGTTGCCTGTTATAAGATGGTATCTGTGGTCAACGGAAATTCCCTTAACATGGTATGTGTTCAACCCGTCCTTCCACAGTCTTATTTTCAGAATTCCTTCGTTAATCTGTTTGGTGTGGCTGTTGACAAAATCACGGAGATTCATTTCATAGATATACGGGACGGCTCCGACCTTGTTATACGGTTCCCCGTCATGAATGAAGAAATCGTTGGCCTCCTTGTCACCTACGATTATTGTGATTGTTACTCCTTTTGAGAGAGCTTTGTTCACAGCCTTTAGCACATGGCCGGGAAAGTTGAAATAAGGTGTGCATATTGTGATTTCTTCTTCCGCAGCCTCAATCAGATTAATAATGGTTGAGTTAAGAATGTTATTCTTTTTGCCGAGACCTACCAGCGGGGTGATACCAACCTGTCTTGAGTTTATTTCCGCATCACTAATTTTGTAATTGGTTCTGCACAGTTCCCTGCGCTGTTTTTTGATTTCAAGATTTAGTTCTTTGGACGTAGGAATTGTGTCCTGAGCAAAATCCTGAACTGCGTTGTGTCTGTGGAATACGTCAGCACAGTAATAGAACAGGGAGTCAGCCAGCTCTCGGGAATTTATTTCGTGGTAACGATCTATGCGGTATTTGTCAAGTCTGTGCAGGTAGACATTGTTGATGCTGGCACCGCTGTACAGCACTGTATCGTCAATGATAAAGCCTTTAAGATGAAAGACACCGAATATCTCGCGGCGTTTTACGGGAACGCCGTAAATAATAGGGTGAATTAATTGTTTCTTGGCCAGTTCCCTATACCAGTCGCTGTTCACAATCTGTTTGGTTTTTCCGACGAGACCGCGCTGAGCCCTGTGAAAATCCACATAGATACGTACGTAAAGTTTTGGATTGGCAGCTACCGCCTCATTGACGGCCTGCATGACTTCCTGCCCCATTTCATCATTCTGCCAGTAAAGAGCGCATATGCAGATGCGTGATTTGGCATTCCTGATGTTTGCAAGCAGACGTTCCCTGAAGACTTTCGGGTCTTCGAGAATATTGTATGAGTCGGCATTCACCGCAATTTTGGATAAATTTCCGATTTTGTATTTTGCACTACCGAACAGGCAGTGCATTGAGTTTAATAATTTCATTTATTAAATCGCCGCCGTTGCTTTAAGTAACCAGTTGATTTCCAGGTCGCTAAGATGTTCCCTGACAATTTCCCTTACCTTGAGATGATAGTTATTGAGCCAGGTACGTTCATCTTCTGTCAGTAACTCTTTTTTGATGAGTCTAATGTCAAATGGTACATAAGTGATGGGTAAAAATGCAAGCATCTCAGCCTGATTTTGGGTGTCATGTACGGTCTCAACAACGCATAGGTTTTCACAGCGTATACCGTATTCGTTTTCCTTATAGTAACCAGGCTCAACTGATGTAACCATTCCGGGAGCCAGCGGGGTCTGTCCATATCTGTATGAAATGGCCTGAGGTCCTTCATGAACATTCAGACAATGTCCGACGCCGTGACCGGTTCCGTGGTCATAATTAAGCCCTTTCTGCCAAAGCGGGGCTCGTGCGAGTACGTCAAGAGCTCCCCCGAAGGTCCCCTTTGGGAATCTTACCTGATGGAGGGCAATCATGCCTTTCAGAACAAGGGTAAAGCGTTCCTTCATTTCATCAGTAAGTCCCGGACCTACCAACACCGTTCTTGTGATGTCGGTGGTGCCTTCGTTGTATTGTCCGCCACTGTCTACAAGGTACAGGGGGTCCTGTCCAAGGGCTCTTGGTTTATTAAGGTTAATATGATTGTAATGAATGATTGCGGCATTAGGTCCCAGGGCTGATATTGTGTCAAAGCTTGTTTCAATGAATCCGTCCTGTTCCTCCCTGAACTTGAGCAGCTGATTGCTCAGGGTGGCTTCGTTCTGAGCTTTTATTATCTCAAGAGCCTGAGGTTTCAGTTCGCTGCTGGCATTGATGAGATTTTCGGTGAGATGATCGAGCCATGAAAGGAATCTGCACATGGCTACGGCATCCTTGTGATGACATCTCTTCATTCCTTTCAGTTCCGTCGGATTTTTGCAGGCCTTAGGGTATTCGCAGAGATCCGGGCCGAAAGTCAGAGGAATGCCGCTTTTTTTGAGTTTTTCAATAATCCATGCATTGGTTGACGTTTCGTCAATATAGACTGAGTATTTGTGTTTTGCCAGACGATTTATAAGATCCTCAAGCTTGTCTTCTTCCATGTAGGTTATATTGCCGAAATGATGCTGGAAATCGGAAATCCTGTTTTCAGGTATTTTTCGTAAGTCCACAAACCATTCGATTTCCTCACAGCTGTATACTGCGGCGAAGCATTTTACAACCGGAAGATTCGGAATGTCTCGTCCCCTGATGTTGAGCAGCCAGTTAACCGACTCGCTGCTGGAGATAATGGTTACATCAATATTTTTTTCTTTCAGAATCTGGGCAATCTGGTGTCTTTTTTCAATGCTGGGGTTTCCGTTGTAATGATCCTCGAAAATCAGAGCAGGTGAAGGCTCGTATTTTGGTTTGTCGTTCCAAATGTCGTCAATAAGGTTTGTTTCCGTTGAGAACAGTTCCAGCTGATATGGAGCCAGTGCTGATTTTATTGAGGTAAAACGGTTGTAGCTTATGCATTTCGGATCTATTCCGATGCGTGCGTCTCTGCCGAGAACGGTAATTAACCAGTCTTCCAGTTTCACCGTGGTATGGTGGAAAACATCAAACATGGTAGGGCTTGTCTGAATCTTTGCCTGAATTGTATATCTTCCGTCGACAAACAGTGCGGCGGAATTCTTAAGGAATATTTCCCTGTTGGCACTGTTCTTGACACTGTGGTCCTTTAATCTGTCGACCAAATGTTCATTTTCGAGAATTACCGCAGTGCCTGCAGAGCCTGTGAATCCTGTAATATAGGCCAGTCGTTCCCGATCAGGTGACAGGTATTCGCTTAAATGTTCGTCCGTTCTGGTAATAATCAGAGCATCCAGATTGAGATGACGCAGAATTTTTCTCAGTCTGTCCACACGCGCCAGTCTGGTTGAGTCTGCCTCATAGACATCCTGAGCGTTATTGTTATATGTGTTTGCAGTGTTGTATTCGTTCATATTGAGTAAACGTCTCCGTCAGATGTTATTAACCCTTATTATCTTCTGATCCGGTCTCATCGGGAATTACGTGATAAAGTTTGCCGAATTTGTCGGCGTAGATTGTTTCCTTATCCGACTTGTACAGGGTGAGGACATCATTGCCGTCGTTTTCCATACTGCAGAAATAATTGGTGTAGAAAACCATAAAGTCTCCGAAAATCAGCAGAATAACGAGTGATACGGTGAATTTCTGCATAAAGTCCAAATTGTCCGGACTTTCTGTAAACAGCAGAATTACTGCCGATACGGCGGTGATTACGGCCATGATTTTAAGCAGCACGGTGAATGCGTTGCGTATGAAGCCCTTTGTCGCAGAAAAATTCACAAAGCATATGTGGGTGAGGGTTATTGCGATAATAAACGGAATCAAGTAGTACGCCGAGTCGACGTTCCATGAATTATTATACAGTGCAAGTCCTGAAAATATGATTGTGAGCAGATAGCAGACAAGGCCTGTAATCCAGGAGTAGGCAAATTTGAAATTAACTCTTCTGTATATGAGAATGTAAGCGCCTGTAAAACAGACGTAAAGTATCAGCAGAAAGATATTGCCGGCATCAAGAATGTGTACGTTATTGAAAATGTTGCAGATTGTGCATGCGACTATAATCAGACCTACTACGGCGATGGCATAGAGATGCGGTTTTTGGTTCATGTCCGATTTCCTTAATTTTCCGTGTTTCCATTAAATACCGATATTCACGTCCGGCTGAGCATCATAAGAGTTTCCGCCGGCATTGTCCTGAATAATAACATGTGTTGCACGATGACGGTGATTTGAATAAGACCGTGTTTCATTGCCCCTCACCGTATTTTATAGTCTTTTTTACTTAAAATTGAAAAATAATGCATCTCCGGGCGGTTTTGTGACGATTATCATGAGTAATGTTTCAAAAAGCATGAGAGCGTCGGCAAAAACGCTGACAATTAACGTCAGCGGCACATCTAATGAGGCGAGTGTGAATCTTTTTTTGATATAATCAGCAATGAAGAAAAAATATTACTGTCTGTGAGGAATTTATGGCAAATCCTTTATTAAATATGAAGCTGTTACCTGAATTTGACAAGATTAAGGTCTCCGATATCCGTCCGGCGGTAAGACAGCTGATTGACAAGTGCAGGGATACGGTTATTTACATTACCGATATTAATTCTGACGAGGAAACAGAACCTACATGGGACAGCCTTGTAAAGCCGATAGAAGAAAGTCTGGACGCGCTGTCAAGGGCCTGGGGCGTGGTCGGACATCTGAACAGCGTGGTTAATACCGAGGAACTGCGTCAGGCTCATGATGAGCTTCTTCCCGAGATTTCAGAGTTCTATACCTGGTTGGGACAGAACGAGGATTTGTACAGATCGTATCTGAGATTAAAGAACTCCGATTCATTTTCCCTTTTAAGTCAGGCTCAGCAGAAGGCCATAGAAGAGGAACTCAGGGATTTTGAGTTATGCGGTATTTCTCTTCCTGACGATGAAAAGGAAATTTTCGGCGGAATAGAGGCCAAGCTGTCAGAACTGTCATCAAAGTTCAGTAATAACGTGCTTGACGCGACCAATTCATTCATAAAACACATTACTGATGAAAGAGAACTGAGCGGATTGCCTGAAAGTGCCAGGGCTTTGGCAAAACAGGAGGCTGAAAGCCGTAATCTTGAAGGTTATGTGCTTACGTTACAGTATCCGTCATATATTCCCGTAATGCAGTATGCTGACAACAGAGCACTCAGGGAGGAAATGTACAGGGCGTACGTAACCAGGGCTTCCGAGCTTGGTCCTGATGCCGGGCGTTTTGATAATACCGATGTAATTGAAGAAGAACTGGCATTATCCGACAAACAGGCGGAGCTTTTGGGTTTCCCGACAGCTGCGCATATGTCACTTGCCAGAAAGATGGCAAAATCTCCAGAAGAGGTGATGAATTTCCTTTACAGTCTGGTTGATGAGTCAAAGGAACAGGGACGCAGGGAAATAGCCGAAATACGTGATTATGCCAAAAAACTCAGGGTTACATATGAACTTGAACCGTGGGATATCAGTTATTTCAGTGAAAAGCTGAAGCAGGAAAGATATTCCATTACCGATGAGCAGATTCGTCCTTATTTCCCGTTAAATAAGGTTGTGGGCGGATTATTCTCACTGGTCTATAAAATATTCGGTGTTGAAGTCAGACCGCATTACGGGGTGGCCGTGTGGCATCCTGACGTGGTATATCACGACATTTACCGTAATGGGGAACTGATTGGCGGATTCTATATGGATCTGTATGCCAGAGAGAAAAAGAGAGGCGGAGCATGGATGAATGACTGTGCCGACCGTCGCTACAGAGCTGACGGAACCCTGCAACTGCCGATCGCTTACATAGTTGCCAATTTTATGCCTCCTATAGGAGACAAACCTGCGCTGCTCAATCATGATGAGGTCGAAACTCTTTTCCATGAATTCGGTCATGCACTGCATCATATGCTTACCACCGTTGATATCGGTCAGGTTTCCGGTATCAACAGGGTCCCGTGGGATGCCGTGGAACTTCCAAGCCAGTTTATGGAGAACTTTACCTGGCAGCCTGAAGTGCTGAACATGATTTCCGGACATGTGGATACACATGAACCTTTACCGGAAAATCTGCTTAAAAAGCTTCTGGAGTCCAAGAATTATCATTCCGCAATGGCAATGCTTAGACAGCTTGAGTTTTCCATATATGATTTCAGAAGTTTCCTTGAGTACAAGATGGGAAAGCCTGCACAGGAACTTATCGAAGAAGTCAGAAAGGATGTATGCGTGATTCCTGTTGCTGATTTCAACAGATTCCAGAACAGCTTTACCCATATTTTTGCAGGGGGATATTCCGCAGGCTATTACAGCTATAAGTGGGCTGAAGTTCTTTCCGCGGATGCCTTCAGCAGGTTCGAGGAAGAAGGAATTCTTAATCCGGAGGTAGGAAATGACTTTGTCAGAACCATTTTAAGTAATGGCGGTTCAAAGGACTTTATGGAACTTTTTATCAGTTTCAGGGGCCGTAAGCCTTCTGTTGAACCTCTGCTGAGACATTCCGGCATAATCAGAAAATAAAACGTGAATTCCACGCTGTTTATGCACGACTTGGTGTATTTATGACAACTGGCAGTTATTGCCGGTTGTTTTTTTGTCTGCACATGTGTTTTTTACAGCTTATAAATTTGTTATGACGATTTTTGAAATATGATAAAATCACTCTTTCATTGGAAACGAAAAAAAATTAAATAAATCCTACAAAGAAAAAAGATCAATTAGAAAACAGGATTTTTATAATCATTGCCGCATGACAGGTATTAGGAAAAATAAAACAGAATGCCGTCGAAATAAGGGTTTTCATGCGGTTGCTACAATATAAATTTATTACTTAGGTTGGTACATGTTATTAAAAGACAATCCCATACTGATGCAGCTTAAAAAGCAGAGCATTGATGAAAAAAAGGCAAATGGTGAATTCATCGAAGTCGCAACCGAAAAGAAGAGTGCTCATTCAGAACGCGGTGGGCACAGGGAACACAAAATAAGACAGAATGTTCAGAAGCCGAAGATTTCTTCCGAAGCCGATTCAACTCTTGAACAGGGTGTGGTTAAGGCTAACGAACGCGGTTTTGGATTCCTTGAAAGTGAATCCCGAGAAAGTTTCTTCATTCCGCCAAAGGAAATGCGTGGTCTTATGCATGGAGATAAGATCAGCGGATACGTGGTATATCAGGGAGAAAAGTCACGTGTTGAAAGAATCAGTCTGATTGAACCATTTCTTTCAAGATTTGTGGCCAGGGTTGCCTATGTCGGCGGAAAACTTACGGTAGTACCGGATCATCCGTGTATCAATATGAACATCAATGCCGTAAATCATGTGCCCGGCGGCATTACTCTTTGCGAGGGGGACTGGGTCATAGCGGTATTGACAAAACATGCAATGGCTGAAGGAAACAGAAACGGTCACATGGCTGAAGTAACGGAATTTATTGTACATGCCGACGATGAACAGACTCCATGGTGGGTCGTTCTTCGCGGACTTGATTTGCCAAAGAGTGCTCCTGACGATCTGCCGTCATATGAGTACAAAGACAGCTCCGTAAACAGAGTGGATTTGACCGGTAAGCCGTTTGTAACCATCGATTCCGCAAAAACACAGGATATGGATGATGCCCTTTATATCGAACGTCTTCCACAGGGGGGATGGTGTCTCTGGGTGGCGATAGCCGATCCTACAGGGTACATTCACGAGAATGATGAACTTGACAGCTATGCTGCAAAGAGGGCTTTCTCAATATATCTTCCAGGAAGGGACATCCCTATGCTTACAAGAACTCTGAGTGATGATCTCTGTTCGCTGAGGGAAAATGAAGAGCGTTATGCGTTAGTCGGAAAATTCAATATTCAGGCTGATGGCAGTAGTGATCAGAAGATTGAGTTTATGATGGCCACAATCAAGTCTCATGGAAAGCTTGTTTATGATGAGGTATCGGATCTTCTTGAGGGCAAGGAGACTGCGTTCACACCATCACCTGTTATCAGGGAACAGATAGACATGCTGAGGGATTTCAGTATTGCCAGATACAACTATCGCAAAACCCACACCTGCGTGTTCAAGGATAAGCCGGAATATGAATTCGTGCTTAATGAGAAAGGCGGTCTTAAGGAAATTAAGGTTGTACATAAGAGAGTGGCGAACGGCATTGTTGAAGAGGCAATGATTCTGGCAAATACATGTGCGGGAAGATTTCTGGCCGAGCATTTCAATGCCGGTATTTTCAATACCCACAGCGGTCTTGACCATGAAAAAATTGCAGATGTAAACCAGGTGCTCGAAGAAAACGGGTATCCGATAGATGACATCGAGCAGATTGAAACAATGGACGGCTACTGCAAACTCAAGAGATGGCTGTATGATTCAGATTCATCCTATTTGGATGCCAGAATTCACAAGTGTACCGCCTTTGCGGAAATGTCTCCGGTGCCGGGACCTCATTTCGGTATGGGACTTGATTATTATGCAACATGGACATCTCCAATCAGAAAATACGGGGACATGATTAATCATCGTTTGATTAAGTGTGCCATTGCGAATACCGAGAAACCGCGAATTCCCGGCGATGATGTTATCGAAAGCATGAATCTTTCCAAAAAGAACAATCGCTCAGCAGAACGTCAGGTAAAGGACTGGCTTTACATGGATTATCTCAGACCACATATCAATAAGACCATTTTTGATGCTGAGGTAATGGACGTGTCAAGGGGCGGTATCAAGGTGATGCTTCTTGACAACGGAGCCAGGGTATTTGTTCCTTCAAGCATGATTGCCAACGACAAAAAACGTATTGAGGGCAACAATACACTCGGTGTAGTGACTTTGGATGGTGAAAAGACAGTGATTCGTCTGGGGCAGAAGTTAAAGGTACGCATTGTGGAAATCAATGACAGCCGTGCCATCATCGGGGAACTTCCTGTCCGCGTATCATAATCATCAGATGTCGTGAGTTATACAGAGGGCCGGATACGGCAAATGCCGTATCCGGTTCTTCACATGGAGAAAAATGATAATGAATGCAAAAAAGTGGATTGTTGCGGCGAGACTCAGAACACTTCCTCTTTCCCTGTCTGCGGTACTGGCCGGGTGTTTTCTTGGAATGTCTGACAGTCATTTTTCACCTGTCATGATGTCCCTGATTCTATTTCTTATCGTGGTTACAGCTGTTCTTCTTCAGGTCCTGTCCAATTTTGCCAATGATTACGGAGATGCCGTTTCCGGTGTGGACTCGGATAACAGGATTGGTCCGAGAAGAGCCATTCAGAGTGGTGAAATGACAATGTCCGAAATGAAAAAAGGGATTGTTACCGTTGCCATCGCTGCCATTATTACCGGTTTTCTGTCGTTGATTCTGGCTTTCGGTTCTGATTATACCAGCATGGCCGTATTCATGATTTTGGGTGCACTGTCGGTTGTTGCAGCCATTACATATACGGTCGGATTGGTATATGGTTATAAGGGATTGGGAGATATTTCCGTATTCATCTTTTTCGGACTGGTATCCGTAATGGGAAGCTGTTTCATGCTGGCAGGGACTGTTACCCCGGAAAGTATGATGTGGGGTGCGGCTGCCGGATTTATGGCTACGCTTGTACTTAACGTCAATAATCTGCGCGATTATGAAAGCGACAGGGTTAACGGAAAGCGCTCACTGGTTGTCATGATGGGGATGAGGGGCGGAAGAATATACCATGCATGGCTTCTGTTCTGTTCCGTTCTGAGTGCGACCGGAGCAGTTTCTTTTCACTTCAGCGACAAGTCTCCGGCAGGATATCTTGTACTTGTTTCCATGATTCCCGTCATTGCGGTTTCCATATACTGCGTAAATCCGTCCAATTCAGGAAAGAAGCTTGATCCTATGCTCAAGAAGACGTCATTGGGAGCAGCAGTCGCCAACATTGTATGCGGTGCGGCCATGGCGTTGTGCTGAAATCGGACAATATCAGCCGGCTTTTATGCTTTTAAACGTGATCCGTGTCCGTAAAAGGATTTTTTATGGAACGTTTTTTCTTAATTTCAGAGTTTATTCTCAAAACTGTTTGCATGATGACGAACCATTACTATCTGTCTGTTTATTTATGTTAGTATAAATTTATAATCGGAACTGTTTTGTTATCGTATCGGTATCAGAATGACAATTTTGTATCTGTATACATTACGGAAGATTAAAGGAGTTGGCAGATATGGCAGATGACATATTAAAAGACTGTGGCGACGAATGCGGCTGTACCATGGAAATCGGTACTGTAATCAATGACAATGACTGTGTGTTTGAATGTGAGCTGACAGGCGACCGAGCTTCAGTTGAAGGTACATTCGGCCGTTATGCCGAAGAGGCAAAAAAAGTCTGTGAGTCAGCAGCAGTAACATCTGAGGATTCGGAAAGTGACGGTATTTTAACCAAAAAGGTCAGAATAGAATTTTCATGTACTGCCGAAAACATCATTTTCCAGTTGCGGGCCAAGTCTCTCTGATATTCTCTGACATGTAACTGCACACGGATATTTATCTGTAATAATTTTCAGAAGATATGCCGCCATGTTTAGATTGATTTTCACGAGATTGTTTGTCTTTCTGGCATTCCTTGCGTTATTCTCAAATGCGCACGGGGTGCTGATGGACGAAGGTAAACCGCAGCAACGACTTGGGGATCTGTCTTCAATGGTTGAACACAAGTCCCTGAGGGTCATAGTTGCGTACGATCAGGTTGGTTTTTTTATTAATAAAGGCAAACCTGACGGGCTGTATGTTGCGCTTTTCAATAAATTCAAAAAGTTTCTTACTGAAAAATATCCTGAAGCCAAGCATCTGAAATTTTATTTTATTCCCGTAAGACAGGATGAATTCGTCAAATACATTGCCGACGGTTACGGCGACATCGCCGTAGGAATGCAGGCCACCAATTATTTGAAGCGTTATGTGGACTTTACCATTCCGGAAAAACTGTGGGTTCAGGAAATCGCGGTAGTTGCGAAAAATCAGTCTCCGATTAAGGAACTGAAGGATTTTTCAGGCAGATATTTTCTTGTCAGAAAAAGTTCCAGTTATGCCGAAAGCCTCAAAAACGTTAATACCTATCTCAGTGCGATGGGACTCCCTCCGGTCAAGATTGTCTATGCTGATGAGTATCTGACTGATGCTGATTTGGTGGATATGGTTGACAAGGGGGAGATCAAGGCCACGGTCATTAATAATTCCAAACTTGTTGTCTGGCGCCGGCTGTTTAAGAACGTTCAGTATGCCACCGACATTCCGATTAAAGTTAATGCTTCACTGGCCTGGGCCATCAGACATGATTCCCCCGAGCTTTATAAAGCCATAAATATGTTTTTAAGGGAAAACCGGGACGGAACAAAGGAAGGTACACCGATATACGACCGCTACATGCGTACGTCACCGGTGTATGAATCTCACTATGCCAAACGTCGTGACTGGTTGGGAATAACACCGGATGATTTGGAAAAATTCATAACCATATTCAAAAAATACGGGGAACGGTACAATCTTGACTGGAAGCTTCTTATGGCTCAGGCATATCAGGAATCTACACTTAATCAGTCAGTAGTGTCAAGGCGCGGAGCCGTGGGAATAATGCAGGTTCTTCCGAGTACTGCCAGTGAATGGTACATCAATTTAAGCAGTGTTTCCGACCTGGATAATAACGTACATGCGGGAACGAAGTACATGCGCTATATGATTGACAGTTTTTTCAGTGATCCTCAGATAAGCAACAGCGATCGTCTCCTGTTTGCACTGGCCTCATATAACAGTGGACCGTCAAGGATAACCAGATACCGTATGGAAGCCAGGGAGGAGGGACTTAAAGATTATGTCTGGTTTAACAATGTGGAGAGAATTGCCGCAAAGCACAATGCCTTGGAAACAGTTAATTATGTTAAGAACATATCTCAGTTTTACATATCATATACCAAGGCCTACGAGCTTCTGGACGGGAAATCAAAAAAGAACAGAAGCACCTCTCAGGATGTCGTAAAACAGGTTGAAATCACTGATGGTAAAGGGATTGCGAAGTCAGAGACTTCTGATACGGAAAAGAACGATAAGAAAAAGGGAGATAAAAAGAAGAAAAAATAATCTGCTAATGATAAAAAAATTGCGAAATTATGAACAATTTACATTACAATTGTCCTTGCCGGTCGGTTATCACCTAATTATGTTGAAACCTCTCCGGAGCAGTTTTTTTGTATGAACCTTTTGACGTTATAAGGATTTACGAGATGTTCAAAAAAACTTTGACAGCAGTCGCCGTGGCTGCAGTTGCCGTAGTGAGTGGTTTTAATTCAGCTGCCGCTGAAGAGGAAAAGATTCTTAACATCTACAACTGGAGTGACTACATTGATCCTGAGATTATTCCAATGTTTGAAAAGGAAACAGGCATCAAGGTGGTCTATGACGTTTTCGACAGCAACGAAGTGCTGGATGCAAAGATCCTTTCAGGTAAGACAGGCTATGATATTGTAGCTCCGGGACTTGATTTTATGGCTCGCCAGCAGAAGGCAGGTGTATATCTTCAGCTCGATAAGTCCAAGTTACCTAACCTGGCAAATATTGATCCGGTTCAGCTCAGTTTTGTGGCAAAACTTGATCCTGATAATGCTCACGGCATTCCGTATTTTGTCGGAACCGCAGGTATTGCCTACAACAAGAAAATGATAGAAGAACGTCTGGGTAAGGATTTCGACATGAAAACCTGGGATGTCATATTCAAACCGGAAATTCTTTCTAAGCTGAAGGATTGCGGTGTAGCTGTTTTGAACGCACCGACAGAAGTTATCCCTACTGCGCTTAACTATCTTGGACTCGATCCGAACTCAACAAATCTTGATGATTACAAGAAGGCTGAGGAATTACTGCTTAAAATGCGTCCTAATGTTACCTATTTCCATTCATCACAGAACATAAATGATCTGGCAAACGGAGATATCTGCATTACTCTCGGCTGGTCAGGAGACGTTCTCCAGGCTGCAGACAGGGCGGAAGAAGCTCAGAACGGTGTGGAGATTGAGTATCTTGTTCCTCGTGAAGGAGCTCTGATGTTCTACGATATGTTTGCCATCCCAAAGGATGCCGATCATGTTGAAAATGCATATAAATTTATGAACTTTATCATGCGTCCTGACATAGCAGCCAAGAATTCATCCTATGTGTCTTACGATAATGCCAATAAGGCTGCCGTTCCTATGGTAATTGAGAAGGTAAGAAACAATCCTAATATCTACATTCCTGAAGAACAGCTGAAGAAGATGTGGGTTCCTGAGGTTCATCCTCGTAAGATCAACAAGGAAATGACAAAAATCTGGAACCGTGTAAAAGCAAGCTAGTTTATGGTTATGGAGATTCTTCCGGTGTCAGCTGCAAATGGAAAACACCGTTAAGGTTAAACTCGTGGAATTAAGGGGGGCAGCCCTCTTAATTCCGTTTTTTATGGAGATAGTATCTTGGCTGAACTGCTTAAAGATAATGAGAAGGTTACGGGAAGTGAGAAGACTGCGGTTAATAAAAACCGTGAGCCCGTAAAAAAGGTTCGTCGTCCTTTGCTGGAAATTAAAAACATTACCAAGAAGTACGGTGAAAATGTCGCCGTGGATAATGTTGATCTTACTATTTACGAAGGAGAAATATTTGCACTCCTTGGGTCATCGGGATGCGGTAAATCAACGCTTCTGCGTATGATTGCAGGATTTGAAAATCCAACGAGCGGCAGCATTATTCTTGACGGAGAGGACATAATAGGTGTTCCTCCCTATAAGCGTCATCTGAACATGATGTTCCAGTCTTACGCACTTTTTCCGCACATGACCGTGGCTCAGAACATTGCTTTTGGCCTAAAGCAGGAAAAACTGCCTAAGAAAGTCATTGAGGAACGCGTGAATCAGATGCTTAAGCTGGTTCACATGGAGGAATATGTTGACCGCAAGCCGCATCAGCTTTCCGGTGGTCAGCGTCAGCGTGTGGCTCTTGCACGTTCTCTGGCCAAACAGCCAAAACTTCTGCTTCTCGATGAGCCGATGGGTGCTCTCGACAAAAAGCTTAGGGAACAGATGCGTCTTGAACTTGTTAACATTATTGAAAGTGTAGGCGTAACCTGCGTAATGGTAACTCATGATCAGGAAGAAGCCATGACCATGGCCGAACGTATCGCCATAATGAATCGCGGCGAATTTATTCAGGTCGGTTCTCCTAGACAGATTTATGAAAATCCGAACTGCTGTTTTGCAGCCGAGTTCATCGGTTCCGTGAATATGTTTGAGTCAACCCTGATTACTTCAGGACCAGATGTCGGTTCTGTGATTAGATGTAAGGATCTTGAGCATGACATTCATCTCGATATAGATGTCGACCTTGATGACGGCATGGAAGTAACCGTGGCAATCAGACCGGAAAAGATTTATCTCGAAAAGACCATGCCTGTTGATGAAAACGGCCAGCCTCTGAAAGATAACTATACCACAGGTGTGGTTACGGAAATTGCCTACATGGGTGACATATCCATCTACCATGTAAAGCTTAATTCAGGTAAGGTTGTCATTTCAACGCTTCCTAATGTTGACCGTTTCAACAAGGGGCTTCCTACCTGGGATGATAAAGTATTTTTAAGTTGGGACCCTGAATCCTGCGTGACCTTAACTTTCTAGCGGATCTCCGGATATGCAGAATAAAACCTATAAAATCAACAGAAGACAGAAAAAGCTGAGCGGATGGCATAAATATGCCGTCATAGCCCTGCCCTATCTCTGGATGTCACTGTTTTTCTTTGTGCCGTTTCTGATAATTCTGAAAATCAGCTTTGCGGAGAGTATTGACGACAGCGTTCCTCCGTATACCTCACTGATTTCTTTCAATTCTGAGGATTTAAAGCTGAATTTCAGTGCTTATCTGGGTAATTATGCGGCCATATTTGATGATTCGACCTACCTTTATTCCTACCTTAAATCAATAAAAATAGCTTTCATATCAACACTGCTATGTCTATTGATCGGTTATCCCATGGCGTGGGCCATCGCATCTTCGAAAAGCTCATTGCGCAACGCACTGCTCATGCTGGTGATCATGCCAAGCTGGACTTCGTTCCTTATAAGAATTTATGCCTGGATGGGAATTCTTAAACCGGAAGGATATCTTAACAGTTTGCTGCAGTGGCTTAATATTATTGATGAGCCGCTTCAGCTGTTGCATACGGATCTCGCCGTATACATCGGTATTGTTTACGCCTATCTGCCATTCATGATTCTTCCTCTTTATACCGCAATCGTGCGCGTGGATTACACCATCATAGAGGCAGGCTATGATCTCGGCTGCCGTCCGGCAAAATGTTTCTTTAAACTTTTTGTCCCTCAGACATACAGTGGCATCATTGCAGGTTCAATGCTGGTATTCATTCCTGCGGTGGGTGAGTATATTATTCCTGAACTTCTCGGAGGACCTGGAGCAAACCTCATCGGTCGCACCATTTGGGATGAGTACTTCATGACGAGAGACTGGCCTCTTGCGGCTGCACTGGCAACCATCATGCTGCTGATTCTTGTTGTTCCGATAGTCCTGTTCTACAAGACCCAGCGTAAAGAAATTACTCAGGGAGCAAAATAATGGCGGAAGATGTAAAAGAAAACAATGCTGCTCAGGCAGCAACCATTGTGCGGACGGTTCGAAAGAATCCTAGATGTACCAGAAGCAGCATTCTGAAGTTCATTTTTCTGTCTTTCGGATTCATGTTTCTGTATCTGCCAATTGCCACACTGATTGTCTTTTCATTTAATGAATCAAAGCTTGTTACCATATGGAGTGGCTTTTCTGTTAAATGGTATTTTGAGCTTCTGAGTGACAGACAGATGATAGATGCGGTGCTTAATTCTCTTATTATTGCATTCAGTTCCGCATCCATGTCCGTGATTATCGGGACGTTGGCAGCAATTGTGCTTGTTAAGATAGGCCGATTTAAGGGAGAATCCATGTTTGCCCTGTTTATTACGGCACCAATGGTTCTTCCTGACGTGATTATCGGTCTTTCCATGCTTCTGCTGTTCGTGGCCATGTCTAATATTATAGGTTGGCCGGAGAAAGGCATGGTTACGATATGGATCTCCATGGTTACCCTGACATCTGCCTATGTAACTGTCGTTGTCCGTTCCCGCATGCGTGAACTGGATACTTCGATAGAGGAAGCGGCGCTTGATTTGGGGGCCGGTCCGATAAAGACCTTCTTTACCATTATTCTTCCTTCCATCATGCCTGCCATTGTGTCCGGGTGGCTGCTGGCTTTTACACTGTCAATGGATGATCTGGTTATTACCCAGTTTGTGGCCGGTCCAAATTCTTCAACCCTGCCTGTACTGGTATTTTCTAAGGTCAGAAGGGGTTTGAATCCTGAGATTAATGCACTGGCAACAATAATTGTGTTCATCGTTTCAGTATGTACGTTTGTGTACTGGCTGAGCAGAGTCAGGGCAGATCGCAGAAGAAAACGTGACATGCGGCTGGCACTTAATCGTAAAGATTAAGTATCCGTGTAGGGAGACTACATTTTACGGAAGTGAGAAAAGACCTGCGGATGCAGGTCTTTTCTGTCTGGACAGAGAAAGGTTTTCTGCATTGTCATTGCCGTAAGCCACATGTTTTATTAACATACACGTTATTGTTCATCCTCAATACGGTGGATGATTTATGGCGTTTGGTTATTTGATAGCTGTCAGTAATGATCTGATGCAGGTCGATTATTGATGTGCTTTTTATCAGGAAAAGAACATTATGATTACCGGGAAGCAGCATTATACGTACAATCCTCCGGATACTCCGCCAAAGATAATATACGTCGATGACGACATTCTTGTCGCAGATAAGCCGTCAGGTCTCTTAACTGTTCCCGGAAAGCATTCTGATGACTCCCTAACTCTGCGCCTTCGTGAAATGTATCCCGGAGTAAATCCTGTTCACCGTCTGGATACGTCAACTTCAGGAATAATCCTCTTTTCCAGAAATAAAAGCGCAAATGCAGCTCTGAGTGAGCAGTTTAGAAATCGCATTCCACGGAAGAAGTATGTTGCGGTGTGTGAGGGGATAATCAGGGAGAACGGCGGGGCTCTGGCGTACCCGATGAGTCGCGACTGGTCTCAGGCAGCTCTCACAAGCGCCCCCGTTCACAGGGTAGACTATGCCGAGGGCAGAAAGGCGTTAACTTTTTTTAGGGTTATTCACCGCGATATCGAACGTAACCGTACGGTGGTCATGCTTGAACCTCACACGGGAAGAACACATCAGCTGAGGCTTCATCTTAAGACTTTCGGGTATCCTATCTGCAATGACAGGCTTTACGGAAATGCTGGCGATGAATGTACATCAAGACTGGAGCTGCATTCATGTTATCTTTCGTTTTATCATCCTAAAGACGGCAAAAAAATGGCAATGTTCGCACCTGCCGATTTTCTGGAAGGTACAGGTATAGACCTGAAGTTATACCTTCCAGAATCCTGGATGGAAGCAGATCAGTATTGTTAATACTTCAAGTCTGCCGGTTATCATGTCAAAGCACAGAATAATTTTCTGCCAGTTGGTAAGAATGCTGAAATCTCCGTTAGGACCGACGTTAGGACCAAGTCCTATACCCAGATTGGACATGCAGGCCATAGTTGCAGACAGTGCGTCAAGCATGCCAAAACCACTGAGACACAGGAGCAGTGAGCTGAAAAACACAACTATAAAGTATGCACAGAAGAAGGTAATGATTGAACGAATAATGACATCATTTACCGGTTGACTGTTGTATTTCTGTGGGAAAATGGCTGCCGGGTGCATCAGCTGTTTTATCTGTCTCTTAAACAGTATAAAGCCTATTTGAAGTCGGAATATCTTAAGCCCGCCTGAGGTTGAACTTGAGCATGCTCCAATGGGGATCAGAAAAAAGAACAGCATGGTGATGAAGTCGTTATAGTTACTGTAATCCTCAAGGGAATATCCGGTTGTTGAGATTACGCTGACTGTGTTGAACAGACTGATTCTGACGGCGTCTGCTATGGAGTAATCCTCGGAGAATACCAGACTGGCAGCAGTCACCAGAGACACCACCACTATTATGGCGATAAAACCTTTTACCTGATCATCCTTAAAAAGCTCTTTAATGTGGCCGTGAACCGCAAGGAATACCAGAGGGAACGGCAGTGCTCCCAGAAACATGAATATTATTACGGCCCAGTGGATCGTGTCAGGAAAATAGTTCATGGAGCTCTGGTGGGTACTCATGCCTCCGGTTGACAGGGATGTGAGAGCATGATTGAATGCATCGAATGAAGACATGCCCAGCAGATAATAAACTATGTAGGCAAGGGCAGTGAGTCCCAGATAGGTGAGTACCATGCCGGAGGCCAGGGTTTTGGATTTTGGCATGACCTTGTCAGTGGATTCCTTTGAGCTTTCGGTACTGAACAGCTTCATACCACCAACGTTCAGATTTGGGAGGATGGCAATACCCACAGCTATGAACCCTATTCCTCCGAGATATTGCAGTATGGAACGCCATATGAGAATGGAGCCGGGGATCAGATCGACGTTGCCGATAACGGTATTACCTGAAGTGGAGACTGCGGCTGCAGTTTCGATACATGAGGAAAGAAGATCAGTCCTCATTATAAGGTGAATCGGGATTGCCGCGAAAATTACAATTGTTATCCACAGCAGAGACGTAAAGAGAAACATGTCTTTAATTGTCATGTTGGTGCTGTGGTTTTTGGTGAGGTTTTTTATAAGAAGTCCTGACAGCATGGTTATTGTCATGCTGGCCAGAAATTCCGCACTGCCTCGGGATACGGTGATGAAGGCGTACATCAGGGGTATGAGCATGACGGTCGACAGCAGAATCATGGTGCTGCCTAAAAATGACAGGATTATGCGGTAGTTAATCATTTTCTTCCGTCCTCAATAGTACTAACTGCTTTTTGATGTCCTACTGGAAAAGAAAGTAGCCTTCGGCGATGTCAGCTTAATGAGATCGCGGATGTTTTTCTTTTCAGATACAAAGAATACCACGGTGTCATTATTCTGAAGCATTGTTTTATCATCCGGAATAAGCATCTCGTCACCTCTAGCCACGGCACAAATGGATATGCCGAGAGGCAGCTTGATGTCCTTTACGTATCTGCCTATTACATTGCTGTGATTGTAGTCGCCAGTGAGTTTTATTTCGAGACCTTCTGCCAGTCTGTGTTTCAGCGTCTTTACGTTAGTTATCCCGTTGCGGCGGATATTGGTAAGGAGTGCTGAAATGGTGGCATCGCCCGGAGAAATGTAAATGTCTATGGCATTGTTAGACAGCAGATTGATGTATGCGTACTTTTGTATAAGTACTATCGCTTTTTTGGCTCCCTGTTTCTTTGCAAGCAGGGCAGACATAATGTTTGTTTCGTCATTGTCTGTTACCGAGATAACAAGGTCCATCATGTCCACGTGTTCCTCAGTAAGGAAGTTCTGATCTGAAGGATCGGAACAGAAGACCTCTACTGAGGTTTTGTCAAATTCATCAGCCAGTACAGAAGCGTTTTTTGAATTTGTTTCTATCAGCTTTACACTGTATTTGCTACAGATGTTCAGCGCCAAATTTCTGGCGATGTTACCTCCGCCAACAATCATGATGCGTCTGTACGGCGGTTCAAGCTTCTGCAGCGTTGAGGTCATGAGTCGTACATGCCCCTTGGCCGCAATGAAGAAAACTTCATCACCTGCTTCGATGACGGTGTTTTCGTTGATGTTGATAAGTTTGTCCTGACGGTATATTGCCACGACTTTGACAATGGCATTATTGGTATATTTGGACAGGTTGCCAAGCGGTGAACCTACAATTGCTCCGCCGTAATATGCTTTTACGGAGGTCATGCATAATCGTCCGCCCGCAAACTCCGCAAGCTGTGTCACCCCAGGATATTCGATAAGCTTTACGATTTCCTGCATGACCAGGTTTTCCGGCGCAATGATGTTGTCTACGGGAATGGCATTATCATTAAACAGCAGATCTTTTTCCGCAACGTAGTCATGATTAAGTATTCTGGCTATTTTTTGCGGAATCTTGAAAAGGGAGTAGCCCAGCTGGCAGGCCAGCATGTTTATTTCATCGGAATCGGTAACCGCTACGAGAAGATCCGCATTATCGGCGTCAGAATTTCTCAGCGTGGCGGGGTATGATGCATATCCCTGCACTACCTTTATGTCAAATCTGTTTTTTATTGCCTGAAGTTTTTCGTAGTTTTCATCTACTAAAGTTATTTCATTATTTTCATTAACCAAGTATTCCACTAGCCCGGATCCAACCTGTCCGGCACCTAAAATAATGATTTTCATGGCTGTACTCCGGTGTGATTATTTAATGAATCAGCAGTTTTTTTTCATTTTTGCGTAGAAGAAACCATCCATGTCATCAAGTCCGGGAAGTATCTGCAGTCCGGGATTTTCCGCCGTTTCTTCTGCAGTGAGCGGTATAAGTTCAGCATCACTGTGTTCAGAAAGAAAGTTTTTTATCTGCAGGGTGTTTTCCTCAGGCTCGATTGAACATGTTGCATAGAGCATAATGCCACCAGGTTTCAGCATTTGCCACATATTTTCCAATATTTGTCGCTGAAGTTTTACAATACTCTTAATTTCGTCCGGCGTCCTAAGCCATTTTATGTCCGGATGACGTCTTATGACACCTGTTGCAGAGCAGGGGGCGTCAAGAAGTATTCTGTCATATGCGGAGTACGGACTCCATGAATGATCTTCTGATGAAGCATCGGCTGAAACAACCTTGGCTTTTAGACGGAGGCGCTGAAGATTTTCCCTGACCCTCATTAATCTGCCTTCGTCCAAATCCATGGCTACCAGATCCTTTACGTCAGGACATAATTCAAGAATATGTGTCGTCTTACCTCCGGGAGCGGCGCAGGCATCCAGAATTATGTCGCCGGGCTGTGGATCCAGAAAAATTGCCGCCTGCTGTGCCGCCGCATCTTGAATAAAAACAGCGCCACTGTCAAAAAGCGGGAGTTTTTCGGTATTGACCGGAGGTGTAATGACCAGTGCGCACGGTACCTTTGGTACAGGGGTTCCGGTAAGTCCGTTGTCAGACAGCAGTTTTATGTATTCGTCAATAGGACATTTTGCTGTGTTAACTCTTACTGTCAGCGGAGGATGGCGGTTAAGATTTTCCAGAACCGTGCCGAGTGACTTGCCGTAGGCGGCTTTAATGTCGGTGATCAGCCACTGCGGGAATGAGTATCTGGTTTCATATGATTTATTAAGCTGCTGTTCCAGCTCGCCTTTTTTTCTGAGGTAACCGTGCATGACCGCATTTGTCAGCCCTTTAAGCGTGTCAAAACCCAACTCTCCGACGGCTTTCACGGTTTCGTTTACGGCGGCATGATGCGGAGTGTTCAGAAATGCCAGCTGGTACAGGCCTGCCATAATTGCATATTTGACCTTTATGTTTTTGGCCTTAAAAGGTTTTTCGACAAAAGCGTCGACAATGCCTTCCAGATAGAGCTTGTGACGGAGGATGCCGTTAACCAGCTCTTTAAGAAAAGATGCGTCCTGTGAAGACATGGTTTTGGCTTTCTTCCTGACTGTGGCCATCAGCGGCTGACCGTCATGAAGAGCTTCTGTGATTATTTCTGCCGCCAGGGTTCTAGGGTTCTTAGAATTAATCATGAATTAACAATCCTGCCTGTGCTGAACATTTCCTTCTTTGAGTTGAACACGTCCGCAAACGGCATGGCCTTTTTGTTAGGAAGCTGCAGTTCAGTGATTCGCAGAATTCCATCTGCAGTGGCTATGTCTAAACCGTCACGTCCGGCCCTGATGATTTCTCCGGGGGTTTTATCTGTTTTCTCACGCAGAACTTCGGCCTTGTATACCTTTATTGTGTTTCCGTCGAGTGTGAAGCAGGCAAGAGGCCAAGGAATGTAAGTCCTGACATATCTCTCAAGGGTTTCAGCGTCAAGGCTGAAATCAAGGACGGCTTCTTCCTTGGTGAGTTTTTTAGCATAAGTAACCAATGCCGGATCCTGGGGAACTGACTGCCTGAGCAGTTCCTCAATGTCTGGCATCATCCCGCAGAGAGTGTCAGCCCCAAGTTCAGCCAGTTTTTCATACAGTGACAGAGAGGTGTCCTCACCTGTTATTGGGACTGAGGCAATTCTTATGATGTCTCCTGAATCAAGTTCCGGTGCAACCTTCATTATGGTTACGCCGGCTTCGGCATCTCCGGCCCAAAGTGAACGCTGTATCGGAGCGGCCCCGCGCCAGCGTGGCAGTATGGAACCGTGAACGTTTATGGAACCGAGTCGGGGAGCAAAAATCACTTCGTCCGGAAGAATCAGACCGTATGCCACAACGATCATCAGATCGGCATTAAGATTTCTGATTGTTTGGATTGCTTCATCGTTATTGCGCAGTTTTTCAGGCTGGTATACCGGGATGCCGGCCTGGAGAGCAACTTCCTTTACCGGTGACGGAGCCAGATGATGACCTCTCCCCTTTGGGCGATCGGGCTGTGTCAGAACGGCACAGATGTCAGCTTTTGAATCAATGAGTTTCTGCAGGTGTACTGCGGCGAAATCCGGAGTGCCGGCGAATATAATTTTCATGTGTGGATAACCCCGTCTGGCATTATTCTTGAGTGTGTGTAACTGCATCGTGCCCCCTTGATGTATTCAGGAGGCACCGTTGCAAAAATCAGTCCTGATGTTTTTTCTGTCTTTCCCTTTCCTTTGCAAGAGCCTTTGCCTTTGAGCGGTACATGTTTCTCTTGAGAGGGGACAGGTAATCAATAAAGAGCTTTCCGTTCAGGTGATCGATTTCATGCTGGAGACAGATGGCAAGAAGACCATCGGCGTTCAGTTCAAAGAATTCACCATCCAGATTCTGGGCCTTAACGGTGACTTTTTCCGATCTTTCAACTTTGCCCCGAAGTCCCGGTACGGACAGACATCCTTCATCTATTCCGGTGGAACCTTCTTTGAACGTGAATTCAGGATTTATCAGAACAAGCTGATCTTCAGGCTTTTTTTCATTTACGACGTCAATGACCACAATTTTCTTAAATACGTTTATCTGTGGGGCGGCCAGACCGATTCCTTCATCTGCGTACATTGTTTCAAACATGTCTGAAACAAGCTGTCTGAGTTCATCGTTAAATTCGGTTACCGGCGCGGAAACCTGATGGAGTTTTTCATCAGGATAGTAAAGCAGTTCTAAAATAGCCATGAATGGAAGGAATCCTTGTTAATGTCTGATTCTGGAAAATACGGACAGTGTTCTGCCATAGGCTTGTTGGGTCTGTTACCGTACAGAACGACTATCTTACTTATTATAACATATAGATGATGTTTATAGAGGGTGTGATGGTTTTAAGAGAATGTCCGATACCGTTGTTTTCGTGTTATTTTGAGTCTTCAGACTGGTTTTGACGGTTTATAACGTCGCATAAACTGAACATGGTCATAAATTTTTATACTCTGTCTGTTACTCATATAATGCAAAAAATGCATATAAAATTGTATTTTAATTCTAAACTGTGATCGATAATTTAAAAAAAAGTAGTATTTATTGCGACTTGAACATTATGAATTTAATCTATTAGATACTATGATTAAATTAGAGTCATTTTGGTGGTCTTGCAAGATTGGTTGATGCTGACATTGACGGAATTCATGCTGGGATGCGAATGACTGAAGAAAAAATCGTACAAGCGAAGTATTGATTGTTTGTACGGCATGGATTGAATAAAAGTAGCAGGGATCAGTATGATACTTAAAAAATTAGGAATTTTTATGGCCTCAGTGCTGTTTGCAACAGCATCCATGGCTGATACATTGGAAGTTAATGAGAATCATCCTACCAAATACGTAGTTCAAAAGGGCGATACTCTCTGGGATATCTCAGGAAAATTCCTGAAAAAACCATGGTACTGGCCAAAGATTTGGAATGTTAATCCACAGATTAGCGATCCTCATTGGATTTATCCGGGTGATGTTCTTACCTTGGTTTGGATCGATGGTAAGCCATACATCAAGCGTGAAGCTTCTACCCATAAGGATAGTCCTATTCCTACCATCAATGCCGAAACCGTCAAGACTTTCTTAAGAAATGACGTGATTCTCCCATATGATCAGTCAGAACTTGACAAACTGCCATTTGTGGCCGGTAACAATGAAGAACGTCGTCTTTTTGCTGAAACCAAGAATGTTTACGTTAACGGTAAATTAAACAAGGGACAGCAGTATGGCATTTATCACAAGGGACAGCCTCTTGTTAATGATGACGGTGAGAAGGTTGCTTATCACGCCATCTTTGCAGGTGTTGTAGTCGGTGGTAATCAGGATGGTAAGTTCAACAGAGCCTATCTCGTTAAGAATAAGGATGCCGTACTCAACGGTGACTATGTTCTGCCGCTGAACGATGATAACGGATATAATCTGTACTTTGTTCCTAAGGCTGCAACCGTTGATTCCTCAATCATTGCTCTGGCTGAAGAAAGCAGCAGTGTTGCAGGTCAGTATGACACCGTAATCGTCGGTAAGGGTCGTAAGGACGGTGTGTCAGTTGGTGATGTATTCGTAATTGGCAGACCTGGTGCCAAGATTGTAGGTGACAGTGCCGATGATACTGCATACGCCAGCATGTCAGGCTTAGGCAGAAGACTTGTTTCTTCTGAGGATAACGTGTTACCTGACGATACTGTTGGACAGGCTATGGTATATCGCACATACGATAATGTTTCTCTTGCGGTTATCATGAATAATTCCGATGCCATATTCAAGGGATACCCTCTTCTTAAGCCATAAGAGTTAACGAAGAAGTTAAATTTATGTAGAATAAAAGGACACGCTGATGCGTGTCCTTTTTGCATATCTTAAAGAAAGAACAGACGTTACTCAGATGCCTGTTTATCATTTGTAAGTTTAGTTGCCGGCGCAACACTCCGATTATGGGAAATTACATGCCAGAAATTAGTGATGATATGCCTTTTGATGAAAAAGGTAATAATCAGACAAAAACCGAAAATCCACCTGAAAACGAACATGCTGAGGCCGGGGAAGAAGGCTGTGAAAGTTATGGTATCTGTCCTGAATGCGGCAGTGAACTTAAACTAATTGCCACCAGGCGGGGCCTGATGCTTGGGTGTTCCGGTTTCCCGAAATGTCGTTACATGACACCTTTTGTGGTAAAACAGGTTGTTACCGTAGAGCGTGTTCTGGAAAATACCAGATGCCCGGAATGCGGATATCCCATGGCGGTTAAAAGTGGCAGGTACGGTCAGTTTATAAGCTGCAGCAATTATCCGGAATGTCATTACGTGTATAAGGACAGAATGGCAGATGAGATTCCCTGTCCGGAGTGCGGTTCCGGGGTGCTTCAGGTCAGAAAAACGAAGTTCAATAAGGTATTCTGGGGGTGCAGTAATTATCCTGAATGCAGGTTTAATCTTGCTCATCAGCCGATTCGCAGAAAATGTCAGGTATGCGGCTCTGAGGTGCATGTCATCAGAAAAATGAGAACAGGGAGAAAATACGTGTGTGCGGTTTGCGGAAACAGGTGTAAGGCCGAAGAATAGTGTCCGACGGACATCCCCTGACAACCAATTTATGATAAATATGATAGAATTGAAAGCGGGAATGCAGTAGTGCATTTTAGGTTTTCATTTCCGTACTCTTGAAACTGGAGTTTTACTGTGTCTAATAGATTTGTGTCAATTTTAATGGGGTCTGATTCTGATTTACCGATAGTTCAGAATGCTATAGATGTACTTAAGGATTTTGGTATCAGGGTTGAAGTTAAGGTTACTTCTGCCCACAGAACTCCTGAAGATACCCATAATTTTGTAACTGATGCTGAAAATCGCGGTTGCGGCGTATTTATCTGTGCCGCAGGTCTTGCCGCTCATCTTGCAGGAGCTGTTGCCGCAATAACCACTAAACCTGTAATCGGCATTCCTGTTGACTGCGGTCCGCTCAATGGTGTTGATGCTTTATATTCAACCGTTATGATGCCAGGCGGAATTCCTGTTGCCACCGTTGCCATCGGTAAGGCCGGAGCCAAGAACGCAGGATTTCTTGCTGCCCAGATTCTTGCAGTGTCTGATGAAGAACTTTCTGCCAGAGTTAAGGAACAGCGTCGTGAAGCTGCCGATGCAGTAAGAGCAAAGGATAAGGCTCTTCAGGCCAAGCTTGCAGGCTGATTTGCATAATGGACAATACTGATGTTTTTCAGGAGGCCGCAAAAGTACTGCGGCAGGGGGGAGTCATAGCCTATCCTACCGAGGCTGTGTTCGGTATAGGCTGTAATCCTACTGACGAGAAGGCTTTGAGCAGGATTCTGGACCTTAAAAAGAGAAATCCTGATAAAGGCCTGATAATCGTGGCAGCTGATTACAGTCAGGTTGTTCCTTTCATTGATGAAAAAAAGCTCACGGATCTGAGTCGTGAGCTTATGAACAGGTTCTGGCCCGGACCATATACCTTGGTTCTTCCTGCAAATCCGCTTCTTCCCAAACTGCTTACCGGAGGCAGAGATTCAATTGCCGTCCGGGTGAGTGCAAGCACTGCCGTCAGAAAACTGTGCCTTGCATACGGCGGGGCTGTCGTATCCACCAGCTGCAATATCAGCGGTGAGAGCTCCTTTGACAGCTATGAAGGTGTCGTCTCCTGCTTTGCCGACGGACTTGATTATATTGTCCGTGGAGCTACCGACGGAAGAAACGGGCCAAGCACCATAATTAATGGCCTTACGGCAGAAGTTTTAAGAGGAAAGATAGATAATGGATAAGTATGCCGTTCTTGGCAATCCAATAAATCACAGCCGCTCACCGTTTATTCACACAATGTTTGCGGAAGCAGAATCACAGAACATGGAATACGGAAGACTTCTGTGTCCGCTTGATGATTTTAAGGGGACTGTCGATAATTTCAGAAAAGAAGGTAAGGGGCTTAATGTTACGGTTCCATTCAAGGAACAGGCTTTTGTCTACGCTGACAAACTGACAGACAGAGCTCAAAGGGCCGGAGCCGTAAATACGTTAAAGTTCTGCGATGACGGTTCCGTCATAGGTGACAATACCGACGGTGCCGGTTTTATTTATGACGTTAAGCGTCTCGGCTGGAATTTTTTCGGAAAGAACATTCTTGTTCTTGGGGCCGGCGGCGCTGCCAGAGGCATTATCGGTTCCATTCTTGATGAAAAACCGGAATCAGTTCTTTTGGTGAACAGAACAATTGAAAAGGCTGAGCTTATAAAGCAGTCATTCAATGAAATAAATGTGACTACATATGACGGACTCTCTGCGGAAGAAAGGAGGTTTGATGTTATCGTGAACGCTACCTCTCTTAGCTTAAACGGTGAACTTCCAAGGATAAACGAAAGTATGTACGGTAATGTACTGGCATATGATTTAATGTACGGCAAGACAGGGACAACGGTCTTCACCGATTATGCACTGTCCAATGGTGCCCTGGAGGTATCGGATGGTTTAGGTATGCTGGTGGGGCAGGCGGCTCTCAGTTTTAATCTGTGGCGAGGGGTGACTCCTGATCCTGCCCCGGTACTTAAGGCCCTGAGAAATCAGCTCTAAATGCCGTTATCATTAGCAGAGTATTCCCCGTGGAACAGGAAAATTGCATGAGCTCTGAAAATATGCACAGGCTTCAGATTATTGTCGAGGATTCTGCGCTGGCACGTGCCTGTCAGCAGGATCTGGATGTCTGTCGGGATGTATTGTGTTTCTCTCCTCTTTTTTTAAAACTGGCGGATGGAGTCGTTGGTCTCGGCTGTGCTAATGAGCCGCGTCAGGGACTGGTATTTGTTGATTTTACCGGGGGAACTATGGCTCACCGCAGACAGTTCGGCGGAGGAAAAAAGTCAGAAGCAGTTGCCAGAGCCTGTTTCGGCAACATGAATGCCCCCGTTGTTTTTGATGCTACCGCGGGGCTTGGCCGAGATGCTTTTGTAAATGCGTATCTTGGTGCGACGGTTCATCTGTTCGAGAGAAATCCGGTGGTGCGTCTGCTTCTGAAGAATGGTCTTGAAAGAGCCGCCAGGACCGGGGATTCTGAAATTTATCATGAAAGAATGATTCTGGAAAACGTTCCTGACATAGCGTCCTATACCGGACCGGTTATACCTGATACCGTTTATCTTGATCCAATGTATCCGGAAAGACAGAAGTCAGCTCTTGTTAAAAAAGAGATGAGAACTTTTCATGACCTTATAGGTATTGATAACGATCGTCATGAGCTGCTGACTGCCGCTCGTAATATTGCCTCAAGAAGAGTTGTCATGAAAAATCCTAAGTGGGCTGAGGTTTTGGATGAAAAAGGTAAAGTTGCTGAAGTCGTAACCAAGAATCATCGTTTTGACATTTACAGTCCTCTCCGTTCTCCTGAACAGTAGTGAGCAGATGAGCTGCTGCGAGCCCGTCTGCACCACTTATCATCTTCCGATATCCTTTTAGCCTTATTCGTGTTTCCGGTAGTATTCGGAATATATTCATTTGCGTACCGTTCGTCCGTATCCTTTCCTGTATTTAGGTTAGGAATCTCATAAATTTGCCATTAAGTTGACATGCCGATTCTCCGCATGTGTTAAGATTTTATAAGATTTTCCGTCGTTGTGCGCCGTAATAAGGTTCCGGCCTGCAGGTTTTCGGAATGCATGCACATGTCGCGGAATGCGTTGGACAGATATATAGATAAATCAGCGGGATTCGTTATGCATCGGGAAGAAACAGCAACAGATTCTCCACTCCTTTCTGAAGCAAAGGCACTGTACCGTGCAGGTAACTGTGAGGAAGCCGCATCTCTATTCAGACAGTGCCGTGGAAATGAACAGGCGGAAGCTTTATGTTTTATTGCTACCATGATTCTGGACAAGGTTATTAATCCGCGGACATCTGAAGACCCGGAAAAACTTCTGCAGAAAAGTGCGGACATGGGATTTCCTCCGGCAAAGTACCGACTGGAGAGTTTAAGGGAGACTCAGGACAGTATTGATGATGCAATGGCCATGGATTCCCAACAGCTTACACCTCCCAAAGAATATACCGAGAAGGACTTTTTAAAAGACGGGAACGGAGATCTCGGGATTGAAAGACGCAAGGAATCAGTGCTTTATTACGCTAATCAGGGATATGTAAATGCCATGTATGAATACGGCATGATAAACCTTGATGAGGAAAGCAGGGACCTTAAAGTTGGGGCTTTCTGGCTTGGCCGTGCCGCGCAGAAGGGGCATGCGATGGCTCAGTATGAGCTTGGATGTCTGTACTTCAGAGGGGAAGGTGTACCCAAGGACGATTTGATGGCTCTGCTGTGGCTTGGCCGTGCCAGGGAACAGGGAATTTACAGAGCACATTGCGAACTTGCAAAGATTTATACAGACAGAAAGAATAAGTTTTATTCTCCTGAAGAAGGCGTCAGACTTTTAAATCAGGTAAAGGAACTGTGTCCTGAAGCGTACATGATGCTTGCTCAGATATATTTGCGTGATGACATTGTTCAGTATGATGCCGAAAAGGCACGTGAATATCTGGAAAAGGCTAAGGCTGAGGGGGTGCTTGGAGCATACGTCGAGATTGCAAAACTCTACATTCTGGAGAGAAAGTACAGTGATGCTCTCCCGCTTCTTAAGCATGTTGCCGATAAACAGGACAGTGAATCACTTTATCTTCTCGCTCTTATTTTTGAGAGATTCGGTGAAAACAAGGCTCTTGACAAGGTTATTGACAATCGACGAAATTCAGTTGATGAGCACGGGGAGAATGTAAAACCTGACATCAGTGAATCGTCAGATTCGAATTCGAAATATCTGCAGGCGGATAACGCTCAGGATAGGAAAGACAATGACAATTTCAGTATGACGACCGAAAGGGGGCCTGCTGAAACTTCATTCCCGGATAATGAGAAAACTCAGTCAGATAATGAGCATGAAGCTGTCACTGACGAAGAGCAGGTGACAGGGGATGTGGCAGCAACGGATCTGCTTAAATCAGGTGTGGCGGCTGACATTCTTTCAGGCATTATCGGAGACATATCAGGCAAAGGATATTCAGACATTGCCTATGAGCTTTACGGCAAGTCCGCTGAGCTTGGCTTTACCGAAGCACAGTACAAGCTGGCGTGCATATATCATAAAAAAGGGCTTATAGATGATGCAATGGCCTGGTATAAGAAGGCTGCGGATCATGAGCATATTGCAGCAATGTATGAATATGCAACCATGCTGAAAGAGAAGCTTGATGCCGAATCTGCTTCTTCGAATCATGCACGGCCTGCGGACATGGACATAATGCCAAGTTCTTTCAGACTGGTACAGCAGGTTCCTGACAAGCAGCATGGATACAAATATCTTAAAGAATATGACAATTACAAGCCGAAGTATCATGAAGCTTTTGAGTATATGAACAAGGCCGCTCTTGGTGGCGAACCAAGGGCTCAGTATCTGGTATCACAAATGTACTCAAAAGGGGAAGGTGTCAGACAGGATTTTGCCCAATCGATTCAGTGGTGTGAAAAGGCCGCAAATGCCGGAGATTTGGATGCCCAACTTTATATGGCTGAACTGTATGACAAAGGCGAGGTATTGGATGTAAATCTGCAGAAATCCGTCGAATGGTATCGAATGGTTGCCGACAAGGGAAATGCAAAGGCGCTGTTTAGACTGGGAAAGATGTATTTTGACGGAAGAGGCGTTCAGCAGGATTATGCCAAGGCATTCTCTCTGTATGTTAAGTCTGCCGAAAACGGGTATATCCCGGCAATGGAATCTCTGGCAATATGTTACATCAATGGTCGCGGCTGTACGAGGGATGAGTCACTGGCGGAAAAATATCTGAGCCTGGCTGTGGAGCATGGAAGTGACAATTCCGTAGATCTTTTGGCCGGTCTTTACATGAATTCAAACAGCTCCGTACGTTCTCCGGAAAAGGCTCTGAATCTGTTGGAAAAGGAAGTTGCACTCGGGCATTCCCAGAGTATGCTGATACTCAGCAGGCTTTATCTGAGCGGAGGTGAGGTTCCGAAGAATGTTGAGAAGGGGCTGAAGCTTTTGGAGCAGGTGGTCGCCGAGGGGAACAGGGAGGCTCTTTATGAGCTGGGAATGATATATTACGAGGGAAAAATAGTACCGCGTAATTACCGTCGGGCCGTATCACTCATAAATGACTCTGCTGAGCAGAATTACGTGAAAGCTCTCTACATGATGGGAATATTCTGTTACAGGGGCATTGGAATGATTTCCAAAACAGGAGATGCCTTCAATTACTTCCGTAAGGCGGGAGAACTGGGGTATCTTAAGGCATATCTGGCACTCGGGCAGATGTATGAGAAGGGGATTGGCGGAGTCTGCGATTATCATGAGGCAGCGAATTATTACCGTATCCTGGTGAACGCCAATTATGATAAGGCGTATTCCCTGCTTGCCAATGTATATCTTCGCAATAACTCCAACATTCAGATAAATTATGATGAAGCCGAAAAGTGGCTGTACATAGGTGCCAAGAAAAATATTCCTGAATGCGCATATCGACTCGGTATTCTTCACATGGAGGAAAAAGTCAGAAACAGTTCGGTTGATTACGGATTGAAACTGATAAGAGAGGCGGCTGAACGTAACTATGCAGATGCGCTGTATTATCTGGCATGTCTTTTCATGGAGGGAAATCTGTTCCCAAGAGATTATTCCAAGGCCATCGGCTATCTTCAGAGGGCCGTGGGGCAGAATCATTTAAAGTCCACAACCCTGCTCGGTAAAATGTATCGCTTTGGCCTTGGATGTGAGATCAATAATTTCAGTGCCGGAGATCTTCTGTCAACAGCCGCCAAATGCGGTGATCACGAGGCTCAGCTTGAACTTGCCAAGATGTACAGGGACGGAGCAGGCGTGGACAGGAGTTATGTCGATGCCTACATGTGGACTGTTCTGTGTCTGTCATTTGACAACACATACAGGGATGCCATCAATTTCAAGAACAGTCTTTTATCTCACCTTAGTCAGAGGGAACTGAAGAATGGCCAGGTTATGGCCATCAAGTATCTGGGCATCATAGAAGAAAACCGTCACAAACGGGATGCCGAGCTGATTCTCGGTTAGCAGGCCGGTTCATGACTGTCAGCCGTCGGCATGGCGACTTTTCTGTCATGCTGTTACGATTTCATAAAGGGAATACGTTACCTGACCGGCATGACCTTCCTTGAGCAGCCTGAATTTTTCCGGTAGTTCCGGTTCGTTTTCTTTTTCATGTTCAACATAAACAAGACATCCATTGGGTGCGATGGTGTCATTCAGAAGTTTAAGTGACTCTTCAAGCAGTCCTGTTCTGAACGGCGGATCCAGAAAAATAATGTCAAAGCTTTGTTCACATCCTTTGAGATATTTTATGGTGTCGGTTTGTTTTATTGTTACATTTGAGCATTTGAGGGTGTCGGCATTTTTCTTCAACTGCCCGGCTACCTGAGGACTAAGCTCAAGCATGACTACCTCCGATGCTCCTCTGGACAGGGCTTCAAAACCAAGAGAACCAGCACCGCTAAAGGCGTCTAGAACCTTTTTATCCTGTATTTTAAACATTAGCCAGTTAAACAGGGTTTCTTTTACCCTGTCGGTGGTTGGACGCAGTCCCTGTGCGTCGAGAACCGGGAGTTTTCTGCCACGGTACAGTCCGGAAATGATTCTGATTATTCCGTTGGCTGAGCCTGATGTTCTGTTTTTGTTCATTTTAAACCTGAAGCCTATTGAATTATTAGTATATTTTAGAACACGATTTGGGTAAAATAATAATGTTTTTTAAATAAAAGACTCTTTATCGTCTGATGATCTGCAGAAGTTACTTTGTATCCATCCGCAGATTTAACCTAAAACACGGCATGTGAAAAATTTTCAGGTTTTCTTATGAGAACTTCTGCCTGTGATTTTGTTAATAATACCGTATGACATACGGAAATTTAAGCCTGCGCCGTAGGCTGGAAGTATCTACTTCCTAGACTTCGGGTAAGAAACAGCTCTTCTGAGCCCCGAAGATTGAAGCAGGAATCCTGGGACATGGGGTCCGGGAGTGTCAGTCTAAAATCTTTTAACAAATATAACATTAAAGTATAAAGAAGAACATTATGACTAAGAAAGGTTGGTTTTCCTGGTTTGGTAAGGGAAAACAGTCAGAAGAAAATAAGGTTGTATCACCAGAGAAAGAGAACGGGAAGTCAGAGCACGTCTCCGAAACGGTTAACGAAAACAGTGCAGAACATATTGAAACACCTGCGGAAAACGTCGTGGCCGAAACTGAAATAACCACAGAGACTGAAAATTCAGCTGATGCCGCATTGTTGCAGGATGAGAAGCCTCTGCCGATCCCTAAGGAAAAACCGGGGTTTTTTAAAAGACTTGTAAACGGTTTGAAAAAAACCAGAGAAAACCTTGGTCTCGGCATCAAGGCTCTGTTTAAAGGCAGAAAAATTGATGATGAGCTTTTTGAAGATCTCGAGTCAACACTGATTACGGCGGATATAGGTATTGAAACGACGGAAAAGCTTATAGAAAAGCTGACTGCGGAAGCCTCTCTTAGGGAACTCACCGATGCGGAAAGTCTCGTTGTGCGTCTTAAAGGTGAACTTCACGGTATTTTGGACAAGGTCTCTGCTCCTCTTGTGATTGATACATCCAGAAAGCCTTTTGTTATTCTGATGGTGGGTGTAAACGGGGTAGGAAAGACCACAACCATCGGCAAGATGGCGAAGCTGTTTGAATCTCAGGGGCATAAGGTCATGCTTGCTGCCGGCGATACTTTCAGAGCAGCGGCCGTGGAGCAGTTAAAGGTATGGGGACAACGTAACAACATTCCTGTTGTTGCCCAGAGTACGGGGGCAGACAGTGCTTCGGTGATTTATGATGCATTGGCGAGCGCCAAAGCCAAGGGATACGACATACTGATAGCCGATACTGCAGGACGTTTGCAGAATAAGGCCAATCTGATGACAGAGCTTCAGAAAATCGTACGTGTTATGCAGAAGCTTGATCCTGATGCTCCGCATGAGGTTATGTTGACGGTAGATGCCGGAACGGGACAGAACGCAATAAGTCAGGCAAAACTTTTCGGTGATGTGGTTCCGCTTACCGGTATTAATATTACCAAGCTTGATGGCACTGCCAAGGGTGGGGTAATCTTCAATATAGCCGATAATTTTGGGATTCCTATCCGTTATATAGGTGTCGGTGAAGGAATAGATGATTTGAGAGAGTTCAATGCGGATGATTTCGTTAAGGCTCTCTTTGATGAAGAGTAGACCATAACTGGTCATGGTACGGTTCGATGATTGAGTTTAAATCAGTTAGCAAGATATATCAGCAGGGGCAGATAGCCCTGCAGAATATAAGTTTTAAGGTAAATCCAGGTGAATTTGTCTATCTCACGGGGCATTCCGGAGCCGGCAAAACCTCTCTGCTGCAACTGATTGCCGTTATTGAGCGGGCAAGCATCGGACAGATTCTGTTCAATGAACAGGATATTACTGATATTTCTTTAAAGAATATTCCTTTTCTGAGACGCAGAATAGGCATGATCTTCCAGGATCACCATCTGATGATGAACAGAACGGTGGCAGAGAATGTGGCGTTGCCTCTACTTATAAGGGATTATACCGAGGAAGAATCTATGGATCTCGTCAGACAGGTTCTTGACAAGGTCGGCCTGAGACATAAGGAAGAATATTATCCATACTGTCTGAGTACCGGTGAACAGCAGCGTGTTGGAATTGCCAGAGCCATTGTGGCACATCCTGATGTGATACTGGCAGATGAACCTACCGGAAATCTGGATAAAGGGCTGTCACTGGATATTTTGGATCTTTTTGAAATGCTGCATCAGGACGGGACAACCGTGATTATGGCAAGTCATGATATTGATCTGCTGGCAACCAAGCCCCACCGTACACTGGTTTTAAACAGAGGACATCTTGTTTATGACGGTGAATTCAGTCAGTTTCGGTAAGCATGTGCAGGATGGTGCGGTATGAGAAGTCTGATAGGTTTTATAAGACGTAATGTAAGAGACATTCACTATGTCTATAACACTCTGGTAAGCGTGAATTTTACGGGAACGCTTCTTGCCATTGCCGTAATAGCACTGACACTTACCATTCCGTCAATATTCTATGTGTTCATGCAGAATTTCAAAGAGTCTACATCAGATCTCACGATAGGCAGAAACATAACCATATATCTGAAGAATGATGTAGATTCCGTTGTTGCATTTCAGATTAAGGATGACCTGCAGTCTGATGATAGAATTAAATCAGCCGAGCTGATTACCAAGGATGACGGGCTTAAATCCTTTGCTTCATCAATGGGTATCAGCGAGCATGAAGTTATGGGAAATGCTGAAAACCCGCTGCCGCACGCTGTTGTGCTTATTCCATCGGAAGAGGTTGAAGCAAGTACCGAGAATCTTGATCTTTTGGTTAAGGAGATTAAGAATAATAAGTACGTTGAGATGGTAAGGGTGGACCGGGACTGGTTCAAGAGAATCAATTCTATTACGGATGCCATGCGTTACATTACCGCAGTCATTGCTGCCATACTTTTGCTTTCGCTGGTGTTTACCCTGATAAATACCGTTTCTAACAGAGTGTTGCTCCACCGCAATGAAATTGAGGTAATGAAACTTGTGGGGGCAACGGATCTCTATATCATCAGACCTTACGTATATCTCGGCATGTGGCTCGGATTTCTTGGTTGCTTTGTGTCATGGTGGTTGGGAACCATCGTGATTTTTTCTACTGAAAGATATCTGAATCATGTTGCTGAGGCATATGGAACCCATATAATTTTCAGGGGCCTGAACTTCAGGGAACTGCTTATGATGTTTGTCATGAGTACTGTTATGTGCATGCTTGTGTCTTTTATAAGCGCAAGGAGCAGCATCAACGGAATACGCCCTCAGTAGTCCGCTCATCCGTTAATTTATTTAAGCCTCTCATTATCTGGGGGGACGTACAGCCGGTACTCTTTTATGCTTTGAAGTTGTACACGGGTTTGAGCACGTCTATGATATCCACTGAGTCGTTAATGACATCGGTAATGTCATGAATTGATTTGTATGCCATTGGTGATTCGTCCAAAGTGGCTGCGGATACGGAAGTTGTGTAAATGCCCTGCATTGCCGCTCTGAATTCTTCCAGGCTTAGAATGTTTTTGGCCTGGGAACGTGACAGCACCCGTCCTGCTCCGTGAGGCGCCGAGAAATTCCATTCCGGGTTTCCGATTCCTCTGGCGATAATGCTACCGTCACGCATATTAATTGGTATCAGAACCAGTTCTCCTCTGTGGGCGGAAATGGCGCCTTTTCTCAGAATCATTTCTTTTGTATCAATGTAGTTATGAACAGTGTGGAATGCTGAGCCTCCTTTAAGGCCGCATTCATTAAGCAGCATGTTTCCCATAATTTCCCTGTTTCTTAGAGCAAAACGCTGACAGACATTTACGTCGTGAAGATAGTCATTAAGGTATTTTCCGCTAAGATGACAGAGATCCTCCGGTATTCCGGAATTGCGATTGAGTTCAACAGCAAGATTCTGATAGTATTCTGCAACCTGTTTTCCGAGATTGCGGCTGCCGCTGTGGATAACAAGATATTTTGTGCCGTCAGCGGCTTCATCAATTTCAATGAAATGATTACCTCCGCCCAGCGTTCCCAGGCTGGCGTTGAGTCGGGGCAGATCCTTTATCTGTGCGTAGCACCGCAATTCCCTGAAATTAAATTCCTCAATCGGGCTTGGGTGAAGGTTTCTTCCCGACGGCAGTCTGTGTGCTGCGGAATCGAAAGCCTTAAAATCAATGTCCGTATTCCCCAAATTAATTGTATACATCCCGCATCCAATGTCGACACCGACAACATTTGGAACAGCTTTGTCGTTTATGGTCATGGTGGTACCTATGGTACATCCTTTGCCAGCATGAACGTCTGGCATTATTCTGATTTGTGCTCCTTCGGTGAACACGTGATTACACATTCTTCTTATCTGTTCCACGGCACAGGAATCGGCAACAGATGCATAACATATGGCCGTACAGTATTTACCTTTAATTTCAAACATGTTCGGTGTCCTTCGGGAGATGGTTCTCTAATAGGGTTTTTTCTAGGAAAACCTGGCAGTGATTCATTCTTATATTTCGTGATTTTCTGCATTGTTGTCAATTTCTGTAATTTTGGCAGAATTCAGCAGTGAATTTAATTGATTATGCATAGAAGATTGTGGTTACTCATAAAAATTAATAAGATGGTGCTCTACTAATTATCCGGTGTCCGGTAAGCGAAACCATCAAAAATGATATTTAAGTTGTTTCGAAGATATACGGTTCGAAAATTGTCTAAAATGAGTGAAAAATTAACAAAATTGATCTATTATTGAGCTTGTAAGTTTGAAACTAATCACGAAGTAAACTGTCTATATTTAATAGAGAATGGTTAAACAGTCTGCTGAAGAGTATCATGATCAGTCGGATTGTGTTAAGAACGTCGTGAACGGGTTTCAGGCGTACACGAAAGTAGAAGATTTTATTAAGGGATAATGTGAAATGACACTGAATCAGAATTCGATGATGTTAGTTCCAAGCAGCAACATTGACGGGTATATTCGTGCTGTAAATGCTATTCCTTTACTTACGGCACAGGAAGAGCATGATCTGGCCGTTGATTTTCATTCAAATGGCAATATCGAGTCAGCAAGAAAGCTTGTTCTGGCTCATCTGAGATTTGTCGTAAGCATTGCAAGGGGCTACATTGGATACGGACTGCCTCTCGCTGATTTAATTCAGGAAGGTACCGTGGGCCTAATGAAGGCGGTAAAGCGTTTTGACGTAAGTCAGGGCGTTCGTCTGGCTGCGTTTGCAGTACACTGGATTAAAGCAGAGATTCACGATTATGTAATTAAAAACTGGCGCCTTGTAAAGGTCGCTACAACCAAGGCTCAGAGAAAACTGTTTTTCAAGCTTCGTCAGGCTACAAGAAAGACAGTCGGTTGGTTGAATATGAATGATACTGCCAAGGTTGCCGATGAATTGGGCGTTACTGCAAATGACGTGAATGAAATGGAAGTCCGTTTAAATTCCAATGACGTTGCATTTGACGGTTATTCCGTCGATGGTGAGGAAGAGGAAGAGAACATTCCTTCAAATTACCTTGTCGACAGTTCATCAGACTTCAGTCTTAATTATGAGCATGCAGATTCAAGCAGAGTCATGATGTTACGTCTGAACGATGTTCTTGGTAAGCTTGATGACAGATCCTACCATATCATTAAGAGACGTTGGCTTGACAGTGACAAGGCTACGCTGAGTGAGCTTTCTGAAGAGCTTGGTGTTTCACTTGAGAGAGTAAGACAGCTGGAGAAGGCTGCCATGTCAAAGATTAAGGCCTCTCTTGAAGCTGCTGATTAAAATTCTGCATCAGAATCAGAATAACGCCGGAGCATATCGCAGCTCCGGCTTTTTTATTTTTTGGTACCGTCTTTAAGAACTGACTCAAAATAACGTGTGACAGCACCATGAACCTGGGTGGAGATATTCTTCATAAAGCGAAGCTGCTTTACTTTTATGGAATCGCTCAGATCCCTGCTGATTATTTCAAGATCTCCGGCGTGTTCGGTCGCCGTGCTTTCATGAAGAAAAAAAGCCAGAAAGATATCTGCAAATGCATTGTCCTCAACATTGTAGCAGATAGGTTTATCAAGAATGAGCATGATGGCAGTTTCTGTAGTGTCATCAGGGATAATGGCGTGAGGCATAACAAAACCATTGCCTATGTAGGTGCTGCCCATACTCTCACGTTCATTAAGCATTTTTAGAAGATTGATTGTTGAAATGCCGACTTTCTTGCTTGCCGCTGTGGCAATGACTTCAAAAGTCTTTTTTTTACTATAACAAAGGACAGGGCTTAACACTCTGTCCTTTTCTAGTAATTCACTCAAAAAATGAGACATTCTGAATTATTGGGTAAGTTTTTCTTTATACTTAACCAACTGACGTTCAAGCTTGTCAGCTAAAGCATCAATGGATGCGTACATGGTCTCTTCGATTGATTCGGCAAAGAGATCGTTGCCGGTTACGGTAACCTTGGCGGCTGCTTTCTGAAGCTGCTGGTTTTCAATACTAAGGGTTACGTGAATTGACTTAACGTAGTCTTCAAGTCTCTTGAGGTGATCCATTTTGCTATTAACATAATCACGAAGAGCATCGGTTACTTCAACGTGATGACCAACGATAGTAATCTGCATAGGCACACTCCTTAATAATAGGATAGATTACATAAGAAATACGTGCCACTTGTGAAGGGCAGAGCCACAGCTTATTTGCTTCTGTGTGTTATGCCCGGTGGCCTGAACAAGTAAAAAATAGCTTTCTTCTGCTTTCTACTTAATTTAATTCTATGATCGATTTTTTACTTTATCTACCATAAATTTATGGAATAGTGACTAGATACCATCTTTTAAGTCATGTTTGTAGAAAAAATAAACGAATTTTGCCGTTGATAGGCTCTTAGCATGATTAATAATCATATATATTAACGAATTTTGTTTGTTTTTATATTGAAATCGTTAAACGCTCTGGTCCTGTGGCAATAAAATAACCTTTCTGCAGCATGACCGGTTTTATTTTTAGCTCGTTCCGTTTCTTCAGATTGTTCTAATATCAGAACATGGTTATTGTCGTTTACAGAAAAAGTTATTTGCCACACCTGAATAAAAACTATAAAATCGACTATGACGGTGTCAGGGAATTTCCTGACATCGAAAATGAATGCATTGAAGAAGCAATAGTCATTTACCAGAACGTACCGGTTATTTTTGTCTGTAAACTAAGCCGTAAATAACAGAGCCGGAAGCTTAACGAACTTAAGTTGTAGTATTAACCCCTTTGAAAATGGGAATATTAACTTTGTTATCGGGTGTATTATGAAAGCCGGATTAAATCTAAATCAAGTCAATGTTCAGACTTTGACAATGACTCCGCAGCTGCAGCAGGCAATAAGATTGCTGCAGCTGTCAACCATAGATCTCCAGCATGAGATACAGGAGAATCTGGACAAGAATCCTTTTCTGGAAATGGAGGAGAACGACTCCGGTTCCAGTAATGTCACGTCACTTGATGAAATCAGGGAAAAAGAGTACCGTCTCGAAAACGGAAATGATGATATTACTCCCTTTAATAACGATACTACGGTTTCGCTGGACAATGCGCCCTATGCTGACGGCGGCGGGGAGAATGACTATACCCCGTTAAAAGGTGAGGATGGCGGTGATAATTCCATTTCCCGTGAAGACGGGAGTACGATGACTGACAGTGGCGGTGAAGTTGATTTCTGGCAGGAATCGTACAGCGCTGGAGTTTCATCGCGGCGGACTCACAATTCAGACGGAGACGATCTGGATGATTATCAGGGGGCAACCGGTTATGGCCTTGCCGAACATCTCAGCTGGCAGCTGAATCTGACACCTATGAGTGACTCTGATCATCTGATAGCCGAGGCTATTCTGGACGGAATTAACGAATCCGGTTATCTTACCGAGTCTCTTGATGACATTATTTCCGCAGTAATGCCTGAGTTTCCTGAGGTGACCATGGCTGATGTTGAAAGGGTTCTGAATGTTGTTCAGCATTTTGATCCCGTTGGTATTGCATCCCGAAGTCTGCAGGAATCTCTTTTAATTCAGTTAAGTCAGTTCGACAATGATGATAACGTGCGTCTTGCCAGGGTTATCGTGTCCGACTATCTCGAACTTCTGGGAAAGAAGGATTTCAGAACCCTTGCCAAAAATCTTGATATAAAGGAAAAAAACAGTCATTTGTTGAAGGATGCCATAGACATCATTACCAGACTTGAACCAAGACCAGGAAACTGTATTCCTCAGGAGAAGAGTGAATATGTAATACCTGATGTTTCCGTTCACAAGAAAGACGGCGTGTGGATTGCTGAACTGAATCCGAATGCAATTCCTAAAATAAAGTTAAATGAAACATACTGTCAGCTGTGCAGTAATGTCAGAAATCCTCAGGAGAATCAGTACATACGTAATCATATGCAGGAAGCGCACTCTTTCATTCAGAGCGTTAACAAACGCAATGAGACTCTTTACAGGGTGGCATCGTGCATTGTTCAGCATCAGCAGGATTTTTTTGAACATGGGGAACAGTTCATGAAGCCTCTTGTTCTGAATGACATTGCCATGGAAACAGGGTTGCATGAATCAACAATTTCGAGAGTTACCACGGAAAAGTATATCCATACTCCGAGAGGTACTTTTGAGCTGAAGTATTTTTTCAGCAGCCACGTCAGCTCCACGGATAGCTCCGATGAGTTTTCATCAACGGCCATTAGGGCTAAGATTAAAAAGCTTATCAGTGAGGAAAACCAGAAAAAGCCTCTTTCTGACAGTCAGTTGGCCAAGATTCTGGAGAATGAGGGAATTCAGGTGGCAAGAAGAACAATAGCCAAGTATCGTGAATCGCTGAACATTCCTCCTTCAAGTCAGAGAAAGGTCATATAGTCCCGTTTCGTACTGCAGAAGGTCACGTAACGAAAAGCCGGCCTGACGGCCGGCGACGGATAATCAGATGTTTTCTGAAATACATGTTTTCATAACATAAACTGCACTGATACGCTAAGAATTCTATCAGCAGTATGAAGTCAGGTTTCAGGACATAAAAATATCAGATGGAGAAGTCGTTACCCAGATATACCTTCTTTACGAGTTCGTTGTTAAGAATATCTTCAGGCTTACCGTAGGCAATCATGTTTCCCTGATTAACAATGTACGCTCTTTCGCAGACATCGAGAGTTTCCCTTACGTTATGGTCTGTGATGAGAACGCCGATCCCGCGGTTGCGTAACTGCTCTATGATTCCCTTGATTTCACCGACGCTTATCGGATCCACACCAGCGAAAGGTTCGTCCAGCAGGATAAATTGCGGATCTGAAGCCAGGGCTCTTGCTATTTCAACACGTCTGCGTTCACCGCCGGAGAGACTCATGCCGGTGTTTCCTGCTATGTGTTCGATTCTGAATTCACTCAGAAGCTGTTGCATTCGGTTGTATCTGTCAGTTTTTGAGTGAATTTTTTTATTCAGTTCAAGAGCTCCCATGAGGTTTTCCCTTACGGTCAGCCTGCGCCAGATAGATGCTTCCTGAGGCAGGTACCCAAGACCGAATGCTGCCCGCTGATCCATCGGCTTATGGGTTATTTCCTGATCGTCAATGAACACATGACCGCTATCTGCTTTAATGATACCGACAATCATATAAAATGAAGTGGTTTTACCTGCACCGTTAGGTCCTAGAAGTCCGACGATTTCTCCGTTCTTGATGGTTAGGGATACGTCATTAACCACAACTCTTGATTTAAACTGTTTAAAGAGATGCTCTGCTCTTAATGTACTCATTTGGGTTACTCTTTTTTGGTATCTTCATTCTTGGATTCATTCTGTTTTTCTGAGTCCGTTTCTTTCTGAATTTCTGCCTTGTCTTCGTCAATCTGGGCTTTCAGTTCTTCCGGAATGAAGACTGTTGTAACGCGATTTCCCTTTTTGCCTGATGTTTCGTTAGAGGAAGCTTCAATCCTTTCTTTGGCAATATTGTAGACGATGCTGTCACTGGTTATTTTAGAAGAACCCTGTTCGATGGACGCATTGTTTTTAAGCTCGACGGTCTGTTTTGTAGGATAGTAGGCAATGGTATGGCTTTTTGCCGTTACCGGTTTGCCGTTGTCTAGAAGCTGTGAAAACACGGCCGGCTTGCCGAATGCCGTGGCACTTTTTATCTGGCCTTTTTCATTGCGGACTATTTCAACCCTGTCGGCATTGATTTTAATGGAGCCCTGGGTTATTTCGACTTCATCGGTAAATGTAATTTTATTCGAACCGAGATCAGCTATCTGTCTGCCTGAGCTAATGCTGATTGTTTCCTTAAAGTCATTCTGTTTTGCTTCGGCAACGTTAATCAGACCGATAAAGCTGAATAACAGGCAAACTGCCGTAAACTTATTTATTTTGAGTAAACCCGGTGTATGTTGCATGACAATCCTCTGATAGTTCAAAGTACTTTGAGGCTAACTGGCCTTTAAATTTCTTACCGTGATTAGTAAAGTGGTTACCGATGATATACACTTCTTCGGGAGTTCTGACCTCATCAGTGCCCAGATCTATTTCCAGGTATGACGTGCGTATTTCCCTTATGATGCTGTTTTTTCCTGAGGAACTTGCAATAACGTTTCCCCGCAGAAAAATAGTGTCTGCCGAGCCTGTCATTGAGCCGGTTTCCGCCTCAACTTTCCAGGTTCCGTTGCTCTCGGAACTGAGTTTTTCCATGTCCCTGTTTTTTTTATCCAGAGCCGGAGAATAAGTAACAATCGGGTGCGTAAAGTTTGTTTGATCCAGACTGTCAAAATATTCGGCTTCTTCAGCATTTATGCTTCCGTACAGCATTCCGTCGGAATTGTACTGTTTGGTTGAAATGTTGCGCGCTGAAAAAACCGGCTGAACCTCCAGCAGCTTGTCTCTTTCAGTCTGTTCCTGTACGCTTACCCAGTCGTAGAAATAGTAGGAACATACCAACAGAACAATGAATGGGGTAATCTTCAGAATTCTGCGCATATCAGATACTGGCTCCAATGATGTTCATGGCACCTCTGGCAGTAAGAATCAGGTCGCATACCTCTCTTACAGCACCGTTTCCGCCATCAAGATGGCATATGTAATCAGCTGCTGCCAACACAGTCGGATGTGCGTCTTTCGGACAGAATGACATACCGCAGCAATTGAATACCGTAATATCAATAACGTCATCCCCGATGTACGCAACTTCTTCGGCCGTAACTCCTGCAGTCTTCATTATTTCCTGAAGTACTGCGGTTTTATCACTTATTCCCTGATAAACGTATTTTGCCCCGAGGGACTTCATTCTTATGTTTACTATCTCTGATTCCCTGCCTGTAATGACTCCGAAGTCCACACCCTGTTTCTGTACGGCCACAATGCCGAAACCGTCTTTAGTGTTGAAGCTTTTGATTTCATCGCCGGAATTAGAGATATAAATTTTGCCGTCAGACAGTACGCCGTCGACATCGCTGAGCAGAATTCTGATTTTTCCGATTCGTTCCAGTAATGCTTCGGAAATGGTACCGTAAGGAGTTAATCTTGTAAGCGACATGGTAAACATCCGTATTTAGTGTCGGTAAAACAGATTTTGAGGCTGTGTTAACAACAAAATTAAGTTATGAGTGCCACAGACGGCATTTCTAACATACTATTCTATCAAAAACTGCACCGATATTGGAAAAATAAACAGGAGACCGATAAGTTCTCCCGTTTAACATTTCAAATTTATCAGGAACGGCTTCCCGTGATGTCTTCAAGCTGTTTCAGTACTTTCTGAAGAACGGTTTCAGGATCCCTGTACCATTCACAGCTCCAGATACGGATTATTTTCCATCCCAGTCCCGTAAGAACCGACGGCTGGCCACAGCATTTATCGGCTACGGCATAGTCAGCCGAGAAGCCGTAACCGTCACTCATTATGCAGGCTACGTATCTGGCCGGATTCTTAGGATCCTTAACAGCCAAATCAATTTTAAAGTTTGAGGTACCCAGACTTGGCGTGCTTTCATATCCGTGTTCCCTGAGTCTGGCTGCGAGAACCTCTATAAGTCTGTCGTTTTTAAAGGAGTGCATTGCATTCCTGTTTGGAAGGTACCTGTAGCCTTTTTTCGCATAGGTAAGGAATGACTTTAAGCCTCTGACTCCTTCTGAAGACAGGTTTGTAAGGTGCATTGAATCAGGATCAAGTGAAGAAAATACGACCATTTCTTTCTTTGCCCTGGTAATTGCCACATTTAGACGTCTTTCACCGCCGGCTCTGTTTAACGGACCGAAGTTCATGGTTATTCGGCCGGATGAGTCTTTACCGAAACCAATTGAGAACACGATAATGTCTCTTTCGTCACCCTGAACGTTTTCAAGGTTCTTTATAAAGATCGGTTCAGGAAGCTTTAATGCCCTGTCTTCGAGTTCCGGTCTTCTTCTGTACAGTTTTTCCAAATCATCCTCAAGCTGAGCCTGCTGGCGACTGTTGAAGGTAAGGAGGCCTATGGAGGTATCAAGATTTGCATCATTACTCAGGAAGTTTTCCAGATATTCTATTGTTTGTTTACTTTCTTCCTTATTTCTTCCGGAGCCTCCGCGATCGTACAGGCCGTTTACCTCAATGTAGGTAATTTTGGACTGTTGGTCGTCAGGGGAAGGGAACGTGCACAGTCTGTTCTCATAGTACATTATGTTACTGAAGGCTATCAGACTTTCATGAGTGCTGCGGTAATGCCAGTTGAGGGTTGTTACCGGCATTCCAAGAGCCATGCAGTCATCAAGCACGCTTTCCAGATCTTCAAGTTCTTCAGGCACGTCTGTCTGTTTGGCAGAGAAGAAGTCGGTAGGAGGCATCTGTTTCGGATCTCCGACCACAATAAGCTGACGCCCTCTTGCAATGGCACCGACAGCTTCCGAAGTAGGCAGCTGAGATGCTTCATCAAAAATGATAAGATCGAATTCATATTTGTCAGGTGACAGGTACTGGGCAACTGACAGTGGGCTCATCAGCATGCATGGGCACAGCTTAGGAAGCAGATGTTCTATATTGTCAAAAATGGAGCGTATGCTCTGCTTTCTTCCATGGTTTTTGATGGCCTTTGACAGGAAAGTTCTTTCCTGACTGAGGCTTTCATCATTTTCAGCCGTCCTGCGATAGTACTGCATAGCGGTAAGAAGCGTGTTTTTGCATCCTTCCCTGAATTTTGAGGTGTTTTCTCCAAGCTGGGTCATTTTGTCGGTGAACAGTATTCCCCTAAATCCCGCAAGACTGGTGTCGTGGTTGAGATAGTAGTTGCAGATGGTTTTTGCAAGAACAAGATCCGCATAGTGATCCCCGACGGATGATTTTATTTTACCGTGTCTTATGTTTTCTGCCAGCTGGCCGAATCCGTTTGCCGCAATTTTTTCGAGGCGGGAGTTAAGATCTGCCCATTCTCCGATGTTGTTTCTGTTTTCGAGAAGACCTCTGGAGATATCTGTTACCTCGTTAATACTTGCCGGAAGGTCTTTTTCGTTAACCTGGAAATACTCCGTGATTTTATGCACGGCGGTGACCATAGCATCAAGAACCGAACTGATTTCACTGATGCCGGCAATAACCGAATCCGGTGAGTTTTCAGCAGAACTCATGGCGGAAGTTATGTTTGAAAGCACCGGAATGCCGTTAATTTCCTTCTCTATATTTTTAATTTCTTCAGCGACTTTCAGGGTGTTTTCGGCATATATGCATGCCTTTTCAGAATCTGCGGTAAACAGAGATGCAAGTTTAGGACATGAGGAACTGAATGCGGACAGGCTGACCTCCGCATCCTTGCATACTCCGGAATATTCTTCAGCTTTCTGAGCCGTTTCCAGAAAATTGTCTGATGTGATTTTTATGTCAGCTCCCAGAGTTTTCTGCAGTACGGAAATACTGTTTCTGTGTGACAGGAACCTGCCTATGAAAAATTTCTGTTCGTCAAGTTCCCACTCTTTTATCAGATTATGAATGTCAACGGAAAGTACATCATCAGCGTTTTTACCGAGAACGGCAGCCAGTTCCTTCTTTCTTCGGAATTTATTTACGGTCTCCTTGATTTCTGATGAGAGTGCTGAAAGATTTGCTGAGCCGAGCATTTCCGTACTGATATCCGGCGTCTGCATCTGTCTGTTTATTCTGCTTACCGTTACAGCCGTTTTGAATATGCCCAAAGTATCCCTTGGAATGCCGAGAATACTTTCTGCTTTCTCCTCAGCCTCTGCAGCCTTTCTGCCTGCAGTAATCATGTCTTCAGTACTGATGTCCGGAGTGCCGGCAGGGACTTTGCAGAGATGAGACAGATGAAGAGGATTGTCAGCCAGGTTATCGTTAACCTGAGTCAGCAAGGCGAGTTCTCTCAGTGCAGTATTTACCTGCAGAAGAATCTCTGCCGTTGTGTTTTTAAGGAAGTTCTCATCCACGTCAAGTGCAGGCACGTCATTGGCTTTGGCCGATATGCACATGGCATCGTAAACACTGAGGTTTGCGCACTTCTTTTCGTGCAGTGCGGAAATTTCCGCTTTGATTTCGTTCTTCTGGCCGTTGAGTGTTTTACAGAGAAGAGAGAAGTCATTGATGTTACTCTTTGGACCGTCAGGGATACTCTCAGCCAGTCTGTTGAGAACCACGCTTTTTCTCTGGGTATTAGAATGCAGTTCCAGACAGTAAGGTGACAGTCCGAGTTTGGAGAGTCGACGGAAGACTACGCTGAGCGCGGCCATTTTTTCCGCAACAAACAACACTTTTTTTCTTTTTGACAGAGCGTCGGCTATTATGTTTGTAATTGTTTGGGATTTGCCTGTTCCCGGAGGTCCCTGGAGTACGAAACTACGACCTGAAGAGGCCTGCCACAGTGCGTCGAGCTGACTGGTGTCCGCCATAATTGGCTGACACAGCTCACCATAACTGAAACGTTCATCTACAGGTTTGCCCATGTTTTCGGGGGGTGAGAATTTTTCTCCGGTGAATGTACCGTTACACAGCGCGTTAAACAGCTCGTTTCTTCTGAAGTATTTTTCATTGGCAACAAGATCCTGCCACATTACGAATTTTCTGAAGGAGAAATTCCCAATGCCTGCTTTTTCTTCAATGTCCCATCTTGGCATTTGCATGACGGACTTGCGGAAGATTGCCAGAATTTTCTTAACATCAACTCCGTTTTCGTCTTTCGGCAAATCATCAAGTCCCGGGATTTCTATCTCAAATGACTGTCGCAGCATTTCAAGCAGAGTATGATTGATGATGGTTTCTTCGTCACGACCTGAGAGCACAAACGGTGAGCGTGAATTTTTACGGCTTATGTCTACCGGGATCATCAGTATGGGGGCATATTTTGGATTTGAAGAGGTGTCGGATTCATACCATTTAAGCAGTCCCATTGTAAGGAAGAATGAATTGGCACCATTTTCTTCCATTGAGGTTTGGGATTCTCTGTATAATTTCTGAAGAGTTTTTGTCAGCGTGTCTTCATCGGAAATGGGAACGTGAAGATTACAGGTCTTTTCGTCTTCACTGACAAGATTTTCAAGATTGTCCGTAAGAGTCCCGTTGTTATTTTCATACTCCGTTACGGCAGCTTCAGGCAGGGTGTTGAGTGTGTATTTTTTTCCCTGTGAAATATTATCTTCAAAATTCGCCAATGTGCTTATAAGGATCTGACAGGCTCCTTTGTCGAATCTCAGGTTAAGCAGACGGTTTCTGAGACTGAGATCAAGGAGTTTGTTTTTCCATATCTGGAGATGCGTCATTTTTCCCTGATTGTTTTCGGAGATGCGTATTTCCAGCGGGTCAAGATTCTGCGGCTTGACGATTTGTTTAAATTTGCTGTCCTGAACAAGCTCTATTGAGCCGTCTTCTTTCTGAATTTTCTGAGGCAGTGGCTTGTAACCGTTGAGTCGGCTGCGATAGATGTCCAGTGCCAGTTCAAAATTCTTAATCTTCAGATTTTTGTCTGCTTCATTTACGGCTGTGTCAAAAGAGGCTGAAGTGCAGAGCATGGTACTTTCTGCAAGAATGATGTCGTGAATGTTTACTGCCGCATGCTTGAGAACCGTTTCCCTGTCTTCTATGAGACTGTTAGGATACGGATCGGCACATGTCCATACTCCTACGTAGGCATGATCATCAAAAAGCACGAGAAGGGGGTGCAGTCCCACGTTTTCAAGCAGAGACGCCAGAAGACATGACAAATCAAGACAGTTCCCGGTTTTATCATGAAGAATGCTTTCACAGCTTCTTATGCGCTGATCTCCGCGTATGTGGGCTGATGCGGGAGCTACCTGGTAGCGGATATGCTGATCCTGAACTGCCTGATAAATTGCGGAAAACTGCTGGTTGACATGGTTGATGTTATTGCTTTGATAGGCATTGAAGCTGAGAGAAGGGTTTATTTTCTTTAATTTCCCTTCCGCAAGGGCAAGCAGATCCGAAAGAACCGGTGAGTTAGGGGTCACGAATGATGCCAGCATTTCAGTCTTGGACATGTTCCAGAAATCATGTGCCTGAATTTCTATGTTTTTTGAATATTTGCCCAGTTCGTTACCTGCCGCGTCTTTTACCGTAATGTAAATGACATCCTTGAAACTGTCCGTATATGAAGACAGAGTCAGAGGGTTGAATACAATTTTCGGATTCTCGATGACATAAGACTCTGATGCCTGCAGTTCCGTGATGTTCTCCGTGTATATTTCGGATATGCCAGAAGCAAATGCTATTTCAACGGCAGGGGCGTCAATGTGAGAGTTGGACGTTATGTAGATGCTGTTAATAAAACTCTCGTTATTGTGGAAAGAGACGTAGTTAAGGTTATCGTTTATGTCTGCCAGAATATTGATTTTCTGGCCTGCTGTCTGATTACTTTCATCCTGCGAACTATTTTGGGTATTCATACATCAGTCTCGTGAGCTTTAAGCGTTTCGCGGTATGCTCCTTGGTATTCCGCAAAACATCATTGGGAAATATTAATCAAAGGGTAAGGATACCCGTGCGGTATATCTACAGAATTTTATTCCAACGATAGTATGTTTGCACAATTTTTTTGTCCGTTATGTCGGCCGTGCGGAAAATAAAGATGATGGTCCGTGAAAGGTTATGACGTAAGACGGTGTTTAAGGATATGGAGGTGGCGTATTTTAAATTTCGTAAGAGTACAAATAATCACGAAACTAATTGACAAATTTTTTGACTAATAAACGTAAACTAAAGTAAATTAATCAGATACGCGGTAACACGGGTTCTTTCAGCTCGGCGGAAATGAATGTCTGTTTTAAGAGAATACCCGACTGTTTTTTCAGAGAATGATACTGGAAAATTATGAATAATCTAGTAGAAATAAAAGATCTTTCGTTTTCGTACGGAAAGAGAATAATTTACGAAAACGTAAGTCTTGAAATTCCCAAGGGCAAAATAACCGCCTTTATGGGACCGAGCGGTACAGGTAAAACAACAATGCTTCGTCTTATAGGCGGACAGCTTGTGCCTGATTCCGGCTCCGTAATGTTTGACGGTATAAACGTCCATAAGCTCAGCAGACCGGATTTATACAGTCTTCGCAGAAGAATGAGCATGCTTTTCCAAAGCGGGGCTCTGTTTACCGATTTGAACGTTTTTGACAATGTCGCCTATCCGATAAGGGAACATACAAAACTTCCCGAAGAAGTTATCAGGGACATGGTGCTGATGAAACTTGAAGCCGTAGGACTTCGCGGTGCGGCAGGGCTTATGCCTCACGAGCTGTCAGGAGGTATGGCAAGAAGGGCGACCCTGGCACGTTCCATAGCTCTGGATCCTGAGCTGATTATGTATGATGAACCGTTTACCGGGCAGGACCCGATAACCATGGCCGTGCTTCTCAGACTTATTAAGACTCTTAACCGGACTCTCGGACTTACATCGGTTGTGGTTACTCATGATGTGTCGGAAATTCTGACGATTGCCGATTATGCATACATTCTCGCAGGTACCAAGGTGGTGGCCGGCGGAACTCCTGAAGAACTGAAAAAATCCGATGATCCAAGAGTCAGACAGTTCATAAAAGGTGAGTACGACGGTCCTGTTCCCTTTAATTATCCGACTGAAGTCAGTTATCTCAAGGATTTGTAATGTTTATATTAAATCTGATTTTAAAACTGGGTGGCTGGGGACAGCGCAGGTTGTCGGCTATAGGCAGGGCGACGATCATGCTTTTTTATTCCCTGGTGGGCAGGCCTCAGTTTCGTAAGAATTTTCCTCAGCTGATCAGGCAGATTTATGTTGTCGGCGTGCAGTCCATAAGCATTATTGTTGTTTCAGGACTGTTCATAGGTATGGTACTTGGGCTGCAGGGCTTCCACGTCCTGGTCGATTTTATGGCTGAGGGGGCTCTCGGGCAGATGGTGGCTCTTGCAATCATAAGGGAGTTGGGTCCTGTTGTTACGGCCCTGCTGTTTGCCGGGCGTGCCGGTTCGGCTCTGACTGCGGAAATCGGTCTGAAGAAGGCTACCGAACAGCTTCTGTCCATGGAAATGATGGCGGTGGATCCCCTGAGACGGGTTATAGCACCGCGTTTCTGGGCCGGTGTCATATCACTGCCGCTGCTTACGGTTATCTTTACGCTGGTAGGTATCTTCGGCGGCAAGCTTGTGGGTGTCGACTGGCTGGGGGTTGATGACGGCATATTCTGGAGCGGTATGCAGAGTTCCATTGATTTCTGGGATGATCTGATGATGTGTGCCGTAAAAAGTGTGGTGTTTGCAATAACCGTCATCTGGATCGCCCTTTTCAACGGTTACGATCTTGTTCCTACTTCCGTGGGAATAAGCAAGGCAACGACAAATACCGTGGTTCAGTCATCTCTGGCTGTTCTTGGACTTGATTTCGTGTTAACTGCCGTAATGTTTTGAGGAATGAAAAAGTGAAATTTAGCAAGATTGAATTTACAGTGGGTTGTTTTATTGTGGCAGCCATCATATGCGGCGTAATGCTGGCACTGAAGGTTGCCGGTCTGACTTTCGATTTTAAGACCGATTCTTACACGGTTCATGGGTATTTTGATAATGTCGGTTCCCTGAAGCTTCGTTCACCGGTCAAGATCGGTGGTGTGGTTATCGGCAGGGTTTCAAATATCTATGTTGATCCTGAAAAACTTGTGCCAGTTGTTGAAATGGAGATTCAGCAGAAATACAACATGCTGTCCAGTGAAAGTAAGGCTTCCATTCTTACCGCAGGACTCATTGGAGAACAGTACATCGGCATTACCCCGGGATTCTACGATGAGGATATGGGAACGACCTATCTTAAGGACGGTGACAGAATTAACGATACCGGTTCGGCCATAGTACTTGAGGATCTTATCGGTAAATTCCTTTATTCCGTTAATAAGTCAGACAGTTCCTCAGAATCATCATCTTCCGGTTCAGGAGATGCGGAGAATGTGCAGTAGTCGACGCGAATACTTCCTTGTCCTGTCTAGTCCGGACATGCTCTCAAGGAGATGCGGAAGCGGTAGTTCCGCCGTCTTCTGAAAATTTTTTGAATTATTACAAAGATTACGTATCTAATAACATGGCGGCCTGAAGAACAGGCCCGTTGACAATAACCGGTGTCATCCCTTTTAGGGACTGATGTCCGTAATTGCGAGGAAAATAAATGCTGAACAGATTTTTTAAAGCCTTAGCGGCTGTGGTGTTTTTATGTTTTTCCGTGAATTCTTTTGCCTCTGCCGAGGTGAATTCCGAGGATCCGTATGAACTTATTAAAACACTGGCTGACAATACTTTTTCGGCAATAAAGGCTAATAAGGATAAACTTGGTGACACCAGCGTCTCAAGAGGCATAATTCGTACGGAACTGTTGCCTTATATTGACAATAAGTATGCGGCACTGAAGGTAATAAATCAGAATCTGAAGCAGACTAACGAAGAGCAGCGAAACAGGTTTGTGTCTGCTTTTACGGATTATATCATTGCGACATATGCCGATGCCCTGAAGAAGTACACTTCTCAGACTGCTGAAGTTCAGAAGCCAAACAAGGTCGATGCCGATGACGGATTTACTTCAGTTAAGGTGTTTGTGAAGGAAGCTGGAGCTCCTGACATTGAGGTTATTTTTAAGCTTCGCAAGAATAAGAAGACCGGACAGTGGAAAATATATGACATGGTTGCTGAAGGCATCAGCCTTCTCAGTGCAAAGCAGTCTGAGTTAAGCGGTTTAATCAGAGACAAGGGCATTGATGCCGTAAGTCGTCAGCTGAATGAACATGTTGCCGCCACGGCCACTAAATAGGACGGGAATATGAAACTTAGCGGTTCACTTGATTTCAACAGCGTTGAAAAGCTCTGGAATGAGCGGAAGAGTTTTTTTGCCGATGACGTTGCTGATCTTAGTTCCGTCGATAAGATTGATTCGGCAGGAATATCATTTTTGGTTTTATGGTCTAAGGAGCATGAGCACAGACTGAAGGTTATCAATCCTCCGGTTGAAGCAATTAACCTCATAAAGCTTTTTAAAGTAAGTGAACTGTTTGAGATTAATGAGCGCACGTAACATGTAAAGGCCGCGGATTAGGCTGAATTCATATTGAAAGGAAAGGGATCGAACATGCCTGTTCGATCCCTTTCCTGATCAGTATGGGGAGTCCCCGCAGGAATGACCACGTGTGAGAGGTGGTTAAGGCAGACTGTAGCCTGCTGCCAGATAGAGTCCGTACCATTCTTCTCTGGTGAGGTTAATGTTGCCGGCTTTTAAAAAGTCTTCATAATGTTCTTTGTTTACAGTTCCGGATATCACCTGAATATTCCTTCCAAGACGGAGATTCCATGCTGCAGCTATGCTGGCTTTGGAAACACCGTATTTCTGACAAAGTTCCCACAGCTTTCCGTTCAGAGGGCCGTACCCCGGATTGTCTATGAACGTCCCCTGAAATGTTCCGAACTGAAGCGGGCTCCAAGTCTGTATTTCTATTCCGTGAAGACGGCAGTAGTCAAGAAGTCCAAGTGTTCTGCTAAGACCATTCTGAGAGTAAGTGTTTGTTTCCAGTACTTCGGAGATCATTGGGGCGAACGCCAGGCTCAGCTGAACCTGGTTAAAGGCTATTTTGTGCCCGGTGTTATTCTGAAGATACTCAATCTGGGCAGGATTGCAGTTAGATACGCCAAAGGCTCTTACCCTGCCACTTTCATACAGCTTGTCAAAAGCCTTTCCAATTTCCTCCGGTTCCCACAGAACATCGGGACGGTGAATCAGGAATACGTCCAGATAACCGCACCCGAGGCGTGACAGAATTTCATCGACGGATTTCATTATGTAATCAGCCGAATTGTCATAACAGATGCCCGGTCTTATTCCGCACTTCGACTGAATTATCAGATCTTCACGCTGGATGTTGCGTGTTTTGAGCCATGTGCCGAATGTACGTTCACAGTCACCGTTACCGTAGATGTCGGCATGGTCAAACCATACTGTTCCTCTTTCCCTGGCGAAATCCAAAAAGGAGAATGCCTCATCAGGTCCGCGTCCCATGAGTCTCATCATGCCCGAGATTATTCGATGTGATTCTGCCTTTTGCATTATTATTTCAGGTACGTTCATATAAATAATCCTTAATTGTGGTTAAGTACGGGAGAAACGGATTTATTATGGCATTAATCCGCGCCTGTTAAACGTTTTTTGTTCAGAGGAGCTCATGATTTCTGACGGTAATAAGGTTTACGGTCAGTGTGTTATTAGTTGAGTTTTACGTTAAACATTTGTAAAATTCCGTTGGTTTTATTTGGTTTTTATACCTTTTGCAGGTTGCAATTATGCATAAATTTAAAATTGAAGGCGGAAAGGCCTTAATCGGTGATGTTGTTATTTCCGGGGCTAAAAATGCGGCTCTGCCAATTATCCTGGCAACCATTCTTACTGATGAACCGGTTGTTTTGCACAATGTTCCGGACTTAAGGGACGTAAAAACTTCCTTTAAGCTGCTGGAGACTGCCGGGAAAACCGTCAGACCGCTTGGCGAAGGCAGTTACGAAATAACCGGAACCGTTAAGAACTCTCAGGCTCCTTATGACCTGGTTAAGACAATGAGAGCCTCAATTTTGACGCTTGGACCTCTTGCTGCCAAAACCGGTATGGCGGACGTGTCACTGCCGGGAGGTTGTGCCATCGGAGCCAGACCTGTTAATCTGCATATTCACGGCCTCGAACAGATGGGGGCTCATGTGGAAATTGAATCAGGGTATATCAAGGCACGCGTGAATAACAGACTCGTCGGTACCCATATATACATGGACATGATTTCTGTTACCGGTACTGAAAACCTGGTTTCAGCCGCAACTCTTGCATATGGTGAAACACTTCTTCAGAACGTCGCAAGGGAACCTGAAGTTGTGGACCTTGTTAACTTCCTTAAGACCTTAGGTGCTGACATAAGCGGTGAAGGTACCAATGAAATAACCGTAAAGGGTGTTGAAAAGCTTCACGGCGGTGAATATACCGTACAGCCTGACAGAATTGAAACCGGGACATTTTTGGTGGCGGCTGCGGTAAGCGGTGGTTGCATCACATGTCACCGAACGGATCCTAAGAATATGATGGCCGTTATTGCAAAGCTTGAGGAGGCCGGAGCTCTTGTTGAATACGGTGACGACTACATTAAGCTTGACATGCGTGACCGTGAGCTCAGACCTGTGAACATAACCACGGCACCATACCCAGCTTTCCCAACAGACATGCAGGCTCAGTTTACCCTGCTTAACGCCATTGCCAAGGGTACAGGAGTTGTAACTGAAACCATCTTTGAAAACAGATTCATGCATGTTCCTGAACTGAATCGCATGGGTGCGAATATTGAGCTGCAGGGAAACAGTGCGATCTGCCGTGACTGCAACGGCTTAAGCGGTGCTCAGGTGATGGCAACTGACCTGCGTGCAAGTGCTTCATTGGTAATTGCCGGTTTTATAGCCAAGGGAACAACCATTGTGGACCGAATTTATCATATGGATCGAGGCTATGAGAAAATCGAAGAGAAATTCAGGGCTCTTGGCGGTTCAATTGAACGTATTCCTGAATAATTGTTCCATAATTATTACGGAGAATCGGTATGCCGTTTAATTTAAAATCCTACAATACTTTTGGACTTGACGTGGAGGCGGCATACGGATACGTCATCCATGATTTTGCCATGCTTGGCATGGTCTTCAAAAAAATAAAGGAAACCGGACTGCCGTTTATCGTGCTTGGTGAAGGCTCCGATGTCCTTTTTACAGAAAATTTTAATGGTATTGTGCTGATAAACAGACTTCTGGGCTATGAATTTGCCGAAGACGCAAATTTTCATTTTGTGAAGCTTCAGGCGGGAGAAAATTTTGACCATGCCATAAGGACATGCCTTTCCAGAGGGATCTACGGACTGGAAAATTTGGCATTAATACCGGGAACAGCTGGAGCAGCCCCGGTTCAGAACATAGGTGCTTATGGCTCTTCATTCTCCGATTTCTGCAGATATGTTGAGGTTCTGGATCTCGAAAATAATAAACTTTCCAGAATTAAGGCTGAGGATTGTGAATTCGGGTACCGGACCAGTATATTCAAAAAACCTGAGAATATCGGTAAATACATTATTACCGCCGTGGAACTAAGAATACCGAAAAAATGGAAACCGAATCTAAATTACGCCTCACTGGAAGGTTTAAGCGGTGCCGGTGCGGCAGATATTTACCAGCGAATTTCAGATATACGCAAGTCAAAACTGCCGGATCCGCACGTTATCGGAAATGCAGGCAGTTTCTTTAAGAATCCTACGGTGGACGGTGATTTTTACAAAAAACTTGTTTCAGAATATGAGAATGTTCCCGGATATTTCACTGAAGGTGAGGGAATGGTAAAGCTTGCTGCCGGATGGCTTATTGAAAAAGCTGGATGTAAAGGTCTGAGAATGGGTAATGCCGGTACTTATGATAAGCAGTCACTTATAGTTGTTAACCATGGTGGCGCTACACCGGTCGAAGTTGTAAATGCGGCCAGACACGTAAGATCTCAGGTGCTTGATAAATTTGGTATTGAGCTTGTTCCGGAAGTCAGAATTTTTGGGAGAGACGGTGAATGCGCTCTGTAGGACCTTTCGGGGCTAAGGTTTTTTCCCGGGATGAACTTAAGATTCTCGAAGTACTGTCAGACGGCAGGTTTCACAGCGGTGTTGAACTGGGGGAGGTAATTGGAAAGACCAGGTCTTCGGTTCTTCACAACATAAAGAACATCGCTGAGAGCGGGATCTGTTTTAACAGAGTTGTGGGGAGGGGGTATCAGCTTCAGCATGTTCCCTGTTTTTACGACGGGAATTCGCTGGGAAGCCGTGCCGGACTTCTGTTTTTTGACTGTGTCGAGTCAACTAATACATATCTGCTGGGAAGAACGGATGTACCCGATGGAACCGTGGCGGTTGCAGGTTTCCAGAACGGAGGCAAGGGACGTCGGGGAAGAAAGTTCATTTCACGGTACGGCGATCAGATTATGTTCAGTTATGCCTGCAGATTTAATGAGATTGCGGAAATAAGCGGTCTCAGCATTGTTGCAGGTGTTTCGGTCGTAAAAACCTTGAGAGCTGCCGGACAGCAGAACATCGGACTTAAGTGGCCAAATGATATTTATGTTTCCGGGAAAAAGGCTGGAGGCATTCTTGTTGAGACGACATGTGATTCTGACGGAGTGTTCGTTGTTATAGGAATAGGCCTTAATGCGGAACGTGGCTTTCTGTTCTCATCTGAAGTTCATAACATTGATCGGGAACTTAACACCATTGATGTTGCCGGAAATGACGGAAGAAGCCGTGCTGATCTGCTTCTGAAGTTCTGTAAAGGGTTGGATGCGGATCTTGCCGAGTACAGAAGAAAGGGGCTTGCTCCATTCACGGATTATTTCAATGGATGCGATGTATTCAGCGGCAGGCAGGTTGTGCTAACCAATGACAACGTAAACATTTTTGGTACATGTCTGGGAATTTCTCCGTCAGGCTCTCTGATTATCCGTGATGAAAATAATATAAAAAGGGAAATATTTGCCGGTGACATAAGTCTTCGTCCGGCGGCATCGCTACCGGACTGTGCCGGGCACTGAGCTTCTGAATCTGGCCGTGATTGAATTTACCCGGTGACGGAAAGTGATACTTTTATCTAGGCGGTGTTATCGCGATGTTTTCAGATGCACGGAGATAATGTCGTGATATTTCCCCTTTCTGACTACTAAATCCGCATGAATCATGGAAGGTTGAATGTTCAGCCGGAAATTGCGGTAGTTGATGTCATACCAGCGATGGTCAATGATTTTTTGCAGTTCACCGGTCCCCATGCCGAGCATTTCAGCATAGTGGGATTTATCCTGTTTTTTTCTTGCGTCTTCCAAATGGTTCATAAATCTGACTCTGAACCAGTCATAAAGATTGTCGTCAGATGCGTCAAGAAAAATTGAAGCGTCCAGGAAATCACGAATATTGCCAATCTTTGGCCGGGTCGGAATTTGGTAGCTGTCAGACAGAGTATTGATACCTTCGAGAATGAGAATATTACATTTCTTGAGAATTTGCGGTGTATCGGTTATATCGTAAAGGTCATGAGAATAACAGGGGTAGGTTATCATTGTTTTCCCTTCTCTGTAATCAGTGAGAAAACTGATTATTTTTTCGTAGTCATAGGATACGGGGAAGCCTTTATCGGACATAATGTTTCTTTCATTCAGGATGCGTGCCGGAAACAGAAAATTGTCGGTGGAGACTACGCATGCCTTCAGCATTGGATAGACGGATTGAAAGGTGGACTGCAACTGTTCGGCAAAAGTGGACTTTCCTGCTGCCACGCTTCCCGACAGCCCGATGACAATGCGTGAATCGGCCGTAATGCCTTTGCATGCGTTGCGGTTTCTTATGAGTGATACAAGCGAATTCATAACAGTACACATTCCCTGATCATTATCAGTATCCTGCCGGTTGTTATCCCTCGTATACAGTACCTGATACTTTTCCATAGGGTGATTTACAGAATCCTTCATTATCCCCTCCGTCATTCCGTAAATTTATGAATGCTTACCGCTGTAATTATAAATACATGCGGCGCTTAATGAATACGAAAGCTGAATAAACTATAAATTTGTCCAAAAAATGTTCATAAATACCACGATTAGATCAAAAAACACGGAAAAATGTAAAATATTAACAAATATGTATTGCATGCCTTGTACTTTTCATGTAATATTCGCACCCACAGGGTGACCGAGAAGGTTGCCATCTGTAAAACCTGACTGGAGGGGTTCCCGAGCGGTCAAAGGGAGCAGACTGTAAATCTGCCGACTCTGTCTTCGAAGGTTCGAATCCTTCCCCCTCCACCATTCATGGTTTGTATACGATTAGGGCGGGCATCGTATAATGGTTCTTACCCAAGCCTTCCAAGCTTGTGATGCGGG
>JAGAYS010000056.1 GCA_017940385.1 Ruminobacter sp. | reverse complement strand
GTTTCAATCAGAGATTTTTCAGTCAATGCTCCGAAGGAGAACTACTATCACGGCTTCATGAACGGATTACTGGTGAACGGCACGTCATTCATTGAGGAGCATAAGTCCAATTTTGAATCTGGGGATGGTTACGTTGATATCATAATTGCTTCAAAAAACAGTGACACCGTGGCTATTCTGGAACTTAAACATACTGATAAGCCGTTTGGGGCAAGATTGATTGCTGCTCAAAAAGCAGTGGAACAGATCACTGAAAAAGGATATGCAACAGTTTATATGAATGATCCTCTTGTTCGGAATGTATACGCCTACGGTATCTGTTTTCATAAAAAATCATGTTCAGTCGTTGTTAAGAAAATGAAATAAAAGATCCTCTGCGGATTTGGAGTGACAGAGCATCTTTATATTTCCGGTGTGTTGTCTCCTAAAGTCGGAGATAACAATAAATCGCTTCCAGCTACGCATAACCGCTATAAGCCAAAAAACGTTGTTTTCACTAAGTAGCCACGGCATAGGGGAAAATCTGCCGTTTTTGAAAAAATTTTTTGTAAAAAGTTAAGTGTTGATATTTTGGACGTGTCATTGATAGATACTTTATGCTTATATTCTTATCAAAAAGTAAGATGTTGGCGGTTGACGATTAAGTACGTTATGGGATAATCACAGTAATAGAGCCTTTCTGCGCTTTGAACAGCGGACCAGGGAAAGGCCTTTTTGAGGTGACTGTCAGATTCAAAGGTGGAGCATGATGTTGAAGTCTATAGGTATTGGAGCGGAATTATTTCACGAATTAATTGAAAGCAACTGTTATTACGTGGACAAAACTCCTTTTATCAGAACCGTGTTTAAGGAAAACAAAGCGGACGTAATGCTCTTCACCAGACCGGGACGTTTCGGTAAAACGCTTACCTTGTCCACCTTCTATGACTTTCTCTCTCTTAATATCGAAAATCCCGGTGATGTGTCACTTCAGGAGAAATGGTTTAAGAACACAAAAATCTTTGAGGACAGGGAATTCTGCAGTGAATACATGGGGAAGTTTCCGGTAATTTTCATTTCACTGAAGGCTGTTTCAGGCAGTGATTTTACCGGAGCCTATGAACAGTTTGGCAGTATTATTTTCAATCTGTACAATTCTTTCAACTATTTGTCAGACAGTCCAAAACTCAGCGATACAGATAAGAAGATTTTTAACAAAATAGCAACGGATGAAAATTTTATCTGTAATGTTGCTAATAAATATTACATAACCGATTCACTGAGCAGTCTGCTTAGGTTACTTCACAAACACCACGGTATTAAGCCGGTTCTGCTTATTGACGAATATGATGTACCAATCGCCATGGCGGTCCAAAACGGCTATTGCCTAGAAATGCTTGATATCATCAGTCCGTTCCTGAGCAATGCCTTAAAGACCAATATGGATCTGGGCAGGGCGGTGCTTACCGGCTGCTTAAGGGCTACCAGGGAAAGTATTTTTACCGGACTTAATAACATGCTGGTCTGCTCGATTCTTGATACCGGACATGACGATATATCCAGTGGAATAGGTTTTACTAAGGAAGAAACTCAGGAAGTCCTCACATACTACGGACTTTCAGACTATTACGAAGAGGTAAGAAACAACTACGACGGGTACCGTTTCGGAATATGTCACATGTATTGTCCGCGGGATGTAATGAACTTCTGTAAAGATAACTACAAAAAACTGAGCGATAACAGAAATCTCATTCAGGCAGACAACTACTGGATAAACACCAGCGGTAACGCTGTAATCGAAGAATTTATGGGCTTTATCGAGTCTGAAGACGTTGATCTGATGCAGGACCTTCTTGACGGTAAATCTATAACCGCAAAAGTAAGAACCTGCCTGTGTTACGGAGATTTACAGAACCATGACATAAATGACTTCTGGACTCTGCTGCTTTATACCGGGTATTTGACTTTTGATCCGCTATCCTATAATCCGAAAAATGATGAATACAGTCTGTATATTCCAAATGAAGAAATAAGAGAGTGTTTCAGATTAAAGATTAAGGATTTCTATAGGAACAATTCCGTTATGAAAGCCAGTACCGCTGAACTTGTAAAAGGTTTGTTTGAAGGTGATGCCGAAAAGGTTCAGGATAACCTTAACACGCTACTTGGCAAATACGTTTCAATCAGAGATTTTTCAGTCAATGCTCCTAAGGAAAACTACTATCACGGCTTCATGAACGGATTACTGGTAAACGGCACGTCTCTCATTGCAGAGCAGAAATCCAATTTTGAGTCAGGAAACGGCTATATCGATCTGATAATCAAGTCTCTAAAGAACAGAGGCGTTATCGTAATTATGGAACTTAAGCAGACTTCAGATGAAAACGAAGACAAAGTGCTTATTGCTCAGGATGCCGTTGAGCAGATAATTCAAAAGAAATATGCCGATCCGTACATTAAACGCAACGACATCAAAGCTGTTCTTACTTATGGCATATGCTTCTGTAAAAAGGAATGTGTCGTTGTTGGAAGAAAGCTGAAATAACATGTTCAATCATGGCAATCGAGTCAAAGACAGCTTGATCGGTAGTGACCGACCAAGTTACCGACTAAGATCTCGATTAAGTGATTGTTAATCTTTTTTGTAAAAAGGCGTGATATAGCCTGCCGCTTCCAGAATGAGCCCGTCAGCCCATGGTGGTGTTCGTCCCATCAGTTCACATGCAGCATCGAGGCTCATTTGCGGATTGGCTTCAATAACCGGCTCATCGTGAATATGCATAACGATGCTGCAATGACGTAAGGTCTTCATGGAATAGCGACGATGTCCGAAGTATCTGTAATCTGACTACAGGCTAACGATGGTAAAATATTCTAGTTAAAGCTATCCTACTAAATCTTATGTCCAACGTCGCATGCTACCCGCAGAACAGGTGCTCCTCGCGGCGTTATATGAGTCATGGAGAAATTAAGATGTCCGACACCACCGATTACAAAGTTCCGGCGCTGAATGCCGGAGAGATTTTTCGTAATGAGCTGGTAATTAAAAAAAGCAGGTTCATTACCAGTGTCGGTCATACTGCCGGCAGTGAAGCATCCGAAGCCTTTCTCGCAAAGATCAGACAGGAGTTCTCCGATGCAAGACATAACTGTTATGCCTTCAATGCAGGCAAGGGAAATGAAACAGCCTTTGTGGGATGTTCTGATGACGGAGAACCTAAGGGCACGGCCGGACGTCCGATGCTTAATGTTCTTGTTCATTCCGGTATCGGCGAAATAACCGTGGTCGTCACCAGATATTTCGGTGGAATTCTTCTGGGAACGGGAGGTCTGGTAAGAGCATATCAGGACAGTATTAAGGAAGCTCTCACACAGCTGCCTGTTAAGGATGCCGAAAATCTTGAGGAATTGAGTTTTACCGTTGAACCTGCCGGAATGCATGTCGTCGAACAACTGGTGCGTAAACACGGAGGCAGGGTGACAGAAAGAAGTTTTTCAGCATCGTCATGCAACTTCAGAATAGTTGTAAGCGCAAAAAATTCATCCGCACTGAAACACGATCTTGAACTCCTGCACAGATGAAATATAGCCTGTCAGGTACATGTCCTGACAGCTTCTAATGTACAGAATATAGCAAATAAGGTCTGATATTATTCTGTATTCACGAAATCATAGAATCATAAAACCACTGAACATAATCATAAAATCACAAAACATGAAAAGCCATGTTCAGTTCAGTAATAAAAGTCATGGTGAAATCTGCACGGTTAAGGACAGACAATATAAAATCGGATAAAACCGTAACGTCGCTGTAATCTGTAATAAGTTCTGCCAGGGCTAATTGAAAACAGGAATATAAATGATAATTAAAAAGCTGAAGATAAAGGGTAACTAAAAAAAGATAAATCTGAATGCTTTTCTGGAACCTGAAGTTGTTCAGGAAACTTGAAAGTTAATGGCGGTGAGGAAGGGATTTGAACCCTTGATACGCGATAAACGTATACACACTTTCCAGGCGTGCTCCTTCAGCCACTCGGACACCTCACCAAAGCACGAGTAATTTTAAATGTTTTTTGTTTTATTGCAAGAAAAAATACAAAAAAACATTTTGATTGTATGAAAAATGTGTTGTTTGTCTGCTTTGTGGCCGTTTTTATGGATGATTGATTAAAACTTGTACCGTGTGAGAACAGTGTTTTGCGTCATTAAGAAAAAAAACAGGGGGAAATTTTGTTGTTAGGTATTGCTAACCTGCTTTTGTTATGTTAGCATTAGCTAACTTTTTTGTTAGATAAAGCTAACATAATTAGGAAATAATAAGAATAAGAGGCATAAAGCCTCACGGATCCGGTCCCGACAGACGTTTTTCATGTACGCCTATACTGCCGTCACTATGGTTAACATGGCTGACTGAGTAATGCAGTGCTACCATTTCGTGGTAATGCCGGATCAGAAGCTGATTAATGACATTATTAAACTTGTTTGAAATATGATCCTGGCAGGGGCGTTATTCATATGGATAATGTTCCTTTCGCCCGGATAAATCGAGAGATAAAATGATACTGAATGAAATGAAGGAAGGGCAGACTGGCAGAATTGTCAGACTGTTGACCGAAGGTGCCAGAAACCGTCGTTTGTGTGAAATGGGTTTTCTGCCGGGAACCGTGTTCATTGTTACCCACAGGGCTCCGCTTGGCTCTCCGATGGCCATATCCGTAAGGGGATATGAGGTTATTGTTGGCGCTGATGACGCCGGTAAGGTTGAAGTGGAGATTGTGTAAATGAAAGCGTTTCATGGTTGTTGTGATTCTGAAAAAGTAATTGGCAGCGTGTCACCGAAATATCAGGAAAAAAAGGCTGATTCCATTCATGTCATGCTTGCCGGTAATCCTAACTGCGGTAAAAGTACTCTGTTTAACCGCCTGTGTAATCTTAATGTACGTACCGGTAACTATCCAGGAGTAACCGTAAGCCGTCACGTAGGTTCATACGGTGACAGGATTCAGATTATTGACCTTCCGGGTATTTATTCATTAAACAGTGCGTCAACCGACGAACTTGTGGCCAGTACTGAGCTGCTTGATAATGACGCTGAGCTTATCGTCAACGTTATTGACGCCACTTCCCTCGAAAGAAGCCTTTACCTCACTCTCGAACTTAAAATGCTTGGTGCGCCGATGGTTGTCCTCCTCAATATGTGGGACGAGGTAAAGAAGCGCAATATTTCCATCGATTTGGAAAAACTGTCCAAGATGCTTGATGCGGACATTATTCCGATAAGTGCCGCTTCAGGTGAGGGACTGAATGCTTTTGAGGATTATCTCAGAAACGTAAAGTGGGGCGTTGTTGAGCCTGTTTATCTCGGCAGTGACAGAATTGTCAGGGAACTCAGCGCAGTTGCCGACGTAACCCCGAATCTGTACAAAAGCCATGCGCTTTTCTATGCCAAGAGTGCGGTTCTCGGTGACAGCTGTCCTGAAGCACTTACCAAAGATGAGAAGTGGCTTGCTGCCGTTGAAACGGCAAAAAACAATATTGCTTCCGGATTTGATACCATATATCAGGCAATGGCTTCCGACAGATATGACTACGTTGACCGCATTATCAGTGAATGCGTTGCCGGCGGAGCACAGGCGGCAGAAGGCAGAAAGAAATCAGGCCTCTCTGCAAAAATTGATGCCGTCGTGCTTAACAGATATATGGCATTCCCGATATTCATCCTTATTATGTGTGCCGTTTACTATATTTCCGTGAGCTGGCTGGGCTCCATAGCAACGGACTGGGCCAATGATACCCTTTTTGGAGAAGAAATCATTCCTGCAGTTACGGGAACAATGACCTCTCTCGGGGCATCTGAATGGCTTACCTCTCTCGTCAGCGACGGTGTCGTCGGTGGTGTAGGGGCTGTCCTTGGTTTTGTACCGCAGATGATAATTCTGTTCTTTCTGTTATCTGTTCTCGAAGAATGCGGATACATGACCAGGGCAGCGTTTATTCTGGACAGAATCTTTAATTCTTTCGGTTTGAGCGGCCGTGCCTTCATTCCATATCTTATCGGTTCAGGCTGCGGTGTACCCGCACTTATGACCGCAAGAACATTGGGTTCTGAAAGTGAAAGAAGGGTGACCCTTTTTACAACCACCATGATTCCGTGCAGTGCCAAGCTTCCGGTAATCATTACCATGGCAGGTGCAGTTTTCAACGATTTCCTGGTATTTGACATTTTCGGTACCGAATTCAGAATGTTTGCTCCGGTTATGTATCTTTCAGCCGTATTCATTGTAATTCTGTCTGCAATCATCCTGAGTAAGTTCTCTCAGTTCAAGTCCTCAGCGTCATCACTCATGCTGGAGCTCCCTGATTATCACAGACCTATGCTGCGAGTTGTAGTTCTCTCCATATGGCAGCGTGTAAAGGGCTACATATTCAAGGCCGGCCGAATCATTTTCCCTTGCGTTACCATTCTCTGGCTTGTTTCCCATATCGGCTACGTTGCCGAAGACGGCAGATTTGAAATGCTTGATGATTCCGATACCGACAACAGTCTGGTGGCAGACCTTGTAAGACCTGTCTCCGGCGTGTTCGCTCCGCTTGGCTTTGATGACTACCGTGCTTCAGTTGCGGTAATTACCGGCCTTGTTGCCAAGGAGGCCATTGTAAGTACCATGGCGGTGTTTGTCGGCGTGGATGAACCTGAGGAACCAGAAGATGACGCTTCCGATGAAGAGCTTGCCGAAAGTGAAGAGCAGACCAATGCCTTCTACACCGCAATCAAAAACCGCATGTTCCATGTGGATGAACTCGGAATTAAAGGTGTTCTTGCCGCATTTGCCTTCGTGATTTTCAACCTCTTCACCATTCCTTGTGTTGCCGCCGTCGGTGTGCTCAGGAAGGAAATCGGCAGCTCCCGTCTGTTCTGGATTGCCATCGCATATCAGCTGGGACTGAGTTACGGCATCGCCATGGTGGTGTATCAGTTCGGTCTGGTGTTTGCAGGCGTGGCTCCGTTCAGTCTGTGGACCGGCATTTCCATAGCGTTCCTTCTGGTGATTGCCTATATTCTCTTCATTAAGAAGGCTCCTGCTACCGAACAGAGTATCAGCTTTGAGTTCGTTAAAGACTAACTGATATACCTGATGACTTTCAGGAAGTGAATCCCTCCGCACCGTACGGTGCGGGGGGATTCCTCTTTTTAAGCCTGACAAAGTCATTATCATCACTTTCCCGCAGGCCTTGCTTACCGCTGAGTTTCAGGTCCGTCCTTTTGTTCCGCTACGCCGTATCAAGGCTTTCCATACCGATTGCGGCTTATATATGCCGTAACATTTCCCTAAAACCATGAGGTGCGGAATGCCCTGTATCTGGCGGCTGTCTCCCGTGGCTGTATGTTCATTGAATTCACATTAAATCCGGAAGTTATTTATTGTCATGAGTAAAGGATCGTTCATTAAGAAGAAGGAAAAAAAGAAGGGAACGGGACTTTGTGCTCTGGTACTTGTCTTATCCTGTCTTTCTGCAACCGAAGCATCAGCTGATCTTAATGACGAAATACGTCGCCAATTCATGCAGATGCATACAGTTACAGTCCCTGACAGTTATAAAACACAGCGACGCGGAGTGATTTCCGGTGGCTCCGTTAATATAAGAGATGGTATCGAGAATACTTCGGTACTGTCATTTTCAGCACCGAAGCTCAAATCCGGATGCCGGGGAATAGATCTTTACGGAGGCTCCTTTTCCTACATTAATAAAGAGGAGTTTATCCGGTTTCTGCGGGCAATAGCCGCCAACGCCGAAGGGTATGCCTTTGAGGTTGCGCTCAGCAGCATGTGTGAGAAGTGCGCCCAGCACATTGAAACACTTCAGCGTAAGGTCCAGTCCCTTAATCAGTATTTCGGCAACAGCTGTCAGATTGCCGAGGGAATTGTAAATGACAGTCTGGCTGCCGTGGGACGCAAGGGGCTCAACGATGCGACGTTACTTGGGCAGGCAGAAGGGCTAGGAGACCTGTTTGAGCTTAATACTGCAACGGATACCGCTGCGGTATACGGTAAACTCGGAGAGCTTTCCGGAAAAGAGACTGAGGTCTCCGGGTTAACCGGAAATATCATGTGGAATCTCCTGATTAAGGATCCGGTAATGAACCGGGACAGAAAGCTTGCTGAGGCGGTAATGAGTCTTACCGGTACCGTGATTGTAAGTTCTGACGGCAGTGATGTCAGACTGGTTTCCGGAATGAAGATTACCCTTAAGGATCTGGTGGCTGGAGGCGAGGTTTATCCGTATGTATGCGAAGATCGCGCCGGCGGCTGCCTTAACCTTATAACGGAACATGCGGTAATCAGGGGATTCGGAACCCTTATCAGAAGATATTTTATGGGTAACGGTACGGACAGGGGCATCATTTACCGCTATGCCCGCAATGAAGGAGCTTTTTCGGAAGAGGAGTCCTCTTTTCTGAATACCCTGCCCGAAGGCGTTGGCTCCATGATCCGTAATCTTGCCTCCCGAAACGAAAATGCAGCCGAGATGTTCGTGGAGAAGACTTCAGGCATTATGGCTCTGCTGTATGCCCGTAATCTCACCTCAAGATATCTTTCCGAGGCGTCGTCACGCGTCAGAATGTCCGGGAGTGCCTATTCCGGCCTCCTGGAGAGCCAGATAAATGAAGTCAGGGAGGAGCTTGAACGTGAAAGCTCCGAACTTAACGGCGTGTTTGGAGAATTCAGTGATTTGGGAAGAATATATCTTGATTACATGGAGCTTCTTCCAGAGAAGGATTATGTTCCAGAGGGCATGCTTACGGCAGATGAATAATTCATGCTCCCGGGCCTGGTGTCCTGCTGATGACAGTCGGACGACGTCCGGCTCCATCAGTCCATGATGTTAAACGGCATATAAAAATGGAAAAGATAAAGACATACGGAAAAACATAAAAGCAGAACAACAAAACAGAATAAAAAACACATAAGGATAATCATATTCAGATTTTTCTCCTTGTTTCTTCTGCGGTGACTCATGTCCCGCAGTCATGTCTCCGTCAGGAGACGATGATGTCTTCCGTGAAGGCATGTGGTCCGGAACCTTCAGGTTTCCGGGGTGAGGGCTCAGGCCCTGTTTTGCGGTATGCGGATATTATTCCCGGCCGCGCTGTTACGCTTAAGGAGAAAAACATGCGTAAATTAAATGATAAGACTAACACCGAAGTGTCAGAAAATGTTACCCGTGATGAATTTCCAGTGACCGTACGCAAGGCGGATGCCGGTGCGGAGTTCGGTATTCATGAACTTGACGGCGTAAGCCTGGAGGTTCCCGTGTTTGATACGTCATGTCAGTACCTGGCTGAGCCGGCAACTGACTATGTGTTCAATACGGGGCTTCTGCGTAACCTTCTGTCTTTTCTGGGAAAGTCTTCCGGAGATGCTCTTTACCTCTACGGCCCAAGCGGCTGCGGAAAGACATCGATGGTAATTCAGGCTGCGGCAGTTCTGAAATGGCCGACGGTTTCATTAACCGTCAACGGCCGTTTTGAGCTGGCGGATCTGATTGGTCATCCAACCATTGTAAAAAATGAGCTGGTGTTTGTGCACGGCGCTCTGGCAAGAGCCATGAAGTACGGTTATATTCTTATTCTTAATGAAATAGATTTGGCCGATGCTGCTGAACTTTCGGGACTCAATGACGTTCTGGAAGGGCGAAACCTCGTCGTGATACAAAATAACGGAGAAGTGATAAAGCCTCACCCGTCCTTCAGACTGGTGGTAACGGCCAATACCTGCGGCAGGGGCTCCAGAGGCACCTATCACGGGACTCAGCTCCTCAATGCAGCCTTTCTCGACAGATTCAGATTCATCGGATGCGACTACATGTCGTCTGAAGAGGAACTGAAGCTGCTTAAGAAGGTTGTGCCTGATGCTGATGAAGGACTTCTGTCCGGAATGGTAAAGGTGGCTTCTGAAATAAGAAAGTCTCACCTTGATCCGGTGCCTAATCATGTCTATATGTCCGTACCAATGAGTACCAGGGCATTAGTCAGATGGGCAAAGCTTACGGCCGAGTACTCTTATGAGTCTGACCCTGCGGATGCTGCACTTGTGCATGCATTTACAGGCAGGCTTTCCGAGGAGGAACGCGCATACGTGGCAAGGCTTAAGTTCGACATCATGACAGGTGATACCGTTAATCCGTAAGGATATCGATGACATTTTTTCAGATTGAATGTTATCGTAATTACTAATCTGAACCGACAAAGCATTTCCCTCTCTGAGGGAAGTGCTTTTTTTGGCGGGATTCATTGGAAATTGTCAGGCAATTTCCGGTTGTTTTCAGCAATAAGAGTTTTCGTATTTAACTGTACGTTGACTTGCATTCTACGATAAGAATGTATGGACGACTGCTTAAGAAGTCATTTTCATAACCGGTTTCTGCCCAAAATGGACTCAGCACCAGGTTTTTCTGCAAGCTGGTAACTAATCTGGTATTTATTCACCTTCAGGAATCATAATGACTCAGTTTTCTGGTGGTTGAGAACCTTATTTTTTCCTCGTTTAATTCTTTTCAAAACTCATCAATCAGTTATCTGACGACAGTTTTACGCATATGATTGTTTTCGTCTCAAATTTGTGTATGATGTAAGTAATTCAGTGAAATAAAATTGATAAATAGCAGTCTTATACGTATATTGAGAAACTTCATAATTAACTAAAGAAACAAAAAGAGACAAACAGATGAACAAAACAGATAATTCTGTAATCAAAAAAAACAAAATGCTGGTCATAAACAAACAATATACTGAAGAAGAAATTAATTTGCTTCTGGCAGCTCCGGTCAACAGAAGACTGGAGATTCTTAATCAGATTTGCGGTGTGACTACAAAGGACGTTTGCAACGCCATCAACGTCTCCGTTGTTCATTACTACAGGTTAACCAGCGGTAAGAATCCCATCAGTGCATCCATTGCCAGAAAACTGGCCAATCTCTTTAAGGTAAAAATTGAATTCTTCGGTGTAACTGACGGAGAACGTGATCCACAGGAGCAGAAAGAAGAGACTGCCAATGAATTCTTCGACAGAAGGGCGTTTCTTTTGTACAACAACGTAAGCCACGATACTGACAGCAGTTATTTTAAGCATATTTATCAGACACTCAGTGAAACCAGCAGTTTTAGGGAAGAGGTTTTTCCGCAGAATTTTTCAATGATAGCTTCAGATGTCAGAATGGCCAAAATGTCCATTTATCCTGATGACATTATTGAGCTCATGTATGTTCGCGACGGCAAATCGAATCCTGAGGAGCTTTTGGGGAAGACCGTAAGGACTGTTAAAGGCGATTACGGCATTCTTGGTACTGAGAACGGGGAACTCGTTGTCAGACCTCTGAATACCGATTTTTCCGCCGTAAAAATCAAAAATACCGGTGAAATAGAAGCTTTTGTTATATCAGTTAAGCATATTTCGCTTTCATGTAGCGAGCTTCTTCGCTGTCTGTTCGATAAAAACAGCCTGCTGAATAAATAATAGTAAAAACCCAAACCGAAGTTTGGGTTAATTAAAAAAGAATAATTTATTGGGTATTAGGCTACAGATTCTTCATTTTCAATGATTTCCGAATCATTTTCCGCAACGGCTTCAGCCTGCTGCTTGGCTATTTCATCTCTGGTTAGCTCGTCCTTTCCGCCGAAACCGAGAGAATTAAACTTCTTGGTAATGAGTGCCTTGTTAATGATGCTGATGTTAGTGGTGAGCTTGCGCAGCTTGTTGTCCAGCAGCTTGGCAACCTGTAATCTGGTTACGTCATCCATATAACCGGAAAGCCAGTAATAATCGATCTTTTTAAGGAGAATATCATAACGTACGACGAGATTAATGAATCTTGAAATGGCCGGGCAGCTTACAACCAGATTAAACTGCATATCTGATGAAGATTTAAGTGAAAGGTAGCCGTCTAAAGGATGCAGCTTGGCTTTGTAGTTATTGGCGTATTCGTTTTCCACTTCTGAATAGTAATCTTCAACTTCCTGCCAGGTTTCATCGAGGAATGCGCGCATGGCCTGTTTAACTGACGGATCGATTTTTATGTGTGGCAGCGGAAGCTGTGTTGATACAAAGTACAGGATTTTGCTGATACGAGGAAAATTTCTGGTGAGCATTTCCTGAGGCTTCTCAAGGCTAAGCGATACGGTGCGTTCCAGCAGTGATGTTGCGTAAATTTCCACATTTTCGTTCTTCGACATAGTTTTATTCCTTTATTTATGTCCACCGGTGCTCCTTTCAGGAGCAGGCTGAATCTGTTTTAGCATAAATCCGCATTTTCGGAAAAATTTCAAACAAACTTCAGTTTTGGCAGTGGATTGTTTTAATTGTTTTTCGTATGATGGATTACTGTTTAATCATTGGTATATATGATATATCATAAATAACATTATGTTAATCATTGATTGGTTAAATGTTGTTAATATGATAATAATTATCACATTTATAAAATATATGATTATTAACCTGTGTGTCATTATCAATGTATGAAACAAACAAAAAAGGATAGTCACATGACTATCCTAAGACGGTGAATAAAATGGCGTCACTCAGGCTTTGCCGAAGAATTACATTCTTACCCAGAGTGCTACCCGGACTCCGCAGGAGTCGTCATCTGTCGGAATCAGGGATACCGTGCCGTCACGGTTGACTGCGGTACAGTTGGATTCCGAACATGGTCCCCTGAGCCACCATGGGCTGTCGCATTTAACGTCGATGGAATTATCTGCGTACTTCTGCAGTTCGTTGAGACTCAGTACGAAGATCCTGTCATTGGTGGCGTTGAACCATCCATTTCCGGGAATCCTGGAAGACAGTATGTATTTCTGTTCACCTTCTGAGAAAGCTTCGTTTATGAATTCGGAGTTTAGCCATTCGCGCAGATCGGAATGCCTCCAGTCGTTATGGTCTGTGCATCGCTCGTCGATATATCGGAAGATACTTCTCCACTTGAATAAGGATGCCAGAAAATAAATGATCCCGACAATCATTATGATCGGAGTCAGAACGTCATACAGAAATAATCTGCTTATAAAACACGGTATCACGTACGGAGCCAGCAGTATCATTACTGTACCGCCGATCACATGTCCCGGAATGATTATGCCTAACGGAGAAAGAAAATATTCTGAAAATAACCAGAGCACAATGTGTAAGAGCGGTCCCAGCGTCGGGTATATGGCCATGAACTTCAGAAATCTTGCTTTGTTTGGATGCAGGTTTCCTGAAGGATTGTCATATATGTGGTGTGTCAGTACCCTGGTGGAGAGAAGCAGAAAGCTGCCGTCTGTTTTTCTGTCAAGAACAAACCACTTAACCGGTTGCTTTTCAGAACCTGAAGCGCTGGTGAAGTATTTCCCGAAGGTTACGGTTTTGTTTGTCTCCGGGAATCCTTTAGTATAAGGATTCATGTCCAGCCTGAGTTTTTTGGTGAGTCCGGCAAGTTCTTCAGTATCCCTGACGTAAGTCTTCAGAGCAGTTTCAAAGGATTTCTTGAATATCTCGAATTTTTTGACGTTTTTCGTTTTCATTTTTTTGGTGTTTGTATGATTACGGAATTTGATGAAGAATCTGACAGCTTCATCCAGATTTGTGAAAACATAACCGTCAAAGCACAGCATGGACCGTTCCGTTCTTTCCTGTTCCGTATAAAGCAGCGGAATCTGTTCCTTCAGGGAGTTTCGGACTTCAGGGGAAAGGGTTGCTCCCGCCTTTTCAAGATTTACGGCATTATCCCGACAGAAATTGGTGAATGCCAGAATGCTTTTATTATTTGAGGAAATATAGGCTCTGAAGTCATTTACTCCTGAAAAAAAGGTTTGTCCCATGACAACATTGTCTTCATTCAGTATGGCGTTTACGAGAATGACGGAAGTATATCTGTCCCGGTCATCACTGTCGCCGAATCTGCTCATAAAGTATTCGAATCTTGTCTTGGTTTCCTCGAAGCGCAGTTTAAGATTACCCGCAAGCGATTTGCCTATATTGTTAAGATAGCTGTCTATGGCATTTTCGGTAAGAAGGGCAGAGGCTGATTTAAGCAGCGGATGGGATGAATCAGGTTCCTGTTTCAGGAGCTTTTTCAGCTTTTCCGCATAGGTGAGGGGATCCGGATATGTAAACTCGTACCATCTGAGCTCTTTTATGTTCGGAGACAGTCCGTACATGAGTCTGAAGAACAAGGAATCCTCGGCCTCCGGGTTTGTGCTGAAATCCTGTTCGGCCTTCTGACATAGTCTGAGGGCATTTTCATTTTCGGTAATGGCAAAGTATCTTGTGAGAAAGCCCCTGAATACTTCCTTTTTTCCGTTCTTCCAGGATTTAAGCAGCGCCGTGACCAGTTCATCAGTGTCGAAATACTTCCTGCCGTTAAATACGTAAGGATAATCAGAGTTCCCTGTTCCCTTTACGGTTCTGCCGGGAACCGGTACCGGTTCTCCTCTGAGCCAGCGGGATATTTCGTCATGCCCCTATCTTCTGTTCGGATTTGATTCGTCGTTTCTGAAGGAGATGTCCCTGTAGGTAAGAGCGTCGATGAGATCCTTCAGTGCCGGGTCAAAGCCTTCGGCATAAGGTATCTTCTGAGCCAGGGCATAGCGGGTGACGTCTTCGATCTCAGCATTCCCGTACGGGGTTGATCCGGTATTGAGTTCATAGAGGGAAATACCGAGGGAGTAGTAGTCGGAACCTGTCCAGAAGAGTCCCGTGGCGGTTTCAGGAGCAGAGTAGAATGGAGATCTTCCTGTCTGAGTAACCACCATGGTACCGCCGTCGGCAACGGAGCTGATGCCGAAATCGATGAGCACAATGTGTGATTCGTCATCGGCAATCATCATGTTCGCAGGCTTGAGATCCTTATGAATGATCCCCGCATCGTGAACGGCCTTAAGCCCGCCAAGGACGGAAGGAAGAATAAGGGTTCTGATTTCATCAGGGGAGAAGGTTATTCCCCGTTCAATGTAGGATGCCAGACTGCCCTTGCCGTAGTACGGCATGACAAGGTAGGTAAAGCCGTTGATTTCCCCCGTGTCGGAAAATGCCGCCACGTAGGGGGAATCAATGTTCATGAGTCTTGAGAGCACGTCACTCTTGATGGCATCCTTTCTGCGGAAGAGCTTAAGGGCCTTAACGGTATTGTTCTCCTGAAGGTCCTGAACCTCAAAGATGTCAGCCTCACCTGAATTACGGTTGATTTTACGGTTAACAAGGTATCTGCCGGCGATGACGTCATTTTCACTGAATCTCATGGCAACTGCAGAACTGTTGCCGGTATTTCCGGTGTTTACGGCGGTTCTGAGTTTGGCGGAGAATGCGGAACCGCTGTTGATGACGGTTCCTGAGGAACTGCCGGTATTGATGACTGTTTTATCGTTATTGCTGCTTTTGCTGCTGCAGTTTATGACCGTTTCGTCTGACATTGATGAATTCCCTTAGCACTTAGTTCATCCGTTCACGATTCAGGAGAATTTCCGACGTAACTGTTGATATCCGCCATTAAGCAGGACTGCTCCTCAAAGTATAGTATTTTATGGGAGAAAGAACGTAAAAATCCATGCTGACTGTTCAAAAACGTGCCCGAACCTTTGTTCCATCAAATTAAGGCACAGTCCTCTCTTTTAAGGAGACCGGAAAGGGATAATGCGCACCGAAACTGCTGCGTTAAGGTGTCACGCAATCAGTCAGGCTAATGGTCGGAGGTTTTATGAGTGACCGCAAATCCCAGAGTACCGGGACGGCCGTGTTCGGCGAATACATGCTTGTGCTCGGTATGGTATTCCTTACGGTGTTCGTCAGCCTCATAAACGAGGACGGAGCGAAGCTTCTTGATCTTGCTCTTTCCTGCGGAAAAGCTGACGGGGAGTATGCCGGGGCTGTTGCCACGGCATACTCCGGGAGAACGGGACTGAAGAACATAACCGTTACCGGAAGAACTCATGAGAACGCCGAACTTCTCACTGCTCTTAAAAATCGGCATGCGCAAGTTCGGATAAGGGCAGAAAAACAGGAAAGGCACACGGCAAATCAGCATCAGCTCCTGACAAATCAGGGAAAAACCGGGGAGTACATCCTTCCTCCGGTAAGACCGGACACTCCTCAGGCATGAGCCAAAAATCCGCTGAACCGTATGTCATTCTCATACTTCCGGATGACTATTCCGACTACGTATATTCCGTAGATGATTACCGGTATGCGGATATGGTGACGGACTGCAGTGATTTGGGTACCGGAATGAGTACGGATGAGCCTCCGGCGCCTGGAAATGATTCATCTCCTTTGGCAGATACGGAGATGAAAGGAATCGGGATGCGCCCCGAAATCATAACTTTAAAAAATATCGGTGCTCCGGACAGAGTAAGACTGTTTGCCCTTTTTATGGAAAAGAGACTGCGGCGTCATGGCTTTCCGCTGCTGCTTACTGCGGTGTTTACCGTCTGTGCGATGACCGATGCCTGTATCAGGAGAAGAATCAATCTTCTTAAGGGAGTGACGGTAACGCCGCTTAAAAACAGAATATGGAAGCTTATTCCTCTTGTTTTCATTATCCCGGCAACCATGGTGATTATCCGTCTCTGCAGGGATACGGCAGGCTATGAGCTTCTTTTAGGACTTATGGGAGTCCTGTTTGCCGGGGCCGTAAGGGAATATATCGTGAATTTCCCTCAGGTCACCGGAAAAATGGACGGATAGGAAAAGAAAGTAAATAAGGATTGAACATTATGGAAAAAATCATGATCCCGAAGTTTATTGATGAACCTCCTACGGTTCTGCTCTGGTCGGTGGATGAGATAGCACCGATTGCCGTGGGGCTCGTAATGGGGATGTTTCTCGGCAGGGCCCTTATTTTTACGGCTCTCGGGTTTGCGGTAACACATGTGTACAGGCGTTATGCGGATCGCAGTCAGGACGGTTTTCTCTGTCATCTGCTGTACTGGCACGGCTTCTGTTTCAGGGAGACACGCACGGTGGTTAATCCCTTTATGCGTGACTGGTACTGACGGAAAATCCGGGGAAGTCATCTGAGTTATGGAGAAAGCTAATAATGGATTTTCATAAGTTCGTCGCATCATACACTGACAGCCGCAGGTTCGTCACCGTGCTCGAGGCTGCGGTTGTCTGTCTTGTCATATCAAACTGCGTGCTGTCGTCCGTACTGCTCGGACACAGGGATGCCGTGGTACTGGTTCCGCCTCATCTAAACGATGAGGTGCGTGTTCTTGCGGACAGAAGCTCGGAGGGGTACATAAAGGCATGGGGACTCTTTCTCGGTGAGCTCGTGGGAAACATCAGTCCCACGAATCTTAAATTCATTCAGAAATCGCTGGAGCCGATGATTTCACCCCGGGTATACAGGCAGATTACCGACATTCTCAACATGCAGGCTGAGGAAATCATGGCCGATCACATCAGTATCACCTTTGAGCCCAAAACCGTCACCTATGAGAACGAAACGGGACTGGTATTCGTTACCGGGCAGACTCATGTTAAGGGGCCGACAGGTCCTGCCAGAAGCTTTCTCAGAACCTATGAGTTTCTGATTGAGCTGGAGGACTTCCGGCCGATGCTTACGTGGATGGAGATGTATGAGGGGAATCCGCATGATCTCAGCTTCAGAACAAAGGAGAAGGAAAGAAAGTCCAAAAGGAAGGTGAAGCATGAGGATGACTGAACCTTTGTGCACGAGGTGCAGGGAAGTGCCGGAAACGGCAGAGAATGCGGCGGAAAATAAGGCGGAACGTTTAAATGAAGAACGGGCATAAATTGATAAAAGGGATAAAAACAGGGAGCCTTGGAATAATGTCAGGTTTTACGGAGAGAATGATGTGTACGGTTCGGGGAATCATGCTTATGCCGGCGGTTTTTCTGGCGTGGTTCGGTGTCACCGGAAATGCCATGGCAGTGGAAAGTCTGTCGGGAGATGACGGAGTGTATGAATTTCGAATTTCCGCGCATGATCTTAACTGCATAAGCTTTCCCTTTGAGAGCATCAGCATCAATACCGCCAGTGATGCGGAGATGGAGGTTAAAAACGGCAGTATCTACGTCATGCCGAATTCTGATGAACCGATAACGGTGTTTGTGACTCCTGCGGGAGTTGATGACTGGAATGCCATGTTAAGACTCATTCCCGCCGACATCAGACCGAGACACGTCAGGATTAACGTGGATGCCGCAATCGGCGGAAATGAAAACGGAAACGGAAACAGTCTTTCCGGGAAGTCCCGCAGTACTGATAAGAACCGTTACGAAAAAAATCCCTTACCTCATTACGGAGCGGTCGGGGGTAAAAGGGATGCTCACCGGGAATTACGGACGGGAGCTCACGGTAAGGATTTCGGCATTGAGCTTGTAAACGGATTTCGTGAAATCTGGAATCTTCTGTCATCACCTGATGAATATTCCGGTGATGCGGTCCCCGTCGACATTTCGAGTCTGAACCGCAGCGGCAGCTTCTGCGGTGTCGGAAATGAAAGAGTCGTCGACGGTTTTCTTGAAGGAGATCTTCTGTATCTTGCGCTTCTTGTAAGAGACTCATCCGGTAAAAGGGTGGAGTGCGGAAAGGACGTTCTGGGGTATGCCATGCTTAACACCATGACCACCTTCAGTGAGACCGATAGAATTCTGCTGATAGCTCTTCCCGCAGACTATGCCGGTGACGCGGAATGAGCGTTCCCGTGAAGCGGTTTAAAGGTGGATTAAGTGACGGATTGAGAGATACGGGATTTAAGTAATGGCTGAAAGAATTTCACCTAAATACAGAAAGTGGCTGGTGTGGGGGCTCGGCATGGGAGCAGTTATGCTTGCCGTGGCTCTCACGGGGCCTAAAGAGGACAGGGACTCACACCGGACTGAAAAGGAGGTGCGACACGTGCTCACTGACTTTGATACCAGAAAGGTCGGAGTGGACAGTCTGGCGGCAAACATCAGACTTCTTCATGCGGAAAACAATAATCTGACAAGAGAAATCGGAAGTCTTAAGCATCAGCTTGAGCTTATCCGTAAAAACTCCGGACTTCTGGGAGCGGAGAGCTCCGGCAAAGGAAACGGAGATTCGGCGGCTAACGAGGAGATAAGAAATCTTCGTGAGGAACTGAAGCTCATAAAATCACTGCTGCCGAAGGAAATACAGAATATGAGAAAAAGAGCCGTGACATCAGACGGTGATGTTTCTTCCTCTGACTTCGCCGCAAAAGGACAAAAGTCCCCGGGAACTGACGGTTATACCCCGGGGCATAATGCCGAAGCTTCAGCAGTGAAGCCGGAATCTGTAACCGCCGGTTCCGGAAAACGTCGCATAAACTCTGCGGGGGATAACGGCGGTATGCGATACGGAACTGACAGACGGAGGGACCGGATTCCCGGAGCAAGACACATCAGAAGTCTTGCCGATGAAGGCTTTGCCAGGGTCTCCGATAAGAAGTCGGAGACCGGTGGTGCAACACCCGGCAACGGAGGCAGGGGATACTACATTCCCGCAGGCTCCGTCATGAGCGGTATTCTGCTGACAGGTCTTGATGCTCCGACCAGGGAGAATGCCCGGAATGATCCGTTTCCGGTTCTCATAAACATAGACAGGAATGCCATCCTTCCCAACGGCAGAAATTTTGATTTCAGGGAATGCTTCGTCATTGCCGCAGGCTTTGGAGACATGAGTTCGGAAAGGGTATATCTCCGTACCGAATCACTTAACTGTGTGGCTGAATCCGGAAGGGTACTGGAGGTGCCGCTTAACGGATATGCGGCAGGTGAGGACGGTAAGGCCGGCATCAGGGGCAGACTTGTCTCAAAGCAGGGCGTGCTTATAGCCAGATCACTTACCGCGGGATTTCTGGAGGGGCTTGCAGGTGCTTTTGACGTTTCGCCGGTTCCGGTGATAAATACATCCGGCTCCTCCGGGAGCATGGAATACCAGAGCGTGTACAATTCAAGAGCCCTTCAGGGAGCCGCGGTAAGCGGCTCCTCCAAGGCTCTTGAAAGGATTGCGTCCTTCTATCTCAAGCTTGCCGAGGAGATGTTCCCGGTGCTTGAGGTTGATGCTGCAAGACGTGTGGATCTGATTCTGACAAAGGGCGTGAGCTTTGATTATTCGCTTGATGATTAAAAAATCCGCAACCGCCATTGCGTTATTCCTCTGTATGTATGCTTCATCCCGGGCCGCATCGGAAGCGTTTATGGCCGATTCCGAGAGGGGATGGTTCTGGTATGAGGAACCTGTAGAGGAGGAACAGATTGAAGCTGCGGAATCTCCGGAATCGACGGCGGTAATCAGGGAGAAAGCTCCGGAAGAGCATCAGACTGACACTGTCGTACCTCAGGACTTTACAGGCAGAAGCATAAAGGTAGCAGACATTGATGAAAACAGCATGGATCGGTACATTGAAAGCCTTCCGAGAACTCCTGGAGGAACGCTTTTTGCGAAGGATCTTAAGGAAATTCTGCCTAAATCACTGGAGCTCGCCGTGGATAATCCGTCTCCCGTAAATGTTCTTAGATATTTTACGCTGCAGAGGATGACCATGAACAAGAGTGAAAATTTTGCGACAGAGTCGAGAAGGCTTGTAATGCTCAGTCCGGAGCTTGATGAAATGGGCGGAGCCGTAAGACCGCTGAAGCTTCGGGAAGAGGCGGAAAGGAAAGAGGAGCGGGAGGTCGGCTCCGTCCTTGCGGATCTCAGGAACAGGGTGATTCTTGTTTATGTCTATCAGGGCGGTTGTCCGTACTGCAGACAGGGAGTTTCCGAAATAAACATTCTTGCCGACGAAGGCTTCAGTGTGGTGGGCATCAGTCTTGACGGAATAATTCTTAATGATCTTAAGGCGGTGAGCAACATTCATGAACCGTCAGCTGCATCCTATTACGGTATCTCCTCGGTACCGGCGCTTCTTGCGGTGGATTCTGACGAACGCGACGGTTCCGGTTACAGCGTGGTGATGTCTAACGGGCTTCTCAACCTCAGTGAGATAAAGTTAAGACTTGCTGAAATCGGAAAATAGAGAAAGCATCCGCCGTCATGTACCGCGTTCAGCATGAGCGATGGAGGTGTCAGGACTTTACTTTGATAATTGAGTGAATAAAAAATGTACTTTTGATTCTGAACGTAAATGAGTACGGGGTAATTCAGAGATATAAAATGCTTATTTTCTGCTTAAAATAAAAACAGTTTTTATTTGTGATAATCATGTAAAAAACTTAATGTGAGATACGTTGCAAAAACGATTTCCTTAAAACATTTGTATGTGGTATTTCACAAATCTTGCACTACAATAAGTGCGAGCGTTTTCAAACAAATGCTCAAATTTCGCTAATTCAGTCTCATATGAGTACATAAAACTCATGTGAAGTATATAAAATAAGTAACTATAAGGACTATTGAATGCGTTTTAGTGTTAAGAAACTTGCAATTCTCACCATGCCTACCATGGTGATGTTTGCTGCTGCAGCCTGCGGAGGCTCTTCATCATCTTCATCTCCATCTCCAAACTTTGACTCATCAGCCCCTAGTAAGGTTCAGACATCTACCGGCAACACTGTATCTCCAGGCGGATTAACTTCTCCATCAACTGAACTCCCTTCAAAGAGCGGTAAGTTAATTGTTCAGATTATGGATGAACAGTTAGGTACTAGAGGCGGTTCAATAAAAACAAGTGGTACGGCCGTGGATCTTAATGAATACTCAGCTCATCGCTGGCCTGGCGGCTGTTCTGCTGATATCGGTACATCAGCTGATTGGAATGACCAGACTCTTACTCCGGTTGAGCAGAATGAATACGGTCTTGTTTTTGAGTTTGAGGTAAGTGACCCGAATGCTGACGGATGTGCAGGTTTTATTCTGAGAGACAAAGAATTAAACAAGGTATATGACGGCGACCAGATGCTTAAATGGACTGCCGATGACCACGAAATCAGTATTGCTACCAATAAGGCTGAGTCAAGACTCTCCCGTCAGGAAGCCTTTGATGACATGTATGCTCAGGCTGATTTCGATACAACCGATGCTTCAGCTCACTGGGTTTCTAAAAATATCATTGTATGGAAGAACGGCGGTGATTTACATGCCCGTCTTCAGTTCAAGACTGACGGTATCATCGAACCTGTTGACGGTCAGTTAAACGGTGAATTCATCAATCTTGAAAAGACAACTTTACCTGATGAAATTGCTAAGCAGAATTATAACATTCAGGATTATCAGGCATACAGAATTCCGGATAACGCATCATTTGATCCTAAGAAGATTCTCAAGGGTGAAGCTCTTGTAGTCGGTCTTGATGATTCAAACAATGTTAAGAAGGCAGCCCGTATCCAGACTGCAATGGTTATTGATGATTTATTTGCTGACAGGGCAGTTCAGGTTGAAGACCTCGGTACAACCATTGGCACTGGCAGTGTAACCTTTAAGCTTTGGGCTCCAACCGCACAGAGCGTAAAAATTCATGTTTGGCCAAATGCCGGTGATGGCGATTTTGACGTCGACGTTGGTGGCGTCATGACCTATGACGAGGAAACCGGTGTATGGGTATTTACTTCATCAGATGTCAACGCTGAGGGTAAAGCTGCATACAAGTTTGAAGTTTCTGTTTACCATCCTGCAACCAGAAAAATTGAGAATCTCTGGGTAACTGACCCATACTCTCTCAGCCTTCTTAAGGGTAATTCAGCAGTTGTAGACCTTGATTCTCCAATATCAAAGCCTACAGGCTGGGATTCATTAGAGGCTCCTCACTCACAGAAGACAGCCTCAGACATCTCTTCAATGATTATCACGGAATCTCATATCAGAGATTTAACCGTAGGTACTGATAAGGGTGTATCTGATGAGCATCAGGGTAAGTATCTCGGTCTTACCGAAACTAATTCCAATGTAGGTAAGCATCTGAAGAAACTCAGTGATGCCGGTGTTACCCATATGGAACTGTTACCAATGTATGACATTGCTTCAATTAATGCTGAAGATGTTATCAATGGCAACGTTGCGGATGAATTCATTTCAGGTGCTGAGTTCTGTGAAAGACTTGGATTAACCTCAACCGATTATATCAATGTCTGCGGTGACACTACAAGATCTGTTTACGAGATCCTTGCTGAGGAATCTAAAGACGATACTACCGATGAAGCCAAGGTATCTAACTTCCTTAATGACTATGTGAAGGATAAAGACGCATTCAACTGGGGGTACGATCCTGTTCATTATCAGGTACCTGAAGGATCATATGCAAGTTCCATCGATGATCCGTATGCCCGTATCAGAGAAATCCGTCAAATGGTAAGTTCAATCAAGAATGACTACGGCATGAACGTTATTCTTGACGTTGTGTACAATCATACTGACGGCGCCGGTGTAGAAAAGGAATCTTCAGTTCTTGATAAGATTGTTCCTTGGTACTACAACCGTCTGAATCCTGAAACCGGTAACGTTCTTGCTGATACCTGCTGTTCAGACTCAGCTTCAGAACACAAGATGTTTGCTAAGCTCATGGAAGATACTCTTGTTACCTGGGCTCAGGATTACAAGATTGACTCATTCCGTTTCGACCTCATGGGATACATTCCAAAGCAGGTAATGGTTGATACTCTTGCCAATGTTAAGACCAGAACCAATAATGACGAAATGTACTTCTTTGGTGAAGGCTGGGATGCAGGTTCTGCTTCTAACGTTGTTGGCGGCGAAAATAACGCAACCCAGATCAACATGCACGATACTCTGATTGGTACATTCAATGACCGTATCCGTGACGCAGTAAGAGGTTCAGGTCCATTCGACCACGGTGACAGCATTATCAAGCTTCAGGGCTTTGCAACCGGTCGTTGTACTGAAATGAATGATAAGCGTAAGGAATTAGACCCTGGCTATTCATGTGATGCTTCTGCTACCAACGATTCAGACTACGGTATGCATCCTCTTAACTGGCAGGACGTTATCAGAATCAGTATGGCAGGTAACTTAAGAGATTATGAATTACTTACCTATACTGATGAAGTTAAGGCAGGTAAGGACATCTCCTACTGGGGTGCTATTGCCGGTTACGGTGATTCTCCAATCAATACCATTAACTATGTATCTAAGCACGATAACCAGGCCGTGTTTGACCTTATCATGTATAAGGCTGAAAAGAACAACACCATGAAAAACAAGGCTAAGATGCAGGGTATTGCAATTGCTACCGCAATGTTCGGTCAGTCTCCTGTATTCGATCAGCAGGGTTCAGATCTTCTGAGAACCAAGTACTTCCAGAACGACAGCTACAATACCGGTGATTTCAGTAACAAGGTTAACTATGCTGATGACGAAGGTAATGAATTCATTCCTGGTGCCATCGTTAACAAGTCTAAGGATGAATCAGACTGGGGTGCAATCAAGGAAGTTGCTGAGTATAACAGTGATGTAGGTGCAGAACTTAAGGCTAAGATGGCTGATACCTACAGAGCTTTTGCTACAATCAGAAAGGAGCATAATCTGTTATACCTCGGTGATGCTGAACTTATTAAGGAGAACGTTAAGTTCCTGAACGTAGGTTCATCACAGGTTCCTGGTTTAATCGTAATGAAGGTAACCAAACCTGAAGGTTATCAGTCAACTGATAACGAGCTTTACGTAATGCTTAACGCTGCTCCTGAAACCAGAGAATTCAACGCAGGTAATGTTGAAGGTGCATCTGCACTTGATACTGGTATTCTCTACGCCGATGCCTGCGATATCACTGATGGTAAGCTCAGTGCCGGTCCTTGGTCAGTTTGTGTATTTGCCAAGTAATTCCCTGAGGAAAGAAGGAAATACATAGAACTGTCAGAGACAGTAAGCTAAATTGAATAAAAGCCATGTACAACAAAGTACGTGGCTTTTTTTGGTTCATCACGGAATTGTTGGAAATGTAGATATTGAAGAAGGGGCAAAAGTATTCTGGTATTTAAGCTACCAAACAAAAAACACAGAGATACTTTATGCATCTTCAGACGTATGATACTTTGTTAAAGAACGGTTCTTCTCTTCCGGGACTTGGGAAAGCATCAGTCTCGGTAATTTCGTTCGGTTTGCTGTAAACGCATTTGTGACACAAGGTGTCACACATCCACCCGTGGTGTCTTGGACAGATACAGGTTCCGTTTCTCTGCTGACGCTTTCTGAAATTGCTGCAGTACTTCATGTACTCAGCGTAAGTTTTAGGTGGCACCTCGTGCCATGTCCTATTCAGTTTGTCGTAAATTGAATTCTTGTTAGCCATTTCGGCTTCTCCAATCGGAAAACCGGAGCGGAGAAAACCATCGCGGCCAATTTGTCTCGTGTACATTTGAGGTCACCTCTCGGGGAATTCCCCGTTTCGGAAGGTGACCAGTGGTGCATGACACTGGACGGTTACAATCTAATCGCCTGTTTCAGCCAGGCACTCATCAATTTGCAACTCGATGAGCCTACGTAGGCGAACGGTCGAATTACTGAAAGCAGAACAGCGGCCCGAAAAAAGCAAAATAAAAAAACGTACTGAAATTGTGTATTCAATACGGTTGTCAGAAGCTTATAATCCGGGAGCCCGATTCTCCTCAGACTAAAAAAGCAGGCATCTTATAGGGTGTCTGCTCTGTATCTTGATAGGTAAAATACGTGATCTACTTAACAATAATTATTAGGTTCGATTTTACATGCAGAAAAACGATTTCTCCATTGTTTTATAAGGCTTTGAAGGCTGAATGGTTATTAATTGTTTTATCAAAATCAGATATAAAACAAATAATTATAATGTGTTGTAAAGTAATGAAAATGTTACAAAAGTGTGATGTATGTTAAATTATTAAGGAATTTAGGGTGATTTTAGAACACTAAGCAGGTGAATTTTGAAGTAGAGAAATTTGTGGTTTCCGACTCAAAATTATATGTGCTATATACGATCCTGTAGCTCGTATTAAAAATTACAAGTTAAAATATTTTTGAGATTGATTTCGTGTGTCTGTTAAAGATAGGAAGGTGAGTAATGAAGACGATTACTAGAATTGTTATAAGAAGGTATATTGGCTACTTTGACGATCCAAAATTTTCCTGTAACAAGGTTACAGTTACAGAAAATTCTATTGCTTATGAGTATGTTCCTCAATTCGAATTTCAAGCCGAAGCAGAAGCGCACCTGGGGATGGTTAAATGGAGCTATAAGACCAATAATCAGATTTTTCACGAGACATACGCAGAAATCGTTCAAATGATTCCCGAGATACTGGCAAAAAAACTGGATATACGTGCTATAGATATCGGCCCAATTGAATTCACTATCACATATTCTGACAAAACTAGAGTTCGTCGTACATTTGAGATAGATGGCGATTATTTTAAGGATTTGTTTGCTCTTATAAAAAGACTTGTTCCTATGATGGAGGAAGTGCCGGAGGTCTTGCTTACATCAGATGATTACGATGATGAGGAGGAAGAATAGAAAGTTAATTTAATGATGTGTGCTCTGATAAATTAACGGTCAAAAATCGCACATAATAACATGAACTTTATCCATATTGATTGCTTTCACGAAAATTGATAGAGGCAGTGTGTTAATATGTGTTGGTACATAATCAATTAGGTTAAATTTCTTCTCATAAATACAATTTTCCTTTAATGGTAAACATGTGCTCTGCGTAGTTCATGTAGGACTAAATATAGGTGGCAACAAAACATGACTGAAAAAAATTCTGCTGATATTGGCTTCGAAAAAACAATATGGGATGCGGCTTGTGTTCTACGCGGAAATTTGGATGCATCAGAATATAAAAGCGTTATTCTTGGTCTGATCTTTCTAAAATACATATCTGATAGCTTTGATGAAAAGTATAAGGAACTCGTAGATGAAGGTGACGGTTTCGAAGAAGACATAGATGAATACACTTCAGAAGGGATTTTTTTCGTACCTGCAGGAGCTCGTTGGAGCGATATTTCCAAACATGCTCATGATGAACAAGTCGGAACTATTATTGACGATGCAATGCGGGCTATTGAGAAGGAAAATAAGCGATTAAAGGATATCTTACCAAAGAATTTTGCAAGAAAAGAACTTGATAAAAAAAGGTTAGGAGACGTGGTCGACCTCTTTACAAACATTAAGATGATTGAGCACGGTGACGAAAAAGATATTCTTGGTCGCACTTATGAATATTGTTTAAAAATGTTTGCAGAGCAAGAAGGCAAGCGAGGTGGGGAGTTTTTTACTCCTTCAAGTGTCGTACGTACATTAGTTGAAATTCTGCAACCTTTTAAAGGTCGTGTTTATGACCCGTGCTGCGGTTCTGGAGGTATGTTTGTTCAGTCCGCAAAGTTTATCAAGAGTCATAGTGGAAACATCAGTAATATTTCAATATACGGTCAGGATTCAAATCCCACCACATGGAAATTAGCTCAGATGAATTTGGCTATTCGAGGAATAGAGCCCAATTTAGGTGAGTATGCTGATGATTCATTTTCATCTGATATGCATCCAACGTTGAGAGCTGATTATATTATGGCAAATCCTCCTTTTAACTTGTCACCTTGGTGGAATGAAAAGCTAGATGGAGATGCTCGTTGGCAGTATGGTGTACCTCCAACAGGAAATGCGAACTTCGCCTGGATTCAGCATATGATTTACCATCTCGCTCCTGGTGGTCGTATTGGCTTGGTTTTGGCAAATGGAGCTCTTTCTTCCCAAACTGGCGGCGAAGGAGACATAAGAAAAAATATCATCAATGCCGATTTGGTTGATTGTATAGTTGCTCTACCTTCTCAATTGTTTTACACCACACAAATCCCAGCATCATTGTGGTTTTTAAATAAAAGTAAAAAACAAAGGGGAAAAACTTTGTTCATTGATGCTCGCAAGATGGGGATAATGGTTACTAGAAAACTTCGTGAACTTACAGATGCTGAAATCCACAAAATGGCGGATACGTACACCGCTTTTGCAGATGGTTCGTTGGAGAATGAAAAAGGATTTTGTGCCGTTGTTGATACCGCTGAAATTGCAAAACAGGATTATATTTTAACTCCAGGTAGATACGTCGGAATAGAAGAGCAAGAAGACGATGGTGAGCCATTTGATCAAAAAATGACTAGGCTCACATCTGAATTGTCCAGCTTATTTGAAAAGTCCCATGAACTTGAATCTGAAATCAGAAAAAAACTGGGGGCTATTGGGTATGAAATTTAAAACAGAAAAGCTAGGTCAATATCTTTACATAAAGGGTAGAATCGGTTGGAAGGGTTTGAAAAAGAATGAATATTTGAATGAAGGAGAATATAGAATAATTAATGGTGAGTCCTTATCGTCAGACGGAATCGATTGGAATAAGGCTGGATACATAACTGAAGAACGATATGAGGAATCTCCGGAAATAAAGCTTCAAGAGAATGATATACTCATATCAAAAGACGGAACAATTGGGAAAATTGGATTCGTAAAAAAATTGAGTAAACCATCGACGGTTGCGTCAGGCATATTTGTTATAAGAAATAATAATAAGGAACAAATTGACACTAGGTTTATCTATCATTTTTTAAGGTCCCCGTATTTTAGGAATTTTATCAAGGCTAGAACTGAGGGGAGTGTAATTCCTCATTTATATCAAAAAGATTTTGTAGAGTTAGATTTTCCTTTGTGTTCTTTACTAGAACAAAAGAAAATTTCTTCAATACTTGACGAGATCGATGAAAAAATTCATGTAAATACAGAGATAAATGATAATTTAGTGGCTTAAAGAGCTATATCAGACACATCAAGTTCGCCAGACATCAAGCGAGGAAGTAAAGCATCTCTAAGCTCCGCAAGTTTAGTATTTTCCATAATGTTTGCTTCGTATCGCTGCATAAGTTGACCTATGAGTGTCTCGAAATTATCAAGTGTCAATCGATCTGGGATAATAATAGCGACCTTATTCATATCTCCTTGCGTAATCAGGGGTTGTGTTGAACCACGATTCATAGCATGGTAATCAATCTGCTGAAGTATCTGATAGGTATATTCATAAAAGTCACTTGTTATGACGAGAGTATTGTCAGATGTCCAACAGGGAGTGTTGAACCTTTGGACGACTCCATGCGTTCCAACGCGTCCGGTAACAAGTATTTTATCTGTATGATTTGATTTATTGGTAAATCCCATAACTGATGTTGCGCCTACGAGTGGAATTATTGCAATATCTGTTTTTTCAGTTGATTTCATGGGTGGTCGTTTGCCACTAGTGATGTCAGCGATGTCGGATAAAGTGCCTTGTTTCCACCATGCTGGGCAGATGCCGTCAAAAGGGATGAAATCCTCAAACCACGCTTTATAGATTGTGGAGGCTTGCTGAAGTAAATTATCATTTAAATGTGTGAGGCTCTTACCAACGGCGAGAGTAAAACTATATAACAGGCCGTTGACGTCGTTCTCTGTATATATTTGATGAGGAGAAACGATATGAAAGATAAATTAATAACTGAAGTGATGCAGTCATTGTTGTACTATTTTGATAACGCACAGTTGTGTCATTTAAAGCAAGTCCTTGAACGGGTAGTGTGCCATTATGATGTTATTGCCTCTAATAAAGTGATAGATAATGATGATAGTCATGAACTGATCTCAAAGTTTATCTCGTCTAAGCGAGTGGAAGGATGTTCGGAAAAAACTTTGAAGTATTATCAAACTACGATTGATGCATTGGTTGTGTCTTTAGATAAGGATGTAAGAAGCATTCTGACAGAGGACTTGAGAACATATCTTACTGACTATCAGGAAAAGAACCAATCCAGTAGAGTAACAATCGATAACATTCGCAGAATACTATCGAGTTTCTTTTCTTGGCTGGAGGACGAGGATTACATAATTAAAAGTCCGGTGAGACGTATTCATAAGGTAAAAACCGCAAAGAACGTCAAGGAAACTTTTACTGACGAAGATTTAGAAAAAATGCGTGATGGATGCGAGGATCTTCGTGATTTGGCAATGATTGATTTGCTTGCGTCTACAGGAATGCGAGTTGGAGAATTGGTCTTACTGAATCGTAAAGATATTGATTTTAATGAGCGTGAGTGCGTTGTTTTTGGCAAGGGAAACAAAGAAAGAATTGTTTATTTTGATGCAAAAGCTAAGTTACATCTCCAAAGGTATTTTGCATCAAGAACAGACGAAAATCCTGCCCTGTTTGTGACTTTGCGCGCACCACATGAAAGAATCAATATCGGGGGAATTGAACAAAGATTTCGTGAAATTGGTAAAAGGTTAAGTATCTCCAAGGTTCATCCTCACAAGTTTAGGCGTACTTTGGCAACGATGGCAATTGATAAGGGAATGCCAATAGAGCAATTACAGAAGTTATTAGGACATCAAAAAATTGATACAACCTTGCACTATGCAATGGTAAAACAGAGTAATGTAAAAGCTGCTCATAGGAAATATTTGGGGTGATGGATTTATGCGTGATATAAAAAGGTTTGGTGATTTTGCATCATTTAAATATGGAAAAATGCCAAAAAAAGACAAAATTTTAAATTTTGGATTATACCCTATCTATAGTGGGTATCGTTACGTTGGCTATTACGATGAGTTTAATACTGAAGCCGAGCAATTGATTGTTGTTGCTCGTGGTGTTGGTGGAACAGGAGATGTTAAGTTAACAAAAGAGAGATGTTTTTTGACAAATTTGTCAATATCTGTAGATATAGATAAAAATACAGCTTTACCTAAATACATTTATTATTACTGTAAAGGCCAAAATTTGAGATATCTTGATTCAGGGTCTGCTCAATCTCAAATAACTATATCTGATCTAGAAAGAGTTGAATTTCCACTACCAAGTATTGATGAGCAAAGGGCAGTGTGTGGCATATTAGAATCTTTGGACATGAAAATTGAATTGAATGAAAAGATAAATGATAATTTACTTCAGCAATCCATTGCTCTGTATGAGCATTTTCTCCATGATTCTGACTGGCCGACAGCAACAATTCTCGATGTGGCAGAGAAAGTTGCCATGGGGCCTTTCGGTTCTAACATCAAGGTATCCACTTTTGTTACTGATGGGGTGCCTATTATTAGTGGAAACCATCTGCGTGGGTACTTTCTAGAAGAGTCTGAATTCAATTACATAACCGAGGAACACGCAGAACGATTAAAAAATTCAATTGTGTTTCCTCATGACATAATTTTTACTCATGCCGGAAATATAGGGCAAGTATCCATGATTCCCGACGGATGCAAATATGATCGTTATGTTTTATCACAGCGACAGTTTTACCTCCGTTGTGATGAAACGAAGGTTTTACCTGAGTTTCTCCTTTTGTTTTTTCATAGTACACTTGGGCAATATGAGTTGCTTTCGTATGCTAATCAAACAGGGGTTCCATCCATAGCTCAGCCTGCATCAAACCTAAAAAAAATACCGTTCAAGTGTCCTCCTATGCAGGAGCAGTTGAAGTGGCGAAAGCGGGTACACCCAATGTTAAGCTTATATTTGAATAATCGTCTTGAAAATGAAAGGTTATCATCATTACGAGACGATCTTCTACCAAAACTGATGTCAGGTGAATTGGATGTGTCAGACATAAAACTCTAGGTAGCTAAATTATCATTTAAAAGAGTTTATCGCAGAGCATGCTTCTTAGACTAATTATAGGAGAAAATTATGTTGTACTTATCAGAGGTCGACAATATTTATTTTGAGAAATCTAAAGAATATTTTAAAGAGGTTTTAAGTTGTTTTGTAAGTGGTAATTACAGATCTTCTATGGTGATGCTATATTCGGTTATTATTTGCGATTTATTGTTTAAGTTGCAGGAACTAGCAGAAACATACGATGAAGCTTCAGCAAAAAAAATTTTAGCTAAGGTAGAAGATTTTAAAAAAAGGCATACGGCACAACATCCTGGTAAGGTGCCGAAAAATCCTCAATCAAAATCCAAATGGGAATTGGAATTGGTCAAAGACATACACGATCAGACGAATTTATTAGATTACGAGATGTATGAAAAGGTGCTTCATATCCACCAATTGAGAAATTTTTCAGCTCATCCAGCTTTAAACAATGAGTATGAGCTGATTACTCCTTCAAAGGAAGAAACTCTTGCGTACATAAAGTGTATTCTTGAAAAAATTTTGGTGATACCTCCTTTATTTATCAAAAATATTACAGCTACTCTACTCAATGATTTGTCAAAAAATTATGATATATACCAAAACTCACCTAATGAGTTAAAAAAATTTTTAAAAGAAAAATACTACAAAAGAATGTCTGTTTCAATGAAAAAAGCGGCATTTAAAACTTTATGGAAGAAATGTTTTCTTGAAAAAAATGATGATGTGATTAAGTTGAAAAGAAAAGCACTTGGTTTTTTATTTGAAGACTGTCAAGATGTTTTGTTGAGTTTTATTAAGAGTGATAATTCATTTCGTGAGTATGCAGACTTTGGTTTAGGTCAGTTATGTATTTTTTTAGCTGAATATCCTTCAGTATACAACGTACTGGATGATACAATCAAATTAAAAATAAAATTCAAAGTTGAAAATGCAGATTTGCTTTACTTAATGTCATGGTTTGTTACTGGAGATAAAAAAGCACATATAGCAAACATGATATCTTGTAGTAAATATAATATCAGCCCAAGCTATTCATATTGTGAATATTTTCAATGGCTCTCTAATGTATACAGTTCAACAGGAGATCTTTCATATCTTATTGATTATTGTATAGAACTTTTTGGGAAGAGCCCAAGGTATGCAGAATCAAGAGACAGGTATAAATATATTCTTAAAATGTTTCTAAAGCGTATGACAAGAGATCAGTATATTAAATTAATCCAGGTTATTAATGACAATGATCAGATTTGGGGATGGGATGGCTGCATCTCCATGAATACTGAAATAGTAAAGGCCGCATCCTCTGCTCTCGGTACAGGTTTTAATTATGACGCATATGAAAATTTTAAACTAGGTTCAAAAGTCTTAAATAATAAAGATGACGCGAATGTTCCTCAGGCAGAGAATATTTAAGAAAACTGTTTTCTTTAAAAGACAATTTAAATTTTACGAAGAAAATATGTAGAAGCACATAGGAGAAGTAGCTATGCCAAGTTCATTCACGGAGCAAACCTATGAAGAGGCTATTGTTGAATTGTTTGAGAATATGGGGTATGAGCATATATATGCCCCAGATTTTGAACGAGATTATACAAGTCCTTTTTTAGATTCTGTTTTAGCTGATAGTCTTGTTCGCATCAATAAAGGATTGCCAAAGGATGCACTTGATGAGGCTTTGATTTGTTTAAGGGATTTGGAATCAGGAAGTCTGCTTCAAAAGAATGCTAGATTCACAGATTATCTGCAGAATGGGATAACAGTAAAATCCTATGAGAATAACGAAGAAAGATCTTTACTTGTCAAACTGATTGATTATAAGGACATCAAGAAAAACACCTTTTACGTAGTCAACCAATTCACCTTTATTGAGAACGGTGTTAACCATCGCCCGGATGTCATTCTTTTCATAAACGGACTTCCATTGGTTTTAATGGAACTTAAAAGTCCATCAAGAGATGAAGTTAATGCAGAAAATGCATATAACCAAATCCGCAATTACATTCATGATATTCCTTCATTGTTTTACTACAATGCCATCTGTGTGATAAGCGATCTTACGACCAATAAAGCTGGCACAATAACTTCTGGTCTTGACCGTTTTATGGAATGGAAGAGCAAGGACGGTGAGTATGAAAATACGGCCTATGTTCAGTTCGAGACTTTTTATGAGGGGATGTTCCAAAAAGAGCATTTAATTGATCTCCTGAAAAACTTCATTTTGTTCTCTGGGCCAACAACAGGACGTTTTAAAGTTTTGGCTGGATATCATCAGTTCTTTGCGGTTAGACAAGCGATTGAAAGAGCCAAAGAAGCAACTAGTCCAATGGTTAAAACAGAAGACAAAGGCAAAGGAGGTGTTTTCTGGCATACCCAAGGATCTGGTAAATCCCTGTCTATGGTCTTTTATGCTCATATGCTTCAGGATGCGTTGGAAAGTCCTACTATTGTGGTTTTAACAGACCGTATAGATCTTGATGACCAGCTTTTTTCACAATTTGCACAATGCGCTGATTTTTTGCGGCAAACCCCGGTTCAAGCTGAAGACAAGGAGCATTTGGTAGAACTTCTTGACGGCAGAGACGCTAATGGGATTATTTTCTCCACCATGTTTAAATTTGAACAAGGAGATAGACCGTTATCGGAAAGACGCAATATTGTTGTAATGGCTGACGAAGCGCACCGTAGTCAATATGGGTTAGTAGAAAAAGTTGTAAAGAAAACAAACGAAGATGGTCAAGAAGAAGCTCATACAGTTATAGGCCATGCCAGAATTATCCGCGATGCTTTACCAAATGCAACCTTTATCGGCTTTACGGGAACCCCAATATCCACCAAGGATAAGAGCACTACAGAGGTATTCGGTGGCTATATAGATTTTATTTATGACATGACTCAAGCTGTTGAAGACGGAGCCACAAGACCAGTGTATTACGAAAGCCGAGTTGTTAAGCTGAAATTGGATACGAAGACCCTGGAGGCTCTTGATAAGAAGTATGAATGTTTAGAACAGGTATCAGATCAGGAAACCATTAAGAAAAGCAAAAGCATGATGGGCCAGATGGAAAGCATTCTTGGTTCAGATTCTACCATACAGTCTCTTTGCGAGGATATTGTAGATCACTACGAAAAATATAGAGCCAATCTGCTTACGGGAAAAGCGATGATTGTTGCCTATTCCAGACCGATAGCTATGAAGATTTATCGTAAGCTTCTCGAATTATGTCCGAGTTGGTCAGAAAAAATTGGTGTGGTTATGACCGGAGGGAATAATGATCCGGAAGACTGGAAAAATATTATAGGAACGAAAGCCCATAAGGAAGAATTAGCAAGAAAGTTCAAAGACAACGACGATCCAATGAAAATTGCCATTGTGGTTGATATGTGGCTTACCGGCTTTGACGTACCGTCATTGGCCACCATGTACGTTTACAAACCAATGTTTGGCTACAATCTTATGCAGGCGATAGCGAGAGTTAATCGTGTATTTAAAGACAAAGAAGGCGGTCTTATTATCGATTACGTTGGTATTGCTTCAGCTCTAAAAGCTGCTATGAAGGAATACACAAAGAGAGACCAGGCAAAGTATGGAAACATGGATATAGCCAAGGTTGCCTATCCGAAATTCCAAGAAAAATTACAGGTTTGCAAAGATCTCATGCACGGTTTTGATTTTAGCGGATTCATTGAAGGTTCCCCTCTCACCAAAGCCAAGATTATTACCGGGGGCGCCAACTTCATTTTGGATGCAAAAGCTCCAAAGAGAAAGGATCTGTTTCTGAAGGAAGCTTTATTGTTGAGGCAGGCAAATTCGTTATGCGCCAGTATGACGACGGAAATGGAACGGCATGAAGCAGCATACATGGAAGTGGTTCGCTCTACTGTTGCAAAGATCACCTATGGTGGTACAGGTGGAAAACACTTGTCACTCAAAGAAATTAATGAACAAATTAATGAGCTTCTTAAATCAGCTGTTCAAAGTGATGGAGTAATTAATTTATTCGAAACAAAAGATAGCGGGGAGAACTTTAATCTGTTCGATCCTTCAGTTTTAGAAGAGATTTCTAAAATGAAGGAAAAAAACATTGCTGTTGAAATACTAAAGAAATTAATGGCAGAACAGGTATCCGTCTACAAAAGAACAAATGTTGTTCAGTCTCAGAAGTTTTCTGAAAAGTTAACGATATTGATGAATTCCTATTACAACGGACTAATTACGAACGAAGAAGTAATCAAGGAACTGTTAAAAACAGCTGAAGAAATTGCTCATATGTATGAGCAGGGGCAAAAACTTGGGCTTTCTGAAGAGGAATTAGCGTTCTACGACGCTTTAACAAAGCCAGAGCATATCAAGGATTTTTATGAAAATAAAGAGCTGATAGCTTTGACTAAAGAGCTCACTGAAATGCTTCGTAAGAACCGAACCATTGATTGGCAACAGAAAGAAACTGCCAGAGCTTACATGCGTAAATTGGTGAAGCGCCTGCTTAAAAAATACAAATATCCGCCAGAAGATTATGATTTTGCAATTGATACTGTAATTAGTCAGTGCGAATTATGGACGGATAACGTGGCAGTTTAGTTGTTAATTATAATTCTTACTAAAAATTGTTTAATAATGTTTTATCAGGCAAAAATTAATGCACATGTATAATGACTTTTTAAAGGATGATATCAATAGGTTAAATAAAACAGGATTAGTTTATTTATATTGTTCAAACAAAGTGTTACTGGAAATATTAGAAAACTCCGAACTATGGCTCACAGATTCTAGCTTTATGAATGATACTAAAGAGTTAATCCTGTTTGATATGGTCTTTAGTTCTATTATAGATTACATGAAAAATAATCATGAAATATCTGATGATGAGTACAGTATAATTCATAATTTGTACGAATGGTTTATTGCCGGCCATCATTCATTTTTTTCCTGCTTTTCGTGCAACAGAGATTCTTTAGCTTTATGGGACAGATACGGAGATCATGCGCAGGGGGTTGCTATTGGTTTTAATCTTTCGAAACTTAATATCAGAAAAGGTCCTACGGCATATGAATTTCCAATATTTCATGAGGATGAACAGCTAGGTGTCTTGCCGGTTCATTATTTTGATAAAAACAATGATGAAAATAAAATTTATGAAATGATAAAAAGTGCTATTGTTTTGGCAAGAAGAGAGATAGAAAACGATAAAAATGAATTTAACGGTCTTAGGCCAGAAGACTATTATAGGAGTAAACTTCTCCCTTTGTGTGCTTTACGTGACATAACCAAATCTAATCACTTTCATGATGAAAATGAGATAAGAATAATTTTTAACGAATGGGAGAATTCAGCATTGTTTAAAAGAAAAGTAAGGAAAACTAATAGTAATTTATTTGGTTGTTATTATCGAGGTCTAGATAATAGCATACAAAGGTACTATAAATTAAAAATTGATGCGGAGGATTGCGTAGAACAGATTATCTTAGGGGCAAAAAATAATACAAGAATAAAAGATTTAGATTTTTTGCTTAAAAATATGGGGCTTCATACTGGGGTGTATAAATCTATTATTAGTTATGAGCCGAGATAGCTCTTGATTTAAGCATTGTGTACAGTCTAATTGAGCTCATAAAAAGCTCAAAACGAATTATCTTCTTTTATGCTTTTATTGTTAGCGCAAAACAAGGAAATGTACTAAAAATGTCATGGGTGTATTTAAAATTTTCATTATATTCTGTTATTTAGATGATCCAGAGGAATATAATTAAGCCGTGGCTAATAAATGCCTTTACTATAAGGGAGCTAACTCACATACTTGTAGCAGTGCGCTTTATCATGTATAAATCAAGGCTTTGCACGGATTTTTATTACACTTTGAGTTCGTATAAATTTCGTTGTTATACTAGATAAGCACAATAAATAAAGAAAATATTTATATTTGGTATGGCATATAAGATAAACGGAAAAGATAGCTGAATTATGCAGATACATTATTTTCAGAGATATCATACAAAGGAAAATGTTGCTACAGCAAATACGATGTTACTGTTGTCACGTCTGTATTCATACTCATCTGATAAATTCTTTAGATTTTTGAAATCAGAGTATTTCTCTGATTCGTTCAATCCTGAAATAATCTTTACTTTGCAAGAAAAAAGTGTGGATAGCATTCCTGATGCAACCATAACGCAGGAGAGCTTTAAGATTGTGGTTGAAACAAAAATGTCTGACTGGTTTTATAAGGAACAGTTAATTCGTCATTTAAATTCATTTAGCGATGAAAAGTATAAGGTGATGATTACATTGGCACCTGAACCCATGGAAACTAAAAAGTTGGATACATTTGAAAAATGGTTAAAAGAGTATAATGAAAATAGCCCCCGTCCTATAGTACATATAAATACGACCTTTGAAGATTTGGCAAATGCAATTAGCGATGTTCTGGATGATAGAGATTACGAAATGCAGGATGTTTTGAATGATTATCTTAATTACTGCTATACCGATGGGCTAATACCAGTGTCTGATTCTTGGAAATATTTGAGAATGCAGTTATCTGGAGTAACTCTGGATTTCAATGTCTCTTCAGGAGTTTACTATGAAAATGCAGAGCGTAGCTTTAGGGCTCATGATTTTTTGGGATTGTATAAAAACAAAAGTGTGCGAGCTATAGGAAAGGTTATTGCTCGTATAACAGCAATCGAGTCTAAAGACGGTGTAACTTATGATGCTGAATTTGGTGAATTAACAGAAGATAGAAAAAATCTTATTGCACAAGCTATGGCTGACGGCGATTCTCATGGCTATGACCTTAGAAGTATAAAGCATAGGTATTTCTTTGTTGATAAGTTCTATGAAACAGACTTCAAGAAGGTAACCCCGAGACCTCCAATGGGAACAAGAATATTTGATTTGACGCAAGTATTGGAAACAGAGAATATTCCAGAAACAGAAGAGATAGCTCATCGTTTGAGAGCTAAAACTTGGAATTAGTCAGTAAATGTTTTACATGGAATACATTCTCATTCAGGACTAAAAATGCTCCTAAAAATATTCCTTAAAAAGTGACTGTTCTTCATTTTATAGAACTAATGATGCTTGATTTGTGTAGAGATATTAAAGATATTTCTCAAGATTTAAAGCTGATTGTGATAGACCATTTCGGGGAACCAGAAATGAAAGTGAATTTTAATAAGCTAACAGAGCTTTATATAAAAAAGCAAATTGATATCAGCAAATGTCTTAATAAGGTAAATTTGGAATATAGGCATTTATCTCCTGCCATATACTTATATAACAAAATTATATCTTACACTGGAAATAAGTTTAGCAATGAATTTATTGAGCTGTTGTACGTAACTTTAGACGCCTGGAACATGAATTCCAGAGCTGCTAAATTGTCAGAATTTAGTGATTTTAAAAAATCAATTTTAGACAATCAACCGCTTTTTAAAAAATTAGAAAATCTAAACATTAGAAATATTGAAAGTGCCTTCGATACGCTGAAAGACTTATATAATAAACTAAACTTGGTAAGTACCAATTCCAAGTTAGTAACTTTTACAAAAACTTTACATTTCATATTACCAGAACTGGTTGTTCCAATAGATAGAAAATACACTTTAAATTTTTTTGACGTAAATAATTATCAATTGACTAACAACCAATATGAAGTTTTCGAAGGTATACATAAAGGTTTTAGTGATTTCGCAAACACGGTTTCCCCAAGTGAAAAAGGTCTGTCAAGTTATATAAAAAACAGTAAGGATGGTCTGACGTGGTTGACTTCTGAAGCCAAATTAATAGATAACATTGTGATAGGTTATCAAAAATCACTCACTAAATAGGGTAAAAAAGGTTCGTAGTGTTTTTGATGGTGCGTATCATGGTTTGGCATCATTAAGGTAAGCTACAACCATTTGACTACTGAGGGGTTCTCAGAAAACTAAATAATAGTGAGGGAGTTTCGGCAATTTACAGAGTCGCCCGCCCCTTTGTACACCATCATCATTTAAACTTTGCGAGGAGTAATTCGCCAATAGTCCTATTCAAATTGTAGAAAAGACCCGCCCTGGTTATAGGGGGAAAAGTATCGGGGTAGTTGGTCTCGCTTTTTTGAGCAGGTGGAGTCGTATTATCAACCAATCTGATTAAACCACATCCATTTCCATAAAAGAACAAAATTATATGTAGGTAAAATATGTTTAATGCTGATAAAGCAATAGAAAACCCAAAAGATGATTTACTGGGACGAGCACCTTTTTCTGTGCATTTGGGAAGAGATATATACGAATATAAAGGAAATGATAGTCTTGTTATTGCAATTTATGGCAAATGGGGAACAGGAAAAACATCCATCGCTAATATGGTTTTACAGGAAATAGACAGCCTGTCTAAAAGCAATAAAAACGAAACAATCATAATCAAATTTGAACCGTGGAATTATTCAGATAAAGATAATTTAGTACACCATTTTTTTAATTTATTGGAAAATGCTATTTCAAGTGGAAAAATAGCCACATTAATGAAAAATGTTAAAAAATTTCTTAATGATTATTCTAAATATTTGGGGCTTATTCCATATGAAAATCCTTGGTATAAAATTATTTGGATTTGGATAAGAGACAAATTTAAAAAAGAATCAGATATAAATCTTTGCAAAGATAAGTTAAAAGAAGCTCTCATAAAAGCTAATAAGAAAATAGTGGTTCTGATTGATGATATAGACCGCCTTACAAATTCACAAATAAGAAATATTATTCAAATAGTTAAACAAATTGGAGATTTGCCTAAAATCACATATATTCTGGCAATGGACAGAGAAGTTGTTGCTCACGCACTAGAAGATGATTGCTGTAATAATGGTAATGAATATTTGGAAAAAATAGTACAAATACCATTCCAAATACCAACACTTTCTCAAGCAAAATTGCATGAAATTTTTCACAACAAATTGGACAGTAGCATTCTTAGTGTATCCAAAAATATAGCCATAAGGGATGATTACTATTGGTATACTGTACTCAATAATTGCATATTTCCTTATCTATATACTATAAGAGATATTAATAGAGTAATTAATATTTTTAATTTTAGATATGGCATTTTGTGTGAAGAAATCCCCTTTGAAGAAACGATAGGCATCACTACAATTGAAGTTTTGAATCCTAAACTTTTTGAATGGATTACAAATAATACCAATGTCTTATGGACTAAGAAAGATCCTCATACGTCAAATCAAGATAATGTTAAGAGCTTTTTCTATGATCAATTTAAAAAGATAGGAATAGATCCTGCTCAAGCAATAGATAGCGTTGCTACCCTTTTTCCAATCTTTGCCAGCAACATAGGAATGAGTATCTCCAGAAAGGAAAACTTTAATGAATCCGTTCAAAAACAACAATTTAAATTATTTTTAAGTTATGCAGTCGACGAAATTAAAGTTCCTAGATCTGATATAAATGATTTTATCTACACAATAAATGAGTTTGATTTAAAAAGAAGTATAGAACAAATAAATAATGACGGAAATTTGGAATATGTTATAGAAAGAATTACATCTGATATTGATATGATTCCACTTCACCGATTAAGAATGTTAACTTCTGCTTTTATAAATTTAACTGAAAAACCAATAAAATATAATCAATATTGGTGTAAGGATATCGTAACTAATTTTGCTATTAAGTTAATTCAAAAAATGCCCACAAAAGAAGAGAGGTACAGCCTATACGAAGATTTATTATCGAACAGTTGTGATAAATCATTAGGTTTTATAGCACAGATGCTAATTGTTGAAAGAAACAGTAGTCAGTCAGCTTTTTTCACACCTCTTGACTCATTGTTTCTACAAAAAATAAATGCAATAAGAAGTATAACTAAGAATTTTCTCGATATTCATTCATTCATGGAAGCTTTTAGTTTATGGAATATTTTAGATTCAAATAGTGCTCAAAACTACCTAACAAACACAGTCTTTACAAATGATGTACAAAAACTGAAGTTTATATGTAAATTTGCCGGTCGTAAATTAGTGAATGGCAAATCAGGATGGTCTTTTAATGAAAACAACTATGATAAATATATAAAAGATAACGATATATATAAGTGTATTAAAAAGTTAGATGCAAAAAGAATAAATGACTTTACCAAAGAGGAGAAAATTAAGCTGGCCTCTTTTATCCTACGATATGAAAATGGTGGTGAAGCTGTAGGAGATGAAGACGCCCAAAATTATGTAAATACTGTGTGGAATTTATCATTTACGGGGATATCTGAAAATGATTGTCATCGTATAGATAATGTAGATGATGCGTAGTTTGGTACAGTCTTTATATGCAATTGTAAAATTAATTGAGGTGTTCCAATTGGCAGACTACTATTTGACTACTCAGCAATTCTCATAAAATTGAAGAATAGTGGGGGAGTTTCGGCAATTTACATTGTTGTCCTCCCCTTTGTACACCTTCATCATTTAACCTTCACGGGAAGTAGTCTGTCGGTAGTGCATACCTGGTGTGTAGAAAAGATATGCCCCGGTTAATGGAGTTATGAAAAGTTTCTAGGGTAGCTAGATTCGCCTGCCGTGACATTTTATATATTCTTGAATAAGGACAAAAACATTGAGCCATGTGAATATAATCCAGAAAAGAATAAAAGAATTGGAAGGAGGTGCTTTCCAAAAATTATTTGATGCGTATCTCGTTAAAAAATATAAATTTGCTAATTTCCAAACACGTCGAGACTGCGTTTTTACTGTCACGTAAAAACTATAATATTAAAAACGTAAAATCGAGAGATTAGTTGGTTTTTAAGTTGATGATACCTGCATTCTGGCCTGTGAGTGGAAGCACTATTTTTCAATATATGTCAGAAAACACCATAGGCGCCGAACAGGAATATGACTCTAACGAAAAGATTGAGGAATATCATGGCGTGCTCGCTTGAAATCGGTCTATCCCAAAGACTGATTCGGAATACGGACATCTGCCCGAATTTTCCTGAACTCCCATGTACCATGAAACAGTCCGGCCGTCAGAGCTTTATTTGGGGACGCCGGACATGTTGTCTGAGTTAATCGATAACGGTTAATAAATCGTCTACGCTTCTTCTTTTCGGAGCATGAGGTTCAGAATCAGTGTAACCTAAGGCGACGAGTGCAGAAATCCCGAATTGTCTGGTATCAATCCCCAAAATGTCTGCTACCTGTTTTTCATCAAAGATGCCCAGTATTACTGAACCGATATTTTGCTCGTGTGCTGCAAGACAAAGAGTCTGAGTAGCAATGCCTGCATCAAAGGATTCCCAATGGGCTCCTTTTGAGGTGGTCGGAGTGCCGTCAACGTTATAACCGCAGATTCCTTTTGCGGTTACCACAACCATCAGGGTATTGCAGTCAATTACACGGTGCATGTTAGGAGTAAATCCCATAACCCCGTTGCATGCAATGCTGTTTTTAAGCTCCTTATTTTTAATTGCGAGATAGGAAACTGTCTGAGAATTCTTCCACGAAGGGGCATAAGAGGTAGTTTCGATAATCTGTCTGAGCGTTTCCGGTGAAATATCACGGTCGGTATATTCACGGACGCTGCGACGTCCCCTGATACAATCAACTGCATTCATTTGTTTAATATCCTTATTCATGTTTTTGTTTATACGTCATCTCCGCCTTACGGCAATGCCGTGACCGGCATTGCTCCGGAAGGTGTAATATCGACATATCCAAATATCTACATATATCGATGTGTTATGCCTTTTTTTTGGCAACCGATTGTGGTTGCCAGTGCATCTTTTATGCGTTTACGCCGTATGTTCAGCTGTTAGGGCATTTTTTGCCGTTATCATATTTGGTGTAATACGAAATCATGTCCTTAAATGATTCCACACCTTCAGGAGATATGGAATAATTAGTCCATTTCCCGTCTTTTCTGCAGATTACCAGACCGCTGTCACAGAGTATTTTCATATGATGCGAAAGGGTTGGCTGAGAAATTTTCAGGAGTTCCATTAAGGAACATCCGCACCTTTCCCCATTCTGCAGTGCCAGCAGAATAGCCAGTCTGCTTTCATCGGTAAGAGCTTTTGCTCTTCTTACATCATCTTTAAAACCCATAACAGCTCCCGATATGTCAGACATTATAGAAGTCACATCGATACATGTCAATATATAAATGTGAAATAAGTAAAATTAAACAGGTATTCATCAGTAAAAATATAGAACACTTTTATTTATTCTTCAATTTATATTTGAGTGCTTAAGATATGCATCAGGAGTTTTGCGCATTTTGATGAACGGAACATGGGGTAAAAATCATGGAGTGCTTTCCCCATGTTTTGATGCCGCAGGCATAACGTATATGCCTGCGGCATCTGCTCCGTGCCGATTCAGAGGATCAGAGCATGGTATTATTCATTGAGTTCAGAAGCTCAATGTTTTCCGGAGTGATTGTGGCACTCAGGACACTTTCAATTACGCTGGGGGTATTGTAGAGACCTATGCCGCCGCCGATTCCCACGGCGAAGGCACTTATGCTCTGTCTGGCTACGCCTGCCACGATACCTACAAGAATCATGCTTCCGCATACCACTCTTCCGAGAGTACCCTGAATCCATTCCTTGAGGGTATCCCATACGTCAGCGAATTCCTCACCGCCTGTTCCGGCGCACGCATCACTGAAGCCGGCAATGAACGCCGCTGTAATCACAAAAGGCATTGCCTTCTTCAGATCGGGTAAATACTTGATTTTCAGATTTTTCAAAGGCTGACTCTGAATGTTTTCATATTGTTTTGAAGATAAGATGTTCATGTTGTTTCCTCTTCTTTTCTGCTGTTATGAGCCGGAACAGTGCGGTGTTAGAGCAACACCTGGTGCTCCGGCATACCGATCCCGCTGCTAAGCTAACATGCAGGATTCTGAATAAGATGACCTATGATTTCTGTTCCCGGAATAATGGAAGCAGTGATGATTTTCAGGTGACTCCATAATTCTCCGGTTCACCGGGTTTTCCGTTACTGTTTTGTATCCTGACGTTTTTTCTGCTTTTTTACTTCAAGATATGGCATTGCTCCTCCGGAGTTTCCCTTAACGGCCGTATGACCGGTTTTTACCGAATATCTTCCGGAAGATCCGCTGATTCCCCAGGTTCCGTTATGAAGGCTGGTGTAGATGACCGACCTGTCATGAAGATTGCCATCAGTATCCTCATGCGGGTTTATGACGGTTATCATGATGTCATCTCTTGTCCTTATAAAAGAATCAGGCGCGTATTCGTGACCGTGGCTTATGCGCGTGGCTGCTGTTTCGGAAGGAGTGAGCTCCTTCAGTTGACTGGATGCCGCATTACCTTCCTTCGGGATAATTACCTCAGATGTCGATCCCGGGGCCTGCGCCGTTTTTCCCTCTGTTTTGTCTTCAGGACTGTTTCCGGCTGACTTACCTGTTCCAACCTCACTTATACCTTCGGCTGACGAAAATGATCTACTGCGGTAATCCGCAGGAAGATTCATTTCCGTCCATTCTCCGTACTTTTTTCTGTTAAGGTACACCTCTCTTGTGCTTTTACACTGAACTCCCTTAGGGAGGCCGGAGCATCCGTATTCCTCACTGCCGATGCCCAGTGAGCATCCCGTTAAATTCGTCATGATTATGATTGTAAGACATGACTTAGTTCCGAGATGACGGAACCAGGTGAGCCTGTGACCGCATTTACCCGTAGGATTGTTATTTGAAGACATATGTTTTTTCCCGTTTTCATTCCGGTTACCGTAATATCCGAGTAAACGACATGATGCGTGGCGAATGCCACGTATCTGTCGTCTGCTCTGTTCTGGCTGTAATGTATCAGCAGGGGCTCCCGGAATCCGCTGATAAACCCTTTAAGTGACGTATCGGCGGAAGACCTGGGACTTAATATGTCTGTCCTTTGTGTGAAACCTCAGTGTTCCGAATAATCGATAAAGATTGTACAATCGGGGATACGGTCCGAAATTAGGACTTAATAAACAGGAGATATTTAATGGCGTCTGATAAAACCTTTCTGGAATATGTTCTGGAACAGCTTTCTGAGCTTGATGACGTGACCTTCAGGTCCATGATGGGGGAGTATATTCTGTATTACCGCGGAAGGATTTTCGGGGGAATCTACGACAACAGGTTTCTGGTGAAGCCGACTCCGTCGGCTTCCTCCATGATGCCTGATGCCGTGCAGGAGATTCCATATGATGGGGCCAAGGCCATGCTTTCCGTCGATAATACCGATGACAGGGAATTTCTTAAGCGTCTGATAGAAGGCATGTATCCGGAACTTCCCGAACCGGCATCCAAACGGAGAAAATCCGGAAAGTAATTGCCGGAATGCGCAGCATCTGTCTCGGCATTGATCTGACGATATGATGACTCTGTACCGATTCCGCCGCCATGCTTTAGTCTCCGCATGCTTCCACAAATGGAATTCTGCCTTTTATCACCGTAGAACCGCCGACTCGGGCAACATATTCCAGATCTGGAAGCTCACTTAACATTGATGCCGGAAAAATATCGGTTTCGTTTTCCGTCAGGCTCTTTGATATGCTGGCGCTCACGCTTGTCAGTTCACCCGAACTCTGATTCTGCACAGAGCTCTGTGAGCGGAACAGTACTCTGGTTTTCGGAAGAGAACCACTGATGTATTCTCTAGTTCTGGTGTCAATGACACGCAGGGATATGACGTTGTTGACGTTACCGAGAACCTGAAGGGCTTTAGCTTCGCTTCCAAGCCCGGATTCAAAGTCCGCAACGGTCTGGGTTGCCACGGTTACCCTGAATTTGGCGCCTCGTCCCTTGTTAAGGAGCTGTATCAGCTGTCCGTTGATTACTTCAGAGGTTTCATCAACAAAGAGATTTACGTATTTTAAGTCTTTCCCGAAATTGTATCTGTTTCCCGCAACTGCCGTAAGATCGGCGAGAAGCATGGAACCCAGGGCCGCTCCGGTTTCGCCGTCCGTGAGTGAGTCAAGACCCACGTAGAGAATCCTGTTCCTGCGGACTATGTCCGCAAGACTGTAGGATTTTCTCGTGAGATTTCCGGTTTCCTCGGGGGACAGAAGGTTTCCGAGTTCACCTGACGTAAGCATGTCGAGAACGGGCTTTAATGAAGCGGTCATTTTTTTGTAATGGTCGGGATCGTGTTTGGCCATTTCATAAAGGGCCTCCATTTCCTGGGACACCCGTCTAGGGAAGGGCTTTATGGCCCGCCGGTAAAGGTCATCGTATTTTGACAGGAGTCTTCCCGGCACCTTTGAGGTTTCACGCATAAGGCTTTTCCACTCATCGGCAAATCTTCTGTCCCTTAAGAGATATCTGTCAAAGACGGCCTTGAATGATGCAAAGCAGAGCTCGGTAAGTCTGGAATTCACGTAATATCTTATCAGCTTAAGGGTAGGTCTTCTTCCCGTCAGTATCAGTCCGCCGACAACGGCATTGATTGCGGAGAAGGCAAAGCTTCTGAACGGATCGCTGTTTCCTTTTGCTGTGGGTACCAGGGAACTTATGCGACCTGCAATTTCCGTGCTTCGGGTAAAATTATGTACCGGACTCAGGCCGATGCTTTTTTCAGGAAAGGCAGGATGAAAGAAGAGGACATCACGACCGCAGGCATTCGCAGAGCTGGCCAGGTGTTCATAAAGATCACGGTCTCCCTTCGGATCTATTACTATGACGCATTCACCGCGGAACACGGCCTGGGAACACAGCAGATCGTACAGTCTGGTTTTGCCGGCACCGGTGGTGCCGGCTATGAGTGTATGTCCGTCAAAAAAGCTTAAAGGCAGAAATACCGGTTCCTGCTTTCCGAGAGACTGGATAAAACCCGTTCCCTTAACATCGGGATTCCTTTTTACGGTGCAGAGTGACGGATCCTTTTCCATAAGACCGTAGAGCAGTACGGCCTGTTCCTTCTCCCACAGAAATCCTTCTCCGAGATACAGTCTGTCGGGAGACGTAAGTCCCCTCAGTTCATCCTCGGAAATTCTGAAGAATCCTCCTCCCTTGGCCCGGTTCTCCTCGGCCTCGACCTTTGAGTATTCCCGGTGTCTCAGAAAGAGCAGTATCAGAGCTGCCATCATGAACACGAATTTTGAATGATGTGCCGTTGAGAGTGACAGAATAAACACGCTGACGGCAAGAAGAACGGTCAGCGCAAAAGAAATAAGACAGTATCTTTTCATGTATATTTATGAATCTCCGGATAACTGAATTATGAATGCATTAGGATGTCCTCCGTGAGGACCTTTGCCTTGTATCGTTGCCGTTGCCGGTACAAGGCACCGGCAACGGTCTCTTTCGTCAGAAGGTTCAGAGCCTGCCTTTGTCTCGTGACTGGCAGAACAGCTCCTTCTTTACCGCGGCCCTGTCCTCCGGTGTGAAAAAGCGGTGCATGGTGTCATACGGAAGCTTTGTCGCATTGGTGAAGCTTTTATAGGAAAAGCCGTATGCCGATACGGCATCCGCATAGGAATCCTTGCGCATGACATTCAGAATGTCCCGGCTGTCACGGTCAATCTTCTGCATTTCTTCTGAAAATAATTCAAAGGGGCTTACGGCTTCAATGCTTTGCAGAAGCTCTTCCGAGCATAACGGTAAACCATTGGCCGTATCCGCTGAGGTTCCGGGCTTCGTACCCTCAGGCATATCGGTTAAACGGCCGGCTGTCGCCATGCCGGCAATTTTTTGAAAAATGACGGATGAAGCCTTCGAGAGAGATGTCTTTATTGCCTCCGTATCCAGATTTCTTCCGGTAATGTTCTTGCCGGCCGTATTCCGGATGATGGAGACCGCTCTTGCCATGTCATCGCGGATTGACGTTTCGGAGTTGCAGTCTCCCGCAACCGCATTCAGAAAATTAAGGCTCTGTCTGTAGAGTTTTATGGAGGTGATGACGGCAGGATCGTTTATGATGAGTTCATCATTGCGGTGTCTGTCCGTCAGCATTTCATATATCGAGAGAAAGAGTGATATTCTGTTAAGTCTGGCAGAGGAGGCCTGTGATGTCAGGGTTTCCGTATCCTTTCTTCTGGCGCTGCTTCTGGTCACGAATTTCTTCATGCCGTATTTTTTAAGATGGTAACGCCTGTTGCGAATCATGTAGTGATGATACATTTCAGGGAGATCCGCATTTATGAAATCTGCAGATGAAGTGATGTTGAGTCCGGATTCGGTCATTGCCCTTATGGTCAGATGACGCACGGTATTGTCATTCGGGAACCTGTCGGCAGCTCTTTTTATTCTTAATCCGTCGGCCCTGAAATTATCATTGAAGCAGCTTAGGTTGTTAAAGAGAAGGTAAAGGTATCCCAATGCCTTTTCCCTCTGCGTGAGAAGATAAAGGCTTCTGAGTCCCGCAATTTTTTCAAGAGGAATCGGACAGCCGATGAATGCCGACGTCAGTTCCGGTCTGGACAGCAGCAGACCGAGAAGTGGTTTTGTCCCGGCGGTATCAGTTACAGGTGAAATTTCCGAAGCATCATTACCGCAACAGTTTACAGGTTCTGATTCAGCCGTTATCCGCCGACGGATGCATGAGGCCTCGTTATATGCATTCGTAAGACTGTTACGGAGATATCCGTAATTTACATATCCGATTTCATCGGATATGAGTCGGGTGCCGTTACGGAGTATTTCAAGACAGCGTAATATGCGTGAGCATGTTTCGTCGCGGCGTAGGGGAACATCCGTAATGTCATCGGGAAGGTCGCATGGGAATTCCGCCAGACGGAAGGAGGTTCCGGTAGGGCATCCGGAAATGCCGGATATCCTGTTCTTCAGATTCGTATCCGTATCCGTATCCAAAGACAGAGAGGCGACGGGAGCGGAAGGTGGGTTACCGAGTTGCAGTCCCTTCAGATACTCACTTATAAAGCTGCGGTTTTTAAGGATGTGTATGTAGTCGTGAAGCTCCTCCATGAGAGTGACACGGCGGTTACCTGAGAAGCATCCGGTTCCTGAACAGAACCTTTCCGGAGAGAAGCGGTGAACAGCCTCGTGAACGTCGGCGTTCAGACCGGAACATAAGCCCTGGCTTCGGACCGCACCTGCCGTAAGTGATTCGCCGTTCCCGTATTCTGATTCGGCAGGAACTGCCGTGGCAAGAAGGCTTTCCATCTTGTCCCGTATTATGGCATTGAGCCTTCTTTTAAATTCATGAGAAGTAAGGTTATTCGTTTGGGAACTTGGTGCGGAATTTTTATCCCCTGCGTGGGACAGTATGTATGAGGCAGAAAACGGAAATTCATAATCACTTCCGCAATCATTACCGAAGCTGCTGAACCCGGCGGTCGTTGCTTCATTAACTCTGTTACCGTTCATGGTTAAATTTTCTCCGTGAGTGCATCGGGCACGACGGAGACCTCGTCGTTCATGCAGCCGGACGGCTGCATGAACAGGAGGCGGTCACCATGGCGGAGCCTGATGCTTGGGATGGATGTTAAATCCCGTAACTGAAGACGGGAACCTTTGGTAAGAAAAACTTATGTTTACCGGAGAAGAGGCGAGACCGTGCACGAGGACGGCTTTTCTTCACGGAGCGGTGACGTTTTTGTTGGAGTATGACCTTATAAATCCGTTTACTGTTTCGGAAGCATTTATATTTAATTAAACGGTTAATAAAAAAAGCGGTCATGGCAGACGGTTGCGGATTAAAACACAATACAAATTTTCAATCCATAATTTTTTGTGAATTTAATATTAAGTGGTTAAAAATTATCCAAATAGTGTTAAAATAATCAAGTATATAAAACAGTTGTTATGGATATAATCGATATATTGATTAATAAATCTTCAAATGAATATGAAAAATATTACCGTGAAATAAGTATCCGCCACGTCTTAAAGGGATATTTATTCGAAAATTATCAGAAATGGCACTAATATTTTTGAAAATTATCGATATTACTATGAAAAACATCTAACCACATTAAAAATCATGAATAAAAACGACTTGAAAGAGTTGTTACCTTTTTGTAAATTTGTGTGCGGTAAGTCACATTGTTTACCGGAAAGCATCGGTGAAGCATAATGCCGGCAAACGGTGCGGAACGACATTTTTCCCGGGAAAAATCGGTGTTGGAGCCACATTCACGGGAATCGCAGACATTACTTCGGACGCATGAACCGGTCACAAATAATAATTAATAACGGTGACCGCATCATTGCACGGCGGTTTAAAGGCAGGCCGGGGGAACCCCGGGCCTGCAGACCTGAAAGCAATGACCAAAACATATCAATTACGGAAATTTTGAAAAATAAACTTTTACTGTTTTACTTTGCCATTTCAGGATTAAGTCGGAATGAAAGAATCAGGTTACTGCAGGAGTTTATGCATTCATGAAATCAGGGATGAAATAGTACAAGGGGCTGAAGGATTCGGCAGTAATGGGGATATTCGTGTTTACGGAATACATGAGGATGTCATCAGAAGGGTTATTCCGGAGGAATTTTCACAGGATACTCTCGAAGTCAACTACGGAGAGGTATCTGATCTCTCAGTGAGACTTATTGATGAACCGGGATTCATGTTCCTGGCCGCCAAGGAAAGTCTCCTGACGGAGATGGATAACCTTATAAGGGGAAAACGCAGGTTCAGTGAAGGAAATGCCTTTAACGGAACGGACGGGATTACATCGGACACCGGTGAGGAGTTTAAGGGTACTGATGTAACGGAAGAAAAGGAATCTGACGCTGTTTATGCAAAGGGGACCGTCAGTAAATGTGAAGCTTTTAATTACAGGACAACCGAAATGAAAGACTACATGTTAAATCCGTACGGTCTTGGTACGGAACCATCCGGAAACGGAACCTTTGCAGAACCGTGTACGGCGCTCACCGATGACGGATACACAGAGCTCAATCCGCTTAGGGAATTTTCGGGATGCGGTGCATCCCGAACCGATTCCCTTGGGGGATTAGCGGATGCCGGTATGTTTTCAACTGACGGTAATACTGATGTTTCGAACTTAAAAAGCCGGGAGGTTTTTGAGCTGTTTGACGTTGCCGAAAGAGCTGACACTCTTGCATCAGTATTCGGGGCTAAGGGCAGGCACTGCCCATCAGGTGAAAACCTGTGGAGCGGAGGGAAATCACGCCGCCATCTTATCCGCGGAGAGAGTGACGAATCCCTGGATGCCGGATGCACGGCCCTCAGGGAGGCACTGAGCTCCGTTATCGGCAGATCTTCGTGTGCGGAAAGAAAGAGATTTCCCAATCTCATACGGGGGCTAGGAAAAGAGGTGCCCGATATCATCAGGGACTGTCTTGAAGCTGACGGCCTTACCGATGCCGTGTACGGAGGTTTGAGGTACATGACCTCCGGTGGCTCCGGGCGGAACGGGGGAGCCGATTGTTTCATAGCTGACAGCGCAGATCCGTATTTCCCGATAAAGCTGGATGAATTCATTACTGCTGGGCTGGAGAAAGAATCTAATCCCTCTGCAGAAGCATCATCTGAGACTGACAGAGAGCCGTCTGCCGACGGCTCCATGCCGTCAGGTTATGCCTCCTACAGAATGCTTCTCGACAGACTGTACCGCAATGTGTTCATGGCTGAGGCCGTCCCTCCAAAACATCTTGCTCAGAATGAGGAAGCTGAATTCATCAACGGTTACATCACGGATATTGTTCTTGCAAGAATAATGTTTGCGGTAATGAATGTCGCAGCAGACAGAGGCTGCAGTCTTGAGGAATACATTACGGGAGTCGATGCGGAGGTTAAGCGTTACGGGGAGCAGGGAATCGGGGCCGGTGCCAGGATCAAAAACAAAAGGGAAACCGTGTCCCGCAGGACGGAATGCAGTAAGGGAACAGAGAGCAGGGCTTTCATGGGACTTCTGGAAAGTGACATCACTGCGGATACGGGATTCATGAAGCTCGGTGCGGTCTGTCCGGAGAATCTTAAGCGGTTAAGGCTGTTTGATGAGCTTGTTAATGCGGAAATCAGCGGGCGTAAGTATGACGGAGCCGCCTATGAAATGGCCGGTAACATATCCGCTAAGGGATTTCCGATTCTCTGCTGCATATACATGCTCATTAATTCCCTGGGAGGTGATCTCAGAAACAAGGCCAGATGTTTGAGAACCAATCTAGGGCTTTTACTTGACGAAAGCAAATTCAATGCCTTCATGCGTATTCCCGGGAGCCGGGATGTTTTTGCCGAAGACGGAAAAAAGAAAATTACCAACCTGAAAAAACTTACTCAGAGACAGGAACACAGATTCAGACACCTGTGTGATCTATCCCTGTATGTGGCAGCCATGGTCCTCTGCGTATTCTCGGAAACGGAGCTCCTTTTTAACGGCAGAACCACTCTGACTCATCTCTTAAGAGCTGCCGATAACCTGGAGGTGGTGAAGAGAAAGGTGAAAAAGCATGAGCTCATGCGGGATGAAGAGGATGGTGTGGTTGATACGGCCTCTAATACACCTGTTCCGGCTGCGATTCCGGTGTCGAAACGGAACGATAATACGGATAGCGAAAATGGTCGGAATCCGGATAAGCGTAATACTCTGTACTGTCCGGGAGGCAGCTCGGATCCTGTTAGGGAGATTAAAAACAAATCATATGCAGTAAAGTTCAGGGTACTTGACGTCAGTGAGCTTAATAACGGTATTGAAGGACTTGTCCTCAGAATCAGATCAAAGCCGAGAATTGAGCTTATGTACCTTGCCATCATGACAATTCTGACTCTGGCAGAGCCGGAAAGGGAGTATATGGACATTCTTGCCAGAAAGCTTGACAGATGGCTTCCTGAAATAGCATCAGGGAAGAAGGTTCTGCTTCTGCAGTGGCGCTACAGGGAGAAGAAAAAGAAGACCGGCTAAACCGGATCGCACAACTGAAAATCATTGTCCGGAACTTTCGGCTGACGGCAGGAAAAAAATGACTTCGTCAGTCGTAAGGATCTTTTGGAATATAATCACGTTAGTTTTTAATGGTAAAGTTCCTATATAGGATTTATTTCTGTCAGTTGAAATACATGATTTGATACGATTATAAGTAACGGATCCTTATTGCCTTTACGCATTATTGGAAATTTTTAGGCTTTTACTATTTGAACAGCAGAATGTAGCCTACTGTTATGAAAATGGTAAACCATACTGTAAAGAACACGCTGAGAAACATCATGAGTGCGCGTTTCTGAGCACGGGTGACAATCTGCTTTCCGCACTTTCTGCAGGCAATGTTCTGATGCTGACCGTAACGTTTCCAGGCATGACTTCCGCATACAGGGCATGCAATGTCATCAGCAGTTCCTGCAAGGCAGTTGTATGCCGGATCCTTTTCTCTGTTAAAGCTCATAAATACCACCCATATACATAATGAATAATCGGTCTGCACGAATTTTAGGAAGTCGCCGGAGCAGGTTCCGTTCCGTATGACGGTTCCGAAAAATCCAAGTCCCCAAAAATCAGCGTATCATCAGATCGGATGCATTTAATATATGACCGACGGCAGGATGGGGACCTTTCCGGAAGACGGCATTTGGCTGCATCCGAATCATCCCGCCACGGTATTCTCTCCCTACTGACTGTTGTTTTTTTTACAGAACGTCAGATTCGGCCTGTCTCTTCTGGTCTTCTTCTGCCTTTACGCCGGTTTTGAAGGATTTCTTGAAATCTTCCTGCATGTAGATCAGCGTCATTGCAAAGCTCATGTGCGGAGCGTCAAGTTCAATTAAGGTTTTGCCATCCTTAAAATGAACATATGAATCACCGACAAACGGCTTAACCTTTTTGGTAACCTTATACTTCTTCTGGAGGCTTGAGCTCAGTTCATCGAATCTGTGCTTCTGAATGGTCAGGAGCACGCAGTCAAGCTTGCCGTCGGTGTTGAAGATTGCCAGTGCATTCTTTATACCGTCAATGGGTATGCCTGCGGTATCGATTGAATACATTTCTCCGCGGCTCCACTGGTTGATGCCCTGTTCTTCAACCTCAAATTTGTTCTTTAATTCGCTGACGGTTGATTTACCCATTTCAAGCCCGAGTACGGAGGCATCCGCATGGGCACTGCCAGCAGGAAGGAAGGTGCCGAGCATAACGGCTGATGCAATGGCTACACATGTGTTTCTTAAAATCTTCATTGTTTTACCTGTTTATTCTAATGATCAAGACATCTTTGCTGTTCGGTAATTAAGGAGGATTCGGTATAAATAATTAGTCGCATTTCCGTAATGATTAGCTGTATAGCATACATATAGTTTACATATATTGCTTTTTATTTACAGTTAAAAAACATTTGTGTGTTTTGTGTTGTGATTTATATCAACAAAACCAACTTATACGCACAAAAATTGACTAAATGTTGAATACCGATCTGATATGCAAACAGTAATTAATCCGATCTGCATAAAGTCTGACTTCTGAAGGAGTAATGTCCGGTCGGATGGTTTACATGTCCTTATGACAGAATCCTGCAGACGGAAGATGGTAAATTACTCAGCTGCTGCAGGTATCGGAGCGGATTTATATCCGTTAATCAGAACAACGGGTTTTTGGCATTCTGAAAAACCGGCAATTGTAAATCCGTGTAATTGCGTTTAACATGACCGTATACCGAAAGGATGCGCTCAGGACACTACTTTGTCAGACATTGCCGGCGCCGTTTCATTAAAGCGGAATATCAAAAAAAAGAGGTAACATGACTCGGAAAAAAACAGGAAGAAAAACCGGTTCCGATTTAACGGATAACCTTAAGACCGTGCGTAAAAGAGCTCCTGAATTTACGATTTACGCCCACGATAAACGTGGCAGTAAGGCTTTTGAGAAACTGAGCTTTTGGAATATGTTCGACTATCTGGAAGATCAGGCTATATTGGTAATTCTTTCTTTGACATGTATCGTGGCATGTGTGTGTTTATGCACATTTTATGACGTTCCGCCATATTTAATTTATTTTTTGGGGGCTGCTTTTTTTATCTCCGTCGGCACGATTCTGGACGTTATATCCTCTCTTCTGTACAGACACTGTCCTTCATTGCGTACTTTCGGAATGAGCATGAAAATTTATCGGAATTACCGCCTTGCCGAAAGATTAAGATTAATTATTGCATTTGCCATCGCAGCGATATTTGCATTGATCGTTATCGGACTGTACTGGCTGTTCAGCGGATATTTTGAGAATCTGTGGCAGAGTTTTGTCTGATTTGCGTTCATTTTTCAGTATTTGCGTGCGTTATCCCGTCTGAACCATTTCATCGTACTCTGCTGCAGGTTACATTTGCGGGACGGATGTTCAGCGGTATAATTCAGAACGGAAGATTCACATGATGCAGATTCCGTATATATTCGTGAGGAAACATGAGTCGTAATAAACGCAGAAAAAAAGAACCAAAGGTTCAGAAATTGAGTTATTCGTCCGAATTCAGACAGGATCCGGAGCTAAACCGTTATACGACGCGTAATAATCATGTGGCTGATGACTGGTGGGACAGGCAAATGCCCTCAATACGTCCGCGATTCAGGCCGGCTGCGATCTTTTTCCTTCTTTTCGGGGTATTTTTGGTTGTTCTCTCTATCTACCTGACGTTTAGGGATTTTCTTGATGGCCTGTGGCAGATGTTCCAGTCGTTACTGGCTCCGTTTTAATAAAACATGTTTTTGCAGAACTGATTATTTTCCTGCTCCCAGACAGCAGTTCCGGTACCTCCATACAAGATATATGACGTTATGTTTTGTCGGCGGTACCCTGGAATCCCCGAGCCAGTACTGAACCGGTTCTCCGAGAGCGTGATTATCACTGCTTTCGGCAATGGGATAGAGCATGCTGAATCTGTACATGCTTTTACTCATATCATCGTAATATACGCCTCCGCACAGGGCATCGTCTCCCATGGTAACAGGAAGCAGACCTCTTCTGTGCAGAAGACTCATAACTCTTACCGCAAGAAGCGACGTGTTTTCGGCGACGGATCCTGATGAGCCGACGTACCCGGTGAGCGGATACAGAAAGCCCCAGGAGCCGGCGCAGTAAAACAGATCATCTGAAGTGTTTCCTTTAAAAGACAGGGTGGCATCCGCACTGCATGATGCCACTGTTCCGGCATTTGCCAGAGTGGCAATCTCCGGAGTGTTTATCATTGCCAGACTTTCATCATACCAGCTTACGTCAAGCTCCGAGGCATAGAGAAGATCCATGTCCATGTAATCGTACCTTCCGCAGTTGAAGTCCGTGAACAGGTTGAGCATGGTATTGAGAGGAAAGCTGTAAAGGTGAACGTGGTAGAGACTGAGATCAGAACTGTCCAGTGTGCCGTCTCCGAATGATCCTATTCCGCGATCAGGCAGCGGCAGCATGGTTCCCAGTACGGGCGAACATCCGGGTTCCCGTGTAAACTCCATGAGGTATGCAACCTCCCAGAGACCAACGGTAAGTCCGGTTTCCGGAATGCCCAGATCATGACTGCAGGTACATACGCTTCGTCGAGAGGCACTGCCCGGAGTTCTGTCTCCGTGAGAAGAATTCCCCAGCCGCGCTCCTCCGACACTGATTGGAAGCATGGCGCTGAAGGGAACCCTGTCAAGCAGATCCGTGAATATGTCGGCATTCGGACAGGTGTATCCGCCGTCATAATCATCTATGCCGGAAGCGGCGGCAGGAGAACTCAGCAGGATGGCGGCAGAAAGTGCGGTAAGCTGTTTTCTGAACCGCGGGTTTTTGCGGATTCTGGGCCGGAAGCCGTGGAAAAGCTCCGCTTCTTCACGGCGGATCCGGTCCGGATTATTCATGATCCTGTTTCTTTTCATCACTCTTTTCTCCATTCCTTCAGGTTAGAGTCTGTCATTTTCTCTTTTTTTTCTTCGTTTCGGCTTCTCATCGATTATTCGGTTCCCACAGGGCCTCTTCCATGTCCCGGTGGCATTTCCCGTTATTACCGCTCATTGTTCTGCCGGTTTCCGAGGGCCTGTTAAACGGTGGAATGATACCTTTACGAAGACCTTCCGTAATGTTTGCGGAAGCCCTGATTATCCGTTCCCTGAAGCTTTTACGCATGTTCGGATTCCGGATACCGCAGATGTTTTTCATCCGGGACGTACCGCTGCCGTCATAAGAGGAATCAGGGATAATCCCTGATTCATCATTTCCCGGACAGAAAAAGTCATCATTTTGTTTTAACGTCCTTACCGGAATACGGGCACCGTATCCGTTAAGGGGAAAATCATCATCGTTCAGAACATAAGGAACCGCGGTTATTCCGAATCTTGCGAAGTCGCGGGGATTTACCGTAAAAGGGCATTTCTCATGAATCATGAGTCTGAGTACTGCCGGTGCCGGCATGTCACGAAAGGTTATTTCATAAGCTCTGCCATGGGAACATAATATTTTGAGGTGTTCTGCAGCCATTTCATTATTTACGTAAACCGGGACGGTTTCCGTCCCGGTCCGGGCATGACGTCCGGATTCCTTTCCAAAGGCAATATGAGTCCCGTCGGAACGGGTGAATGTGCTTATATAATTTTCCTCAGCGTTTTCGGTAAGTCTTCTGATAAATTCCGCATCCTTTTCATATGGTGACGGGGTATTCCCCGTGGCCGTAACGTCCGCATATGATTCGGGCACATCCGGTATTTCGGAAAGGAGTGGTTCCGTAAATGCGAAAACCGCTGTCTGCGTAAGTGATGCCGCTGCCGTTAAGGCTGTTTTTAGGATTTCTGATTTTTTCATCTGTCGTAGCGGAAGGCATGTCCGCTTCCCGTAATTCCGTTCGTCTTTCTGATGTTTCACAGCATGAAAAGCACTTCGGCGAGTTCAATCTCGTTTCCCGTGAAGGTTCCGATAATTCTGGAATCCAGTGAATAAGGTGAATCTCCCTTAAGGAAGTGCTCGTCGTGAGCCAGTGTCATGCTGCCGGAGAAAACGCGGATAAATTTAATGTTATGCATTATTGTCCCGTCAGTGTCAGCAATCAGGGACTTCACCGGAAGATTAAGAGCCGCTACGGCATATCCCTCAGGTTCCCTTTGTGCGGTGATAAGATTACCGTTTCTACGTACGGTATCACCGGGACCTGCAAAATATCTTTTAAGAAGAACCGAGCCTTTTTTAAAGACGGCCACGTCCTTCAGCAGTCTTACTGCGGTCACGTCTTTTACGGTGTCTGATGCTGATGATTCCTCTTTTCTTTTCATTTTCATCGTCATGAAATACTTATCAGGAGGGAGAAATTCGTTGCGATATACGAACACTCTGCCGAGGCATGTCCGTTCCTGCAGGTCAACGCCGATCCTGAGGTCAAGAAGACTTATGATTACCGTAAAAACGGCAAAGCAGGTAATCCCGGTGACTGCGGTAATGCGCATGGCGCATACGGCTGACCTCAGAACGTAAGCCGCAGTTTGGCGGGCGTCATTATGCATTTCTGCATAATGACGTCTCATAAGACCTGTATCATTTACTTCGTGTTGCTTCATATGGCTTATCATCCGGTTATCATGACTCATTTCTAATTAACACCGATAATCTTTCCGTTCTCTCGTCAGGCTGGCTGAGAGGACGCACCTGTCGGGATTATTCCTCCTCAGGTGTTTTTTCCTCGGGGGGATCATGGCGGTTTTCGGAACCTCATGAATCCTGAGAAAGCAGGGTATTTATGGCTTCCGTTACGTTCATGCCTTTTTTCAGCAGCTTTTCGATGGCGTTGACCTCTTCCGCCCTGGTGGAATAAAGAAGCTTTCTGAACGGATCCACGGCAAGTCTGCCCACACAGTTCCCGCGATCGCTTATCACGAATATTTCCGAATACATTCCGCTCATGGTATGTACGGATCTCAGATACTCATATTCACCTGAGGTCAGTGGAAGTCTCTTTTCCTGCTCCAGCAGATTCACGGTTTCGGCCTTCTGTCCCAGAAGGTACATGTTGGCGCTGTTCTCAGCGATGGCGACGCCTGCTTCCGAACCGTAAAGGTCATTTACAGACTGGGTTACGGTGACGGCGGCTCCGCCGTATTTACGGAACCTGCGGTAGCCGGTTTCAATGAATCCCGCCACGTCACCGTCTCTTAAAAGATCCCAGGCTTCGTCAATGATGATAATCTTCGGCCGGTTTCTTTCTCCGAGATACATGTTCTGCTGAATCTGGTATATGAGCTGCAGAAGCACAACCTGCTGCAGGTGTCTTCTTCCCTTGAGCTCCTCAAGCTCAAGAACAGTCAGGCTGTTTCCGAGCTTCATATTGTTGTGTCCGGAGAAGAATCTGCCGTACTCACCGCCTGAGGTGAAGGAATACAGCTGTCTTCCGAGATCCCTTATCCGCTGATCCTCGTGGTTTCCAAGTTCTTCGGCGATGATGTCCACGGAGAGAGCATTGCCGTGGATTCTGAAGAGACTTCCGGTAATTCTCTTGAGTTCTGCCGTCTGAAAGTCACTCAGCCTTTCTGTGGGGGCTGCCATGATGGAAAGGAGTCCGTTAATCATGTCCGCCTCATCGGCATAGTCCCTGATACATTCAAACGGGTTAAGGGACACTTCGGAGTTTATGCCGAAGGAGAGGAAGGTTCCGCCGAGAAAACTGCAGAGCTTTTCATAGGAACGTCCCACGTCAATTACATAGCATGTTGCTCCTTTTGCCAGATACGATACCAGAATCTCGTTCACCAGAAAGCTCTTGCCGCTTCCGGACTGGGCGGCGATACAGAGATTGTAGTTCGTCCCCGAATCGTAAAGGGACAGATTCATAAGCTGTCCCGAACGGCTTATGAGATTTATGACTCCGGTACCCGTTCCCGCACTGTCCGCAAAAATCGGCAGCAGCGGCAGAATGTGGGTGGAGCACAGTGTCCTGAATCTCATGAGGGAGTTAAAGGAATCGGTGTCGGTTCCGAACGGCAGGGCGTTGAGAAATATCGGCAGAATGTAGTATCTGTCCGGCATGAGCTCGAAGCCGTTTTCCTTATAGTAGCTTCGCAGTGCCGAGCCGGTGGCCAGAGCCTCTTCCTCATTTCTGCAGAATGACGTTACCGTAAGGTTGAACTTAAGAGGTCTGGCTCCGTTTTCCATTTCCTCGTAGAGAAGGTCAAAGCCCTGTTTCTTTACGGCAAGCTTTGGCTCAAATTTAAGCAGGGGACCGTAGGCCTGGTTCACGGTCCACTGCCGTTTGGCACTGATGTGCGAGCGCAGTGTTGAAAGCTCAGGATAAAATACCGTGCCCGTAATCATGAACGGGGTGAATATGCCTCTTGTTCCCGTAAAGACGTCACAGGCATAGGCGGTGGCATTCCCGAAATACACGTATTCCGGATAACGTTTGACGGAGTAGGTGTTGACCGTATATCCGCCTATTTCAAGAAAATCCTTTGAAACCCTGAGCTCACTGTCATAATCCATCAGCTGTTCATTAAGCGGAACCGAGTCGTCAGCCTTTATCCTGCCGTTTTTCCATGAGGCGTCATCATGTCCGTTGAAGAACGGGCAGAGCTCTGAAAGCAGATCGTCATTTGTCATGAGCCTGCCGTTGATTTCAGCCGTTTTCAGAATCTGCAGAAGGGACTCGGAAAGCACTTCGGCATGATGGATTTCATCATCGTCAGGGAGTTTCCCGGCACACGGAAGTGTCAGTGTCACCATGAGCACAAAGTTTCTGACCCGGGAACTGATTCCCTTTGGCGGTTTGTTTACGGATTCACGCAGAAAATTCAGTCTGCTCCGGATTACTCCCGACAGCACGTCGTCATTTTTTAGGCCGAGAAGCGTGATTTCCTGCTCCCTGAGAAGTCCTTCAACGGAAGGAGACGCCAGCAGTGAAAACTGCAGAACGGTATTTTTGGGAAAATCCTGATTGAGAAGCACGGTAAGGCGTCTTGCAATGGTTTCATCACCTCCGGAAAGAGGTCTTGCAATCACGCCGATGCCGAGAGCGGCTCCGCCGGAACCGCTAAGGTAGAAAAGACTATTTTCAGGATTGTATGCCAGTACGGGATAAAGGCTGCTGAATCTTCCTGTTATTCTCTTAAAATTCATCCGGCTCTGTCTCTCCACATTTCAGTAGTCCTCAGCGGATATTGAGCTGAGGGGGTTACTTCGCAAAAGGTTAATCGGCAGGCGCGGCCTGCCGTTATTCACGGGGAACGGCGGATAGGACCGTTCACCGGTGAATGTTTTTACGGGACAGGATAAAGAAGAGAAGAGGAGGGGCTGCCGGCCTGTGCCTTAAGTTAAGGTACGGAGAAACATGAGAAATATGCCGGTGAAGGCAATGATGGCAGCGCCCTTAAATACGCATAAGTAAGCGTTATATGCCATAGATTACCTCTTTAGGTGTCCAGGATTATGTCCGCATTCCTCACCCGATATGAAAAAAATCCAGTTCTTTTATATGTAGTGCCTAATTCAGCAATAGCAACTGCTTCCGTTTTATCTGAAGCATTGTTGATTAGCTTTTCTAAAAGATTAAAATTAGATTGCTCAAGAATTTTGTCTTCAACACGGATTTTTAAGTCTTCAATCAGACTTGCTTTTAATTCTTGTAATGAAAGATTAGAGGTGGTATTAACCATTTAACACCTCCATTGGAGAAATTACAACTAAAACAAACTTATTTAAATGTCTGTCTGTGCATATTTTATGCCCCGACTATTATAAAACGTAAAATTTGACGTGTATTATAAAAACGCTCGTCAAAAAACGCAAAATCTGACGTGTATTATTAAAATACTCGTCAAAAAACGCAAAATTTGACGTGTATTATTGAAATACTCGTCAAAAAACGCAAAATTTGACGTGTATTATTAGCATTCATTATCAAAAATAAAGGTTAATCGTATGGAGATTTATGGAAGGACAATACAGCATTCCTGATTTATTTTCATTATCAGAAATTGAGACTAACAAAGTTTTAAAAGCATGTAATTCAGCCCATCAAGCACTAGGCGAACTAAAGGGGATTGTTAATACAATGCTAAACCAAGGAATTTTGCTAGGTACTTTACCATTGCAAGAAGCAAAAGATAGTTCAGAAATTGAAAATATCATTACAACACAAGATGATATGTACAGTAGTAATTATCAAACACAACAGTTTACTTCCATTAGTGCAAAAAAAGTTCATCAATATGCCCACGCAATCAATTACGGATTCCAAAAAATTAAAGAACATCAATTGATTACTCTATCAACAATCAAAGAGATTCAACAAATTCTAGTCAATAATGATGCTGGTTTCAGGAGTCAAACAGGAACTAAGCTAATAAATCAAAGTACTGGTAGAAGCGTTTATACACCTCCTCAGAATAATGATGACATACTCAAACATATGTCTGCTCTTGAGCGTTTCATTAATGATTCTGATGATATTGATTTAGATCCTCTTGTGAAAATGTCAATAATCCATCACCAATTTGAAAGCATTCATCCTTTCTATGATGGAAATGGAAGAACTGGACGAATTGTAAATATTTTGTACCTCATTCAACAAGGGCTGCTAGATACACCTATACTATATCTGTCCAGATACATCACTCAGAATAAGGGCGAGTACTATAAGTGCATACAAAATGTAAGAGAAACCCAAAATTGGGAAGATTGGCTAATTTTCATGATAAAGGGCATTGAGCAAACATCTAAACAAACTATTATGCTTGTAACAGAAATTAAAAATTTAATGACTCATCACAAGCAAATCATTAAAACCAAAGCTCCAAAATTATACAGTCACGAATTATTAAATAATTTATACAAATACCCATATACAAAAGTAGAATTTGTAGCCGAAGATTGTGGAGTATCACCGAGCACAGCATTACGAAAACTATCTGACTTAATTGAATTAAATATAGTCAAACAAATAAAATATGGTAGGGAATCCTTCTACGTAAACACAGAATTATTTAACATTCTTTCACAATAATTCCAAAAAGAAGTGATCCATTTTCGTGGAAAAATTTTTAATTTTTGTAACCACAATAAAAAACCTGCAAAACTCTGACTGGGGACAAGGTTATCATATGAGCTAAATCTACATTCCCAACAATTCCGTGATGAACCTTTTTTTTAGTCTGTCATAAAGCTTTAAAGCCGCCTTGATTTGCTGGACGGTATATGCCATAGATCACCTCTTTAGGTGTCCAGGATTATGTCCGAATCCCCGTGACATGAGTTAACCATGTAAGTTGAACGGAACCGTCCGGTGATACTTCAGAACAATACCGTGGTTCATACCACATCGGTTTCCGTTCTTTTACGTTCCTTTCATGTGAATTGGAGCTACAGGTTCGGTCTGTTCCCGCAACTCTTTTTTAAGGCACTGAATTCTACGGTTATTCCGCCTTCTCCATATCATATGTCTCAGGTAAAACACTGCATGAGAAATTCTTGATATTTTACCGAAAGGACATTTTCGTAAGTGATTCGGCAGAGATGCCGGTGGAGCATGGCAGAAAGTAGGTTATGAATATTATCACCAGCGGGTTGAGCGGTTTTGCCGGAAAATACAGAATGCTTAAGGCATTGCTGTTTCCCGAAAGAACGGTAATCCATGCCGGTTCAAATCATGAATATCTGAAGAATCCCGACGCCTGTATCCGGAACGGAGTGTTCAGCAGGGGAAGTTCCGCCTGCGGTTTCGGTCATCCCGAAAAAATGCCGTCCGGACAGGCTTACTCCGCGTCAGCTTCCGACAACGCATCGTCAGGTTCTCCGTACAGGGACCGGAACGGTATTATTTCCGTTGATGACATACTGGAAATTCATGCGGGACTTGTCGCAAAGATTAGGGATCTTCTGCCTCTTGAAGACTGCGAATTCAATACGATTCTGCTTCCTCTGCTTAAAAACTTCATAAATTTCGCATACACGCTTCCCGCATCTGAATACTACCATCACCATAATGCTCTGGGACTGGTGACGCACAGCATGGAAACTGTCTTCTTTGCCCTTCGCGGGCTGTTTGATGAATGCTTTGATTTCGGACTTCCGGGGGATCGCAGAACCCTGAGGGAGACAAGAGTTGCTGCCTGCATATTTGTCGCGGCGCTTCTTCATGACGTAGGCAAGCCTCTTACAGACGTTATCATCCGGGCAGATGCAGGGGAGTTTAAGTCCGGTTCCTCTTCACCTTCAGTTTGCCGTGAAGCGGAAGGTGCTGCGGTGGCCGTGTGGAATCCGATGGTATCCGGTCTTCATGACTTTCTGATCTCCGGCGGGTACCGCAGTTATTTCTTTGAATACGTGCCGATGAGAGGCAAAAGACACGAGCAGCTTGCCGTTATCGCCGCAAACCGGGTGATTCCGAAGGAATTCATATCATGGATGCTTGCGGAGCCGGATCTTCTTGAGCATCTTTATGCTGCGCTCAGCTGTGACAGAACATCAGTGTTTTATGATGCGGTGAAAAGGGCTGACATAATGAGTGTGAGGTACCATCTTTCCGAGGTAAGACTCGGAGGCCTCAGAAGGAATGACTGTGTCGGAACGGAGTCAGTTCCTGCACCGGCTACTCTTACGGAAAAAATCCTTATCAGTAACCGAATGGAGGATATTCTTTCCGACAGTCCCGGAAAAAACGCTTCGACTAAGGGGATAAAAGGTTGTGCCCGGGGAATACTTTCTCTGATACTTGAGCTTCTGCAGCAGAAGATTGCCGATTCTCAGCATCCCGCAAATGCAGAAGACAGCTGCCTTTTCTTTACGGACAGGGAATGCCTTCTTTCCCTCAATCCTCATGAATTCTTTGACATGACGGCTCCTCTGAGAGGAACCGGCACCGCCATGGTGATTAATGATTCCATGGAACTGTATGAAAAGCTGATTCTCATGGGAATCGGCGAATATGCTGATGCCGCGGCAACCGTTATCCTGCACAGGATTCTGGTGTCCTTCGACGGAATAAACCTCAGAGAGATACACGGTTTAAAGATAATAAAACCTGAATATCTTTACGGCGACATCAGGCCTGCCCCGATTAAATCATACGGCCCTGAAATGCTGTATGCCTTTGATGCGGTAAGAGCTGGAAGAAAGGGCCTGTCCATAAACGGTGAAACCGTAGGAGGCACGGAGGATTGCGCTAAAGGAACAGGCGGAGGAGTGACAATTGATGAGTGTCTTGCCCTGACTGAATCCCGTCTGGGCGGAACGGCGGATCATGATAACGGGAACAGGTCCGTAAGACCTGACGCAGATGTCGCCGGTGAGGTGTCAGGGGAAAATGACGCATTTTCCCCTGATGAATCACCCGTTAAAGACTCGGACCTGCGGGAGAATGCATCCCTTACGGGAACGGTGGCGGACGGCGTGAGTCTACCTGCTCCTCATAAAGGTTACGATGACGATAATGCTGACGGTAACAGCGTTGATAACGGTAAAGGAGAACGGGAAGCGCAGGCTTTGGCCCACGTTGACGCACATTCCCGGTCTCCTGAAAAAGACGGGAGGGTAAAGGCTTCCCGATTTCTCCTTGATGACAACGATGAACCCGTACTTTCAGTTTCTGCCGGAGGCGGAAAATCCGGTGACGGATTTTTTTCCTTTCATGACATCGATACATTCTCCGAAAGGCAGGGTGGATTCAGGATATTTACCGGGAAAACCGGCAGGGCAAAAGGACGGAACGGCGGTGATAACGCTTATTGCCGGGGACTGCCTCTTTCGACTGAACTTCTCCCGGATAACGTGCTGGCAGGAAGTCCTGCAGGGAGTGACTGGCTGGAAAACCCCATGAGAATCACGAGAGCTCCTTCAAGGCCTCGTGATGCACACGGACGTTTTGTAAAAACGCAGAAAGGAAAGAAAAAGGGAGCCGCAGAGCTGACGACCGCGACCGGAACCTCCATATCGGCTGCTTCCCATGATACCTCTCCTGGAGTAAACGGAACACCGATTAGTGATCCTCTCCCCGAAAAGAACATGGACACCGGTGTGGAACTTAAGGAACTTACGGAAACGGTCCTCTCCTTTGATGACATGAGATTAAATGAAGCCATGGGGGCCTTTACCCTAAGACAGCTTGATACCCTGGCTTCGAGGCTCATAAAGAAAATGGGAAAGGGGCGAAGCTCCTCCCGCAGACGAAAAAAGGCCGGAGGAGTTCCTCCTTTCCAAAACGGTGAAGGTGCAAAGCCTGATGTCGGCGGGACTTCAGCTTCAGAGAAAAAACTCTTTATGCGGGTGGCGCATGCTCTCCGGAATGCCTGTGCGAATGCCCTTTCAGTCGGGGATGAGCGTGACGACCTGTCTTTTGTTTCACTTTCCGTGGACGAAATCTCCGGGAGAAAGCCCGGTGAGGTGACTTCAGCACTTCTTGCAATGACGGAGCTTCAGAAGCTGTCGCTTCTGAAGAAAATAAAGGAGAAGTCGGTAAACGGACGCAGGAAACGGACATCGTAATGATGACCTCCGTCATTTAACGGTATTGGTAAGGTTTGTTTATTATGAGGAGATGCTTTTATGTGGAATGTGTATTCCGTCGGAGATGTTTCTTTTCTGGCGACGGTCATGAGATCTGCTGCCCTGTTTTTCAGCGGCAGCATTCCCAATACACTGGCTGCCATCGGTCTTACGATCGGTGTTCTGTATCAGGGATTTCGCGGCAGTATGAGCGGAGAGGGAATCTCCTTCGGCAGAATTCTGGTAACGGCACTTCTCTACCTGATGTTTCTGGTGCCGAAGACCGATGTCTCCATTGAGGACTGCAGTACCGGAGAGAGTGTTGCCGTGTCAGGAGTGCCTCTGGGACCGGCATTTGCGGCATCACTGATATCCACCATGGGATACGGGGTCTCAAAATACGTAAGGCAGGCCTTTTCGGGAACGGAAAGCACGGATAACGGCTATACTTCCTCTATAGTAATCCTTAACGACCTGAGAAGAAAGCTCGGCGAGGTGACAGTGCTTCAGAGCGTCAACAATGCTGGTGGCGGGGATTTTGAAAAATCCTGGATGAACTATTTCCGGGAGTGCACGCATACGGGGATAGATCTCGGAAGCATGAGCGGGGACATGATTTTCAGCGCCGAGGACGTGGTGAATGCCTCACGCCTTGAGTCATCCAGCTTCGGCACTCTCATAAACATCGACGGTCACGATGAACTTCTTACCTGCTCTGAGGCTCATTCGAGGCTCATGGCCTATACGAAAAGTACTTATTCCGAGGCTCTTTTCACGGAGCTTCAGAATAATTACGGAACGGCGGACGGAGCCCGGGAGGGGGTTATATTCAGCGGAAGGGATTACAGGGGGCTGCTTAATGATGCGGTGAGCTCTCTCGGTCTCATTAATACCCGGGCGGAGGACTACGTACTGTCCTCCGTGCTTCTTCCCGTATACCTGCGGGCCGCCAGGAGCAGGTATCTTGATTCCCATGCCACCGGTTCCGCTCTGGCTCTCAGTCAGACGGTCAATGCGGTGAATACCGCATCAGCCGTCAGACAGAGCGTATTCTTTACCATGATAAGACCGCTTATGACCTTTTTTGAAGCCCTGCTTTTCATGCTGACTCCGTTTATGCCTCTCATTCTCATGGGAACGGACAGCGGTCTCGGACTCATTGGCAGATATCTTGGGGTAACCGTGTGGGTGGCACTGTGGCAGCCTCTTATGATACTTGTAAACGTATACCTGGAGTCCGCAGCATCAGGGAGTCTTTCCGTACTTAATGTAGCTCCGCAGAGCTTTAACGGGATTCTTGCCGTGAACAGAAGACTGGAAACATATATTTCCCTTGGCGGCTATCTTTCGGCATCAGTTCCCGTGCTGGCAGGGTTCGTGCTTTACGGTTCGGCATCCGCCTTAAATTCCGTAATTACGGGGTTTGCTGCAGCTGCTCAGCAGACAGCTCCGCATCCCGTGCTGGAACAGCGCGGCGGAGTTGTCAGTCACGGCTCCCTGTTTTCAAATACTCCTTTTACCGGAATGAGCAGAACCGGAGGTTCATCGGTAATGTCATCGGTATCCCTCAGGGAAGGCTTTAGAGAAGCTCTGTCCAATGCCGAAAGCGAAGCTTCTTCTGCAGAGAGAAGCTTTGCCGGCGTGCTGAAAAATTCCATGAGTGAAATGCATAGCGGAGGATTAACCCATAACAGGCTTGAATCCATGGGACAGAGAATTTCGAGCGGAACATCAGAATCCTACGGCATGATAAAAGGGCTGGCACATACCATTTCCAAAAATACAGGCATAAGCAGTTCGGATGAAATGTCTCTCAGAGGTGCGCTGGGGCTGATACTCAGCGGAGCTGCCGCTGAAGGTGACAGTGCCGTGGCTGAGGCTGCCGGGGCTAACAGTTCACGAAGCAGTGTTGAGAGACTCAAGGGAGAGCTTACGAGAATCTCCGGGGATGACGGCATACAGGCTCAGTTCGGCAGAACGGTGGCAAGGGACATAAGTAAGGGAAGCGTTTCTTCAGATGCCTACAGCTTAAGCCGAAGCTCCGGCAGGGAATTAAGCAGGGCGGCAGGAGAGGCTGTGTCCAGAAGAGATGAGGCAGGAAGACTTAAGGCCTTTGAATCATCCTTCGGTAACGGTTATTCATTCGACGGAGTTACCCTTGCAAAGGCAGTCAGCGGAAACGCCCGTGCACTTGAAATGCTGAGAAGCGAGTTTGCGGGAGACCATACTCTTTCGGCAAGGGCTAACGGTCTTCGCAGTGTTATGGAAAGTATCATGCCTGATTCGGGACAGGCGAGAGTTGCAGGTGAACTGAGGGCTCTTCTGGAAAAGAATCCCGCCAGGGCTGTCGGTGTCATAGCGGCTGCCTTTGACATAAAGGGAGCCAACCCGGCGGAGGGAGAGCTCCGTGAGGTTAAGGGGGCCTACTTTAAGGATCCGGAAGAATTTCAGCCAAAGATGAATACCGTAACGGACATCCCTTACGGTACTTTAAAAATGGGGAATCCTGGGGCGGGCAGCGGTTCTCCCGATTCCGGCAGAACATCTTTACGTGGAAACGGTGATTCATTATTCGGATTTGATTCAGAAGCCGACAGAAAAAAGGAGGAAGAAGAGCTCAGCAGGTATTACTCCGATTTCCTGAAAAACAGGAGCAGGGTAAAATCCGCGTTTACGGACGACGCCCGCACCATGGAAAAGACGGGAAAATGACGGATGATCTCTGCGGAGACTGGAGCAGAATTGCTGTTTCCGCTTACGGTATTTCTGAATCGCTGGCAGGCTAAGGTATTGTGTTCCGTTACGAAAATATTGACGCAGTTAACATTTAATTAACATTGCGATAATTAAATAAAACTGTATGCCTTAAATTTTATTACAATCAAAAAATCTTCGTATGGGTGCCTGCGGTGAGTTTTTCCGAATAAGCCGTACAGAGAAAGGATGTTGCAGGTGCGGCTGCTTAGATGCACTAGTGTTTTAAACTGAAAGTATATTTGAAAAAAGGAAATAAAGAATGACTCTTAAGAATTTTATCATCGGGTTTGGAAGCAGATTTATCGACATTATCGTAGTAATTTCAATAATACTGGTTGTTCTGGCCGCACTCATAGCCATGTTCAATGTAGGTTTCTTCTACGGTGTCGGTGTTCTGGTTTTGGGTTCACTCAGCGTAATCATGTCTACTTTCTTCCTCTATCTGATGATTGACATTCGTGAAAAACTCGTAACAATCGCTGCCAATACCGCTGCAGGAAATCCAGGCGTTTCTTCCGAAAAGACTGAATAAGTCTTTATGTGAATCACCATCCTGCCGGCCTTCGTGAGTCGGAAACTGTCGTGTGGTGATTGGCGAAGGAGGACGGATTACTTTTATTATCCGTAATAAGTTGAAGACCGGACTATGTCCGGTCTTCTTTTAAGATGTATCCGTATCGTTTTAATGCAGTGACTGATGCGGTGGAAAGTGCGTCGGTGCCGTGCATCCTGCATAAGACATTGGAACGGTTGTCAGATGCACTTTACCGGACGTGGCAGACCGGCAATTTTGGTGGCAATGAGAGCAGGACCGTCAGGAAACAGTTTGTAGAGGTAGCGGCTGGAACCTTTTTCGGGACCAAACTCCTTTTCCATGGCTTTTACGAGAGCCCTGATTGCGGGAGACGTATTGTACTTTTTATAGAATTCTCTTACAAAAAGCACAACTTCCATTCGTTCTTCCGTGAGCTCAAGTCCTTCTTTTGCGGCTATTGCTCCGGCGATCTCCGGATTCCAGTCAGAGAAATTTTTAAGATAGCCGTTTTCATCGGTTTCTATGCTTTTTCCGTTAACTTCAATCATAAACTCTCCAGGCCTTTCTGTATCTCAGTATGTGCATAAAAAACGTATACCGAGTCCTTTTACGTTTATCATTCCGGCATTCTTTCAAATGCCGGAAAAGAGCTTTGCTTTCTATCTGCCGAGTTTGGATTCAATAAACTTTACGGCAGTATCAACCACTTCCTGAATTGACAGAGTGGTTGAATCAAGAACCAGAGCGTCATCAGCAGGCTTAAGCGGAGCAGTGGCTCTGTTGCGGTCTCTGAAATCTCTGTCTGCAATTTCCTTCAGGATCTTGTCATAGTCGGCCTTTACACCGCGTGATTCAAGCTGTGACACACGGCGTCTTGCTCTTTCTTCTGCACTTGCATCAAGGAATATCTTGGCGGTTGCATCAGGGAACACCACGGTTCCCATGTCCCTGCCGTCAGCGATAAGTCCCGGTGCAACGGCAAAGTCACGCTGTCTCTGCAGGAGAGCGGCACGAACTTCCGGAAGTACGGCAACCTTTGATGCGGCACCGCCGGTTTCTTCAGTTCTGATAAAGGAGGATACGTCTTCACCGTCAAGGATAACGGCAACGGCATTGTTTACTTCCTTAAAGGACAGATTAAGATTGGCGGCAAGAGAACTGAGTTCCTTTTCCGCATCAAGAGCAATACCCTTTTTAAGAGCGGCATAGGCCAGTACTCTGTAAATTGCACCTGAATCAAGAATGGCAAAGCCGTACTTCTTGCTTAATCTGAGGCACAGTTCTCCCTTGCCGGCTCCGCCGGGACCGTCAACTGCTATTACGGCAACATTATTCTGCATTTTTTTCTCCGTAAAGATCCAAGGTTTCGGTTAAAGGACGCATGCTTCAGGTTCTGAATAACCATGGCACTTATGAGCTGAAAGCGTGAACCGGAACCTCAGTCATGAATTACTGATTCTGTTAAATCGACATATGTAATAAAGAGCTTAATCATAGATTATGCCGGATGATTTTACAAGAAAGACTATGACTTTTTGTTTATGCTTTGCCTTAGGAAATTGTCATTGTTCATTGTTTGGACAGCCGTTGAAATATGTCGCCATGTCATGTGGTGCAGACGGGGACTCGTTCAGGTTTTACCTGAGAAGAAATATCCTTATACCACATAGAGAATAAGGCAGCGGGGCTGTCTCACGGAAAAATTGAGGAGACGGACGTGTTTATGAAACTATCCCGGAGTTTTTCTGTCTTAATAAAGGTGATGTTTATTATATTCATTCATGCTTCACGGAGGATTACCGTATATGAAAATCATCAGACATTTTCTTATGGCTGCCGGCCTTACCATGGGACTTATGGCAAATTCCGTATATGCGGAAACTGAACAGGTTAAGCAGGCCGATACCACAGACAAAGAAATTGCCGCAACGGCCGAGAGGGCGGAGGTTCTGATGGTGCTGGATAAGAGCGGCTCGATGTACGGTCTTACCGGGGACACCATTGGCGGGTTTAATTCCATGATTCAGAAATATCGTGAGCAGAAGCTTCCGGTCAGGGTGACAACGGTCCTGTTCAATAACAAATCAGATATTCTCCATGATCGTCAGGATATAGCCACAGTTAAGGAACTGACTGACAAGGACTACGTTGCATCAGGAACCACGGCTCTCCTGGATGCTTTGGGAGAAAGTCTCACCAGACTTTCAAATCTTCCTGACGTTAAGGACAGTAAGGATACCCAGGTTGTTGTGGTCATCATTACTGACGGACAGGAAAACAGCAGTACCGAATATAAGAAGGCTACCATAAAGGACATGATAAGTGACCTGCAGAAGAAGGGATGGAAGTTCATGTTTTTAGGTGCCAACATTGATGCAGTGTCAGAGGCCGGTTCTCTCGGCATTGATACCAGAAATGCTGTCAAGTATAAGAACACCGGATCAGCCGTCCGCTCCAATTATGATGCCGTGGTAAGCTTTACCATGGAAGCTGTTGAGGCATCCGGAAGTGACGGAAGCATGAAGGGTGACTGGAAAAATTCTGTTGAGGCTGATGACGGCAATGATGCCAAAAAGTCACCTGAAGCCAAACCTGAATCAGGCAGTGTTAAGAAAGCTCCTTCATCCGTAAAGTCCGTATCGTCTCTTAAGAGTCCTGATAAGTAATCTGCCGGCCGGAAAGCCGGTCGCAATTGCGTGGTGACGGAGGCCTTAAGGACTCCGTCACCATTAACCATTCATTTAAAAAGACATCCGATGTCCGTCCGTAACTGAAATTTTTTCTTTCAGTATACTCACATTACCTTCTGTCTGCCGTACTGATATCATCGTAAATTCCCGGTGATATTTTTTCGTTAGCTCAGATTATTAATTATTTAAGAGTTCTGTTTGAAGGTGAACATACATCAGAAAACAAAGCAAGAGTCAATGCTATAAGAAAATCCTTTATGAAAGCGCCCAACGCATATAAAGATGACGATACCATAATTGATATCGAGGATTATAAATCAGAGTATGAATTGAAGGGATATGAATCTGGAGATACGGGATGTTCTGAATTCACCTGAATTCAGAATAATCTCCTCTCAGAAACGATATCTGTATGTTTCCTAGTCAAACAGACAGCTTTTTAAGTAAAAACGCCATTTTTTTCTTTACAAGAATTTGGAAAACCATATAATTATACACATCCAGCGGACAGATGGCAGAGCGGTTGAATGCACCGGTCTTGAAAACCGGCGACGCGAAAGCGTTCCTGAGTTCGAATCTCAGTCTGTCCGCCATTCTAAAGATTGTTTGAATCTTCATTCGATTCCCCAGATACTTCAATAAAATAAACCCTTTTTCACCTGGTCTGTTTAGCATCTGATCGCATTTTGTATTTATTGGTGTTTCCATGCTCCGAGCCGACGTGCTCAGGCTGCCAATAAAAGCCTGATTACATTAAGGTGTGGCGGCTGAACGTTGCCGTTCAACCTCCTTTTTGGGTACTAGACTGTTGCAGTCAGTTCATAGAAGTCCGAAAAATCCATTGCGGAGCAGCTGTTGAAGAAACTGCATCTTTTTGTGACAATGCGGGCGGGTTTAAACGTAACGTTTCTCTCAGTTTTCGTAATCCCGGAAAACATGACGGATTTTCCGGTAGAGGAATGAGCAGAGTCCTTTTCAGCTTCGGCTGTATTTTCCCGGATCTTCTTTTTCCCATAACCGGCTTTAATTTGTTTATCCTTATTTAACGGAGTGCTGAAGGAAAAACGGAATTCACTGATTCCTGCACGTTCTGCGATTGCCGTAACGATTAAAAAGAAGCTGTGGAGTGACGTAAATTCAGGAAGATCCTTTTCTGTCAGCCCGGTAAGGTATGAGGGATCAGGAATGCCGGTCTTAATTCTGTAATCAGCATTCCTGAATAAATCCTGATAGCGGCATTCATGGTCGAACTGCAGACTGATATCGTGTCCTGCTTCATCATCTGATGACTTATGGTCGGTGGTTATGCAGTCATTTTCTCCGTTACGGGGGAGAAGTCCTGCCGTTCCGGCAAACTCAAGAAATGCCGGTATCCCAGATCCGGAGACATGAAGTGTGGCCGTGGCATTAAAATGTCCACGGGAAAGAGAAAGAAGAGCTGCTTCTCCGTCAATGTTATCCCGACCTGTTACATACTTTGCAAAGGCCTTGGCTTTTGCTACGGTAAATGAATGGGCAAGCTTCGGATGATTTCTCAGATATACGCTGAAATCTCCGTATTCATGATCATGGCTAACGATATCCTGATAGAGAATCGGATCCGTTCCACCGAGAGTTACCGGATGGAATCCTAACTTTTCCTTAATTCCCGGCGTATTCATGATTGTTTCGTAGGTCGCAATAATCTGCTGACGGTCATTACGGAGAATGAATGTATCTCCGGTTATGTCTGGGATTACCCGTTTTAATGCATTTTTTCCGCTGACGCCTGTTTTATCCTGCCATCTGCCGAAAACACTGAGCTCCGTTTTGATTTTTTCCGCAAGGACGGCTGCAATCGTGCAGCGGTGAAAGAAAAAGGATCGTGTATCCCGGCATGAAAAGATGGCGGAATGACTTTCCAGCGCCTTATGAAGGCATTCGTCAGCACGTATCTGAGAAAGTTCCCGGATGTCTGAGAATGGATTAAAGTGCCATGCAATGATGTTCAGCCTTTTCAGGAAGTCCTCGGTTCGATCTCTCAGATCATTTTCAGAATGTATGGAGGCCGTTATTCTGCCGAATATGAACATGATGTTCATACGGTCGGAGCACGGGGCTTCGTGAACCGCGGAATTCATCCTGGAATGACTGTTTGTAAGGCGGACCGATATCAGCGACTCATTGTCGGCAAAATTCTGAAGTTTGTTAATGGCAGAATTCCCGCATGCTTCATCCGGTAGGATAACCGTATAGAAACCAAAGGCAGGGCGGGCATGGAAATCCGTTACGATACTGATGAAATTCAGAAGTCCCCGGTAATATTCCCCGGCAAAATCTTCAGGTTTAACGGTGACGGAATCTTCAGTGTTGAAGAGTGAGTTAGCTGAGACGGATAATCCGCTGAAGTTTTCTGAAATAAAAACATTTATATTCATGATACACCCTTAATTACTTTTTGCAGTAGCATTGTGGAATAAAGGAAAAACCTACACAACTGACTGACATCACGTATACCGTTAGCCGGAAAAATACGGAACGCCTGTTCACTTAAAAATTATACATGATGTTTATAAAAACTCAAGTGATTTTATATGTGGCAGTAAAATAAACGACTTACCGACATAGGTCCGGACACACGGACTGTTGATTGCGTTTCGGGAATTATTGACTGCTGACTGGTGTCTCATATATGGCTGTGCTGCATGATTATTAGTCATTGTGGCCATAAAACATGCATTCGGACACAAAGTGGAGGATTTTTTGAGATAAAGTATTTACAAGATTTTAAAGACCTATATAATAGGGGACATCCACAGCGGACAGATGGCAGAGCGGTTGAATGCACCGGTCTTGAAAACCGGCGACGCGAAAGCGTTCCTGAGTTCGAATCTCAGTCTGTCCGCCATTCCTGGGGAGTATGCCAATCCCTTCTGCTCATTTTAATATCAGAATTATCCGTTACTTATCATTCCGTACGATATCTTTATCTGACATCGGTTTTGAACTTTATCGTCTTTAGTCTTAGTTATTTTTATAACCGTTGTTTTAATTTCATGTATTGGTTCCGTATTTCTCACCGGCTTCAATATCTGATGATTATTATGGAGGCAGAGATTATGGATACGTTACGGACGACCTTAAACGGAAAAATCAGACATATTCCCGTCATCAATGATGAAAAACGCTCATAAAATACGCATTTGGTAAAAATGTTTGTGTTTTTTACAATTAAATGTTTACAAGCGTTTAAAAACAGTTATAATACACACATCTTCAGCGGACAGATGGCAGAGCGGTTGAATGCACCGGTCTTGAAAACCGGCGACGCGAAAGCGTTCCTGAGTTCGAATCTCAGTCTGTCCGCCATTTCAATGGTTCATACCTTTCTTTTAATCCCTTAAGTTTCTACATACACATCCTGATATGCTTTTTGGCTTCAGTTAAGTCTTATTTGTGCTTTACCGATCCGCATTGTCGGCTCCCGACAATATTCAGCAATTCTGACGGGCTATACGGCAACGAAGAACTTTACCAGGAATATTACCGTTACTATATACGTAAGAGGCGTGACCTCGCGGTATTTTCGGGATATCAGCTTTATTATGGTGTAGCATACAAGACCGAGGCCAATTCCGTTACCGACGGAGCCTGAAACTGCTATTGCCAGCATCATTATGAATACCGGCGTAACCTGTTCAATATCCCTGAAGTCAATTTTTCCGAGTCCCTGCATCATGACTACGCCAATGTAAATCAGTGCAGTGGAGGTGGCAGCCGGAGGAATCGCGGCCACAAGCGGAGATATGAATATGCAAAGTGCAAATAGGCATGCCGTTGTAAAGGACGTCAGTCCCGTTCTTCCGCCGACCTGAATGCCTGATGCGGATTCGGCAAAGGTTACTACCGTTGAACTTCCCGTACATGCTCCGGTAACCGTGGCTACGGCATCGGAAAGCAGGGCCTGTTTAATGTTGCTGAGTTTTCCTTTTTCGTCAAGCATGCCTGCATTGGCCGCAAGACCCACGAGACTGCCGATGGTTCCGAACATATCGATGATGCAGAAGGTTATCAGCACCATGATGATGGTGTAGGTACCGATGTTCATGAAGGTGCTGAAGTCAAAGTTGAACAGCGTCTCTCTGTACATGTTGCCGAAATCCGGAACAAAGCTCATTTTTCCGGCATCACGGAAGGGATTTCGTCCGAGAATGAGGTAGTCTGCAAGCCAGTAGAATAACGAAGAAGTCAGAATGCCAAGAATCACGGCAGCGGAATTTCTTCTCTTATGAAAATGAACGATGACGAACAGTCCCAGGAATATCGTAATTACCGATATAATCATCTGGGTATATTCCTTTCCCATTTCAGCCTTAAGGAAGGTCGGCGTCATTGCCCCGAAAAAGTCGCGCATTACGTAAAACGGTTCCGAGTAACCGTTTCCTTCCGCATAAATGCTCACGTTGCTGCCGAAGCCGATATATATAAGCATCATGCCTATGGCCGGTGCTATGGCCATTTTGATGCAGTCAGGGATGTTATCGGCTATTTTATGCCTTAAATTAAGAATGCCTGCAATGAGGAAAATCAGACCTTCAAACAGAATGATTATTATCGCCGCATGGTACGCGGTTTCATAAGGGACGGACAGTGCCACGGTAATATTGGCCACAATCGTGGCAAAGAAGGTATTCATGCCCATGCCTGGCGCCATGGCAAACGGTTTGTTGGCCGATAATGCCATGCAGAACGTTCCTATCGCAGAGCATATGCAGGTGGAAAGAAATATGGCGTTCCAGAGGTTGGAGCCGGTGTGAAATCCAGTAAGTATGTTCGGGTTTAGCGCCACAATGTATCCCATGGTAAGAAACGTGGATATGCCTGCAAGAACTTCCGTTCTTACCGTGGTCCGGTGTTCTCTGAGTCTGAATCTCTTTTCAGGATTAAAAAAGTCTGCAAACATCGACGCTCCTTACGGCACGCACAGTGCCGAACACATGGTGTCAGAGCGCATGCGGGGTTTTCCCGTCTGAAGCTGAGCCGGAATCCGATACCTTAAATACTATGGCAGTGCGCAGTCTGAGCCACGTATTTTTTCATTTTAGCCCGTAAAAGGTAAAAAAAATGTCGGTGATTCATGATTTTCGTGAGAGAAAAAGGGCATTTCATGCACTGACGGCAAATTCTGCCTTTTCAGACTCATATAACGGCAACCGCCGTAAATTCTGTCTGATTTACGGCGGTTAATGCTAAACGTCAGAATGGTTCCGCGTCTCTTTGCTGCGGAAAGGCATTCCGTTATCTCATAAAGTCAGGTGTTTCAACGGGGCCTTCCAGAATCATGCGACATTTTGCACAGCTGTTTTTTACCCTGAATACTGTTTTGCCGATCTTCAGATAGAGGTCCTGTTTTCCTGCTCCGTGTCTTTTCGGGCAGAGTCCGAAACAGTAATGAAGGCAGTGCTTTGAAACCAGAACTTCCCGCGGTTCATTTCCTTTGTCCTTTTCATATGCCGGGACGGTAACGTCTGCTCCGTGCTCAAGATAGAACCTGTCTGCGGCTCTGTTGAAGATGTTTGCCTTAAAGCCGAGATTAAGCTCTGAATCGGCAATGCGTACATCCTTAAGGTTATCAGGATTATGATTCGTTTCCTTTTTCATCAGTCTGTTTTTTTCAAGTCTGAGCTCCTCAATGAAGCGGCGGCGCAGCTCGTTAAGGATGCTTTGAGGAACGAAATGGTAATGAGTGAGATTCAGGCTCAGTTCCCTTAGGTTATAGCAGGTGCCTCCGAGTCTGCCGATCTTGGCTTTGATGTTGTCGGTAAGCTTCTGTCTGTCCTTTGCCTCAGAGCATTCCGGAAGCTCCATCGTAACGGTGATGTCCTTTACTGCGGTAACCTCGTCATGACCTTTAAGACCAATGCCCGTTTCGCTTTCAAAATATTCAAGGGTGAGATCCAGTGTTCTTACGGATGAAGTATCGGTAAGTTCAGATTCAAATTCCGCATCCTTGCTGCGGTAGAACATTGTGCCCGGCTTTATGAAAGGAAGCTCCTGAAATATTTCCGCCTGATTGCCGTTAATTACGCGACTGATGCGGAAGCCGGCAAGCTCTGCATCGCTTTTATAGTAGTTGAGGGAATCTCCGTTGTGCAGGGTTACGTCTCTGAACAGTCTGAATTTAAGAACATGTCCTGAAACGCCCGTAAGCGTGCCAATCTTTTCACCGACATACCCCGGAGCATTGAAGTTGGCATAGTTATCCTTTTCCTCATGAGTGTTGTATTCGGTGAAGCCTCTGTTGAAGCTTTTTGCCGGATTAGGCATGAAAGAGATAACGGTTGTACCGAAGGAACTTCTGCACAGTTCCGGATCAGCATCAATGACTTCATCAAGCTTTTTTCGGTACCAGGCCGTTATGTTGCGCACGTAACCTTCATCCTTGAGTCGTCCTTCAATCTTGAAGGATGAAATGCCTGCACCGATTAGTTCCTTAAGGTTTGCGGTCTGATTCAGATCCTTTAAGGACAGCAGAAACCGATCCTTTGCCAGAATTTTTCCGTTGGCGTCATAAAGCGACTGGGACACGCGGCACAGCTGGGCACATTCACCGCGGTTGGCGCTGCGTCCGGTAACGGCCGCACTGAGATAGCATCTGCCGCTCATGCCCACACAGAGTGCTCCGTGTACGAAGGCCTCAAGTTTTATGTTTCTGGCCCTGGCCCGGATGTCCCTGATTTCTCTTATGCTCAGCTCTCTTGCGAGTACTGCCTGGGAAAATCCAGTTTTTTCAAGAAACTCTATCTTGTCGGGAGAGCTGTTGTCCTGCTGTGTACTGGCATGAAGTTCGATTGGCGGAAGTTCCCCGTTAAGAAGTCCGAGATCCTGAATGATGAGGGCGTCAGCACCCGCATCATAAAGTCTGAAGGCCAGATCGCGGGCTTCCCTAAGCTCTTCGTCATTAAGTATGGTGTTAAGGGCCACGTGAACCCTGGCCCCGTACTGATGGGCAAAGTCACACAGTTCCCTGATGTCCTCGACGGAATTCGGGGCATTAACCCTGGCCCCGTATGACGGACCGCCGATATATACCGCATCGGCTCCGCTTAAGATTGCGGTCATGCCGCATTTAAGATCCTTTGCCGGTGCCAAGAGTTCAATGCTTCTCATCTGGAATTCCTGTATGTGTGGTTAATTGATATTCTGTTCCGTGTCTGACAGAAACAGCATGAGTAATCGGTAAAAACAGGTCAGTTCAGGGACCTGCATATGATAAAAACCTGCCTTGGCAGGTTTTTATCATATGGCATTCCGCAGATTGTCGCCGTTGGGGAAATCCGGGAATGACTGCCTCCCCGGACGTTACAGTTAAGTCCTTCGGGAGGCTTGCCGGAAGGTTACTGCCGGGTTCCGGCCTTGTCCTTTTCGGTGTTCTGCAGTCTGGTGTTGTAGAGACTGCTGTAGACTCCGCCATGGCTGATAAGCTCGTCATGGGTGCCTTTTTCGACAATACTGCCTTCATTGATGACCACTATCTGATCAGCGTTCTGAACGGTGGTCAGACGGTGGGCGATAACGAATACGGTACGATCCTTCATCAGATTGTCGAGAGCTTCCTGTACCACCTTTTCAGACTTGTTGTCCAGGGCACTGGTGGCTTCGTCAAGAATAACGATAGGGGCATTCTTGATGAAGGCTCTGGCAATGGCGATACGCTGCTTCTGACCACCGGACAGAAGAGTTCCGCGTTCACCGATTCTGGTGTCGAGTCCTTCAGGAAGTCCGGCAATGAATTCTTCAAGACAGGCATTTTTAATTGCCAGGGCGATTTCCTCGTCAGTGGCTCCCGACTTACCCATGGTAATGTTGTTTCTTATGGTGTCGTCAAACAGAAAGTTGTCCTGGAACACGTAAGAGATGTTTTCACGCAGGGAGCTGATGCTGTAGTCCCTGATGCTTCTACCGTCGATCAGAATGTCGCCTTCCTGCCATTCATAGAGGCGCGGAATAAGCGAACATATTGTTGATTTGCCGCCGCCTGAATTTCCCACGAAGGCTACTGTCTGAGACTTGTTTACCCTGAGACTGATGTTCTTGAGAATTTTGCGTGAGGCATTGTAGCTGAATGACACGTTTCTGAATTCGATTGATTCACTGATGCCTTTGAGTTCCGGCTTGTTAAGTGCCTTTTCAGCCTGTTCAACCGGAGTGTAGTTAAAAATCTCATAGATGCGTGAGAGGGCCACTGAGGACTTCTGCAGTTCAATGAAATTGTTGCCGATTGATTTCAGCGGGGTATAGAGCATGATGAGTGAGGCAATGAATGAAACGAACTCACCGCTGGTTATGGTGTGGTTAATGATGAGCTTGCCGCCGAAGGCGATAACAATGGCCACGCCGCAGGCTGCCACAAGGTGCATTGTCGGAGAGAGCCAGTTGGTGTTTCTGATAAGGCGCATTCCCAGACTGAACAGCTGTGATGCTCCGTTTTCAAAGTTGTCCTGCATGTGTTTCTGCAGATTGTAGCATTTGATTACGTTCTCACCGCTTGAGGTCTCGTTGTAGAGAGACAGCATGGCTGCACTTTCGGTGTAGGTTTTGTTCATTATTTTCTTGATGGTCTTGCGCACTATTCTCAGCGGCAGGAAGAGAACAACCAGAACACCTACGGCTATGATGCTGAGCTGCCATGAGTTGTAGAGGAGCACGCCGATAAGTGAGACGGATGAGAATAATCTGGTGAGACCCAGTTTAAGGTTGTTTACCAGACCGGTTGATGCCAGATCGGCATCATTGTAGTATCTGTAGATGATATTACCGGAATTGTTTTCCTTGAAGTACGCGCTGTCCATGTAGATAAGCTTGTTGTACAGGTCTCTTCTCAGATCCAGTGTCACCCTGTTGCCCACGTATCCGTTTACTATGGCTGACAGGTAGATGAATATGCCCTGAACCAGCGTAAAACCGATGATTATGAACGGTACGTATGAGGTGAAATTCTCCTCCTTGTTTACCAGAACGTCATCCATGAACGGTTTTAGGAAGTAGGCGACAACGGCATCCAGAGCCCCGACCGGAGCCGTAAGGAGAATGCCGATTAATGCGGTACCAAGATAAGGTTTTATGTATGGATAGATTCTTTTATACGTATCTACCAGACTGATGTTGTCTATTGTTTCTTTAGCCATAAAGTGATGTTGAATATGTGTTAATCATGTTATTTATGAGCCGGGCGCAGTGGCCGTGCACGGCCATGCGTATGTTCCCCGCATAAAACGGTGTTGCGGAGGGCTCCTTTTTTCTTCGATTCTCATATTATACAGAAAAGACCGGCAAAAATTATGCTTTTGTTACCGAAAACGTCAAATTATGAACGTTATGGATGAATATTGCTTCGCTTTATTCCGTTTTTCTTGTTTTAATTTTTACTTTGTCAGCGTGTTACCGCATGTCGCGCCGAATTCCTCCGGCATATGCGGCAGGGCCTCAGGTGTTTTGTAGTGTGCCGGAATCATCAGGTGTCCGGATGGCTGAAAATGCCTGAAACGGCGCATGATTCGGGAGAATGGGCCTGTACGGTCATTCCGTTAACGCAATGTTATCACGCCCAGATCACATTCTTTGAAAAGTTATTGAAAATGGGGGATGTATTGGGGCAGGTGGCAATTTTTGGATTTGACTATTGTTCTATGTACCTTTACAATGAGACAAAGTTTTTTGCTTTACCCGGTTTTTGTGATCCGGAATGGCTTTTTTCCGTTTGTTTATGTCGTACAGACGGAATTAAGGAAAAAGGGATCCTTACAGAATTATAAGACTAATAAAATGAACGAAAAGATTTACGATTTAAGAATTAAAGAGATTACCAATTTATTACCTCCGGTAGCACTCAGCGAAAAGTATCCTATCACCGATACTGCTGCAGCTACGGTAATCAGTGGCAGAGAAAACATTCACAACATCATGAAGGGCAAGGATGACCGCCTGGTTGTAATCACCGGTCCATGCTCAATTCATGACGTGAAGTCTGCAATGGAATATGCAGGCCGTCTGCTCAAGCTTCGCGAAAAGTATGCGGACACTCTCGAAGTCGTAATGCGTGTTTATTTTGAAAAGCCTCGTACCACCGTCGGCTGGAAGGGTTTAATCAACGATCCGTTCATGGATAATTCATTTGACATCAATGCAGGTCTCAAGATTGGCCGCAAGCTTCTGCTTGACATCAATGAGCTCGGTATGCCTGTAGCCACCGAATATCTTGACGTGCTGACCCCTCAGTACCTCGATGAATTCATTTCATGGGTTGCAATCGGTGCAAGAACCACCGAATCTCAGGTTCACCGTGAACTTGCTTCAGGTACCTCTGCTCCCGTAGGTTTCAAGAACGGCACCGACGGTACCGTTAAGATTGCCATGGATGCTCTCAAGTCAGCTGCTTCAGAACATACCTTCCTGTCAGTAACCAAGTTCGGTCACAGTGCAATTGTTAAGACTCTCGGTAACGAAGACTGCCACATCATCCTCCGTGGCGGCAGCAAGGGACCTAACTTCGCTGCAGAACACGTAAACAAGGCAGTTGAGGATCTGGCAAAGGCAGGTCTCGATCCTGTAGTTATGATCGACTTCAGCCATGCAAACAGTTCAAAGCAGTTCAAGAAGCAGATTGAAGTTGCTGAAAACGTGAGCGAACAGATTGCTTCCGGCACCAAGGGCATCTTCGGTGTAATGATTGAAAGTCATCTCGTTGAAGGCAGACAGGATCTGGTAGAAGGCTGTGCCGACAAACTCAAGTACGGTCAGAGCATCACCGACGCATGTATCGGCTGGGAAGACACCGAACGTGTTCTCGAAATGCTTTCGGAAGCCGTTCAGAAACGCAGAGCATTAAACAAGTAAGCTCGGATTTATGTAGATACAGTTCCCCTTGCTTGTTGAGGGGAGCTGTTTGATTTTTTTGTGTAGCCGGAAAATTAGTGAAAAATAAGGAGAAGAGATGAGTCGTTATTCTCTTGATAAGGATAAGATTAAGGTTTTATTACTTGAGGGTGTAGACCCTAGTGCGGTAGAGACCTTTAACAAAGCTGGTTATACCAACGTTGAATATCTTAAGAAGGCAATGGATAAGGAAGAACTCCTGGAAAAGATCAAGGATGTACACTTCCTCGGTATACGTTCACGTACGTTCCTTACCGATGAAATTTTTGAGCATGCCCACAAGCTCTGTGCCGTAGGCTGCTTCTGTATCGGTACCAACCAGGTTGATCTGGAAGCTGCAAGAAACCGCGGTATTCCTGTATTCAACGCCCCTTATTCCAACACCCGTTCGGTTGCCGAACTCGTAACCGGTGAATATCTGCAGCTGTTTAGAACCGTTCCTGCAAAGAATGCTCTTCTTCATCGCGGTGGCTGGGATAAGAATGCCAAGGGCTGTTATGAGGCCCGCGGTAAGACCATCGGCATTATCGGTTACGGTCATATCGGTACTCAGGTAGGTATCATTGCCGAAGCTCTGGGTCTTAACGTTATTTTCTACGATATTGAAAACAAGCTTGCTCTCGGTAACGCTCATCAGGTTGAAACCATTGACGAACTTTTTGCAAGAGCAGACGTTGTGACCATGCATGTTCCTGAAAGTCCAACCACCAAGAACATGATCAATGCTGAAGCCTTTGCCAAGATGAAGGACGGCGTAATTTTCCTGAATGCTTCCAGAGGTACCGTTGTTGACATCAATGCTCTTGCGGATGCTCTGGAATCAGGCAAGGTAGGCGGTGCCGCATGTGACGTATACCCTGTTGAACCTGCAAAGAACGGCGATCCGTTCGACTGCGTGTTAACCAAGTTCGATAACGTTATTCTGACTCCGCACATCGGTGCATCAACTCAGGAAGCTCAGAGAAACATCGGTATCGAAGTGGCAAACAAGCTGGCCTTATACTCAGATAACGGTTCAACCCTGACTGCAGTTAACTTCCCTGAAGTTTCACTGCCTACCCAGGGTAACAGCGTAAGCCGTCTGCTTCACATTCATAAGAATATTCCTGGTGTTATCAATAAGATCAATCAGGTGTTTGCAGATCGTGGCATCAACGTTGCCGCACAGTATCTCCAGACTACCCCTGAAATCGGTTATGTCGTAATGGAAATCCACAGCGACAAGCCTGAGGATGTTCTTCACGATCTGAAGAACATTGAAGGTACACTGAAGGCACGTGTTCTTCTGTAATCGGATGTTTGGGTAAGAGACGGTTATAGCGTTCCTTATCCGTGTAATGAATAAAGCCTCCTTTCTTCCGGAAAGGAGGCTTTAATTTTTTCAGGGCATGGAGCGGTGTGTCATCCGCCAGAATTTGCGATTTGGAACCTCAATGCCGGAGAAGGCCCGTTCATGTTTACTTTACCCCGGCGTTTTTGCTAAGATGAACCACATATTCTCCCGTGCAGAGCCATGAGTTTTCCGCACAGGAGCTGCTTTCACGATATAACCTACGGAAGGTGTGCATGTCATACTGCAGTTGGAAGGATTCCTCAGATGAGAATCTGAAATATCATGACTCTGAGTGGGGTATCCCGATCAGTGACGACACGCGTCATTTTGAATGTCTGATGCTGGAGGCGCTGCAGTGCGGTCTCAGCTGGAACATTATCATCCGCAAAAGAGACATTATCAGAAAATGCTTTGCCGATTTTGATTTTCGGAAAGTTGCGGGCTTTGGTGAGGATGATGTTGAACGCATCATGAATACTGCGGGAATGATAAGATCCCGCCGTAAGATTGAGGCCGTTATCAGTAATGCCGTAATCTTTATCGGCATTACTGATGAATTCGGCAGTTTTCGCAACTACATAAGAAGCCATGCCGGCACTGATGCCGTCATTCTTTACGAAGGTCATCAGAGCGGGCTCATTCCGGCCTCCAACGGACTTTCCGCCAGAATAAGCGCGGATCTCAAGAAAAGAGGCTTCAGGTATGCCGGGCCGGTAACGGTCTATGCATATCTTCAGGCGGCAGGTATTATCTGTGACCATGATGCGAACTGCCCGTGCTTCAGGAGAATTACCTCAGAATTCCAAACAATATCAAAAAAATGCGATGATGAAAAGGAAGTGAAGGACTTCAGATAGTAAAATTTAAATTGGAGCTCCTTGTTTTTACTGCATTAGACAGGATTTTCATACGGACGAAAAGAACATGATTTCTGACAGAATAAAAGTGATTAAGGCTGACATAACCACCCTTGAGGTTGATGCGATTGTCAACGCCGCTAACAGGACTCTGCTTGGCGGAGGAGGCGTGGACGGGGCCATTCATCGTGCGGCAGGTCCGAAGCTGCTTGAGGAATGCCGGACTCTCGGCGGGTGTGAGACAGGTGAAGCCAGGATTACAAAGGGTTATAATCTTCCCGCAAAATACGTGATACATACCGTGGGTCCTGTTTATCATGACAGACCGTCCGATCCCGTCAGGCTTGCATCCTGCTACCGCAATTCGCTTGATCTTGCACGGGAGCACGGCCTGAAATCAGTTGCCTTCAGTGCAATTTCATGCGGTGTCTACGGGTATCCGATTGACAGGGCTTCAAGAATTGCCGTTGAAACGGTGTTTGAGTGGTTATCAGCCAATGATGACTGCAAAATGGAGATATACTTTGTATGTTTTAATGACGAAGTATATGACTGGATAAGAAGAAATATTGCGTCTTTTACGGAAATAGCATAAACAGGCTGACGTAAACTAAAATCATGCATCTGTCCGCTACCGGACATTTTTCAGGAATGTATTCCGGTGTCCGTTCCGGAGAATTATGCAGATTACTGATGGAGGTTGTCATGGGAAAAAAGGTTCTGGCAATAGTAAGCAGTCCCAGAGTAAACGGCAATACCGACATGATGGTTGACAGCTTTCTTAAGGGTGCGCGTGATGCCATGCACCGCACTGAGAAGATTTATCTTCGTGATTTTCACATTGAATTCTGCCGCGGCTGCGGTGTCTGTTCATCGACACGCCACTGTGTCATAAAGGATGACATGGAACGCCTTATCGACAAGCTTGTTGATGCGGACGTTGTTGTCTTTTCAACCCCCGTATATTTTTACAGCATGTGCGGTCAGATGAAAACCTTCATAGACCGTCTGATGCCCGTTTACAATGAACTTTCCGGCCGAGACTTCTACTTCATCGTTGCGGCTGCAGACAGCGACGCTTCCATTGAAAGCACCATGCAGGCACTGTACGGTTTTACTGACTGCATCGAGAATGCTTTGGTCAGGGGAAAGCTGTACGGCGGTGGAAACTGGCATAAGGGCGACGTAATCGGCAAGGATGTTCTTAAAACAGCCTATGTAATGGGGCTGAACGTATAACGTTTTGGCCGAACATTAGAAACTGCATAACACATTGAGAATACAGGGCTTTTCTCCTGCCTCTCATAACTGATTAAGAAAAATGCACCGGTATTTGGTAATAGTATGAACCCCGTTATCAATCAAGTGATCAATAACGGGGTTCATACTAATAATTCGAATGACTGAATTTTACATACATACCTGTCAACCAAATAGTCAGAATTATTAACGTTACGGATTGAAAAAATGCCATTAATGTAAGTTTTGAATGTAATTTGTCACAAGAAACAGATAATTCATCTGATTCCTTTTGAAAACTATGCGACATCATATGAATTCTCTTTAAAAAAATTATTGAATTTAATTTAATTATTAATATTTTAGCAGTAAATATAGCGTGTGAACTACCCAAAAAACGGGATCAGTTTACTCAGTCGTTTTTCATTTTCCTTCAGGCCGATGCTGTTCATGCTCAATTCTGTCTATTTCGTTGTTTCCTTCACTTTTCTCAGAAATATAGCTTATCAGGTACGATACTGCATAAAAAAACAGGCTGATTGCCACCATTACAGAAACAATCTCAAATAACAGCATATCTATACTGAGTAATCCTTTGATTCTGTTTTCGGCTAAAAGTTTCAGCGGTATATACTTATAGGAAATAAAGTCAGATAACAGTAAAGCAATGAAATCCACACCTGCTGAAATAATACAGGAAATCAGCAATCGACAGTTAAAAAAAGGTTTCCTTTCAGATCCGTTTCTAGATCCCATGGAAGAAAAATAAATAGCCTGAGGTCCGACAAAGACTGACAGCAATATAAAAAAAACTAGGGAAGCAATTAATTCAATAATTAGTACAACTAATCCCATTTTTAAATCCCGTGTTGTATCCATTAAAGCAATGATATCCATACCTGCTGAAATAGTACAGGAAATCAGCAATCGACAGTTAAAAAAAGCCTTTTTGATCGTAAATCAATCAAGCACTTAGAAAAATTCTCTAAATTCCTTTCTGTCATCATAGATCTTCCAGTCATCTCAACCTTTCAATTTCTCTGTAAAACTCCTCTGTTTCTCGGCACAGAAGGAAGAATAAATTTTTTTGTAAAAAACATATGCTTTGGGGCATTAGTTGGTCAGAGCCAATGTTTTTATTCGGGAAGTTTGGCGACCAGAATAGCCTGCTTTGGGAATTCTACCCCCTTAGAAATAAATCCTTATGTAAAACCGAGCATTTTCTGGGAGCAGAAAAGCGAAAAGAAGTTTCTGAAATTATTTTTGTCAGAAACGGCTCCTGCTGAACATAGAGAGTAGGAACAGATGTTTTGCACCAAGGAGATATGAAATGCAGGTAACCGTACTGACCTCAGACTTAAAAGTTGACGTTAAAACCCTTAGAAGAGCCACGGCAGAGGATCTCCGAAATGAATTCAAATTCACGAGAGCGAAGCAGATCACCGGAATGATGCTCAGTCTTGGTCTGATTACTGATGATGAGTACCGGAGGATCATGGCTGAAAATACATCTTCATTCCCAACCTTTCTTTCCGCAATACTCTGATATCGGTTGCTATATCAGGCATACAGAGCAAAGGTATAGCAGAGGAGGTGAGTATATGGAAAGAATCATTGAATGGGATGAGGCATCATGGTTGTTCAGATCAGAGGTTGAACCTCTTACACCGGAACAGTTTCAGATTGAATACCTGTTCATAAGGGCAGAACTGTTAATAAGAGTTTTGCTGAAAGCAGGCGCTATCAGCCTTAACGAGTACCGTCTCATTATGGCAGAGAACAAACTCTCGTTCCCGACATACTTATCGGCAGTCATTTGATTATTGAGTTGCTATACCTGTCACACAGAGCAAATATGTTACCGAAAACTGAGGAAACGAGACAATGAAAAAGATAATCAAAATAGAGCCGTCAGCAATTAAGAAAATGCTGAACCGGAAGAGAGTAGCGGCATATTGCCGTGTATCAACGGGAAGTGAAGAACAGCTTGTAAGCCTTGAAAATCAGAAGGCTCATTATGAGGAATATATAGTCTCAAATCCCGAATGGGAGTTTGCGGGACTTTATTACGACGAGGGTATTACCGGGAGAAAAAAGGAAAAGCGTACTACGTTGATGCAGATGATTCAGGACTGTGAGGCGGGGTTAATTGATGTGGTTTTAACCAAGTCTCTCAGCCGTTTTGCCCGAAATACCCTGGACTGCCTTAAATACATAAGACAGCTCAAGGAGAAAAACATAGCCGTATTCTTCGAGAAGGAATCCATCAACACCCTTGATGCCAAAGGCGAGGTGATGCTGACCATCATGGCATCTCTTGCTCAGCAGGAAAGTGAGAGCCTTTCGCAGAACGTCCGCCTCGGTCTTCAGTATCGTTACCAGTAGGGCAAGGTGCAGGTTTGCACCAACCGCTTTTTAGGCTACGACAAGGATGAGAACGGCAAACTCATCATCAACAAGGCAGAAGCCGAAGTGGTGAAACGCATCTTCCGGGAATATTTGGAAGGGGAAGTTACTGGAGTATTGGTAAGGGCTTAACTGCTGACGGCATCAAAACAGCAGTGGACAGTAAGCACTGGCTTGCAACAACGCTCAGAAAAATACTCAGAAACGAAAAATACATGGGTGATGCTCTCCTTCAGAAGACCGTCACTACAGATTTCCTTACCAAAAAGCGGGTGGCGAATAAAGGTCTTGCACCGCAGTATTATGTAGAGGATGACCATGAGGCGATAATACCGAAAGATCTGTTTTTGCGGGTTCAGGAGGAAATGGCAAGACGGGCAAGCCTTGAAACCAACGTTGGCAGATGCAGACTGTTCAGCAGCAGATATGCTCTTTCAAATACCGTGTTCTGTGCTCACTGCGGTGAAGTTTTTCAGAGAACCCAGTGGACTCATCCCAACGGGAAAAAGTTTGTATGGCGCTGCATCTCCCGACTTCGCAAAAAGAGATCCGCAATAGACTGTCCTGCCAGAACTCTGAACGAGGCTGAACTTCATGCTGTGGTGCTGAAGGCCGTCAATGAGGTTTATGCTAAACAGGATAATTTCATCCCGCAGCTTAAGGCGAATGTTGAGAAGGCGCTCATGAACAGCAATTCTCCGGAGATTGAGGCAATTGATGAGAAAATTGCGGTCATGGAGGCGGAAATCATTAAACGTTCCAAAACTAGACAGAACTGCGATGAACTTGGGGATGAGATCATAAAGCTGAGGGAGGAACGCTATAAGTTGCAACTTGATGATGCCAACAAGGAAGGATTGAAAGAGAAAATTGCTGAATTGCACAAGTTCCTGGACGGGCAGAGCGCGGAGGTTCATGAATATGATGATTCACTGGTACGAAGGCTCATCGAGACCATCACGGTTTATGATGATCACTTCAAGGTGCTGTTCAAATCCGGGATAGAAGTTGAAGTTGCAGCGTAAGATAATGACAGTCGGACATAGCTCCGGCTGTTTTTGGTTGACTTTTGTTTGAAATTTAAATATAGTATCAAACGAAAGTCAACCATTATTCTTTTGAAGGAGGTGACGATGGCAGGCATAAATCCGGTTATCATGAACTTTATTATGGATAATGGCAATCTAATCACTACAGCCGATGTTATTTCTCTTGGTTTTTCAAAACAGGTACTTCTTAAGTATGTTAAGAATGGGCTGTTAGAAAGAGTTAGACAAGGAACATACATATTACCAAATAATGTACACGATGATATGTATACCTTAATGTTAAGGTCTCCGCATATTATTTTTTCACACAGTACTGCTCTATTTCTGAATGGACTGTCGGATCGGACACCATTTTCTCATTGCATAACATTACCAAGTAATAAAAGCATTCCTACATCAATAAAAGATGAGTGCATTTATTTTTATATAAAACCAGAGTTACATTTATTGGGAGCAATTGAAAGAACCAATACTTTTGGGAATACCCTGAGATGTTATGACCCGGAAAGAACTGTATGTGATTTTTTAAGAACAAGGAATCGCTGTGATGAGGAAACGGTCATTTCTGCAATTAAGAATTATGCAAATTACAGTAAAAAAAATCTGAACAAACTTGATGAGTACTCGAAGCTGCTAAACGTCAAGTCAGAACTAAAAAAGTATATGGAGGTGCTTTTATGAGTTCGAAAGCAATGAGCTTAAAGGCAAAAATAAAGAATTATGCGAAGAATAATAAAATTGCCGCTCAGGTTGTTCTTCAAAATTATATGTTTGAACGATTTCTTGCAAGACTGTCGCAATCCGAGTATAAAAATAAATTTGTAATTAAGGGCGGAATGCTTATAGCCGCGATGGTGGGATTGGATACCCGTGCCACCATGGACCTTGATGCCACAATAAGAAATATGGCATTAAGAGAAGAAAAGTTACGAAATGCCATAGAATCTATTGGTGCCATTGATCTCAATGATGAAATGCGGTTTTGCCTGATCTCAATTGAACCTATAAGAAAGGATGATCGTTATGGAGGTTATCGTGTAAGACTTAATGCACTGTACGATTCAATAACAACTCCTTTATCAATTGATGTTTCTACTGGGGACGTTATTACCCCCGGAGCCGTAACCTTCGAATTCTGTAGAATGTTCGATGAAGATCAAACAATAGAACTTTTAGCATACAATATAGAAACAGTTCTAGCAGAAAAGGTTGAAACGATTTTGAGTCGGGGAGTATTTAATACCAGGCCAAGAGATTTTTATGACGTATATATTCTGGTAACTACTAAGCAATTTAGTAGAGAAATTTTTATTGAGGCTTTGGCTGCAACATCTGAACATCGTGGTAGTACTGAGATTATTTCAGACAAAAAATCATTATTGGAACGTATTGCTAATAGTAGTGAATTACAGGAAATGTGGATTAAATATCAAAAGAAGTTTGCCTATGCTCAAACAATTGAATATGCAAGTATCATAGTAATTCTTGGAAATTTACTCGGTGTTGTAATTGACTGATCTTTTTGATAGATAAAAGACTAACCATTTACCGTGCACTGATTATTGAAGGTTTGACAACCATTCCCTTATTTTTAATAACGACAGTAACGGGGCATAGGCATTTCACTCAAAGTTCGGTATAAATAATGTTGCCGATTCGCAGTCAAAATTGCCGATTGATAATGAAAGGCCTGCCATTTACACTGTATTGGCATTTTGAAAACTTGCATAGTTTGATATAGTCTCGATGTAAGAAGTGAAAAAGCCCTAAAAGCAACTGAAAACAATTACACTTGATAAGTTCACGAATACGTTATGGGGGAGAAAAAACATTAGATCTGTTTATGTACCTTTGAGGGCGGTATTCTGTGGATTTATAGCATTTTCTCCTTGCTTGTTGAGACCGTAGTTTTACTATCAAGGGAGAAATAGGGAGCGGCTGAAAGCCCTTGAAATAAAAGGTTTTGCGAGGTGCTTTTTTTGGGGTATGCATGCCGAAAATACGGCAAGGAGGACCTAAAGAAAAAAAGGCTCCCAAAATAAATAAAGCTGGTTCAAATGAACCAGCAAAAACAGGTTACATGAAGGGAAAATGCACCGACATCGATTACACGAGCTTAAAGGAGGAAAACGCTCGGTGTCAGAAAGAGGAGAATGTCCGATGCCGGTGCTGTTCTTTTCCTCTGTAAGAGAGGGTAATTTATATTGTAATTAAAAGATCCTGGAAAAAGTGAGATATATGCTGCTAAAAATTAACCAAAGGAATTTTTATCTTATATATTCCACGAGAGTCACATAAAAGAGAACGGATTTAATACAATTAACATTTTATATTCCAAAAAGTAAAAACATACAGTTTTTTAAGATAAAAGGATCACGTTGCAGGTCTGAAACGGTTATTTAAGGCTTAGACGTAACCGGTGTTATTCCTTAAGTAAGAGAATGCGGTGCAGAATGTATCACCAGATTTAGGGGAATGTCGTGGTCATGCTTTTACCTGCTGCCGTTTCGGACATATTCATGAAGGTTATGCGGAGTCGCATCAGCGAGGCGGTTCCGTCGGGTTGCGTCATTGACGCATTTTCTGTCATCCTTTCAAAAGGCGTTGCCCTGACTGCCGCTTTGTTTCAGTCCATTCTTATGATTCCCGTGCTGCACGTTATGATGACGTCTTCCGTGCATGCGGAGGAGAATATCGGAGGTTCCCATGCGGATTTTGCCCGAGGACTGCGCGAGGATTCCGTAAGGACTGTTTTTGAGAACCGGTATTCGAATGAAATTATGACGGAGCTGTCTCAGAAAAGGAACCTGTCAACGGACGGCGTCATAAACGCCGGTGTTTCGGATGCCGTGTTAAGTGCCGGGGTTGCGCTAAGCGCTGGCAGAAACGCCGTTCCGGCTGATTCGGAGGAAAATCAGAATAACACGGACGTAAGCAGCTGCACCCTTGCGGAAATCCTTGCTTCGCCATCAGTGGGACGCATAAGATGTCCGGATACGGAATATTCTTCCTCAGACTTCCGCAATGATGACGGATCTCATGATTATGATGCCGCTTTGGTTTTACCTGAAAAGGAAATGTCCGGACACTGTCTCCTTGTCCACGATTTCAGGGCGGTAAGACCCATAGACTTTGGTGACGGCATTGATTTTTCTGAATGCATGGCGGACGGGAGGACGTCCGAAGATAACGGTACGGCTACAGGCTGTACAGAGTTCTGGCTGGGTAACAGGAAGGACAATTCGCTTGTCGGAAACTGTACGGTGTTTGAGAATGAGATTAGTCTTGATGTGGAGAAGCCTGAAGCCGTTAAAGCCCTTATTCTGGATACCGTATACTATGATGACCATATCCGCCTTCTTATAAGCGTTGACGGTTCCCCGTGGCGTAAGGTGCTGAATCTTCCGGGAAAAGAATTTCCGCCGGAAACTCCCGGACGATGTGAACTCGGAAAAAGCAGGACAGAGAGAAAGGAAAAGGACCTGTGGCCCCTTATTTTGGAAATGAAGGGGAACAGTCAGGCCGGTGAAGATGACGACGGGCGTAGCGGTTTTACCCTGAAACTGAAACAGATGGTATCGGTAACCGGAGCTGGAGAAGGATATATGAATTTCAGGATCCTCTATTACGGCAGAAAGCTTATTGAAAAGGACAGCTGGATGAATAAGGAATGTCTGAAGACTCTGCATGCGGATTCCGGCATGGTTCTGCGTACGGAATGTCTTCAGAGGTTTGCGTCGGATGGCCCTTCTTCCGTGAACGACGGCTTCTGCATCAGAAAAAATGCCGTAATGATCTGTCCGGACTACTTTGAGAAACAGTCCTTTGCCGCGGGGACGTCACTGTATGACCTGTTCACTGATGGCGAACGGGATAATTGGGCCCCTTTATGCATGAAGCTAGACGTATGGGCCGAGTCTGCTGACTCCTCTGACGTTCACGGAAATGAGGTTCCGTCTTCTGCAGCGGACGGTGATGAGGCTGAAAACAACGGGGTTTTACCACCCCGGAAGCCGGAACGGCTTCACGGTTATTTTTCCGCAGACCTTGGAAACGCCGTTTCAGCAGGAACCTTTTCGGATGGCACTGAAGCATCGGGGATACTGCAGGATCTCGGAACGGAACTTCCTGAGGCTTATGCGGAGACTGAGTCTCTCAGCGTCGGAACCGGACTTCAGGATGCAGTGGTGGCTCTTCAGGCCCTCCAGTACATGCAGAATGACATTTCGTGCACCGGAGATTCGGATTCAGGACGTTCCTGCAGAATATTCAGGGGTACCGAAAATTCCTGCAGAAAGGGGTATTTCGGAAGGATGGACTGCTGTCATGCACCGAATACGTCCGATGTCGGAACCTATATCCGCCTTACCTCATACATGGTGGCGCTGAATACCGCAAGGGCATCGCTTGAAAATGTCGTGTCCTCTCCCGGCTCCTGGGAAAATTACGGACTTCTGGGAAATTCACAGGGACTGGTATCAGGAACTGCCGACAGTATTTTAGGCAGTGTAATGGACACTGCCTCGGAGCAGGCAACGCGTGAATTCATGCAGGCACTGACGGCAAAGCTTGCGGAACTTGTGGAACAGACAATGGGAGAGGCGGCTAGGGAGGCACTGTTTACTGAGACGGTCAGTGCTGAGGGCATCAGCATGGTGGAAATGAATCCCGCGATAGCAGGCACCATGCAGGGGGTGATGGCTGCATACGTTGCCTATCAGACGTATAAAACCCTTGAGGAGATTGCCACCTCATGCCGTCCGGGTGAGATTGAGACTTCCGTAAAGCTGAAGCTTGATTCATGCGTGCATACGGGCAGAAGCTGCAGGGAAAAGGTTCTCGGTAAATGCGTGCTTCATGATGAGCATTACTGCTGCTTCAGTTCTCCTCTTGCAAGAATCATTATGGAGCAGGTTCCGACAGGTTCCGGTAACGGTTCGGAAGGGATCTGCTCCGGCATGCCGCTGTCAATGATGTCAGAACTCGATTTCTCCGGCATTGACCTTTCGGAATGGCTCAGGTACGTTGAAGACACCGGAATTGCCGACGTCGGCAGAATGTCCGTTGAGGGGCTGACCGGTGACGGTAACATACTTAATACCGGTGGCAGGATGAATGCTGTGGAAAGAACTGTAGAACGGCTTGAATATACGGGAAAAGCATACGATAAACAACAAAACTGATAAAAAAGTATGTTCATGTGTGAAAAAGTGCCGTGCATGCGGATTTGAGCTGATGCGTTCGAAGAAAAAATGTACGTTTTGACGATTTTTTGTAAGCCATAGATGTTAAATCGTGTGAGATTTTTGCTAATAATGGTTATTCGTGTTGCTAAATATGTTAGCTGTATTCATAATTAACCATTATAAAATTATAAATACTGGTACAAAAACGTTCCGGTACTTAAAATAAATATATAAGCCGTCTTTGTTGTTTAATGGCTTGGCCGTCGGTCCTCGGAGGTTGTATTGGACTGTCGGCATATCTGGTACGGGATGATACAGATATAATATTACATTATTGAGAAATAACAGGTCTAATGTACGGTCGGATTTTTATCTGTCCGTTATGGGGAAAGAAGATATATGAGATGTCAGGTATGTAACGCCGAGTTGGATGATGATGTTGTGTTCTGTGAGAAATGCGGCGCGAGAATTTCCAAAGACAACAGTATTGCCAGCAAGCTTCATTTTTCAAAGAACAAGCCGGCTGCCGATAATCAGAATTCATCAGGCGGTTTCTACAGCAGTACAAACAAGGGCAAGAGCACCGATGCCAATAACAGCGTGGTCTTCGATGCCAAGATAAAGGATGAGGACGTAGCCCACATCGTAATTGACAAGTCTGAAATTCCGGAAAAGAAGCCGGAGTCAGCTTCCGATAATGAATCCGTCATCGCTGCCGCTACAGCAGCCCCTTCATCTTCTTCACCGGTATCATCAGTCAAGGATGATGTCTCCGAAGGAAGTATTGACCTTACTGATTCAGGTAGCGGTGAATTTGACCTTTCTGCAGGCGGAGAACTGGATCTGTCATCAGAAGGCGAGATAGATCTTTCCGTATCCTCATCAACCGATGATTCCCTGGATTTCTCATCATCCGCATCAACCGATGATTCACTTGATTTCTCATCATCCGCGTCAACCGATGATTCTCTGGATCTTTCAGTGAACGCATCAGCTGATGATTCCCTTGATTTAACCGAGGAAACAAAACCTGCTGTTTCTCAGCCTCAGCCAAAGCCTGTATCACAGTCCGGTGCTGCACCTGCGTCAGGTATTGCGGCAATGATACAGAAGGCTATGGACAATGCAGGTGATACATCATCTCAGGAATCTGAACCGGCTTCCGCCGAAGTCGTGGATCTGGCAGGGGAAAACGTATCTGAACCTGTTTCCGCGGCTTCCGAAGCAAAGGAAACTGCTCCGTCCGAACCTGCGGCGACCGCGGTTGCTCCGGCTGAATCAGAGCAGGATCAGACTTCAGAATATGATGATGCTGATGAAGCGGAAATCAGCGGTACTTTCGAATACAATGCCGGTGTTGCCGACAAGAAGATTATTTCTTTTGCGGCGGCTGCATTTGGTGCCATTGCGTGTCTTCTCCTGTGCGTGCTTGTCGAGGATGCGGCCAGATTCCTGCTGTGCGTTCTCGGAGCTGCGGCTTTCGGCTATGCCTTCTACATAACCTCACAGGTTCACAGATCAGTGAAGAATGCCCTTATCAAGGGCGAAGGCTTTTTCTTCATCGACTACATCAATGAAATTCAGAAGCAGATGAAGGCTGGCATTATTCCGGTTATTGCCGGTCTTTTCATAGCACTGCTTACACTGCTTCCGATGTTTGAAGGCTTTGAAAAGTACGTATTCTGGCTTGCTCTTTTCATAATGACTATGGGTATCTGCATCGGCGTAGGTTGTGCCGCCAGACTTCTGGTTGTTCGTAACGTATTCAACATTCTGGCACAGGGGCAGAAGTCCAAGCAGAATTACTCCGAGTACATTACCTACGGTGTCTGCGGTCTTTTCGTGGTATCCATCGTAGTCTATGCCGTATTCCTTGTAGGCTAGTCTGATTACTTAAGAAATTATCCTGAAATCTCCGGTTTGTTCAGAAAACCGGAGATTTCTTTTTTGTCGCTAATCATCCGGAAGTCGGGGGCCGGAATACTTTTTTCCGTTTGGTTTATTTATGTACAGCTTTCCTGCGCTGTGTGTCATTATGCTTTCTGAATACATGATATAATTCATGAAAAGCTTTCCTCAGAAGGTGTTTGCGGGCTTGCATACACTTTCTGACCGCCTGATTTCACGGCTGTCCTGCCATGGCTGAGATGTGCGGTATCCGCACCTCCGCTGAAGGATAATCAGTGGCGTGTTAAATAATAATTATAAAGCTCAGTCGTGTCCGTTTTCTTTCCTGACGCATTATTTTGTTGCTCCGTCGGTTTTGGGATCTCAGCACGGAAAAGAGCAGAACATAAAAGATAACAGAAACGTCCATACCGGTAATAATGGATTTTAGAGATTTGTATTTGAGGTTTGTATGAGTTTTAACATAGAACGTAATGATAAAAAAAGAGTGGTTATAATCGGAGGCGGCTTCGGCGGCCTCAGAGTGGCGCAGGGACTCAGAAAGTCCAATTTTCAGGTGATTCTCGTGGACAAGAACAATTATCACCAGTTCCCGCCTCTTATCTACCAGATCGCCACTGCCGGTCTGAATCCAAGCTCCATATCATTCCCGTTCCGTAAGCTCTTTGAGGACAGAAAGGATTATTATTTCCGCATGGCTGAGCTGACATGCATTTATCCTGAACACAATTATATTCAGACCTCAATAGGTAAGATAGATTACGACTACCTTATTCTGGCTAACGGCACCAAAACCAATTTCTTTAACAACGGCAACGTTGAGGAGTGGGCCATACCCATGAAGACTGTTCCTGAAGCCATGGGGCTCAGAAACACGCTTCTTGCAAGCTTTGAAAGGTCGGTTACCTGCTCAAGTGAACAGGAACGCGACGAATTCCTTAACATAGTAATTGTAGGCGGCGGTCCGTCAGGCGTGGAAATTGCCGGTGCAATTGCGGAAATGAGACGCTATGTTCTGCCTAAGGATTATCCCGACATGGACACCTCAAGGGTTCATATTCATCTTATTGAAGGCGGTAAGAGACTTCTTGCCGGCATGTCAGAGGAGTCATCAGAAAAAGCACTTAACTTCCTGAAGAAGATGAACGTTGAGGTTAAACTCAATACCTTTGTTACCGATTATACCGACAACAGCGTCAGAATGAATGACGGCAGCTCCATCGGTACCAGAAACCTTATCTGGGTGGGCGGTGTTACGGCTAACAGTGTTAACGGCCTCCCTGACAGTGTTCTTGGCCGCGGCCGTCGCATTATTGTCGACAATCACAATAAGGTTAAGGGTTTTGAAAATATATTTGCGATAGGCGACGTGGCCATTATGGAAGGGGATCCGAAATATCCTAACGGACATCCGCAGATGGCACAGCCGTCAATTCAGCAGGGGACTCTTCTCGCTAAAAACATAATGGCGATGGAAAAGGGACAGCCTCTTACCGACTTTACCTATAAGGATCTGGGATGTATGGCTACCATCGGTAAGAACAAAGCCGTTGCCGAAATTGCGGGATGCAAATTCGGAGGATTTATAGCCTGGATTCTGTGGATGGCCGTACATCTGGTATCAATCCTCGGGGTAAAGAATAAGTTCTTCGTGTTTATGGACTGGATCTGGAGTTACTTTACGTACGATCAGTCAAACCGTATGATTCTGCGTTCAACCCAGAGCAAGGTAATGAAGAATATCGAGGATACCCTCAGAGAGCTTCACGGTCACGAGGACGGTAAGGCATCTGCTTCTGAGGAAGAGCAGAAATCAGCTCCAAAGGCCTGAGACTGAAAGCAGGGGGCAAGAGGAGCCCTCCGCAGGTCGGTTATAGGTCAGACATGACTGAATGAGATGAATTACGGGGAGTTTTACAGTAATCTCCCCGTTTTTTTGTGTGCTCGGCATGTGCACTTTCTATAGGGTGAAAGTCCCGAACCCAGCATCTAGTGGCAAGGGTTAGCGAATCGCAAGGTGGTCACAGTAATGTGGCAGCTGAAAGAAGCGATAGTAAAACTTCGAACTGACGAACAGAAATCATCTCAGGCGGGTATGGCGGATGAGTGTGCAAAATAACATGAAGTCCAATAGCTAGACGGAGTCATAAACGTAAAGATGGCAGTGATGAAGCGAAAGAGAGTGTACTTACCCGAGGAGGTCCTACTAGCCGAGAGGTAGTAACAACTAATAGTAGGAAGTCAGCAGAGGCCATACTAGCGATGAGTATGCGTGAAGGGCCGAACAAAACAATTGTGAAAGTAGGAGGAACGCAAACCCAAGCACTGAAAATAAGGTATAAGACAGAAGCGAAGGCCGACCGAAGGGAATAGTAGTGGAGTGCACAAGGGTACCCTGAGGGGAGTGCGATGAGGGACTGGCGATATAAACATATGATTAGCAAGAACGAATTCGAACCGATAACTTTAGAGAGAATACTCAGTCACGGGACGATGGCTGAAGCCATTGGGCGGGTAATCGCCAATAGGGGCGGAGCCGGAGTAGACGGGATGAAGACGGGGGAGATTACCGAATACATCCAGAGTCACCCGTACCAAATCTCAGAATCGGTAAGAAACGGTACATACAGACCAAAACCAATCAAGCGGGTATATATTCCGAAAGACAATGGAGATAAGCGTCCGCTGGGCATACCGACGGTAATAGACAGATTCATCCAAC